>CAZGOG010000052.1:0-2384 GCA_964527555.1 uncultured Planctomycetia bacterium | reverse complement strand
CTGTAGAGTAAGTTAGATTCCCGACAAATAGTTTACTCTCCTGCATTTCTCCTCCTTATTTTTTGATCTCTTTCAGTTATGTGCGATGTACGACATGCCACCGTTGTCATTTTATTGCACTTTTCATCCAAAATTCGGATATAATTTTCTTCCAATAGTATTCTCGTACTACTAGATTAGGCTTTTTTGAGTGATGACTAATCAAATAAGAAAGGTGTAATTTAGAAATGTTATCAGAGTGGCCAATGAGGCGTCATCTGCAAGATTCAAAAAAGAAAAGAAATCTCTCGGTTTTCATTAAATGCTATTATACTACAGAACCTTGAGTTTCACAATACAAATAAGGTGCTGATAAATTTTCGCAAATACCTGTTATTACCGACGTTTGCGGTGAAATCTGCGTTTGTGTCTCCTCTTTGACGACCCCTGGCTCATGCTCGAAAATAATGTACGGGTCACAAACTCTTCCCGCGGTAGATCCGGATGCTCCGAAACGGACAAGGCCGCCTTTATTAACTCCTCGATACTGCGTATGTCTTTTTTCTGCTCCGGAGTAGCGAACGAAATGGCGCGCCCTTCATGTCCGGCCCGAGCCGTTCGACCTATCCGGTGAACGTAATTTTCTGTATCATCCGGAAGATCATAGTTAATAACTGTTTCTATCCCGACAATATCTATTCCCCTAGCCGCTATATCGGTCGCGACAAGTATCCTATACTTTCCATTTTTGAAACCCTCCAGAGCTTCCCTGCGCTGTTTGAGAGTACGATCCGAATGTATCTCTGCCGCGTTATGCCCCATTTCCTTGATCATGCGCCTTATCTTGGCTGCACCCCTTTTTGTCCGGGAAAAAATTAGAATCGAACCGCGATACTGGTCCAGCAGCTTAGACAGAAGTTTCTTCTTGGCTTCTTTTTTTACTATAAAGAGCTCTTGAATAATACGTTCCGCGACAGTTCCAGACGGCGCAACCTCGACATGTACGGGCAGCTTCATATGTGCGGCACCTATTTCAACAACATCCCCGGGTATAGTGGCTGAGAAAAGCATGGTCTGCCTCTTTCTGGGAACAAACTTAAGGATACGTTCTATATCCGGTTTGAATCCCATATCCAGCATCCTGTCAGCTTCATCCAAGACAAGTATTTCCACTTCGTTCAAACACACCGTCTTCTGCTTAAGGTGGTCGACAAGCCGTCCGGGTGTGGCAATAATGACACGCGGTTTCTTTTTTAAAACCTTCAGCTGGGACTGCATAGGAACCCCGCCGATAATAACCACTGAATTTATTCCAAACCCGGGTGCGATCTTCTGGAAAGTCTCATTTACCTGCAGAGCTAATTCCCTTGTAGGGACTAGGACCAGACATTTCCCGGCACCCCGGGAAAGACGCTGGACAATAGGTATAGTAAAAGCCAGTGTTTTTCCCGTGCCAGTCTGGGCCACTCCCACAATATCGGTACCGTTTATCGCTACGGGAATGGCTTTATACTGTATCGGGGTCGGAGTAGTAAACTTCATCCGGTCCAAGACTTCTAATATCTTAGGTGCGATTTCCAGCCCGTCAAAAGAGACATGTGTTTTCTCTTCTTTCCCCATAAAATCTTAACTCCTTATTTTTTTGCCCGCCATAAAAACCTAAAACACTATAAACCTTACCTGACAAACTAAATCTATGCAAGAAATCCCACTTCCCCCGCCCTAAACACACCCCTTAAAAAACCCAGTACTCCCCTCTCGGTCCCACCTAATGGCGAAAACGCGGGTGTTCGAGGGGTAGGCTTCTCTTAGACTTGCTCCTTGAGCAAACCGCTACATGTTCCGGCGAGCTACTACAATCAACCTAAAACAAACAAAGCCAGAAGAAGAAAAACACCTATAACTTCACTGGCATTACTTACTTCTCTTGCGTTACTTACTTTTACCCATGTACCAGAAGGCCACGCCCGTAAGGGCGTGGATGAATGGCCTTCGGTGCAGTCTTTCCGCTTGACGGAAAGACTGAAACTATGGATGCCATGGGCGTTAGCCCATGAAGCTTCACTCCTATTTTCTTTCGTTGTTTACGTTTATTATGAGATTAAGACCTTTTGCCCCTTAATCACTTGTATGGGATAGATTAAGCATTTATGAAGGATTAGGGGTATATGAGCTTAAGACGGGGGCTTAAGCTCTATTTACGGTGTGTTTAGCCATTTTACCATTCTTTTCTTAAGGTTTAAGGTCCGGCCGCTTATGGCAAAGATTACGTCGCTATTAGTATCATGATGGATTACCCTCCGCTCCTTGCGCCTGGGATCATGCCACGCCTTAACTACCTTTAAGATAAAAAGATTGTATTTATTTACTAAAATGTTATCTACTACACGGCACTCGAGATTTGC
>CAZGOG010000051.1:0-3240 GCA_964527555.1 uncultured Planctomycetia bacterium | reverse complement strand
TAATGGTCCGACGAAAAGGAGGATCATAGCCCTGAACGGCCTCCCTCTCCGCCATTCTATCTTTAGGGTTTACCTATAAAATAAGCGGTTCAAAGCATCAAAAATCCTCAAAAACATCCAAAAAACAGTCAAAAATTAGTTCTATTTGTGTCTGGTTGCTTCCGATCGGAAGGATTAGTTTCTTAGATTGTACAGGAACTGTCCAATAAATTCCCCCAAATACTCAAACCATAAGGGTATCCGAGGAAAACGGTAAGAGGGGTCAATTCTCCGCCCCCGGTTAAACTTGACATATGCAATGGGGGAGAGTAAAATAGTTATGAGCATATGTTCATAACTAGTGGAGGGCAAATTGAGACCGCAAAAGACAAGACAGGTAATGTGTGCGCCTGGCGAAAGATGTTTTCGGCCTAAATGCAGGCCTTTGAGCGAAGTAGAAAAGGTGTATCTCGCAATGGATGAATTTGAGGCCGTGAGACTTGCCGATGTCGAAGGGCTTAAACAGGAGACTGCCGCGAAAAAGATGTGTATTTCGAGGCCAACCTTCTCAAGGATCATTAATTCGGCCCATGCCAAGATAGGCGATGCTCTGGTTAACATAAAGGCCATTCGCATAGAAGGAGGATGCTGCAGCATACGAGGAGAAAATAGAAAATGAAAGAAAGAAATAAATTTTTGCTGATGGTTGCCGTATTCCTGGGATGTTTCTATCTCCCGGTGGAACTTTTGACGTTCCGCAACCCTGTTTTTGAGTCCCTGGCTCTTGTAAGATGGTACGCAAGAGAACATGTGCTGCTTTGTCTTGTGCCCGCTTTTTTTATAGCGGGGGCGATATCCGTATTTGTCAGTCAGGCCTCAGTTATTAAATATTTCGGAGCAAAGGCAAATAAGTTTCTGGCATATAGTGTCGCTTCAGTTTCAGGGACTATACTCGCTGTTTGTTCATGTACGGTCCTGCCGTTATTTTCCGGGATATATAAAAGGGGCGCCGGGTTAGGGCCGGCTACGGCTTTTCTTTATTCGGGTCCGGCTATCAATGTCTTAGCTATTATAATGACCGCACGTATACTTGGCTGGCAGCTCGGACTCGCGAGGGCTGTCGGGGCGATACTGTTCAGCGTGTTGGTGGGGTTTCTTATGCATCTCATATTCCTCAAGGAAGAAAGGGCCCGTCATGCCGAAGGGGATCTCAATTTTGGCAAAGAAGCAGAAGGAAGGCCTTTGTGGAAGACAGTTTCATACATGGCCAGCATGGTCGGCATTCTCGTGTTTGCGAACTGGGCAAATCCCGGCAAGGGAAACACGGGATTGTGGGCCGTGCTTTTCCATTCTAAGTGGATAATAACGGCAGTCTTTTTAATAGTGCTTATTGTGATGCTCGTAAGATGGTTCACGAAAGATGAGATAGATGGGTGGGTTGCTTCGTCCTGGGGTTTTGCCAAACAGATAATGCCTCTTTTGCTCGGAGGGGTGATTGTGGCTGGTCTTCTTCTCGGTAGACCCGGAGAGGAAGGGCTTATACCGTCATGGGTGATAGAGAAGGCGGTAGGAGGCAATTCTGTGTGGTCTAATTTCTTCGCGTCCATAGTAGGAGCGTTCATGTATTTTGCCACACTTACGGAAGTTCCGATACTGCAGGGGCTCATAGGATCTGGCATGGGCAAGGGGCCGGCATTGGCGTTGCTTCTGGCTGGTCCGGCGTTAAGTCTGCCGAATATGCTTGTAATAAGAGGTGTTATAGGTACGAAGAAAACGCTTGTATATGTGAGTCTGGTAGTGATTATGGCGACTATGAGCGGGATGTTGTTCGGGTATATATCAAGATAGCGAAAAAAGGGGTAAACCATGAAAATAGAGATACTCGGGATGGGATGTCCGAAATGTAAAAAACTTTATGAAAGTGTTCAGACAGCGGTCAAGGAGACGGGGATAGATGCAGAAATAATCAAAGTCGAGGATATGGCGAAGATAACCGGTTATGCTGTTATGATGACGCCGGCTTTGGTCGTGGACGGGGAAGTGAAGACCTCCGGGAGGGTGCCCGGCCCGGATGAGATAAAGAAGCTCATATCGTAACGGTGGAGGATAACATGTTAAAAAGAGCGATTCTTCTGGTCGCGGCGCTGATAATGACGGCAGGTATTTGTGCCGCTGATCAGAGTGATGCGGAGAAAGACCATGTGGAGGTATATTATTTTCACGGAGATGTCCGTTGTGTTAACTGCCACAGGATAGAGATGTATACCAAAGAAGCAGTCGATGAATATTTCGGAAAAGAGATGGAGTCGGGGAAATTAGTATATAAAGTGGTCAATGTTGACAGAAAAAAGAATCAACATTTTGTTAAAGATTACCAGCTATATACGAAATCTGTAATAGTTTCTTTGGTAAAAGATGGGAAAGAAGTAAAATATGAGAACCTCCAGGGTGTGTGGAATTATTTAGGGAACAGAGAGCTTTTCCTTGATTACATAAAAAACGAAGTCGGCAAATACCTCGAGGAGCTGGGATGAGAGGCTTATTGTTAGGATTCGGCACAGCCCTATGGCTGGGGATACTTACTTCAATAAGTCCATGTCCTTTAGCTACGAATATAGCCGCGGTTTCATATCTTGCGAAAAAGATAGAGCACCCCAGAGCGGTATTGATCGCGGGTATTTTCTATACTCTGGGGAGAATGGTCTTATACGCAATATTGGGAACCGCTATTATAGCTTCCTTCTTGAACGTCCCGACGGTCGCCCAGTTCCTGCAAAAGTATATAAATAGGATATTGGGTCCGGTCCTGATCGCTGTGGGGCTGTTTCTTTTGGATGTTCTGAAACTGAAGATCTCCACATTCTCGATATCAACGGAACGGCAGAATACCCTTGCCGAAGCAGGAATTAAAGGAGCTTTTGCACTTGGTTTTCTTTTTGCCCTGTCGTTCTGTCCGATATCAGCGGCTTTGTTTTTCGGCAGCTTGATACCTCTTTCATTGAAGAATACTGGTGGCGCGCTTCTGCCGCTTGTTTATGGTCTAGGCACGGGACTTCCCGTTCTTGTCTTTGCGGTATTTATATCCTTAGGAGTTTTGACCGTCGAAAAACTGGTCCACAATTTCGGCAGGGTGGAGTATTATTCGAAAAAAGTGACAGGAATAATATTTATTCTGGCGGGTCTTTATTTCATATGGTTTTATGTTGTTGCTCCATGGATGATGCACTAGAAAATCATTGAAAATTAATCTTTGACGGTATA
>CAZGOG010000050.1:0-3606 GCA_964527555.1 uncultured Planctomycetia bacterium | reverse complement strand
CTCCTCTAATGACCAAAAACTAAGGCTCAGGGTCAACGCCCCCGGGAACCACCTGATGTTGAAAACGCGGGTCCTCAAGGGGTAGCCTCGCCCCCAGCAAACCGCCTTCCTACCGGTACTCCACCGGTTTGATTCCCCGGCCCGGCCCTTTGTACCTGCGATATCTTTTGTCGTCGCTGCTCGCCTTGTCGACAAGTACCGCGTTCACCGGGCAAAGGTTATAACACTTCATGCAGATGATGCAATCCGCCCCGAAGACCGCGCCCTTATCTTTATCTATGGTTATATTATTCCTCGGACACATGCGGTAGCAGAGTCCGCACCGTGTGCATTTCTCGCTGTCGCACATGAAGAATTTCTTGGCATAATCCGTAAAGGGCTTGAGGCCTACACGCTGGAACCAGCCGAAAAACCTGGAAAAGGGGCTTGTCCCGTCGACTTTTCTTTTTCCTTCGAGAACGGAGGAGCACAAGTTTTCCAGGCAGGACTCTGCTTTGGCGAATAGTTTGTCCTGCTTGTCTTTATCCGGGACTTTCCAGAGATTCCATCCGGGTATATTTATGTTTATGGGCATCGTAAGGTGGTCCACATAAAATACGTCATATCCTTTCTTTTCAAGAATCCTCTTCCAGTACATACCGGTATCGCCCGTAAAAACGGCGCAGTTGCCTACCAGAAAGATCTTCCTGCCGCCTCCCTCTTTCACCTGGCACAGTTTCTCTCTGACGGGATCGGGCAGGTTCGAGCCCCATACGGGATAAAATACGCCTATCATATCGCAGTTTTCGGCGAATTCCGGTCCCGTTGTAACGGCTTCGAAGAGGTTAACGGTATGCCCCTTCTCTTCTATTATTTTTTTTGCTTGCCCGGCAAGCCAGAGAGTGTTACCTGTTGATGTGAAGTATAAGATGTTGATGATCATTTTTTATTCCTCCTCTGCAAAACGATACAATAATATACATTAACGAGAATCATCCAAAGAATATCATATGGTTATATCGAAGTCAAACTAGTCCCCGAACTGCGGTCAGCTAATAGCTGGTCGATTTACGAAAATACGAAATATTTCCATACTATGAAGGCGACAATCCCGTGAGAAAGAGCCGGAGCCCATATATTGTCGAGATATTCATACAAATACCCCCAGAATGCACCGGCCAGGGTTATTAACCCCAGGAAGAGGACCCCCTCTTTAGGTGTGACAAAAAAGAATACGTAGAAATGGATCATGCCATAAAGAAGCGCTGTCAGCCATACCGAAGGGGTTTTCGGGAGAGTTCTCGATATCTTCCTTTGTATGAAGGCCCGCCAAAATATCTCCTCGCCCAGCCCGATCAGAAAGAGAGAAAAACCCAGGTAAAAGAGGACCTCTTTCAGCCCCCCTCCTGCCGTAAGAAGCCTGTACCCCATCTCCCCATCAAGAGAGATCTTCAATCCGAAGAGTTCGGGCAAGTTGCCTGTCCCCTGGAGGCTGACTATTGAATAACCCGTCATCCCCAGGATCTTTAGGGCAAAACCGCCGAGAAAAGCAAGAAAAAGACCCGTCAAAATACCTGTAACAACGGAACGCCGCAAAGATTTTCTTTTAAGCCCCATAGAGTTTGCCCCTTTTCCCAGAAGGCCTACTTGCCAGATAAAGGGAACGGAAAAACTAAAGGAAAAGGACCCATACACGCCGAATCCTAAAAGTATAAATGGGAAAGCGACTGCGGCGATGGAGACCACTAGACGAAATAACGGGGACATTTCATTTATTTCACGGCCACGGTTCATTCTACACTTCTGGCTGGATTGGCAACACAAAAACATCCATATATCTTAATCTCTAGTATGGGATAAAAAAGTGTTCACGTCACATACTAGCAGGGCACCCGTACGGGTGCCCTGCTAGCTTTAATAGGCGAAATATCGGCGATACCTTTTGAGCGCCGGCTACTTATACCATGCCTCTTCGCTCTTCGAGTTTCCTGCGGATCTCCTGGACCTTTTGTTTTGTCAGCGGTACGCGTAAAACGAAAATAATAGCGATAACCAGGCCAACAACCGGCAAAGAAGCGAGACTGGCGCGGATCCCGAGTATGGTCTCAGGCGCCTGCACCTTAAGTTTCCAGGTGAAACCCACCCATGTCAGAATAAGACCGGAAAAATAATACCCCAATGAATTCCCCAGTTTAAGGATATAGGAAGCACAGGCGGTAAAAGAACCTTCCCTTCTTTCATGCGTATTGAGCTCATCGTCGTCAATAATGTCTGCGCCGATGGAACTATGCAGCATCCACAGGGAAGCCGCGCACATTCCCATTAACCCTGATGCGATAGTTTGCAACCATATGATCTTCGGCGTATATAAAAACCAGGAACCACCATAACCGCATATGCCTATACAGCAGGCTATCACTGCAGCGTGGCGTTTGCCGATATGATGCGCCAGAGACGCATGCAGCGGGACCCCTATAAGGCCGCCCACCATAAAAGCCACGCCCATCCAGAACTGCCAGTTATCTCCGATAATTTTGTCGCCTCCGGATACATAAAAAACCGTGGCATAGTAACCAAGCGAGCCCACCATGCTCGTTCCTAAAGTAAAAGCTCCGCCCATAATGATCATCTGACGGAACGACTTATTCCTAAGAGTCTCACCAAAACCGCTAAGAATCGAAATTCTCTCTTTAACCTTCACCACCACTTTATCATAGTAGCGTTCTTTAGTTTTAAAGAAAATGGTTATGGCAAAAATAGCCATTACAACACCCAATATTGCCGTGTACACCTGTATTCCCAGGAGAGTGTTCTTTTGCCCTGTTCCCGGAATAAGGAACCAGGCCAGGTTGGTAAACCGCAAAGCATAAAAATTGCCCAGTTCTGAGACCTTTTGGGACATGCTGCGATAGGCCATGATGGAGGTACGCTCTTCGTAATCAGGCGTCATTTCCGCGCCCAAACTGTAGTAAGGCACGGTAAAAGCGCTGATTATGGGGATATAAAACATGGTGGAAAATATCATGTACCAAAACACCACGGAAAGGCCGAGGAATTTTATCCCCACCCAGGACGGCGATATCAAAAACAAGATCGGCAGACCCAGTCCGCTTAAAATACCAGCGATCAAAATAAAAGGACGGCGGCGGCCCCATTTGGAACGCAAGTTATCGGACAGCCACCCCACAATAGGATCAACAATGGCATCCCAGACCCGGATCAATGTAAGCGCCAATCCCACCAGCCAAGGCTCGATACCCAAATACATGTTAAAAACCGCAAAAGCAACAGCCGGGTACAACCAAAGACCCCACATATCAACTGCCGTGCCAAGACCATAGAACAACTTTGTGGGGATCGGAAGACGATCCCGCAGAGGTTTCTTCCCATTATTAACAACTTTAGCTTCCTGCATTCAGTTCCCTCCTTTTTCCTTTTTGCAAATTACTCTTAACGATTATAACATGCATCGATAAGCCGTTCCACACTTGTGGTCGCCACGCACTGAACCGTATCAGCGCCGCCGTAATAAATTTTAACCTCGCCGTTATCCTCCGCCACGGCCCCGCAGGTAAACACCACGCTGGGAGTTTGCCCCACAAGTTCGTATTGCTCCTCGGGAATCAA
>CAZGOG010000049.1:0-4397 GCA_964527555.1 uncultured Planctomycetia bacterium | reverse complement strand
TCGGTGAAATTCTTTCAACTTTTTTATTAAAATTTTTAGGATCTAAAGCCGATTTCCATCAGGGAGTCGGCTTTTTTGCTGTAAGTGCCTTAAATCACAGGGACACAGATAAGAAGTTATAGGCAGACACCGTCAGTTATGGCCAGGGGGTAAAGGGAAGAAAAGGGTCTAAAACGTGGTGAAAATATCTTGCATCGGGCAAAAAATCTGCTATAATAGTTATGAACATTTGTTCATAACTGGCGGAGGATAAATTGAGGCCACAAAAAACGAGACGGGTAAAGTGCGAGCCGGGCGAAAGGTGTTTCCGCCCGAAATGCAGGCCTTTGAGCGAAGTAGAAAAGGTGTATCTCGCAATAGATGAATTTGAGGCCGTGAGACTAGCTGATGTCGAGGGGCTAAAACAGGAGACCGCCGCGAAAAAAATGCGTATTTCGAGACCAACATTCTCAAGGATCATAAACGCGGCACATGCGAAAATCGGCGATGCTCTTGTTAACATAAAGGCCATTCGCATCGAAGGAGGATGCTGCAGCATAGCTGGAGAAAAAAATGAGAGAAAGAAATAAATTTTTACTAATGGTTGCAGTGTTCCTGGGATGTTTTTATCTCCCGGTGGAACTTTTGCCGTTCCGCGGGCCCGTTTTTGAGTCACTGGCTCTTGTAAGATGGTATGCCAGAGAACATGTGCTGCTTTGTCTTGTACCCGCTTTCTTTATAGCGGGAGCGATATCTGTATTTGTCAGTCAGACCTCAGTTATTAAATATTTCGGAGCGAAGGCAAATAAGTTTCTGGCATATAGTATCGCTTCAGTTTCGGGAACTATACTCGCTGTTTGCTCATGTACTGTCCTGCCGTTATTTTCCGGAATATATAAAAGGGGCGCCGGGTTAGGGCCGGCAACGGCTTTCCTTTATTCCGGCCCCGCGATAAATGTACTCGCGATCATAATGACCGCTCGTATACTTGGCTGGCAGCTCGGACTTGCGAGAGCTGTCGGGGCAATACTTTTCAGCGTGATGGTGGGATTTCTTATGCATCTCATATTCCTTAAGGAAGAAAGAGCCCATCATGCCGAAGGTGATTTTCAATTCGGCCAGGAGGAAGAAGAAAGGCCTCTTTGGAAGACAGCTTCGTACATGGCGAGTATGGTGGCTGTTCTTGTATTTGCCAACTGGGCAAGGCCCGAAGAGGGAAGCACGGGATTGTGGGCCGCGTTATACGGCGCTAAATGGATAATAACCGGTTTCTTTCTGGCAGCGCTGGCAGTTATGCTCATAAAGTGGTTCCGGAAAGACGAGATGGAGAACTGGGTAAGCGCTTCCTGGGGTTTCGCCAAGCAGATAATGCCGCTTTTACTCGGAGGAGTTATCGTCGCGGGACTTCTTCTGGGCAGGCCCGGAGAGGAAGGACTTATTCCGTCGTGGGTGATAGAAAAGGCTGTCGGAGGGAACTCAGTATGGTCTAATTTTTTCGCCTCGATAGTCGGGGCCTTTATGTATTTCGCTACGCTTACGGAGGTCCCGATACTCCAGGGACTCATCGGGTCCGGTATGGGGAAAGGTCCCGCGCTTGCATTGTTATTAGCCGGACCCGCGCTCAGTCTGCCGAATATGCTCGTAATACGGGGTGTTATAGGGACAAAAAAGACCCTTGTTTATGTAAGCCTTGTTGTGGTCATGGCGACAATAAGCGGGATGTTATTTGGACTTATTGTTGGATAATTTTGCAGGGAGGGAAAGACATGAAAATAGAAGTGCTGGGAATGGGTTGTCCGAAGTGTAAAAAACTTTATGAGAATGTGCAGATAGCGGTAAAAGAAAGCGGGATAGAAGCCGATGTCACTAAGGAGGAGGATATTTCAAAGATAACGGAATACGCGGTTATGATTACGCCTGCCTTAGTGGTTGATGGCGAAGTTAGATCCGCCGGGAAGATACCTTCGCCCGAGGAGATAAAAGAATGGATATCATGATCGGGAGGATACAGTAATGCGTAAGTTTTTTGGGCTATTGTTTATCACAATGGTAATGTTTTCAGGTGTTTGTTCTCTTCAGCAGGGCTCTTCCGCGGCAAATGACAGTCCGCAGGGTGATCACGTGATCGTTTATTATTTTCACGGCGATGTCCGGTGCGCTAACTGCCACAGGATCGAGACGTATACAAAAGAAGCGGTCGATGAATATTTCAGTAAAGAAATTGATTCCGGAGAGCTGCTTTTTGAGGCGGTAAACGTCGACAGAAGCCAAAACCAGCATTTTGTCAAAGACTACCAGCTGTACACGAAGTCTGTGGTGGTTTCCATGGTGAAAAACGGTAAAGAAGTCAAATATGATAACCTCGAGGGCATATGGAACTATTTAGGAAATAGACAGCGGTTTCTTGATTATATCAGGACAGAAGTTGATAAATACCTGAAGGAGTTGGGATGAGCGAGTTGTTTGTTGGATTGGGCACAGCGCTTTGGCTGGGGATACTTACTTCCATAAGTCCGTGTCCTTTAGCTACGAATATAGCCGCAGTCTCATATCTTGCGAAAAAAATAGAGCATCCCAGGGCGGTGTTGATCGCGGGCATTTTCTATACTCTGGGGAGGATGCTCTTATACGCGATATTGGGAACCGCTATTATAGCTTCCTTGTTGAACGTCCCGGCGGTTGCCCAGTTCCTGCAAAAATATATAAATAAGATATTGGGTCCTGTCCTGATCGCTGTGGGGCTGTTTCTCCTGGATGTTCTTAAGCTGAAGATAAGCACGTTCTCAATATCATCTGAGCGGCAGAACTCTCTTGCTGAAACGGGAGCTAAAGGAGCGTTTGCCCTCGGTTTTCTTTTTGCCTTGTCGTTCTGTCCTATATCAGCAGCTTTATTCTTTGGGAGCCTTATCCCTCTTTCCTTACAGAACACTGGAGGGATAGTTTTCCCTTTGATATATGGTTTGGGTACAGGGATTCCCGTACTATTGTTCGCGGTATTCATATCTTTAGGCGTGCTAACTGTCGAAAAGATGGTTCACAGGTTCGGCAGGATGGAATATTATTCGAAGAAAGTTACCGGTATCATATTTATTCTAGCGGGTCTTTATTTTATTTGGGTTTATATTTTCACTCCGTGGATACGGCGGTGACCCGAAAGGACTAAACAGATGGAAAGGGTAATTCACGAGGAAAGAAGGTTAAGTTTTTTTGAGAAATATCTCACGCTTTGGGTCGTGGGATGTATAGGTCTTGGCATATTGCTCGGTAAATTGTTTCCGCAAGCGGCTGTCACTCTAGATAAGGTTTCCGTGTACCAGGTCTCAGTTCCTATAGCTATTTGCCTGTTCTTTATGATGTACCCCATAATGGTGAAGATAGACTTTGCGGAGGTCATCAAGGCAGGTAAAACGCCGAAACCCGTTGTTCTTACATTGTTCATCAACTGGTGTGTGAAGCCTTTCACCATGCTCGCTATAGCGGGCCTTTTCCTGGGGGTGTTCTTTAAGGGCTGGCTTCCCGGCACAGAGATAGTCAAGGGCGGACAGGAAGTGGAATTATTCAGGTCTTATATTTCGGGATGCATATTGTTGGGGATAGCTCCTTGCACCGCGATGGTGCTTATATGGGGTCATCTCTCCAAAGGGAATGACGGGCACACTCTGGTTATGGTAGCCATCAATTCGCTGACGATGTTATTTTTGTACGCTCCTCTGGGAGGATGGCTTCTAGGTGTGAATAAGATGCCCATACCGTGGCAGACGATAGTGCTGTCCGTGGTGATCTATGTAGGGCTGCCGCTTTTTCTGGGGTATCATTCCAGGAAGTGGGTCATCGCCAAAAAAGGGTTCAAGTGGTTCGAAGAAAAGTTCATACATTATTTAACAGAAGTATCCATAGGCGCTCTTTTGTTCACACTTATACTTCTTTTCAGTTTCAAGGGAGAACTCATATTAGAACAGCCACAGGTAATATTACTGATAGCGGTTCCGCTTTTCATACAGACATGTCTCATATTTGTAATAACTTATGTCCTGGCAAAATGGCTCAAGTTGTCCTACCGGGACGCGGCACCATCGGCTCTGATAGGGGCAAGCAATCATTTTGAGGTCGCAATAGCTACTTCAACGGTGCTTTTCGGCCTGTCTTCAGGGGCGTCACTCGCGACCGTTGTGGGGGTGCTGATAGAAGTCCCGGTCATGCTGATGCTTGTGAGGGTATGCCTGAGGACAAAACATATGTTCGGGGGGAGCTCATGATGGAAAAGAAGAAGATATTGTTCCTGTGTACCGGTAACTCCTGCCGCAGTCAGATGGCAGAGGGCTGGGCCAGACATCTGAGATCCGATGAGATAGAGGCGTATTCGGCCGGGATAGAGACGCACGGTTTGAACCCGTACGCGGTTAAGGTGATGAAAGAGG
>CAZGOG010000048.1:0-4419 GCA_964527555.1 uncultured Planctomycetia bacterium | reverse complement strand
CATCTCTTATGCGCTTTATACTATGGACCAGCAAACTATGCACCGCCTTGGGACTCAACATATGTTTTATACGATTCCCTTTGTATGTTACGGACTCTTCCGTTATTTATATCTAATCGACGAACCTGATTATACGGGTGACCCTACGGTCACTCTCGTACAAGATCGAAAAATGCAGATCAACCTGCTTCTATGGGTACTTCTTACGGTCGGGATAATTTATTTTAAGTTGTAGGATTTTCTCCCCAGAAACAGCCGCCCTAAAATCTTAAAGAGTTCTTTCACATTGAAAAGGATATTAGTTGTGATCGCGCATTCGTAAGTGCAGAAACATCTGGTATCTTTGATGCGTTTTCTTATTTCTTTTGCTTCTTTAGAAACCCATATCTTTTTGAAATCATATCCCGCCTCTCTTATATTGCCGATCCGCTCTTCCAGGATCTCACACGGATAAATATCGCCGCACTCTGTCATGACACAGCTTACCCGCCCCGCCAGACACGGAAGGACAAACCGGTTTTCTTTTAGGACTGTCGCGATTATCTCTTTTTGAAGCGCCTCCCGCTGCCAGAGGAGCCTGCCCCCCAACATGCCGGGGTATCCGAGCTCTTTCTTCCTAAAACCTTCTTGCTGAATGCGTATAAAATCAAAGTAATTTTTTATGTCTATTTCCCCCATCTTCGCCATCTTGGGCCTGCCCCTTAACATGTTTATTGTAATGCTGTCGGGAGAGACCTCATCCTTCAGGAAGAGTGCCAGTTCTTTCATCTCACTTTGATTCTTCCGATTGATCGTAGTCACCGTCCCTACGTATAGATTTTTAAATGACTTTTTAAGCTCTTTAAGACTTTTTATCGTCCCCAATGCCTGCTTAAACGCTCCGCTTGAACCCCTCAGGTCATCATGCATTTTCTCAAGACCGTCTATTGAAACATACAATACGATATTTGAATCTCTGCACTTCCCGCAGATATCGCTTACGGATTCGGTTATGAAATCATGCAAGGTGCCGTTTGTCACTATTGTAAGTATCCCGAAACTGTTATTACGGTAAAACATCTCGGCTGTCTGGGCTATGTCTTTCCTTAAAAACGGCTCTCCTCCGGTAAGCGAAAGCCATAATAATCTGCCCATACCTTTTGAGGCTTTCTCTACTTCATCCAAGGATAGCTCTTTTACTTCCTTATTCAGACGCTCCGCGTAAAAACAGTGCTCGCATTTAAGGTTGCACTTTGAGGTGATAAAATAGACCAGCTGAAGCGGAGTGCTTCGGCGGCAGAATAAACGCGGTATGATTTCAATAAAACGCAAGTTTTTCATTTCTTCCGGTGGAGAATGCCCCACGCCAGCCCAAGATAGCATGCAATAAAAATTTCAAAACACAAAAAAGGGGACCTTAGACAAAACGGCAAATCATGTTTTTTTGCCAGAAACAGTAAAAGCGGACTTATAAAAACTAAGTAACTAGCCAGTGAAAACAAAAGCGGCAAAGCACTAAAGCCTATGAAAGCAAACGAAAACAGTACGGCCAAAGCCGAGACACTCGCCAGTTTAAGCGAAGTCGGCATGTTCCCTATGGTAAGACTTTTACGGAAAAACCGGCTTTTGCAAAAAAACCGGCCGGCTGCTTTCGCTTTAGCGAAATAATCTTTCAATAAACCCAAGTGTGTATATCTCTTCAGGTGCGTCACCCTGTTATCCGCATCAAGCCTGCAGCTATACCCCTCTTGCGCCAGCCTGTAGCCCAGTTCCACGTCTTCATAGGCGTCCAGTTCCTCGTCAAAACCGCCTGCTTCATCGAAAACCTTTTTCTTGATCGCGAAGAAAGAAGAAAATATGAAATTGACATTTTTATCCCTGGGTATAAATGAGTGCCGGTAGTTTAAAAAGAAGGTCTGGAACCTGCTGCAGAAGTTAAAACCCTGCACGTTATCTGTATACGAAGCGGAAACTGCGTCTACTTTTGTACCGGTAATAAAATCCAGGGTCTTTTGGATAGAGTCCCTCTCAAGAACAATATCTGCATCGATAAACACCAGTATATCGCCACTTGCCCCTTTTGCCCCGCGGTTCCTTGCCTTTGAAGCGGTGAACTCACCTTTTAGATCGACAATTTCAATCGGGTATTCTTTTGCCACAAAAGGAGTTTTATCCGTTAAGTCGCTGGTTACCAGGATTATTTCGATATCATGCACTGTCTGGCCTAGCAAACTGCGAATACAGCTGTTAGCAGTATCAGACTCCCCGTACACTGGTATTATCGCTGATATTTTATTCATATTTTTCAATGCTTTTTACCGAGCTGTTTTCGACGCTTTGCAACTAGCATACATCATAAAAATAAATAAATCAAATCCTCCTCAACGGGCTCCTTCTCCACCAGCTTTAATATAAAAAAACCGCGCTTAAGAGAAGCGCGGTAAAAAATGAAGACGTGATAGGTGTCCACGAGCCTTCTTTTTTTTATTTTTTATATCCCCTACCCTCCTTTACTGTTGTTTTCTATTAGTATAAGGGTGCTCTACCATAGAGCACCCAACAATTACTCCTGAGGATAAATGAACCGCATGATGCGTTTCTTTGCCTCTTTATCCTCACCGACTATCTTATCTATCTCTTTCTCAAGCAGCACTGCCCCGAACTCATCTCTCTTCAGCCCGTTATCGACAATCCTGACTACTTTACTCTTTACTCCGACACCAACTGCTTTGACCACCGCCCTGGCGACTATGTCTTCAGTTTCCTTGTCGAATTTGAACCCGCATACGGCATATCTTGCCCACTCTGCCAGGACCATCGCAAGCGTCTCCACGTCACCCTCGAGAAGCTTATCCTCGATCGTCTTTCCCCGTTTATCTTTTATCTTAGCCAGACAAAGCACCTTGTCCTCAAAATCCTTCCTTGCTTCAGAGGGGACATGTATCTCGAACTCGTTTTCATTCACTTTATCGAGCGTTATGTTATCAATCGTGAAAAGTATGTCCTCCACGTTATACAGCCTGCTGGGAGCGGCCAGAGACGCTTTTGCCACCGCAAAATCCGTACCCGGCACTTTGACGTCGATGCCTTTAACATCCAAAAGCTGCTCGAGAGGCTTTTGAAGAGAGGTGGGCACGTCTTTCATCTCGATCTGTATTTCCTGACTGCCCATGCCGTCTTTCATGGAATCTATCCGGTCCGTCAGCCAATCATAAGCTTTTCTTCCGCTATCCGCCCCATCCTTTATCAATAGCACGAAACCTATAGGAACCGTGATCTCGGCGACTTTCCTGGCAGTGGTAATAGTACCGTTTTCCTTCGGCTTTTCAGTTTTTTTAGCCGGTTCTTCCACCTTTTCCACTATCTTCTCTTCAATGATGACTTTCTCTTCAGTCTCCGTCTTCTTCAGAGGCATATCTTCCACCTCTTCGGGGGTGGGCTGATACCTTATGAGCGTGACCATCCCGTTCAGGACTTCTTTCCTCTCGATAAGGCCTTCCTGGAGACGTTGCTGGGTTTCAAGCTGCTCAGGAGAGAGCCTTCCCGCGCGATCAGCCTCCTCCTCATAGGGCGTGATCTGGCCGCTAACTCCCTCCCTCTGGCGCTCGTAGGTTTCCGCAAAAGAGTAAGAGCCCTGGAAACAAAGAGTAAAAATCACAAGAAAGGATATAACTCTAAACAAGCCTCCATTAAGTATGATTGCAGGAAGCAAAGTCCCCCGTCTCGAATAAGTGCCACTATTCGCCGAATGGGTCATGCCCAATCCTCTTACCTTCCTGCAGATTATCTTCATCTTCCTGCCTCTCTTTGCGATTATACAGCTGTCGCGACTGCTTTAATCGCAGTGATTATCTCACCTAACGCTTCAGTCAAGTTCTTGACCGGAGCGAAGAACCCTCCCAGCCTGCTGATTATCTCGTTTACTTTTATGAAGGCCTGGAAGTCATCGCTTCTTTCATCGTCTGTATCATACCCGACCGCAACAACGCCCGGAGTACCCTGGATAATGCCTCGGATAAGATTTGTCAAGTTAAGCTCACCCATGTCTTCCTGCATTACGCTGGTCTTAAGCAGCGCATAGCTGGAGACCGTAGCTGTCTCAGGTTCGCTCTCAAACACCTCCAGGTCAGCAAGGACTTCTCCCGATACGTCCCTTGCTTCACCGGTAAGAATAATCGCCGCCTGTGCGATAATGGCTTCGCTGTCTATCTGATCCCTTACCCCGGCTTTAATCCTCTCAGTAAGCGTACCCTCGCCTATCCTGGATACCGCTATCGCGCCTTCGCCAAGAGTAGCGGCAACTTCTTTCGCTCTTGCTTCTTCTGTCGGTACTCCAGGATTGTAGAGTACTACAACCGGTGTCGCCTTGGCGTCTTTTATAGCTTCCGCAAGAGCAGTTACTGATTTGTTATCAGCTATCTTTACGTCAAAAGCAAGCGG
>CAZGOG010000047.1:0-5412 GCA_964527555.1 uncultured Planctomycetia bacterium | reverse complement strand
TGCTACTAATTCTTTTTTAAAAAACCAGTCTACGCTAACTGTTAACAGTTAAATTATGTTAAGTAAAAAAAAGTTTGTTGTAGTTTTGTAAAAATCTGGTACAATATATCTAATGAAATATAGGCCAATAACTGATACTAGAAAACCCTATGTTAAAGTACAAAAAAGTTGGTACGTTTTATTTGCCGTTCCATATATAATGTGATATACTAATAGTGAAATAAAAAGAAAGGAAGGAAGCCGCGAAAGCGGGGACCTTCTTTTTTTGGGAACTTGGTAAAAAGTTTAAAAAAGTATTTTGCGGGTGTTAAAAAAAGCTGATAGGTGTCCAAATGGGTAGAGAAAAGAAAGAAAAAAATAGTAATCAAAGCTATAGTGATAGTAATGTAGCTAATGATGACTTATCTTATATAAGTTTTATCGAGATACAATCCTCCAGACGTAAAAGGATATGGCTTAAAACCATATCCTTTTTTGTTGCTTTTGTTTTTGCTTTTCAGCAGGTCACTCAAGGCATGGACTTCACATATATGCCGGCTGCGGCAGTTTCCGCAGTGAGCGAAGGCGGAGAAGTGAAAGAGGCCCTCGACTCCGAAGTCAAGGAGATGGAAGTGACCAACTATGATATCCTCACGCAGAAAAGGCGCGCGGGTATCGCCGGCCAGCTTCTTCCCTCAGCGAGAGAACAGGAGCAGACAGGTTCTTTTGCCCCGTATTATCTTAAACAGCAGCAGCAGAAACACGAAGAGATACTCCGCCAGAAAAAAGGCAAGGAAGATTTAATGATCATGCTCCAGCGGCGTCCCAAAAAGTTCATAGAAGATATGCCGCTTAAAAAGAAAAAAGAAGCCCCCGGTGAAGGCGCTGCGGATTATACCCTTACAGAGCCGGACGATATCGAGGACCCCCATAACATGAACGTCCCGGACAACCCGAACGACCAGATGCAGTCCACAAAGTATGACATATCGAAGATGGATATAGCCCGGTGGATGCAGAACGCCAGGATGCATATAGACGAGAAGACCGGGGTCAAGTACTGGGTCGGCTGGGGTG
The DNA here is from genome assembly GCA_964527555.1 of uncultured Planctomycetia bacterium. Classification (GTDB taxonomy): domain Bacteria; phylum Omnitrophota; class Gorgyraeia; order Tantalellales; family Tantalellaceae; genus CAZGOG01. The sequence goes on along the minus strand of CAZGOG010000047.1, from coordinate 4,356 downwards.
ATGCCGACGCGGGTGAGTCGAGGAAGATCCAGGTCACCATGTATTTCGGCGAAGGGGACGACAAGAAGATCGAGGCTATACTTCTCGGGTACCGTATGACGGCCTCGGGCGAGTATGAAGCAAAATACAGGATCGACTACACGTATGACGGTAAGGATCTTACGGAGACTAATAAATACGATATTTCCGGCGGGTTTGACCGTCTTATCGAGAAATCCATCTACACCGGTACGGGGGAAGACGTGCGCCTCAGTAAGACGATTTTTTACGGCATGGACGGCGGGATTACGCACCGCAGGGATTATAAGTACAACGCGGACGGTTCGATGAGCGAAGCCCTTTACTATGAGACCGATTCCGAGGAAGAGGCGGAAGGCATACTTATCCAGAGTACCTCATTCGTCGGTGAGAAAGATAAAGAGCTTGCCGACTATTCCCAGAGCTATTACTACGATAAAGAGACCGGTGAGTCGATAGTCACTGAGACGACAGTCTATTACTACAAGGACGGCAAACGCGCCGAGGATTCTGAGGCGGATTACCGGTTCTCCAAATCGAAACAGATAACTTTTAGAGGGGACCCCGATACGAACGGTGACGGGGTCTTGACTGATGCGGAGCTTGAAAACGCCAGGAAGATATCGATGCTCGTATATGACGATACACATCGGCTGGCAGGTGAAGAGACCGCCGACTACATGGTTATTTACAGTAAGACCGGTGCCGTCATGAGGACCACGGTGTATTTCTATGAGGACGGTAAGAGGGCGAAGGATGCCAATTACAGGGAGACTATGACGAGTTCCGCCACGTATTACGGTGATCTTGATAAAGACGGTGACGGCCAGATAAGCGACAGTGAGCTTGCCGCAGGGATAAAAGCCTCAGAGACTTTTTATGATACAGAGTACCGCTTAAAAGGCGAGGAAGTGCAGGATTACACTCTTTCATTTTATGCTGACGGTAAGACTGTAAAAGATACGACTATATACATCTATGAAGGCGGGATAAGGGCAAAAGACTCCGACGGTAACGACAGGATGAAAGAGTCTGTTACTTACTGGGGCGATGCCGTCAACAAGGACGGTTCTTTGAAAGACGATGCCAAGAAAAAGAGCGAGACGTTTTATGCGTTTGATTTTGATACGAAGCGCGGGGAAGAAGTGGCGGACGTAACGCGCAATTACTACCGTGACGGCGAGACCGTGCAGGATACGACGGTTTATTATTACAAGGGCAACCTGCGGGCAAGTGAAGCTACCATACGCACGGGTCTTGAAAGGAGCGCGACTTTCTGGGGGGATGCGCTGGAGGCAATATCGCTTCTTAACGAGGACGGCAGCTATAACATGGAGGCGGTCAAGGATTATATAAACGAGAAGTTTGGCATCAGCGTTGATTCGCTTGCCAGCGCCGATGAATTCGTAACGGTGCTTTTAAACAGCATCTCCGGAGGGAATGCGGATCTTATAAGGTTCATCCTGGATCTTGATCTAAACGAGGTTTTAAACGCGGAAAACCTGCTAGAGTCGCTCCTCATACTTGCCGACGGTAATATGCCTCTTATAGGGCTTTTACTCGCGATAGACATGAGCACTATCAACACGAAAGAGGACCTGGTTAATGCCCTTTTGGTTGAGGCCGGCATGGACGCGGATAAGGCAACGCTTGCAGCCATGCTTCTTACGCAGGATCTTTCGACATATCTGTCGATGACAGAATTCGTCCAGGCCTTTATAGATGAGGCGGAACTTAGAGGGCTTGGTGCGGAGGCTATGGACCTTCTTCTTACGCAGCTTCTTTCGGACAGTTTTACTCTGGATGAGGCGCTTAGCGCACTCACTCTTCTTGCCGACGGGGCGCTTAAGACCGCGCTTGAGGATATTGCCGAGAGTGGGCTAGCCGCACTGGGCATAAAGACCATATCGGACCTCATCGCATATCTTAAAGCCGAAGCGGCAAATTACGGGTATACAGAGAGCGATGTCATGACGCTTATTCTTGCGCTTGTCCTGGCCGGAGAAGCGGATCTTGACGGTCTTCTCGCGGGACTGACAGAACTGGCTGAAGGAGCGCTTAAGACGGCCCTGGAGGATCTCGCGGTTATAGGTCTGGCGGCGCTCGGGATAGATACGGTAGCGGAACTCATCGCGTACCTGAAGGGAAAAGCCGGTGAGTACGGGTATGAAGAAGATGACGTCACTTCTCTTATCATCATGTATCTATTCTCTAAGAAAGATACTCTGGATAACGTTGTGGCAAGCCTGGCTAACCTGGCCGAGGGTGGGATCAAAGATGCGCTTCTTGAGATCGTAAGCGAGGGGCTGGCGGCACTTGGAATAGAAACAGTAGCGGATTTAATCGCATATTTAAAGGATGTGGCTAACCAGGCCATCTTCGGATATACGGACGATGATGTCTTGGCCCTTGTCATTGCGTTTGCCCGGGCAAGCGGTGAGAACCTGGAGGGTTTTCTTGCGGGTCTTGCGGAACTAGCCGAAGGCGCTCTTAAGGCATTCCTTGAAGGTATTGACCTGGAGGCCCTTGGCATAAGTACGATAGAAGAACTTATTGATTATCTCGTGCAAGAGGCACGTACTAATCCTGACTTTACAGAAGATGAGGTGCTGGCTCTCATATTAACGCTGGCGGCGACATACGGACTCATGGATGAACTTTTCGGGGAGCTTTTGCTCCTCCTCGCAGGCGGGGATGCGGATCTGGAGGGCCTGATTGCCATGCTTCTAGCTACGGATATGAGCGGTTTTGAAACGCCTGAAGACCTCTTAAATGCTTTAGTGATGATAGCCGGCGGAATGGCGGTAGGCGAGGTAAAAGACCTTCTGGATGAGTTTGATGCGGCTTCTCCCATAGCGGATTATACGGAAGCCCTGGCACTCTTGAATGACTTGCTTGCTTTAGATCAGGCGCTATTGGACGAGAACCCAAACGGGGTGGAACTTTTAGAAAACCTTAAAGCTTCTCTTATTAGCGGTGACATAACGGATGCGGATCTTTTAGCGGCCCTGAAGTCCCTGGCCCGCGGGGAAGGTCCTGCGGAACTGGTAAAAGTGATTTTAGCGGCGGAAATGGATCCCGCGCTGGAAGAAGAACTCCTGGGTATAGTCGCAGGAGGTAATACCGATTTATTAAATCTACTGGTCCAGGTAGATATGACGGGACTTGTGACGGCGGAAGATCTTCTAAATGCCCTGATGGAAATAGATACGGATCTGGATGAATCTCCGGATCTTATTGAGATCCTCCTGGGGACAGACCCCAATGATCCCCTGGACGTGCCGGAAGATTATACTTACAGGTACGATGTGAAAATCGGGGCGAAACTTAAGAGCCAGACCTTCTTCTATATAGATGTAGAGGCAGGGGTGACGCCTAAGTCCATCGCGGATTATACCCTGAATTACAGTAAGGACGGTGAGACGGTACGGGATACGACTATTCACTATTATGAGGATCCTGCAGGAGGGACGGAAGATGTAAGGGCCTACGATTCTGACAGCGACCAGAGGAAGACGCGGTCGATTACCTATAGAGATGATGCCAGAAGTTCCACTCTCGATTATGATGAAGATGGCCTGCCCGATTATCTTGAATCTTATACGCTTGATTCAGACGAAGACGGATTATATGACTTTGAGGATCCGTCCTCGCATGCGGGTTATGCCACGGATAAGGAATGGTATGAGGCGACTACAGGGCTTATAGTGCCGGTGGATGATGATGACGAGATCCGTGAAAGCGGAAATGTCCCCTTAGACGGGATAAAAGACGATGCGGTACGAAAGTCGGAGACGTTTTATTTCTTTCATTCGGGGGAGACAGGTACGCCTGACGATCCTTATACTTCACCGGGGGATGAAGTGGCCGACTATACCTATATATATGCGAGAGACGGCTCTGAAATAAAGGAAACCACCGTTTACATGTATGAAAGTACTGTGTATGCAGACGGCAAGAGAGCATCTTCCATCGTGGATGAGACTGACCCTGTTTCAATTACCTCGCGGAAGGTATGGACGATTAGTTTTGTGGGGAATGTTATAAATCCTGCAGAGTATGATGTCAGCGGTTATATTCTGGCCAATAAAGATGGGATAAGAGATGATGCAGTTAGAAAATCCGCCACGAAATACTATATTGATATTGAAGTTTTGCCGGGAGAAGAAATAGCGGATTATAGTTATAGCTATAAGTTAGATGAGGAAAACCTCATAAAGAGTACAAGCGTGTTCTTCTATGGCGTAGGCCAGGCAAGAGCGAACTTAGCGGATCCCCTGGAGGCTATGACAAGAAGCGACAGCTACAAGACAGACGATATTACCTTAATAAACCGTG
>CAZGOG010000046.1:0-6616 GCA_964527555.1 uncultured Planctomycetia bacterium | reverse complement strand
TGAACCAGCTAAATTTATGGGGGAGTATGGAAAAAGATATCGCATTCTTTTCTAGAAGAGCCTTACCTTTAATGTTATTAGTATTATAGTCATAATTGCGTTTCTGGCGTAAGAAAATAGGGACACACCCCATTTTCTAGAAGGGCGTAATCATAATTATTGTGCGATTTATAGGATAGATATGTTTAAAAGCGGGATACGACATAACATTTGGGTTAAAACCACTGCAGTTATTTTAGCCTGCCTTTTGGCTAATAGCAGCGTAGGGTGGACTGCGCCCGGTGCGAATAGCTATACCCTGGCCGTCCCGAACAGTTTTACCTCGATTATAGACGGACCCCTGGAAGAGCGGTTCATGGATGAAGTCGTCTTCGCCGAGATAAGCCTCCTTTTAGGGAAGGACCTCTATAATCCGCCGGATGAATACCTGAAAAAGCCCGTCCCCGAGTCACGCGCCATGGCGATGAAGAATGAGATCAACACTCACATAATACCGCAGGAGCTTAAGGATAAGAGATTGCATGAGAGCGCCTCTTTAGCTCTTGAGGGGCTCAGATACAATAAGGAAGATAATAGCTACGAACTTCCTCTCAGTGTTGGCGGAGAAGAAAAACTCTTTTTTAAGTTCTACCTTAAAGAAGAACACCCTGATTTGACCGCGCTTAGAGCATACCCCTTAGACGAAAACAAATGCGTTTATCTAGCAATTAAAAATAGGGACAGACACCACTTTTCAGATGATAGTGGTATACCGGCAGGCGTGGAGCCGGCCGAGAATGTGGAGGACAACCAACTCGAAGAAGCGGAAAAAATGGTGTCTGTCCCTATTTTTACAGAAAAGGGGCTTATCGGCGTTTACGCCATCGGGGCATTATCGATGTCTTTCTATGAGAGGATGAATGCCGAATATATAGTCTGGCAAAAAACCAGCAAGTCAACAGCTTGGGTCATGGAAGAAGGCAAGATCAAGATCGACGGAGAAGAGAGGGACGTAAAGTCGCAATTACTCGGGGGTATTGTCCATGCCCGGAAGGGGAAGGTCAATAAACTGCCTGAAGTAATTATAGTAAGCCCATATGCTGATCATCTTGGGGCTTTTCTTGAAGAGGTGATGGAGTATTTCAGGCTGATGGACGAAAGCGGGACGTATGATCTTGAGCTCATACCCAAGTTCCTGCTCTCAAGCAGCGGTATTTATCTTGAAGATATACTTAAGGAAGCTTGCGAAAAAGTTGATCAAAGCGATCTTACGAATAAAGGATTTTTAGAGAAGCAATTGACCGCAGAATTTTCAGGGGTGTTGCTTATCAGGCAGGGGTCAGGGAAGGGAAAGGCAAAGATGCAAATTATAAAATCGGCCGGCAGGGGGGCTCCTATGTTGTGTTGTCATTGAACGGCACCGAGGAAGACCGAAAACGTATAACTGACATTATCGGGGGCAGGGGATATGACATAAGAATTGAAGAGGAATATCTTACAGGCGAATACGATAAGGCGCTTGTTAATATAATATTCAGCGCTTTTACTCAATTATATGCTGTCATCCCGGGAGAAAAAAGTTTAGCGCATGTCAGGTTTGGCGATCTTTTTGGCAGCAGCAAGTATCTTCCGTCTGATTTTGAGCCGCAGAGGCTAAAAGATCACCCCGATAAAATCAGGGAAAAATTCCAGAAAATAGGGCAAACCTTCGTTAGGGTTGCCAAGGCGAAAGGAGTCTACTCGCCAGAAGTGACATTTGAGGATAAATTTGAGGGGGTTGAGAAGCATATAGTAGAAAACTTTTCCGGGCATCACCCCTCAAGTTTTTCATTATTGCGTGAAAAACTTGAGGATCCGGAAGGCAGCTGGAAAGGGGAAGAGCTGCTTACCACGGAAGCATACATAATCAAGCCGATGATTCAGGTGGCGGAAGAACTGGGGGACTTGGAAAGCGCCGAAATATTAAGGGAATTTGAAAAAGAGATACTGGCGAGTTATAAATGCGCTTTAGAGATGCGGGGTGCTTCGCGCGACTCATCGCCGGCATTAGAAGCATCGGCTGTTGAACTGACAAGAAAAATATTAAAAGAGGATGAATCAATTCACTCCGGACATTTCAAGCACAATTGCCATATGCATACGATTTTATTGTCCTACATACTTAAAAAACTTGGGATTGAATGCGAACCTGTCCGTTTAAGTTATGAAAAAGATCCGCGTCATAGAGGCGATTCTCATTATTGTGTCAAAACCAGCACCGGCGCCTATTTAGACGCGTATCCCGAGGGGAATAGACTTATTGACCACAAAAGTGACAATGGATTGGTCTTATATCCAGGCGATGCACTATATGATATATATGCCGGGGCGGATACAGAGAATATGTTGCGCGCGATGGGTATTACTATCAAGCCGGAGTATAATTTTTCCGAGTTTAATCAGCAACTGGAAACAATCCTGGAGATTTTCGATGATGAAATAAGTTTAGTTACGCCCGATATGCCTGAGGACGTTTCCGGCGAAGACAGTGAAAATAAAGGCTCATCCGGCATATCCGACGCCGGTGTAGCTCCCGCTTCTGAAATAAACAGTGCCGTATTCGAACTTATGGTCGAGAGGGCAGAGCGTAGCGGAACGGCGGAGAGGTTAGATGAGCTCAAGAAACGGCTGGCCCGAGGAGTCGATATACCTCCGGCAGATGATTTATGCGTAAAGCCCGACTTTATCATGGAGACGGATACCGGGGATCTTGTAGAGGTGTTCAAGCTTGATGTGAAGGGAAGAGGATATTTATACAAAGATGCTAGCGGTAATATTCACCGGGAGCACGCCGGAAGGCGAAGGGGAAGAGTCTATGTGCACGAAAACGCCTCTCGCGAGACGATAAACCATGGGATAGCAGAGCTTGTAGTACGGAAAAAATATCCTGAAATCGGGGAGGAGTTCGGTGCCGATTCAGAGGAAGCGACAAAAAGATATCATGATCTGGCGCGGAAAGAGGCGCTCGAGATAGCCGGTACCGTACGGCCCCTGGAAGCGGGATTCGACTGCCCCATGCTGCACCCCGCTTTTACCGGTCATGACATGGCGGTCTGCCAGACTATCAATCCTGAGCATAAAGAAGGCCTCTCTGCCGTTTACGGGGGGAGCGGCGCCGATATTACGAGTTTTCTTCTGTCGACTGACGCTACAGAAGCATATTTTATAGATAGTTCGGACCATATAAAAATAACCGTATCGGCTCTAGAGGAGGCTATAGATGCCTGGGAGGAAGTGGGCAGCCACAAGACGGATAAGATCTATACGGTACTAAAATGGAGGAACGGGTTCAGCGTAAGGGATGCTTTATACGACTCCACCTCCAGAAAAATCGTCCTGGAATTAAAAGCTTTGGGTGTTACGCGTGAGGATATTATCGATGTCGGCATGGATCAAAGCGGGAATGCGCGCGTACGGTTCAAATGGACATACCCGGCTACTCGCGAAGAAAAAACATATACCGTAAGTTTTATTAACGCGGATATTACAAAAACTGATGAGTACCCACTAGCTCTAAACAATGTCTTAAAAAAGAACATCGACATATATTATCAACGCGCCGGGATGAAGATCTCCGAGGCATACGCTTCTTTTATGCGGCGTATAGGAGAAGCCCTGAAAAATGGCGGATTTTGCGTGACAGATGACCATAGCCCCATCGGGGTGATACCTTATCCCGACATGGATAAATGCCTTGAAGATGCGGGCCTTTCGTTTACGAGGGATGAGGCTCTGACATCACCGGAAATGAGGCGCTGGGAGGAACTCCTTTTCAAAATAAAACCAAACGGTTACGGATGGCGGGTGCGCATACGGAAGAAGCTATTCGCAAAACCTGAAGAGCCTTCCAATGGTACATATTTTGAAGACGAAGGAGAGAGGGGCCTGCGGCTGGTAAGAGAGTTCCTCCAGGAGAAAGGCATGCCGGCGAATATCATATCGCCTTACAGGTTTATTGCAATGGCGCAAGATAAGGGGATATCCGTCGAGGAGTACCTGGAGGAGCTGCGCAGACCCGAGGAAGATGACGAGACTTCTCCAGACGCCTCGGATGTGCTCATCGAAAGAGCTACAAAGGTACTGCTTGAGTTTTCCAATTTCAAGCATGATGCGATCTCCCGGCTGAACTTTATGCTGCCTCCGGGCATACCCATTCAAGGGCACCTTCTCAGGCTTAAGGAAATGCTCAGTGCGGTGCTGTCGAACGGCGATGAGAAAAACCAGCGCGTTCCAAGCGGCTCCGTCGTAATAAGGGACACCGATACCGCCAGGAGGGTGCTTTTCTTCTGTGAGTTTTTTGTTAAAGAGTTAATTAAATGGCACCGCGAGAGTAAAAGCGTGAGAAAGACCATCGCTTCCATGAAACTTCCCGTGGATCTGGCGGTCGATAAGAAAAACCTGGTACTTAAAAACGTGCGGACTATAAGAAGGATGTTAATGCGTCTCAAGAACTTCATGGACGGCATCCCCCAGAGCCTTCAGTATGAGCGTTTAGATGTAAACAGTCTCATACGGGAGGAACTGGAGCTTTTTAACGTCGGGAAGAAGGTTGATTTCGAGGAGCCGCTTCATGTTATGGCGGACAGGGTTTTGCTTAGGAGGGCTTTATTCGATGTGTTCAAGAACGCATATGAGGCAGCTAAAGAAAATGAAAACCCGCTTCTAACAGTATCTACAACAAAAATAGCGGCCGGTGGTATGGTCGAGATAAGAGTAAGGGACAATGGAGCGGGCATACCGTCGGAGGATCTGCTGCGTATTTTCGATAGGTTTTTCACTACTAAAGGCTCTGAAGGCACAGGTCTTGGCCTTGGGATAATAAAGGATATAATCACTTCTCACGGCGGGACGATTGATATTAACTCCGGGATCGGTGAAGGCACAACGGTCATCATGAGACTTCCGGTGACCAACGGTACCGTTGGGGAAGCTGTATCTGGACCGCAAGAAACCATGACTTTCGATGAGTTCATAGAAAGTCTGGCCGGGAGAGACGTCCCGATCGCGGAAGATGATATCACGAGAATAAACACGTTCTTTCAGGCGGAACTGGGCCGCATGATGCCGGGGGAGAAGTCCGAATACCGTGAAGACGCCTGCGAATTAGAGGACTATGAAGGGTATCTGAATATAAAATTTGCTAATCAGGATTTCATAAAGGAACAGATGAGGGAGTTCGTCGAATGGATAAACTCACCTGCCGGAGAGAGGCAGAACCCGACTGATTACGATTATTTGAGCCTTTCGATCACGGAAGAAGGTCCCTGGGGTCTTGACTTTGACGACCCTGAAGTCTTCGCCGCCATGGCGTTATGGATCTTTCATCAGGTGATACATCCTTTTCTTGACAGGAACAGCCGTACCGGATGGCAGGTAATGAACCTTTTGAGAAGGAGAGCCGGCCTTGAGGAAAAGTCTTTTCCCGAAGACTGGCAGTCACACCAGGCGTATTTCGAGACTTTCAGGAGGGACAAGACCGGCACTCTTGCAAGAGACCCGAGGCCCTGTCTTGATTTTATAAGAAGTCTTCCGCGAGAAGAACTTTTAGATGAGCAGGGTGAAGCGGATATTGAGGATGAGAAAGAAGGGCCCCCGGCTGATTCTCATACTGTCGCAAAAAATCCGGAGGAGATACCGCAGCAGGCGGAGAACACGGAGCCCGAAAGAAACGAGCCTCTCTTCGAGACCGATAAAGAAGAAGATTCTTCCAAGCGGACTTTGGAAGGGTGCCAGGCATATTCGATAAACTTCATAAAAGCGATAGATGACAGAAAACCTCACTTTATAGCAGTCGGCACGGACTGGATAAAAGGGTATGACAGGGATAATCATCCCCTTGAATACGCGGCGATAAATCCGCTTATTTCCTCGCTCAGGACTTTTTGTGAAGAAAGGGGTATACCCTTTATATGCGGTGATAAGGATGCTTTAGATCTTGAGATAGGAAAGATCAAATCCCTGGATCCCGATGCCTATGGTGTCGTCCTGGCCGGGGAAGACGTTATTGATGAACTTGATTTGGCAGATGATGAAAACGTCTTTTTAGCGGCGGTAAACAATGAACATTTGGACGCAAATAGTTACGTGCCGCTGGTTGAGATGCTGATGCTCTTGTTGCGTTTCTCTCAGAAAGGGTTCGTGATAAACGACCGGATCGCAAGCGACTATTTAGGCTTTAAACCGATAAGTAAGAGGCGTATATCTTTCGCTCCTAACGCTGAAAAGATGCCTATTGACGCAGAGCCGCGCCAGATGTACGAAGTGCAGATATTTGCATAGTGTATCATCTTGCTGATGACTTGTTTCTTTATAAAAATAAAAAATGGGGAGAACTAAAATGAAAGAACATGAACAAGGATTTTATCCGGACAACCGCGCTCACGGACGGCACGCGATATATTTAGGCGCTATCGATGAGGCTATTGAAAGGTACAGAGAAGCGCTTAAGAGCGCTGAGGACAGAAAATCCGTCCTCTTAGAGCTTCATACCTTGGTCCAGTGTGGTCACCTTGCGGCTAATGATGTCATTAAAGCACTGGATTTGACTGTGCCTGAGTTTGACGACATATAGACTTTTGGCTTCAATCCAGACTTTATC
>CAZGOG010000045.1:0-7201 GCA_964527555.1 uncultured Planctomycetia bacterium | reverse complement strand
GGGAAGAGCTTAAAGAACTTCAATATCAAAGTGCCCAATTATCTTGACACTACTATATACACAGGCAACTTGACCCTGTGATTCCATTCTGATAAAATGTTTAAAACGAAAGAGAGGTGTTTAGTCATGAAAGCTACAGTTGACCAGGAGCTGTGTATAGGATGCGGGTTGTGTGCACAAGTCGCTCCAGAAGTGTATGAAATGAAAGATGACAAGGCTGTCGCGATAGTGTCTGAGATCCCTGAGGATATGGAAGAGGATGCACAGAACGGCGCTGATCAGTGTCCCGTGACCGCGATTACCATAGCATAGAATAATTTCTGAAATGTATTTTAAAATATTCTTCCGACCCCTTTGAAAGGTTTTTATTAAAACTTTTTAAGGGGTCGGCTTTTATAGGAGCCGGAAGGGTTTTATGAAAATTTCCAAAAAAATATTATCTATTTTGCTTATTGTAGCGCTTGGGGCTACTTCCTTTTACTTTTTTTATATGCTGCCCAGGCGCACGACGCCTATACTTATGTATCACTACGTAAACGGCGATAAAAGCAATACCTTGAACGTCTCAAGAGAGAATTTTTCCCGCCAAATGAAGTTTCTTAAGGACAGTAGTTATTCCGTGATATCTCTTGATGAACTTGTCCGGAGGATCAAAAAGGGGGAAGGGTTTATCCCTAAGACTGTTGTCATAACATTTGATGACGGGATGGAGGATAATTATTTGAACGCTTTCCCGGTGCTTGCGAAATACGATATGCCTGCGAGTATGTTTTTGATCACCGGATATATAGGCACGAAGGAAGGATATCTAAAATGGGATCAGGTCAGGCTCATGATGGAAAACGGCATTGATTTCGGAGGACATACGCGGAATGATGTATATCTTCCCGCAGTCGAAGAGACTCATCGCCTCTGGGAGGAGGTCGCCGGCTGCAAGAAAGATATAGAACTAGAAACCGGTAGATCTGTCAAATATTTCTGCTATCCTATCGGAGGTTTTAACGAAAAGGTGAAACTGGCCGTGCAAAAAGCGGGATATGAAGGCGCTTGCACGACCAACAGGGGCTTCGACAGGTGTAACCGTGATGTATACGAGCTCAATCGGGTAAAGGTGACCAATTCGGACATGACCAGCCCTTTTCATTTCAGGGCAAAATTATCGGGTTTTTATAATATTTTCAGGCGCCTGAGGAAAGGATACTGATCCCTTAAGAAGGAAAAATCAAGACCATGGAATTTTCTTTTACTTTTCACACCATAGCACTGGCCATAGCTAAACTTTTTATTTTGATGTTCATAGGGTATTTTTTATACCGCAGAAAACTCATCGACGACAAGTTCACGGATACGCTTAGCCTGATGCTTGTCAGGGCGATATTCCCGGCGCTGATAATTTCAAAAATTACCGGCCATTTCAGTTTTAACGAGTATGCATACTGGTGGATTTTTCCGCTTGCGGCTATAATATTCTCTCTGGCAGGCATGGTAATAGCTATGGCAGCGCTCCGCTTTTTTCCTGGATTTAAATCCCCCCGGGAATTCATGTGCTCGAGCGCTTTCCAGAACTGCGGGTATCTGCCCATGAACTTGATACTTTTTTCTTTCGCCTCTGGCGTGGCTGACAGGCTTTTTATTTTCACATTCCTTTATATAATAGGGTTTAATATCCTGATGTGGTCGCTTATCCCGCTTTTTCTTTCGGGCACGTTAAAAAGTGATTTTAAGGTTAGTGTCTTGTTTACTCCGCCGATTGTCGCGACTATTTTTTCGCTTCTATGGGTGGCTTTTATGGGTAAGGGTACTATCCCGCATGTAATCGGGGATCCCCTGATGCAGCTGGGAAATGCCGCTTTTCCCATGGCTATGGTGGCTTTAGGGGCATATCTTTGCCGGTACGAGGCGCATAACCCCAAGGATAAAGGGCCTCTTTTTGCCGCCGGAATTATTAAACTTCTCCTCTTTCCGGCGCTTGTACTTTCAGTGCTCATGCCTATTCCTTTGGCTGCAGAGTGCAAATTCCTTCTCTTCCTGGAGGCCATAATGCCGACGGCTGTTTCCCTGGTTGTGATCGGCAGCTACACGGCTTCCGACAACAAGTTCTTTAGTAGCAGTATATTCTATACGCATGTTGCAGCTATCTTCAGTATTCCACTCTGGCTGGCGCTTTTCGATGCGCTGGTTAAATAATATTCATTTTAAATACATAAAGTAACGGTAGTTATGATTACTCTCCGGGTGCCGAACTTGACTTCGAGGTATGTATAGGGTAATTTCCTTATTTAAGGGTAAAGAAAAGGGGGGTTATATGATATTAGGTGCTATACTTATAATAAGCGGGATAATGATAGCTATATATCCGCCGCTTCTCTCACTTGTCGTAGCGGCGCTGCTTATCTCTACCGGGACGATTCTGGCGGTGATAGGGTACAGGTACAAGAAAATGGCCAGGCGTTTTGAGGATCCTTTTTTAGATTTTTTCATGAAATTATGACCTCGCCAAAAAGGAGTATGTGATCATGAAGAAATTAAAAGCCGAAGATTTAAAAAAAGTGTGTGACGCTTCGCTTTTTCCGTTTAAAACGACGGAAGATTACGTGTTTGAACAAGAGCCCCTGCATCAGGAAAGAGGCGTTAGCGCCATAGATTTCGGGCTGAATGTCAAGTCTGACGGCTATAACATATTTGTCTGCGGAGCTACCGGTACCGGGCGTAACACACAGGTTACAAAGGCCGTTAATGAGATCGCCGCCAGGCAGAAAACCCCGGACGACTGGATATATGTAAATAATTTCATCCATGAAGACGAACCTGTGGCTTTAAGGCTCCCGGCCGGGCGTGGCGTAATGTTCAAGAAAGACATGGAAGAGCTGATCGAAGAGCTTAAAGTCGAGATACCCAAGGCGTTTGAAAGCGAGGACTATGAGACGCGCAAACAGAATCTTCTGAAAGAATACAAGAGAAAACGAGACGCCGCTCTGGAAGATATCGAGAATAAGGCGTTTGAAGAAGGATTTGTCCTTAAACAGTCCGCAACGGGCGTCATTTTAGTTCCCCGAAGCGGGGAAGAAGCGATGACGACCGAGGAATACGAGGGCTTATCAGAAGAGCAAAAAGAAGCTACCGAGAGGAAAAAACACGAGCTACACATAAAGATCGAACAGGTTCTAAGTGAAGTCCGTGCCATGGAAAAAGACGCCAAGACGAAAATAAAGCAGCTTGAAAAGGAAGTCGTACTTTTTTCGGTTAAACATATAATCGACGAACTCAGGTTTAAATACAGGGAATTTGAGGATGTTGTGGAACATCTTAATTATGTGCAGCAGGATGTGGTGGACAATATAGACGTCTTTAAATCGGAAGAAGAAGAAGGGCAGGTTGCGCTTTTCGGGATTAAAACTACGTCAAAGAAGGTAGCGTTCCGTAAATATGAGATCAACCTTCTTGTGGATCACAGGCATTCCAAGGGTGCGCCCGTCATCAGCGAACCGAACCCGACTTATTATAATCTTCTTGGCAGGATCGAATACATGTCGCAGTTCGGGTCCATGACGACCGATTTCGCTATGATAGCTCCCGGAGCCCTGCACAAGGCCAACGGCGGGTACCTTATCCTCCAGGCGATGGATGTCTTGAGTAGTTTCATGGCATGGGAGGCGATAAAACGGGTCATCCGTAACCATGAGATCAAGGTGGAAGACATAAACGAGCAGTTCAGGTTAATAAGCACCACAAGCCTTAAACCCAAGCCCATACCATCGGAGATAAAGATAATAATGATAGGTGCTCCGTGGCTGTACCAGCTTCTTTACAGGTTTGACGAGGATTTCCGTAAGATGTTCAAGATCAAGGCGGATTTTGACATTGAGATGGATAGAGATGGCGCAAAAGTAGAAAAATACGCTGCTTTTATAAAAGTGAGATGTGAGGAAGAGGGATTGCGCCATTTTGAGAGGGAAGCGGTTGCGAAGGTCGTTGAGTATGGGTCAAGGCTTTCCCAAGACCAGGAAAAACTCAGCGCCAGGTTCATGTACATCGCGGATATCCTGAGAGAGGCGAATTATTGGGCCGCCCAGGACAACGCGGAATATGTCGACTCTTCTCACATAGAAAAGGCCATACATGAGAAGATCTATCGTTCCAATATGATAGAAGAGAAAATAGTGGAACTTATAAACAAGAATGTTCTGATGATAGATGTTGAGGGAGCCACTGTAGGACAGGTCAACGGTCTCGCCGTTCTTGACATAGGTGAGTATATGTTCGGTAAGCCCTCGCGTATAACCGCGCGGACCTATATGGGTAAAAGCGGTGTCGTTGATATTGAACGGCAGGTTAAGATGTCCGGCAACATTCATTCCAAAGGTGTTATGATCCTGAGCGGTTATCTGGGGGAGAAGTTCGCCCAAGAGGCACCCTTGAGCCTGAGCGCCAGTATATGTTTCGAGCAGTCGTATGAGGGTGTTGAGGGAGACAGCGCCTCGAGCACCGAAGCTTATTGTCTTTTATCGTCACTTTCGGATGTGCCGATTAAACAGTCAATAGCGGTTACAGGCTCGATGAACCAGCACGGCATGATACAGCCTGTCGGGGGGATAAACGAAAAGATAGAGGGGTTCTATCATGTCTGTAAGGTAAAAGGCCTTACCGGCCAGCAGGGTGTCATAATACCGGCACTTAACGTCAAACATCTCATGCTGAAAGAAGAAGTTATAGACGCGGTCAAAAAGAAGAAATTCCATATATGGGCGATATCCACTGTTGACGAGGGTATAGAGATATTGACCGGTAAAAAAGCCGGAGAGAAGGACAAGCGCGGCAAATATCCGCGCGGCAGTATAAATTACCTAGTGGCCCACAAACTCCAGGAATACTCAGAAAAGTTCAGCAAGCTTAAATCAAGCAAGAAAAAAAGAAAAACAAAAAAAAGCTAAACCTTCCTTTTTAAGGGAACCATAGGCATATGAACATATTACTGGTCATAGGGATAATCATCCTTTTAGGTACGGTCGGCGGAAAGGTTTTTCAAAAACTGAGATTTCCGGAAGTGACCGGTTATATTATTATCGGGCTCATTGTGGGGGAGTCTTTTCACGGTTTTTTAAGCGGGGCTATCATGGATTCCTTCCGGCCCCTTATAAGCCTGGCTCTGGGGATAATAGGGTTTATGATAGGGACGGAACTGCGTCTTGACCGTTTTAAAAGGTACAGCCGCTCGATCTATACAATACTTTTTTTCGAGACTTTCCTGACATTTGTTTTGGTCACACTAGCCGCTTTTTTAATCACGAAAAAGATCTATATAGGTATCGTACTTGGCGCACTTTCCTCGGCAACGGCGCCCGCGGCGACATACAGCGTGCTGGGGGAATATAAAGCGCGGGGGCCTGTGACCATGACGACTCTCTCTATCGTCGCGCTTGATGATGCGCTTGCGCTGCTTATATACGGTTTTGCGAGCATATTTGCCCGGAGTATCATCGTGCATGAGAGCCCCACTTTTGTCCGTACCATGGCGATACCACTTTTCCAGATTGCCACCTCAGTTATTCTGGGCGCCGTATCCGGATTTGCACTTCATAAAATAGTCGCCAAGGCGAGAGAAAGAGAAGTGATGTTTCCGTTTGCGCTGGGTACTGTCATACTTATCGTGGGGCTTTCCATTTATTTGAAAGTGGATCCCATACTCGCCTCGATGGTGCTGGGGTCCGTTGTTTCCAATCTCCAGCCCCCGGATAACCGTGAGATGTTCGAGACCATGAAAAAATTCAGCCCTCCCATTTTTATTCTTTTCTTTGTTTTAGTGGGAGCGCGTCTTGACGCCAGGATACTCGCCAAAAGCGGTGTTTTGCTTCTGGCGGTCACTTATATTGTAAGCCGGAGCATCGGTAAACTTCTCGGGTCATATATAGGCGGAAAAGTCTCCAAGGCGAGATATACAGTGACTAAGTATTTAGGTTTTTGCCTATTCGACCAGGCAGGGGTTGCGGTCGGCTTATCAATTGCCGCGTTCCAGACTTTTAGCGTACTGGGGGAGGAAGCCAGAAGCGCCGGCGTCCTCATAATCAGTATTGTTACGGCCACAACTTTTATCCTGCAGCTCGTGGCTCCGCCGATGATCAGGTACGGTATAAAAAAAGCCGATGAAGTCAACAGGAACGTCACGGAGGAAGATATAATAGAGGCATATAAGATCTCGGACGTCATGGAAAAGGACTTATATGTCATCAAAGAGAACAACAATCTTCACGAGATAATAGATGTTATGAAGAAGAGTGATTCGTTTAATTTTCCCGTTATAGGGATGGACGGTAATTTTCTGGGGATCATCTCGCTCGGCGAGATGCGCGACACTTTTAACGAGGAGCAGATGGATCTCCTGGTCCTTGCCGGGGATATTGTCAGGGAAGTCGACGATGTGGCGTACGCTGATGAGCCGCTAAGAGACGCGATGAACATATTCGCAAAAAAACACATCGGCTATATTCCGATCCTGGAGAAAAAAGGTTCCCGTAAGCTTGTCGGGCAGCTAGCGTACCGTAAGCTCATGGATTATATAAGCAAGGAAACGCTCCTGCGCCAGCAGGAGTTTGAGTCGTAACACGGGGGTGAGGATATGAGAAAAATACTTGGCACTATAACAGCTATTACCGTTATCTTCATGTTTGTTTTTCCCGAAGAAGCGAGTTCGCGCGCGGAAGAAAATCTTTTTAATATGTTCGAAAAGAAAAAGGAAGTAAAGGTATACATATCGGATATCACTGATTCTACGGAAGAAGCGCCCGAGATAGTTCCCGCGCTAATCAGAGAAGCCCTGGAAGCCGCTTTAGAGACGAGATTGACGATTTATTTTAAACTGGTCGGCACGGAAGAAGCGGATATAATAATCGCATGTAATGTGGTAGAGCTGTTTTTTACCACGGAAAGCGCCGTTCCGATGGTCTCAAGCATATTACCGGAGAAAAGCCACGGCCGCTTAAGAGCAGTTTTTACCGTTACCTCTGGAGGGAATGGGGAAGTATTGTGGCAGAGGGAGATAGGCGCGACGGTAAAAACTAAAAAGATAGATCAAGAAGAGATCCTCTCTTTACTCGGTGACAGAATAGTTACCGTGTTTATGCGGGAGTGCTTCAATAAGCCTAATAGGAAAAGAGAATACGGCCTGCAGTGTCAGTGGTCATAACCTTTCCTTAAAAATCTTTAC
>CAZGOG010000044.1:0-7536 GCA_964527555.1 uncultured Planctomycetia bacterium | reverse complement strand
AAATTGGAGTCCGATATGTCCCTCGTCGAAAGAATGAGACTTCCTACATTTATTTTCGCATCGGGACCCACATGGATACCTGACTCATTTACCAAAATAAATAATCCGTTGCAATTTAAATTTCCCAATAGGTCACTCGGATCATTTCCGGTGACTCTATTAAGTATTTTTGAGTTTACTGTGGGTAGTGTGACAAAAACTGATTCATTCTCCAAAATATCAAAAGAAGAATAATTTATAATGCTGCCGGAGGAAGCATTGATCGTCATCTTTGCTTCTTCAGTTTTAATATCGACATCGCCTCGAACAACTTTATCGACATGCGGAAGTGCGAAGGCGCTCGTTCCCGTCGCGAATACGATCGCGATCACAAGAACTAATATTTTTCTCCTTTGTTTGTTTGTCATCTCCGCACCTTCCGCCACTTTTTTCATCCTACAAAACAAAAAACCCATAGCCTCGCTTAAAGGCTATGGGTTTTAGACACAGTTACACGCATACATCTTACTAAACTTCGGCAACTGACTACCATAGCCTTACGGCTTTAGGCTCTCGAGCTTTGCGTCCCGCCTTTTCAGGCGGTTTGCCTTTATCGGCTGTTAACCTCATCAAAAGAACTGAATTTACTTTCCCTTAACTCCACTTATACTTTACTTTATAACTTATACATAGTCAAGCGCAAGAGACATATTTTTCCCATGTTATCTTATTACGATATTTTTCTATTGTAAGTTATTATAGAACAATAGTTTAACTAAACAGAAAATAAAACAAAAATACTACTTTAATATAAAATTAACAGAAAATTAACAAATATAAGATGGTTTTATTTCTTTAAGAAAGGGATTTTTTGAAACTACCAGTTAAGCGAAAATGAATCGAACTTGCCGCGGTAATCTTCCCATGTACTTTCAACACTGTCAACGCGCGCCGAAGGAGGGCCTTTATAACACCATTTGATCATCTCATCGATCTTTTTCTTCTCACCCTCGATGACCATCTCGACCTTTCCGTCCCAGCGGTTTTTTACCCAGCCGGTAAGATTTAATCTCTCCGCTTCGTCTTTCGCGTAGGCCCGAAAAAAAACTCCCTGCACTAAACCGGATATGATCACGCGCGCTCTCGCTTTAATTTTTGCCTCACTTTTTTAAAGAATCTTTTTCTGGTCAATGTCCATTTTTGCCGAGAGCTTCCAGGATCAAGACTAAAAGATAAAGTGCAAGCGAACAGAAGATGCCCTTCGCAAGAAAGTACCAGGCGATGGAATCATTTGCAAAAGTGCCGTCAAAAACTTTATTACCCAACAGAAATGAATAAAAGCATACTATAAACACTACGATTGCCGCAACCGAAACCAAAAGTTTAAATGTCCTCATTTTTATCCTCCAAATCTTAAGCTTCCCCGTCAAACTCTTTGCCAAAAAAAAGAGAGGCTCACTTACCCCCGCCAGTTAAATGAACCTCCGTTTATAAAAATAAGTTGTGCTTTTGCGCTTTATAATTGCCGCGCCTACTCCTTCTTCGTCACCCTTACAACTTCGCTTAGTGATGTGATACCCGCTTTTACTTTCTCGAGTCCATCCTCCCTCAGCGTTCTCATCCCCGCCTTAACAGCAATTTTAACGACTTCATCCATACTTACATCATTGAAGACCAGCTCCCTCACTTCATCATTAAACTCCAAAAGCTCGAATATGCCGATCCTTCCGCTGTAGCCGGTATGGCTGCAGTCGTCACAACCTTTACCGGTATAGAATTTCATGCCGCCTTCCACCTTCACACCCAGCTCTTCAAGCAGAGCCTTGTCGGGTTTCTCCTCCACTTTACACGAAGGACATATGATCCTCACCAGCCTCTGCGCAAGTACGCATATTATCGCCGAAGCCAGCATCTTTCTGTCGACACCCAGATCCCTTAACCTGGCAATGGACCGGGGGGCGTCATTAGTGTGCAGGGTTGAAAACACCAGGTGTCCCGTAAGGGAGGAGCGCAGTGCCATCTCGGCCGTGTCCGGATCCCTTACCTCCCCGACCAGTATCACATCAGGGTCCTGCCTCAAAAATGAGCGTATCGCCGCGGCAAAATCAAGACCGATCTTCGTATTTACCTGGGCCTGGTTCACATTGTCCAGAAGATACTCGATTGGGTCCTCTATGGTGACGATGTTCTTCTCGGAGGAGCTGATCTGATTTAATATCGAATAAAGCGTCGTGGTCTTGCCGCTACCGGTGGGACCCGTGACAAAGACTATGCCGTAAGGACTTTTTATTATCTTCTTGAACTTATCGAAGTCCCCTTTCACAAGCCCCAGCTCTTCCAAATCAAGCATCGCGGTAGCCTTGTCGAGAAGACGCAGCGTTATAGTCTCCCCGTACGCTATAGGGAAAGCCGCCACCCTGAGGTCAATGTACCTTCCGGAGAGGTTGACCGTGAACCGTCCGTCCTGCGGTTTACGCCTCTCCGCGATATCAAGACCCGCCAATATCTTGAGCCTCGGAACTATCGGAAGGTTTATATCCCTCGGGATGCTGGTAATGTTGTGAAGTACGCCGTCGATCCTGAAACGCACCTTTACCTTGTCATGCGTGGGCTCGACGTGGATATCGCTTGCCCTTTTCCTCAAGGCGTCAAAGATCATTTGATTGACGAATTTTACGACAGGAGGCTGCCCCGCAAGGTTTGCGAGCATATGCGGCGTCACCGCGGCAGAAGGGGCGTACACCATACCCTCGGTCTCCATGGGCCTTAAAATATCTTCAAGAGAATCCCCGAGATTATAATTCTGGTCGATCGCCGTCATCAAAGCCGTCTTTGTCGCCATCAGAACTTCGACCTTATCGAACTTGCTTACGATCTTCACTTCATCCCGCGCGACGATATCCTGCGGGTCGGCCATGGCAACGGTAAGGATATCCTTGACGACATAAAGAGGCATTACATTCATCTGACGCGCCTTTTTCTCGCCGATAATACCCGTTACAGACGGGTCTATTATGTAATTTTCAAGATCGATGAACGGTATCCCTATTTCCTCGCTAAGCGCTTCGGACACTTCTTTCTCGGAAGCAAACTTGCGTTCCACGACAAGTTCCCTGATCTCTTTATCGTTTTTCTTGTGGGCCCTCTTCACTTCGGAAAACTGATCTTCAGTGATCTTGCTTTTTTCGAACAAAATCTGGTCTAAGGTTTTGCGGTCCTTCATATCTTATACCTCTTCAGTAATAAGGTTTGATATCTTCTCCAGGAGATACTCCGTCTCGAACGGTTTCGTCATGTAAGCATCCGCATGGACTTTTTTGCCCCATTCCCTGTCTTCTTTCTGACCCAGTGCCGTCAGCATTATCACGGGAATCGTCTTCATCGTCTTATCAAACTTAAGCATCCGGCAGACCTGATAACCGTCTAATTTTGGAAGCATGATGTCCAGGACTATCAAGTCCGGGTTTTCTTCGCGCGCCTTGCTTATGCCTTCATGCCCGTCATAGGCAAGAACAACATCGTAGTCTTCCGCTTCCAGCCTCATCTTAAGCATCTCTGCCAGCTGTGTTTCGTCCTCGATTATGAGTATTTTTTTCTTATTTACTTGGTCCACTCGATCTCCTTATTTCAGTGAAGCTCCATGGGCTAACGTCCATGGCATCCACAGTTTCAGTCTTTCCGTCAAGCGGAATCCTGCACCGAAGGTCATTCATCCACGCCCTTACGGGCGTGGCCTTCTGGTGCATGGGTGAATTTATGTCCGTCTTTTGCCAGATTTAACAACTTCCCCTTGGAACGCCAAACAGCATTCCTCCGGATATAATCAATATTACACTATATAGCCAGTGAAAGTCAAAAAAAAGATAATGAATTTCAACGGACTTACATCCGCCCTTTCATCTTTTTTGCCTTGTGGCGTAACAACTTCTCGAGATGCGCCTTCACACCCGTGGTGTTCTTTGCCCCAAGCACCTCTTCATTACATTAGGGATTCATGGTGAGCAAGCGAAGCGCGCCGAACCATAAAATAATAAAAACTTATCTTTCCTTTGCTTTGGCGATAAGGGCGGCATAATCCGCGGCATCGTCGGGGTAAGTAGCTCGGCCATATCCCAAAACAAGCTTGCCTTTGTACTTCTGGATATCCAGCTTCTTCTCTAAAACACTTCTGAACCGCTCCTCTACTTTTAAAGATATCTCTTTTTCGCAATTCGCCAAAGTAATTATGATCCCGTCTTCATCCTGGACGATGATGTCCCCACTTCGCAGCGCGCTTCCCTCAAGGACCACTTTTATTTCAGTCAACGCTTCTTCTATAGCTTCCATCGGAATTCTCTTTCTTAATTCCTCAAAATTCGCCAGAGATATACTCACCAGGGAAAGCTTCGTGTTCTTTTTAAAAGCCGTCTGTATGGCGTCTTTAACAACTTCGTTAACAAGTTCTTTATCCCGGAATTTGGGAAGAGTGAAGGTGAAGTTGCTCCCCTTGCCTCTTTCACTCTCCACCCAGATCTTACCTTTGTGCATGTCGATTATACCCTGAACTATCGAAAGCCCCAGCCCCACACCGTCCTCTTTTTTAGAATCAGTTTCAACCTGCTGGAACTTCCCGAATATCTTCCCCATGTCACCTTTGGGGATACCTCGTCCCGTGTCGATCACGGAACACTCGACCTCACGGTCCTTCTCTTTGACATTGATTTCTATACGTCCCTCTTCGGTAAACTTAAGAGCATTGCCTATCAGGTTGGTAAAGACCTGGTTGATCTGGTCCTCATCACCGTAGACGTTTATCCCTTTTTTGGGGACGTTAACTATAAGTTTTAGTCCCTTGCCTTGGACTTTGGGCTCGAAAAATAGCGTCACCTGGTTAATGACATTACTAATGTTAAATTTTCCTTTATTGCCGTGAGCCTTGAGTTTCCCGGCCTCTATCTTTGAGAGATCGAGCAGTTCATCCACAATACGGGTAAGCCTTTCTATGTTGCTGCGCGTGGCGATGAGAACCTTGCGCTGCTTTTCGTTTATCGCCCCCGGCACCTCATCGACCATAAGATTAAGACCCTCCTTGGTAATGGCAAGAGGCGTCCGGAGTTCATGCGATACGCAGCTTACAAAGTCGTCCTTAAGAAGCTCTACGCGTTTGCGTGCGGTGATATCGCGGATCACGGCCATCTTGGATTCTCCGCCGCCGGAATACCTGATGGGAATAGCTGTGCCGAAGTACCAGCGGTTATCGCCGGGGTCCCTCGTCTCCCAGGTAAGCGTCTCGCTTTCCAGGAACTTTTCATTTACGCTCCAGGGACATACCGTCTCAAAACGCCGCGCAGCTCCCTCATAGTCCTTGCCTGTAGCATCAAACCCGACTCTGTCAATAAGGCGCTTGTTCATATATTCTATCTTTTTATCTTTCGAACAGATATATATGTATACGTCGAGCGCATCGAGAATATCCCGGTAGGTTTCTAAACCCTCCAGGGGCTTTTTATCCTGCTCGTTTTCCATCTATATTCCTTTCTTCCAGACAGCCCTCCAGGGCACTTTACATTCATATAATTATATCTTGTATATTTTGAGAAGGCAACACCTCTGTCATTTAAGACCTTAAATCACTGTTTTTACCAAAAAGAATCCTGGAAAATATTTATTACTCGAACCTTGAACATTCGAAAGAAATTATTAAACTTGATAATACCAGTGATTGGCTGCAGTCAAGAGAAGGATGGCTATGAAACCCAGGGAAAACAAGCCCTTAGTCAAAAAAGAAAAAGACATGGTGATGAAGGATATTAGAAGAGATCCCTTTATCAGGCTCAATAACGCCTTTGCCCTCATGTCGATAATACCGCTGCTCATCTTCTTTTATATCATAGTGGCGCATCTCTTCACAATCAGCGTCCTTGCCGGTGTCATCGGTCTATTGGTATCCCTGGCGATCATACTTGCCGTCGGAGGCTACCTTCTTACGCACAACCTTTTAAGTGAACTGGTGGGTTACGCCGTCAGGCTAAGACGGGTCGATAAGAGCAGGTCCAAGTTCATAGCGGAGGCATCACATGAACTTAAAAACCCCATATTCATGCTCCTGGGTAACATAGAAAATCTGGCTAAAGGCGTATACGGCTCTCCTACCGAAAAACAGCAGAAAATCCTCCAGATGTGCCGCGACATAGCCCAGAGGATGAATATCATGACCTGCAGCCTCCTGGACGCACACAAACTTGAAGCAGGGGTGGTCGATGTCACCAGAAAACTCTGCAATATGCTCCAGATGGTAGATGAGCAGGCTCAAGAGTTCGAGATAAAACTAAAAGAAAAGAACATAACACTTAAAAAAAATCTCGTCGGAGAAGGCTTCCGCTTCTGGGCCGACGAAAGCAAGATCCTGCAGGTGATAAACAACCTCCTGGCAAACGCCGTTAAATACACCCCAAAGGGCGGCGCAATAACTATAACCATCGCGCAGGAAGAAGAGTCTATAAGGCTCACTGTCCACAACACCGGCCCCCATATCCCCCCGCACGAGCTGGATACGATCTTCGATAAATACAAGAGACTGGACGCAAGCGAGGAAGGAGCGGGGCTTGGACTTGCCATCACCAAGGACCTTGTGGACCTGCATTGCGGCAGTATCTGGGCGGAAAGCGATCCTGAGGAAGGCAATACATTTATCGTGCTCCTTCCGTCTGACCTGCGTAAGATAAAAAGAAAAAAATCCGCATAAAAAAACACGCGTTCTAAAACGCGCGCTTTTAAGAGAAGTTTTTTCCTGAAATATTTTTAAAGCCCCTAAGTGCGTTTCACTACCCTTAGATGCTTTTTTGTCCTATCGGTATAAATGATCTTTTCCCAGTCCGGGTAGAACTTCTCGACTGCTGAGGTGACTTCAAGCGCGCCGGTGCGGCATAGCTTCCTGTTCGTGGTAAAACTGTACGTGCCGTCTTTTTCCTGCCAGATGCATATCGCATGACTCGCCTTAAGCCCTTTGAACTTGAGGATAAGTATGTCACTCGAAATCCCCTGGCGCGACAATACTTCCGATACCAATATAGCAAAATCCTCACAATCCCCTTTTCTCAAATTAATGGTCTCTTCGGGACTCTGCCACTTGTCGGGCAACTCGAGTCTGTACTGGAACTCAGAGGCAAGCCATCTCGTCAGATCTTCCGGGGTGCGAATAAACTCGGGTATATTTTCCGTTCCGGTTGAAACCTCACAAAACATTGAACAAAGCCCTATTATGATTACGCTTACGATAACTTTTTTCATGATTAAACCTCCTGTTCTCATAACACATCTTCCTTTCTATTTGCTTAAAGTATATCTGCGGCGTGTTAATAATGTATTAATAAATAGTTAAATGTTGTTTAATTTATTTTTACAGTCAAAACTGTAAAACCGACAAAAAATAAAGAGGCTGTGTTTAAACGCAGCCTCTTTATCTGTGAAATGCAATAAGCAGACTGTCACGATCAGGTTATTATATTCAGTTTAACATATGTGGTGAAGCTCCATGGGCTAACGCCCATGGCATCCACAGTTTCAGTCTTTCCGTCA
>CAZGOG010000043.1:0-9028 GCA_964527555.1 uncultured Planctomycetia bacterium | reverse complement strand
GGGGAAGAGGTCAAAGAACTTGAATATGAAAGTGCCCATAATTCTTGACACTACTGGGTATTTTAGGGAGTGGGATTTTTTGTCCAGTTTTGCTATAATATACAAGCCGCTGGGTGTTTTAGTTTTTATGGGTGCGGGTCAATTTACATGCTTAAAAAGGAGCTGTCATGAAAAAGAGTAGAATGCTGTTTATACTTATAGCGCTTATTATCATATGTCTTACGGTTTTACTTAATGAAAGGTATAACGTTGTTCCGGGTATTGGGAATAAACCTCAATTTAAAATTGATACCCTTACCGGAAGAGCATGGATAATGGACGACAAAAATAAGTCTTGGGTGGAAGTTAAAGATTATGGATATTTTTATCATGAAGGGAAAATTGTTGTCTCAGAAGAATAAAATATCTTCCTCATATTTAAATCGCAAATTAGTGTTCGGCATTCAAAAAGGAGGGTGAAATGGGAAGTATTAACGAAATTAAAGCAAGTGAATTGAACGCTGAGAATTTCATCAAGGAGGAAGTGGGGGAAATATCCGCTTTGGTCGGCGATGGCTTGGCGATTAACGCTCTTTCAGGAGGGGTTGATTCTTCCGCAGTTACCATGTTGGGGCATAAAGCCTTAGGGGAGAGGCTTAAAACATATTTTGTTGATAATGGAATAATGAGAGAGGGTGAGCCTCAGAGAATCGTGGCATTATTCAAGAAAATGGGTGTTCATGTGGAGATAATTGATGCCAGAAAACAGTTTTTTAGCGCATTAAAGGGCATAATTGATCCCGAAGAAAAAAGAGAGGCGATCACACAGGCTTTCTATAAAGACGTTTTCGGTAAACTTGTAAGGGATAGCGGGGCAAAATATCTTTTGCAGGGGACGATCTTGACCGATGTCGACGAGACGATTGCCGGGATTAAAAGACAACATAATGTTTTTGCGCAGTTGGGGATTGATCCCCAGGAGGCTTTTGGATATCAGATCATCGAGCCCTTAATCCAGCTTCGCAAGGATGGGGTAAGGAAAATTGCCGAAGTTTTGGGCTTACCAGAGTATGTTTATAATAGGATTCCTTTTCCCGGTCCGGCGTTGGCAGCAAGAGTGATCGGAGAGGTAACCGAGGAAAAAATAAACAGAGTCAGGCTCGCGACTTCTATTGTTGAGGAAGAATTGGCTTCTTCAGGGGCTTTTCAATATATGGCGATCCTGCATCAGGATAAAGTTACAGGTATGCGTTCGGGGAAACGGGATTTTGGCTCACAGATTGAAATAAGATGCTGGGATAGCATCGATGCAAGAAATGCCACCCCCACAAAATTGTCTTATGATGTTCTTTATAAATTAGCCGACAGGATAGTTGATACAGTTCCTGGCGTGGTAAGTGTTACTTACAACGTGACACCCAAACCACCGTCAACCATGGAGGCTGTTTAATTTTTATGTGTGAGGCGTAGTCATTCTATCTAAAATTATGACGGAGGGAGGGCGGCAAGGATGTTTTGTTATCCCGTACGAAGGCAGGGCTTGCGTAAAGCCTTGTATTGCGGGATGAATATTTTTATAATAAGCTAAGGTGGAAAATGGCAGCTAAAACAACAAAGAAGAAAAAAGCGAAAAAGAAATTAGATATAGAAAGTTTGCTGGGTGAACTGCAGGCGAGATTTGATGCCGTCGAGGAGAAACTCGATACGTTATTGTCAAAATCAGCAGTTTTATCCCGGATGATAAGCACAGAACGCGATCCGGGGTTCAAAACCCACGCCACTGTTACGAAAAAATTTCCGACACCGCAGGATAGGCCCCCTCGAGAAAGAAAGATGTACAAAGTTGTCTGCGCGGAGTGTAAAAATATTTGCGAAGTACCTTTTGAGCCCAAAGCGGATCGTCCGGTTTACTGCAAGAGTTGTTATGCTAAACGTAGAAACGAAAGCAGCCGCAGGAATATTCCGGACAGGGAAGAGCTCGTGGCGGAGATTTCCAAGACGCTTAATGTCGATATGACCGAACCATCCAGAACCAAAGCACGTAAAACTAAAAAGACTAAAGCTAAAGTTTCCAAGACTAAGAAACCAAAGGATAAGAAACCCAAAGCTAAGAAGTGAAGCTCCACGGGTTAATGTCCACGGCATTCACAGTGTCAGGGTCCCGTCAAGCGGAACCCTGCACCGAAGGGCATTCATCCACGCCCTTACGGGCGCGGTCTTTTGGTGCATGGGTAACAAACCCCGCACAGCAGGCAGGACACCTTTAAAAAGGCGTTATGCGGATTGAAGCCATATCAAAAAAAGCGTTTAAGAGCACTTTTATCTTTTTGGCTACGCTTATAGTGTTTTTTTATGGGTTATTTTAATCACCTCGCGTATTTATCGGCTGTTTTTCTCCTTTTTAGCAGGCTTTTCCGCGATTTCGATGTTACGGGTCTAGAGAGAGGCGTTATCCCGGGGTGAGCGGCTTGCGCTTTATTAATATTTCGATAGGAACTGTTTTTTACTAATGGCGATGGCATATTCATATTTATCCTTCCAGAAGCGGGGGTGAAGGAAGAAGAAAACGAACATTTCGGATAAAAAGGAGCAATATGAAAAAAACATTCAATATTGTATTGATTTTTTCTCTGTTTTACTTCAGCGTATCCGGCGCAGTTTTTCCGGCATCGGTTCTTGACGAATATGTATCGCCAAGACACTTGGTTTATTCAGGCGGAGTATGGACATTTGAATATGATGTCAGTGTAAATGTAAGCCAGGACGGAACAGCGACCGCAAGCGTATCAAACGTCCATCCCCGACACTCTGGCGCCTGGGGAGGTCTTAATCTGACAGCTGATGTACTGAGAGTTAAAAAACTTTCCAATAGGATAAACGTAACCGTGGAAATAAAAATAAATGGGCATGCAAGAGGCGTTAGCGCGCCCCTTCCGAGTTTGGGTAAACCAAGTGAGTGGACATGGAAGGAGGGAAGTAAAGACCCTTACACCGACACAATAACGGAAGTAGTAATGCTGCCTTTTGATATATATCCGGAACTTGAAAATATAGAAAACCTGAACTCCGGAGACCCCACCGAAACCACTTTAGATGAGGAGCCTATACCTCAGCAGCCGGGTGAAGAGGTTGAATCCGGTAAATTCGATATCGAAGCCATGGACAAAACCACCCTGGCGGCGTCTCCCGGCGAGCCGAACACTTGCCGTCTTAGAGTATCCGTGACCAGGGGCATGCAGGATGAGAACGGCAAAGTGGTCGTCCGCCCGGCGGCGGGAGTGTCGGTGACCTTCGAAAAACCCAGGTGGGGCAAGCTTTCGGCGACGCAGGCGCTTACCGACGCTAACGGGGAAGTGCTAGTGGTCTACGAATCACCTACAGAAAAGGATATGGCCGACAAAAGCCGCGTCAGTGTCGAGATAACCGCTAGGGGTGAGAACCCCGGTGAGTATGACTACATGCCGATTACTGTAGAAAACACAAGCGGCAAGATAACAAGCGAAGTGGAACACGGGATCTTGCCGTCACTAAGTGAATACTACAGCCGCATCACGTTTAAATTCAGGGGCCCCGACAGGGAATATAACACCATTGTAAGCGTTAAGCAGAAGGACGGCGCTTTGGTCGGGAAACGTAATGAAAAAGGAGGGGCAAACAAGCTGGAGCTAAAGAGCCGCCCCGGAGAGACAAACGAGGTCTTTTACCACTGGGTGGGGGAGCAGGAGATGACTCGGGCCCGTGACGATATAGTCACTATCGAGGTGCCGGATTTAAAGCTTAAGGAGGAGCTAAAGATCTCTGTCGGCATAGACTTACAGCCCCTCCGGGTTGAAAACGCCTGGCGGGGGTCTGCACTTCCGGGGGTGTACCATCCGTTCAAAGTATATGTAAACGATAGTTTTCATCCGAAGGCTGACGCGGCGGAACTGTTCAGAAAATTTCATTTCAAGGCAAAACTGAGTGTCACGCAGGATTATTATGAACCCGTGACGATCTACGATCCTGACAAGGAAAGCTGGCTGAGCAGATTAATATCGCATATGGAAGGTGCGGTGATGCCCCGGGGGGCGGTAACGAATAATATAATAAAGGCAAAGCTTGAGAAATCGAAAGAAGGAGACGCTTTTCTGATAGATGAAGAGTGGAAAGAAGAGAAGAACCCGCAGGCAGCCCTGCCGGGCGCCATACCGTACGACCGTGGAAATTATCAGTTCGGTTTCGAGCTCGTTTGCGAAAAAGATGCGAATAAAAACAACAATAAGATATTGAGCCAGGTGATAGACGTCGAAGAATATTCAGCCAACGGAGAAATGCTCAATGAATTCCTGGCGCCGACAATGAAATCATACGCCGGCCTGGTCTCGGAGTCAGGACTGGTGATTTACGCGATCGATACGGGGGTAAACCTCTATGAGGGTAATTACACCGAAGCCATAGTGGATACGGGCTTCCAGATAGGCTCGGATGTGGCAGGCGATTGGATAGACACTAAAAGGACGGAGGCCTATCTTCAGCGGATAGTGGCTAAAGCCAGAGGCAAAACCGTGGCTCAGTTATCTAAAGACGAGCTTAAATACTGCCTGGAGCGGGCCAAAAAGCAGTTTGCCGGCGGTATAGGCTCGGCGATATCAAACTGGACCGCGGAATTAGCCAAAGATGAGATTATGCCCGCCGGGGGCGTACCGGAAAGCCTGGACCAAAACATAGAATCAACCGGAAAGGAGTTTTTGCATCTTTTCCTTAAGGGTTATGGCGGGTATGGTCTGGTAATCCTCAATAAAGACGGTGTGGATAGTTATAAGGTCTATGATGAGAAAGGCAATGAGCTTAAAAAGGCGCCCGATCAGATATTTTCCGGTCCGGAGGAAGACGAAAGTATATTTGACGGGAAGGAAACCGTGGTAGTACCGTTCAAACTGGGGGGAAACATCCAAATTCAGGCCCAGGGCACCGGAAAATCGGCTGAAATCGTAACGATTACGCCGAGCGGAGTCACACAAAAGGAATACCCGCTGGATAAGTGGCGGTCAAAAATGCGGGTCACCGAAGAGTATACTGAAAAAAAAGGTGGAGGTTTAGATGTATCAGGCGAGTGGAAGACACGATTCGGGACTCTCACTCTCTTGCAGTCAGCTTCGAAAGTTACAGGCAACTATACAAGCGATAACGGAAAGATCGAGGGTACTATGGAAGGCGGCGTTCTTAAGGGCACATGGTCGGAAAGCCCTTCGTACAAACCTCCCAAGGATGCGGGAGATGTTGAATTTGTTTTTTCAGGGGACGGCAGAAGTTTTAAAGGCAAATGGCGGTACGGCCATGGGGGGAGCGGCTGGAAAGGTGGGTGGAACGGTACCAGAATGTAACAAAGGGATTTTATGGGTGATGATGAAAATCCCCGGACGTTTTGCAGCCCATTTATTAATAACCGGTTATATAAGAAATATACTTCAAAGATACCCTCTCTCTGCGCCATTTTTTACCCGAACTTAAATTCAAAAAAAGCCCTTCTTCAGGATAAAATCGTTGTTTTGTGATTTTTCCCGACGCTATGAGCTATTTTTTAAAGGATCTTACCACTGCGGTTGTCTCCGTCGTGGCTACCATGTGTAGTATCGGCCCGGGTCTTTCCGGGGTGGGGGCTGCTGAGAACTACGCCTGGATACCGCTCCCGGGAAATGGGTCCTGAGCGCCTGCATGCTCCTGGGCAGGCTTGAGATCTACACTGTCCTTATAGCTTTATCCCCGATATCCTGGAAAAAATAAAATTGCAGAATCGCCGTGCCTAGTTTTCTGCTGTCAAATATTCTACCTCCGGCACTACATTTTGCATGCGTGCCAAAGTCTCTATCTTGGCGAGTATCTCTGGTGTTACGGTTTGCGAGCCTTCCATAGAAGCCGTTGAAGCTCCAAAAAGATTTCCGGTATGCACGGCTTCTTCAAATGATTTTCCGTTGGAAAGGGCATAAACAACTCCCGCTTTAAGTGAATCCCCGGCGGCTGTATGACATGCCTGTATTATCTTGACACCTTTTTCCTTAATGATCCTATCTTGCATGATGAGCATTAGTCCGGCTTTGTCCATTGAAACAAGCACTCCCAGAAGGTTGTATTTGTTTCTCAATTTGACCGCGTGTGCTTTAATAGCTTCTTCGGTAATTGTATCCTTATCCAGGGAGCCTTTTTCTGCCAAACCGCTTGAGATCAAGACCTGTATAAATTCTTCCACGTTCGGTTTGATTATATCCTGGGGCGCGTCTCTATGAATGTCCAAGACTGACATGGCCTCTTCAGGGCTGGACATATACTTGAAATCGATCAGGAATTCCACCTTGTCCCGGTATTTCGTCTTTACCTGTTTTACTAGGGTTGCATAATAGGCAAGATCCGTGTTATGTCTTATGGGCCCGCCTGCCGAAAGGACCATCCAGATATTATCGGATTTCCCTTTAAACATCCCCTCAAGCATTTTTAGAGCTTCCCGATTGATTTTTTCTACTGTTTCGCCCGACAGTTCATCCGCCCATCCGTACATCACGGGAAACGCCTTGCCGTCAATTATATTTATGACCGCCACCTGTTGATCCTCCCGTTCGGCGCGGATGAGTGATGCGATTATGCTTTTATTTAAAAAATTTCTCTCCCATTCATCCGTAATTTCCTCTCCTTCCTTTCCTGCCAGTGCCACGAGCGCGATATTCTCATGAAAAGCGCTGAATACCTTTGATACGTTGATCTGGTCTCCCCCCGAATCTATATGGCATTCTGCCAGTTTGAGGGCACCGTTCGGTTCAGTGTCCCATTCAATCGTAACATCAAGGGGGCCAGCGTGATTTATCGCCAGCACATTAGTGCCCGGTAAAGACTCAATTTTGCCTGTATCCTCGTATTTTTTCTTGCCCCTGCGGGCTCTTACAGCCCTTATAATATCATGGGCAATTTCACGATTTATCCGCCTTTTCTCATCATCCGGGAGGTTATAATAATGACGCTCTATGGCTTCTCTTAGAGAATGCCCTGTAAGCTTGCTTATGCCAAGATTCTTTGATAATACGTTTTTGATGTCCATCTATAAAGTCCCCCTATAATATTGATATAACTCCTTTATGAAAGGCTCCTTCCCGCAAGTAAATTAAGCACTATCATTTTACACTCTTCAGGATTCACAGTACATACTTTTTTCCGTTTTCGGCTGCTGTAAGACAAATATCACCTTTCGCAAATAATAATTTACATAATAGATAAAAAATTATATTGTTATTTGGGCGCGAGGATGGTAAACTAATAATTCCTTATAGCCAAAAGTCCTGCCGGAACAGTCGAAAATTAGGACGATTTCCCGGGTGTGGCAAAAAGCAAATTCCTATCCGGAAAAAGGAGCGCACTCAAAATGAAGAAAAAAATTCTCTTTGTCTCCGATTTTGACAAGACACTTTCAAAAGGGGATGTAGGGTATATACTAAGCGCAAAATTGGGAATATCTGCTGAACAATTCGACCGAAAGATCGAAGAAATACAACGCAGAAACATCGTACAACTCGGGGGGGAACTTGCGCATTTGATAAGCCGGGATCCTGATTATGCCGGGAAAGTAAGTAAAGACCTTCTTTATGAAGTGGGAAAAGAGATCCAGCTGAAAAAGGGGGTTCCGGAACTCATGAAGATCCTGGCTGAAGGAATTGACAATTGCCATTTCAGCACGTATATAATATCTGCTGCACCTAAAGAATGTATTGATAAAGCGGTAGGACACATCCTCCCTGCAGAAAATATTTTCGGCACAACTTTTATCTATAAAAATGGCATCGTCCAGGATGTTGAAAGGACCAATGCCGGGCATGCGAAAGTATCCACTCTCGATATGTTAAAGCAAAAAGAGAATGTCACCAGGTACGCCATAATATATGTAGGAGATGGTTCAAGCGATGTCCATGTGATGTTGCATGTTAGGTCCTACAATGGTTATACAATAACGGTTTCCCCGGCGCCTTATATGGGGCACATCTGCCGGAGAAGTGTGATATCCGATAATGTTCTTTCTATCTTAGTGCCTATTCTTGTAGACCTGTTAAAATACGATGAAGGAAAGGTGCGGAAATTCTTCGAGGATAAAGGACATACAATTTTGGAATGGAATAGGGCCGATACAGAATGGCTAGATATTACTTAACGAAAACAGCGTACTGAGATTGGGAGGCATTAAGCGTGAATACAAATTTGGAGGTGTTAGACGTGGCTGCAAAGAAGTATCCGATATGCAAACGGTATGAGGGTAATCCCATCTTGAGAGGTAAGGATTTCCCTCCAGAGGCCGATATTAAAGCTGTTTTTAATTCCGGCATTGTGAAATACAATGGTATTTATATGATGGTTTGCCGGGTGGAGAATTCCGCCTTGGCTGACCGTTTTTGGATCGCGGAAAGCTCGGACGGTTATCATTTTAAGCCGCGGCCAAAGCCGGTGAATATGCCCCATAACGATCCGGAGTTTAATGAGTATGCCTCAAGCATGTATTATGATCCGCGCGTGACAAAAATCGGGGGTGTATATTATATAGTCCATGCCGCGCACTCAGGCCACACTTGCAGGCTGAGCCTGGTGAAGACAGAGGACTTTAAGAAATTCGAGTGGATAGGGTTTATCTCTGAAACAGATAACCGCAATGGGGTGCTTTTCCCGGAGAAAATAGGCGGATTGTACGCGCGCCTTGACCGGCCCAATACCGGAGCCGGTACCGGGGATATCTGGGTGTCTTATTCTCCGGATTTGATATTTTGGGGAAAGAGCAGGTGCGTGTTTAGGAACTGGGAGGGGATCCGCTGGGCCTGGGAAAAAATCGGCCCGGGAGCCGCTCCTATTAAAACACCCGAGGGATGGTTGACTGTTTTTCACGGAGTGCGCAGTCAATGCAAATCGCATTTTGTTTATCAATTAGGCGTGTGCCTTTTGGATCTGGAGGATCCGTCAAGAGTCAAGGCCATGAGTGAAGACGCAATTTTGATTCCCGAGGAGCAATACGAACTTGTGGGGCAAACTCCCAGCGTGGTGTTTA
>CAZGOG010000042.1:0-9344 GCA_964527555.1 uncultured Planctomycetia bacterium | reverse complement strand
AATTCGCGTATAGACATGCCTCCAGTTTTGGGAAGATGAAAAAAAATTGCTTTATATCGATTGGATATTGAGGCCATAATTTTTATTTTAATATTATATTACTTAAGAAATATCTATATTTGATTGTTCTCTTTATTAACACCAATATATAGCAAGTTCGAAAATCTATTGCTCATATTGTTGTTCATGCCAATATAGCATGCATCAACCATATTCAGGTTTATTATCGCTGAATTATGTAAAACATCTGAGTCATGCTCTCCCATAAAAAGGTACCCAGCCCCTCCCATATCTGCGGCAAATTGGTATACTTCGTCAAAAGAGCGATCAATAAGATTCTTACTAACCATAGGGTTACGAAGATCTCCTATAACAAACTCATCTGCTTCAGTTTTACTAAATTCAGGATATTTTAAATCAACACCACATACCCAAAAACCTTCATTTTTAAGTTTTTTAACGAGGTGGCTTCCTATAAATCCCCCTGCACCACACACTAAAATTCGTTTTGACTTTTTCATAAAATCCTTTCTAATATTAAAGATTACTTTTATAAACGCGATTATTATGTTATATAATATAATAATTGTTATCTCTTTTCAAGTTGTGATAAAATTAAACGATTTTAAGCTAAGATTTAAAAAATTTATGAACATCAGCTGTATTATCAGTTTTCCTACAGGAAGGAATTGCATTAATAAATTTCTTACCATAATAGCGGGTACGTACGCGGGGGTCAAGAATCGCGACAATCCCCCTATCTGAATGGCTTCGGATCAAACGTCCGAATCCCTGTTTAAACATGATAACGGCTTGCGGGAGCTGGTATTCCGTGAAAGGATTCAAACCCTTGCTACGTATAGATTTAATGCGGGAAGCGTTTATCGGGTCTGTCGGAACGGAAAAAGGCAACTTTGTTATTACGACGCATTCAAGGGCGCTGCCCGCGACGTCCACCCCCTGCCAGAATGTCATGGTCCCCATAAGGATACTATCGTGGTTTTTCCTGAATACATCCAAAAGCACATACCGGGGAAGGTCTCCCTGCTTAAGAATGTTAATATCACCGCGGCTCGAGGTAATGCCGCTTGAGACTTTATTCAGCATATCGTAACTGGTAAAAAGCGCAAAAATTCTTCCTCCCATTATATCGTAAATGTTAATTATACTCTCCTGGACTTGCCCCTGGAAGAGACTGAAATCCTTATTAGGATCGGCTATCCCCCGCGGCAGATACAGCATGACATTATTCGCGTAATCAAAAGGAGAATCAAGCGGCAGTTCCAGACACTTATCGATGCCCAGCCTTTTTTTCAGAAAAGCAAAGGGTTCCTCTGTGCCGGAGGAAGACAACGTCGCCGAGGTAAGCACAACGGGACATATGTTTTCAAATAGATACGTCCTCATGTGATCATCTATGTCAATCGGCGCGGCATGAAAAGAATAGTTTACGCCGCCCCTCCACTTTTTAATTTCTATCCAGAATACGTATCTTTCTTTTTCCTGATCAAAAATAAAATCCAATGATTCCAAAAATTTAATTACTCTTTCGGAAGAGACTTTTGCCAGATCAGATGCCCCGGCATGTCCTTTAATTTTTGAAGCTTTAAGAGCTTCGCTAAGATTGGTAAGGGCCTTCGCTAATCTCTCCAGGGGCTCTTTTATCTCTTCCGGTGAAAATTCTCCTTTTTTAAGCTCTCTTACAGCTTCTTCTTCCCCGAAAGCGGAACGGACTTTTTCAAAAAATTCGTTTGAAGAGATTTGCGCCTTTTTTATCCAACTCTCAACTTCATCCATT
This sequence comes from uncultured Planctomycetia bacterium, assembly GCA_964527555.1. Lineage (GTDB taxonomy): Bacteria > Omnitrophota > Gorgyraeia > Tantalellales > Tantalellaceae > CAZGOG01. The sequence continues at coordinate 7,546 of CAZGOG010000042.1, read as the reverse complement.
TTCTCGATAACATTATCGCCATAATCGTCATCTATGGATTTATTTGAAATAAGTGGCAATATCCCTTCAAGCAAATATTTTAATGAGGAGCTACCGACTTCTCTGGAGAAGTGCGCTGTGGCAATATCCTCCAGGGTATGCGCCTCATCCAGGACCAGTCCATGAAAATCCGGAAGAATTGGCGTATCAAGCGTCATATTAGTAAATAAAAGCGCGTGATTGGTAACAAGCACATGAGCCCTTGCCTGCTCCTCCCGGGCTTTTATGTAAAAACACCCGCCGGCACAAACACATTTTCTTCCCAGGCACATATCAGATTCGCGTGAGAACTTATCCCAGACGTTTCTATCGGGAATAAACTCCATGTCTGTTACAAGCCCCGTTTCGGTACTCTCAAGCCATTTGAGGATATTTTTGGCGTGTTTCTTGTGAGTCTTCTTACTGAAAGCGTTTAAGACGTGCTTTTCGCGGGCTTTCCTTAAACATACATAATTCTCCGACCCCATGCATAACGCGTATTTAAACTCAAAACCTAAAACCCTTTTCAGAAAAGGCAGATCTTTAACAAAAAGCTGATTCTGGAGCGCCTTGGTATAAGTCGAGATAACGACCCTTTTATTCTCCCTGTAAGCCCAATCGATAAAAGGCACCAGATACGCCAGGCTTTTCCCCACGCCAGTCCCGGCCTCGGCAATAAGATTCGTAGAAGAAGCTATAGCCTCTTCTACGGCTTCAAGCATATGTATCTGCTGGGGTCTTACCTCATAGCCTTCCAGCTCCTCGGCTATGCGCCCTCCGGTTTCAAAAAGATTGGTGGAAAATGACATGTCTATTAATAAACTTCCTTGGTGGGAAGAGACTCCCAGTAAGCTAAAAGTTTCTGGCACTCATCACGCATGAATCCGCCGAGGATGTCTATACCAGAGCCTCCGAGGCGTCTCATCTCAGATGCCGATATTGTAAGCTCATTAAACCCGAGTTTCTTTACGTCTCCGATATCTGTCCCGTAGACCAGGCGCTCGATCCTGGCCCAGTGAATAGCGGCAAAACACATGGGACACGGTTCAGTGGTGGAATAAATCACACATCCTGTAAGATCATACGTACCGCACTTCTTTGCTGCAATGGAGATGGCGTTTACCTCGGCATGACGAACGGGATTGTTTTCCTTAAGAACAGTATTATGCGCCCTGGCCAGAACCTCTTCTCCCCTGGCTATCACAACACCGAAAGGCCCTCCGTCACCTTCTCTTACGCCGCTGTAGGCCTCTTCGATAGCAATGGCCATAAACTTCTTATCGTCCATATAACCAACTGATTTGCTTTTTACTGTTCCCGGCGGTCTTTTAACAGATCCCTCAACTGTTTGTCAATTTTATCAAGACGCCATTCAAGTGATGATAAGATCCAAAACTGAAAATGATTAAGTCTGACGTGTGATTCGAGGAAATATACGAGTTTAAGGGAGAGCAGGAGTATCCCCGCCTCTATCATGAAAAACCGTACTCTTCCGCCCCATACAAGTGACATACCGAAGACCAGAAGCACTAAAATAATAAAAATAACGTTTATTAAACGCGTCTTTGGCGTGGGTGCGCCACCGATGCGCCCGATGATCTTACGTATGTTTTCCCTTTCTTTTTCAAAGCTGCGTATCTCAGATTCCAGCTCCTGCTCTTTTTCTTGGTTTTTTTCGTTCTTGATTACTTCAACCTCTTCCATCTTTTGGCATCCCCTCTGTATATTATTTGTTTTCATCTTTATCCTTGTCTTTATCCTCCGCGGTGACTGCAACAACAGTAGCTGCAGTACCCGCGCCCGCCAAGAACCATGCTGCCGCGCATCCGCAGCTGCTTAAAACATACATTGCTAAAACTGTAAATATAATTAAATTCCTTAATTTAAGTGGCATCAGTATACCTCTTCTTTTTCAATACATATTATTCCGATACGATTATACCCTCTAAAAAGAGAGTCGTAAAGTAAAAGCTTACTCTGCTATAACAAGTCCACCGGCATCGTAAAGAGGCATGTCTTCCAGCAAAGTAAACTGGATGCGGCACGCGTTTAAAAAATGTTCGATCCTGGAAACTTCGGGATGCATTCTTAAATCCCCAAGCATAAGAAGAGCGCCGTCGTATTTTCTCGTGCCGCTACCCCCAATAAAACCGTACTTTTCACCCGGCAGGAGCACCGCTCTTTCGGCCAGAAGCAGACTATCAATACCTCTTTCCCTGGCGGCCTCAAAAATGCCTCTATTTTCGGTTATAATCGCGTTATCACTGGCTACCAGCATAGAACAGCGCGTATAGCCCTGCGATACGTTTACGGGTTCAAGCCCTTTCTTTTCTATAACCTCAAGTATAGCCGGATCGGTATAACGAAAATTATGAAATACAAATTTTCCGACACGTGCGGCATTAAACCTGACAGTATCGGGATACTCCCCGAAAGGATCCCCTCTTCCCTTGATAAGCGTAATCCCCCGCTTTTTGAGCGGCTCTAACTGATCCTCTGCGAGAGCCGGAGCGTGTATAAGCGTCTTTTCATCAAGCTGGAAAAAATATATATCGGGATGGTAAAGTATAGATTTATATACTCTTTTTTTGCCCCTCTTCTGCTTAATCCGAAGAGGCTGCAGTATAGCATCCGGATATTTGTCTAAAAGAGATTCTTTATACGCAAGAGGTAATCTCTTATCGTGTATGATTAGCATCTTCAACTCTTTACACATTCATCCGACTCTTGTAACTCTTTCATCCTCAGTTTTGCTTTGTGCCCAAAAGCCGGATGAAAAGGACCGGCCAGATATTCCTTCCCGGAAAGCAGTCCCTCTGAGGGATGCAGCCCGCATCGGATCACTTTGATATCATTCGATTCGAAATAAAGCATAAGCCGGGCTGCGCGATCAATAGCTTCGTCTTCCCCAAGTGCGTAATATTCTCCTTGATGCCATAGGCTGGAGAGATGCGTCTCTTTTATTACCACTAGGGGGTATATCCTTACCTGTTTGGCTCCAAGCGCTTTGATGCGTTTAGCGGTATAAAACTCTTCGTCAAAACTGCTGAGAGGCAACCCCAACATCATCTGATGGACCAGAAACAAACCTTCTTCCCGTATTATACGAGACGCTTTTTCAGTATCCGCCGCCAGATGCCCCCTTCGAGAGGCATGTAAAACTTTATCGGACATGGATTGCACCCCTAGCTCTACGCAAGTAACGCCAAACCTCTTAAGAAAAGAAACTCCGCTTTTATCAATACAATCCGGCCGTGTGGATAGGCGCACGCCCTTTATTCGCCTCTCATCCAGAAAAGGCTTTACGGGAGATAAAAACTCCTCCTGCTCTTTCAGGGTAAGGGCTGTGAAACTGCCGCCGAAAAAACCCACTTCGATATGCGCGGTTTCTTCCGGCATCGTTGAGAGATATTTTTCGATTTTTCCCGGCACGCTTTCAGGCAGAGGTATACTCTCACCTGTGATCTTCTTTTGGTTACAGAACACGCACTGGTTAGGGCATCCTTTATGCGGGATAAAAAATGGGATTACGTAATGTTTTTTCACCTTAAATACTAACCTTTAAAATCCACCCCGGAAGCGGCCGTTACCCTGCTTCTATAAAGTCCAGTATATCAAGACCCATCTCTTCAAAAAGTTCGCTTAACCGTCTCATGGGTAGACCCAATATATTGAAATAAGATCCCCTGATATCATCGAAAAGCAAAGATCCGACGCTTTCTATGGAAAAGCCCCCGGCTTTGTCGTACGGCGCAAGTAGCCGAAAATACCTCTCAACCTTCTCATGCGTAAGCGGCACGACAAAGAGGCTGCTTTTCTCAAAACCGACGGCTCTCCTGCCCGAAGAGGTGTCAATAACACAAAGACCCGTGCATACCTCGATTTCATCCCCGGAAAACCTTCTAAGCATTTGGCGGGCTGCGGCTTCATCCCCGGGTTTACCGATAATATCTTCACCATGAACGACAAGCGTATCAGCCCCTATTATAATAGCGTTTGCCTCTTTGGTAGCAACTATTTCAGCCTTGCAAGTCGCGTTCGTCTCCACGATCTCAAATACATCAGCATCTTTATCGATCTCTTCCTCCGCGCCGCTGGGAACAACCCTATGCTTGATACCGCAATCCGAAAGGATCCGGGACCTCCTTTTAGATGCAGATGCTAAAATAATTTCTCTCATCTTTTCCTCACTTTTTTAGACGTTTATCATAAAGACTGCGAAAGCTTCAAATGGTTCTTTTCATTCATATGAAGGCGGCTCAAAAAATCTTCAAAATCTTCCAGGTTTCTGACAGAGCGGTATCTCTTCATGACCGTGTCCAGATTTTTACGTTTTCTTAGATACCATGTGATGTATTTGTACATTCTACTGGCTGCCAGGTGCTCGTCATAAAATTGTAAGGCCAGTTTAAAATGTTTAAGCATTGCCTTTTTTACCTCACAAAAGGGCAGTACTTCCTCTTTAGGCGTTCCCAAAAGAGCGTTATTGATCTCTTTAAAAATCCACGGCCTTCCAAGTGCGCCCCTTGCGACAAAAACCGCATCACACCCTGTATTCTCAAGAACACTTATTGCGTCAAGTGCTGTAAAGATATTGCCGCTGGCAAAAACCGGAATGCTTAAATTTTCTTTCAGCTCCCCGACGATCCCGTAATTAACCTCCCCCTTATGCATGGCTTCTTTAGTGCGCGGATGAACGCATATTGCACTTACTCCTTCTCCCTCAAGGAGTCTTGCCACCTCCATATAATTCAAATTATCGTCACCCCACCCGCTCCTAATCTTTACTGTAAGGGGTACCGAAAGCGACTTTACAAGAGTGCGGACTATCGCGGCTAGTTTTGCCGGATTTTTTAGAAGCGCGGATCCCTTACCCTGTTTTACTATCTTTCTGACGGGGCAGCCCGCATTAAGATCAATAACGCCAAAACCCCTATCCTCACAAACTTTAGCTACATGCAATAATTTATCTTCATCCTCACCCACTATCTGAACGCCGAGCGGCTCGTCACCGGGAACCCTTTCCAACAGTTTAAAAGTCTTATGATTTTTATATATAACGCCGCTAGAATCCACCATCTCCGTAAACGCGAAAGCGCATCCGTTTTTTCTGGCCATCATACGGAAAGGGATATCGGTAACCCCCGCCATCGGGGCCAAAACCGCCTTTGCCTTTATCATCTTTCCAATGGCGTTATCCATTGTCTTTACTCCAGTGGCATTCTTTATCATAGCCCCAGCTCTTCCTTATACTCACGGGTAATTTCTTCTTTAAGCTGCGGATCGATCCTCTTATCCTTGGTTTTCTTCGGGTTTTTTACTGTCTGCTTCCTGCGGCTAAGCTCCTCGGCGCGGACTAAAGAGGCCCCGTAAGCCCTGGCATTATTCCTCACATAATTATCGTTTGATGCAAGAACGACCCTCCCCTTCAGGGAGAGTTTCCTGATAATCTCTATGATCTTTTCATCTCCACGCGCGGTCCTTGAAAACACCTGAGTCTTTCCATGCAGCAGGTGCGTTCCATTCGCGCTCCTATATTGATCGCTTCCGTCAAAAACTACACGAACGTCCGTTATATATCCGCTTGAGCGGGCATACTCCTTGCTTATAGCCACGATAGCCTTTCTAGCCGCAAGAAGGCTTTCCTTAAGCTTTGACTTGGCCTCCGGGACCGCGTTTATTGCATTATATCCATCGACAATAAGTGTTATAGTCATATCTGGCGCCTGTCATTTATTCACATATAATTTAAGTAGTATATTAGCACAAAACGAAGGTAAAGGTAAAGCCGTAGAAACTCGAAAAGGCAGCAAAGCGCAAACGCTTCTACTCTCTTACGCCCTGCTGCCCCGAGTTTTCCTTCCGAACGGCTAGTTTATCTGGAGATCCTTACCCTTAGCTGCTTTCTCTTTGGATTTAGGGATATCAACCGTCAATATCCCGTCCTTGTAAAAAGCGTTGACTTCTTCGCACCTTATGCCCTTCGGCAAGTTTACGGTCCTTTTAAAGCTGCCAAACGCCCTTTCGACATGATAGTAGCCTTCTTTGTCGCTTTTCTCCTCGGATTTTTTCTCACCGGAAATGGTAAGCGTTCCATCTTCCAGCCTTACATGTATGGCCCTCTTATCCATCCCGGGGATTTCCGCTTTGACTATTATCTTATCGTCCTTTTCAAGGACATCCAGAGCCGGAAAGGCTTCCCGTGTCCACTCAAAAAGACTCACCGGGTTGCTAAAAAACTTTCCGGCAAGCTCCTCCCAGTCAGCCCCGAGAAAGCTACCTGCTCCGCAAAGGATAGGAATCTCCTTTTTTATCAAGGATCGATTCATCTTCATATTTACCACCTCCTTTCAAAGCATTTACGTATTTATATATATCAATATATAAGGACAAAAAATTTTTCCTTTTTTATTCTTCTGACTTTTTTATAACACGGATATGCATCTTCTTAATCACTCTGCCAAAGACGTCGTTCACTACTTCCTGACGCACGTAATAGTATATATTCTTACCTTCTTTGCGATAATTCACCAGATCACAGTTCTTTAATATCTGAAGATGATGCGATATGGTAGGCTGGGATATATGGAATGCCGAACAGATGCTACTGACGTTCATCTCTTCTTCCCCGAGCATCTCCAGTATATCCTGCCTCGTCTTGTCTGCAAGCGCCTTGAATATCCTTACAAGGTCATAATCGACCATCTTTATCCTTTCTTATACCTTGCGATCATTTATTTATCCTGACCGTAACGATTAAATCTCCCCTGTGACTGCAATAGGGGCATGTCTCACCCTGTCCGCGCAGGCGCATTTTCTGACCGTCACGTGTAGAAGCAGGGACTTTCAGCGTTATGCTCCTGCCGTCAGAAAGCCTGAATTTTACTTCCCCCCCTTTTTCGGCAAGTCTTGCGGGAACAGGAAGCGTTGCTTTTATATCCGTATCCACCTCGCTCGCCGTACCACCGGCTTTCCCGGGCTGAGTGCTCGTAGAATAATAGTAGGTATATCCCCCTTTTCTTCCGGACCTTCCCATCCCGGAAAAAATATCGCCGAATAGATCCTCGAATCCGGAACCCGATGAAAACCCGCCTTTGCTTGAAAACTGTCGTAAAAAATCAGAAAAATCAAACCCTTGCGCCGAAGAGAAGCCGGAGGTCTGCGCCCCCATCCTGCGGAGGTTATCATATTCCTTCCTGCGTTTAGGGTCACCGAGGGTGTAATACGCTTCTGAGATCTTCTTAAACTTCTCTTCCGCCTGTTTATCGCCGGGATTCTTGTCAGGATGATATTTAATAGCCAGTTTCCTGTAAGCCTTCTTGATATCGTCACTACTGGAGTCTTCTTTAACCCCTAATATAGAATAATAATCGTCTCTTGCCATGTAAAGCGCGCCCCTTCCAAAAAGATTATATAGATATATTTATATCTATCTATATATTACACGAAAATATTTCACTAGTCAACTTTTTTGTAAAGATTTTTAAGGAAAGGTTATGACCACTGACACTGCAGGCCGTATTCTCTT
>CAZGOG010000041.1:0-11517 GCA_964527555.1 uncultured Planctomycetia bacterium | reverse complement strand
GATAGGGGATTTTAACAAAGCCTCGATATTATCTCAATAAAATAGAACCGTCCCCCTTTTATCCTATATCCTATATAAGCCACAGGAAATAGAATCAGAAACAATAATTGCGGAAAGCTGACTTTTTTCATTTATTGCTTCTTTAGACTTAGAATATAATCCTTTGCGGCAACAAGATCTTCGAGTCGTCGCTGATATGACATAGAGATATCTTTCAATGATAACGGAAGTTTTTTACTTGCTTCCAAAGCTAATCGCGCATGTTCCACAGCAAAATCATAGTCACCATTAATAGCATATTGCAAATATTTCAACCGTTCTTCAACTGGTACTCTGGCTTCATGTTCGGGAGGTACTTTATAATTTTTCTGCACATCTTCAGAGAGCACAGCATATGCTTTATCATATTCTCTTTTCTTTTCGTATATATCAATTAAATGTGCCCTTGCATTGCCTTTTAACTCAAACTTTTTATCAGCTAAGAGATTCTTGAAATGTTCGGCCGCCTCATCAAGCTTTCCTTGGGACATCAAACTTGTTCCTTTTTCAAGCAAAGCAACTTCATTAAATGAACCTGATAGTTGTTTCGAAAAATACTCTTGCTGGGATGGTTTAAGCCCAACGGCAACGACTCTTTCTTTCTTCATAGTTTTTGGAGATTTTTTTGTTTGAATTCCAATAAAAAGTCCAAAAAATACAATAATTGTAACGATTGAAATTATTACCATTTTCTTATTCATTGTATATTATCCTTTCTACGTCTACTTTATATTTATTCCCATCAATTGTTATTGCGCCTCCAGCAAATTGTGTATTAAGAAAAACGGTCATTTCCGTTTTGTTTCTGGATAAGGCCGTTATTTTCGCAATAAACTTGGTAGCCGCCATCTTAAATGCATCATTGCTCGACGGATTCATAGGGTCGTAGAAGTAATCGCCGTGCTCGGCCCCCTTGATTTCAAAGTTATAGATGTTTTCAACCCACTGGCTATGGGTAAAAGTATTCGGCGTCGGCAACATATTTATAAACGGATTGCCAAATACGTCTTTTTCACCGTTTACCACGACGACAGTTTTCACATTCGGATTCATGATAATTCTGCCGTCTTTTAGCGGTGTCCCTACAAATACAATTGATTCGACATCAAGGTATCCACCGCCATATTCCTGTTTGTTGATGGCCTGGATATATGGATCCCCGGATCCACTATAACACATTCCGACTATTGTTTCCGCATAATCCAGCCCGAATTCCGCCTGTATCTTTTGTTTTATCAGGTCGGTTATTTGATCGCTGGTTACCTCCTCGATATCCCCATATACATCCATTAGCCATCTCAACCCGTCCTGAAGGATATGGCTGGATTTATTCCACATTATATCATACACTTCCTTCTGCCAGGCGATAAATTCAGGGCTTAAGTTAAGTTTGGTATAATCACCCTCTAATGCGAAGAAAGCTTCGGTGATATTATTGTTCTCATCAAGATATCCATGCTGTCGAAGGTCCCAAACAAATTGGGTTCCGGACCATCCTGTACTCAAATTGTCAAAGTCGCTACCATTGACATGCCCGATGAATTCGTTATAGAGCGGTATCATCACACTATTTGCGTTAGGATCCGCATAAGCCAACTGCTCTTTAAATCCTATCATGTAACTCGGTGATCCAAATATATTACGGTTGTTTATTCCGTTTGCCAATGTGTAATAATTGACTACCTTTTGCTTTTCCGCGTCGGTAAGATTTGTAAGGTTAAGGCTTGTTATGCTATTAACGTCAACGGTGGGATGGTCGAAGTTTAATTGTATATTCAGATCGTCGTTGATATATTCGTATGTAAACATCGGCCTGCCCTCGAAATCTTCAACAATCCCTCCGATCGGCATGCCGTTCTCGTCAAGCGGCAATCCTGTCTCCGGATCGCTTGCCACTATCGAGAAATACCCATACTGGCCGAACAGTTCTACCTTGTCGATTATGACAGAGTTGCGGATATGGTATAGCATCCTTCCGTTTTCGGTTGTCTCTTCAATCGTTCCGTCTATTAGCCCGAATCCTCCCGTGTAAGGATTTACCCCGTATTCCCCCCGTTCTCCGATAGTGCCGTAATCTCTACCTATTATGTTGTCGGTATCCGGGTCTAAATAGAGTTTGTCTTCATCGGTAACATTGATTTTCTTTAGCCATACACCGTTTTCTTCCACCATTTCGGCGTTACCCGTCAGAAAATCAGCGATACCTCCTCTTTGATTAATGATTCTTATGGCTTCATCTCTGAATATATTACTCAAATGGTTCTCTATAGCCGCTTCTATACCATCCTCTATCACTACTTCAACAAAACGAGTAAGATTCATAAGGACATAGTCTCTCTGAATATCTTTATTCCAACCACCCTCTAGCGGGTCATATAAGCCAAAACTTAATGCTCTTATACTTGCGTTCCAGAAGTTATCAAGCATGCCTTGGAACATACCAAGAATCCTGTTTTCAGGGTTTTCATTGAATCCGTCTACCAGCCCCCCTACTGCGGTAATTATCATGTTATTTATCATTGGTGGAAGGCCTATCGCGTCACCAACTATGTTAAAGGCTAGAGCTAAATTTGTGGGTTTGGTAAGTTCATCTATTGTTGCTTTAAGCCAATCCCCAGGGCTTCCGCCACCCTGTCCAAACGTCCCTAAACCTGCCTGTAAACTGCTCCTAATCCCAATCCCCGCAAGGTAGGACACTTCCGGATCGAGGCCCATGGCGGAGCCGGCTACCTGCACGCCGTAATACGCAAGTTCACCTGCTACATGTGTAGCAACACTTGCAAACGCTTCCCGGAAAGATACCTCCGGATTCACGCCGGCACCGACTAACGCGGCGGTAGACATGCTGAGAATCGAGCTTATTACCGGGTCAAGGTCAAACTGCTGACCCAGAACAGATGCTACCGAAAAACTGCTCCACTGTATGGCTGACTGAAACGCCGCATTAAGACCGCCTCCGGGACTAAGAAGGCCGTCTACGCCGCCTGTAACGGCGCTTGCCACTATCCCGGAGATCACAGGATCGACCCCCATGGCTTCAAGGCCAACGCTTACCCCGTAGCCCACGCCTACTTTTACCAGCATTGCCGCGGGGCCCGTCATTAACGTTCCCAAGCCAAACCCGCCTAATGCGCTGGAGCCGATTCCCGCGCCGCCAAGACCTAAGGCGCCCATAAAAGCATTACCGGCAAAGCTTAACATGCTTCCGACGTTGACCAGTGCCTCGACAAGTCCGGCACCAATGGTCCAGATAAGATCGACTAAAGCGGTAACTACCACAACCATCACTTCAATGGCAACAGTCACGACAGTCGCAATCGCGCCAATAACAAAACTGATAGTTCCAAAAATTAATCCGAGAAAAGCGCCTTTTATTTTGCGTGCTTCAGTATCTGTAAGCAATTTTTGGGCATCTATCGACGAATCGTCGGTTACTACATTACCCTGCCAGTTATCCTCAAAATCTTCACGGCTTACTGTTATTTCACCACCCGCTTCCCCCAGATTCGACTCCCAGTATGTGACTTCAGTCTCCGTAAGAGATAAAACAGTCACATAATGATGACCATTAATTAAAGTCATAAAAGGTGTATCCATCTGCAGGATATCATCATAGCTTAAACGTGCATTTTTCGTATCAACGCCATATAAACCGGCCACTTTACTCATCGCAAACATGGATATCTCTATCGCTTCACCCATTACGGGTATAGTGGTTCCGGTAAGAATGTCCACCAAAAGCGCTTTTTTTGCTACTTCTATAAGGGATACCGGTTCGCCATCCTCGCCTATTGCGCCTTTTCCATCAAGCATCTTCTTGAGCGACTCGAAGGCGCTTCGACCAAAATGCAGGTCCTGTCCTTTAAGCCAATCGCATGCGGCTTGAATAAAAGTATCAGTCACATCAATAACTTCTCCGGCGCTAATACCCAGGATCGCAAAGATCTGATCTTTTACATTAGGATTATTTTTATAATCCTCAAGGAAGGCGACAACAGCCTCTATTACGGACTCCTTAAACGACATTCTCGTTTCGTATTCGGAACGCGCATAAAGATCCTCTCTAAGGGTTTTTGCCTCAAATAGAGCTGTGTTGCGCTCTTTTTTAGCAATCCCCTTGTAACACTCTTGCAGAAAATACCTGTTGAGCCATGTGATCTCTGTTTTCTCCCTCTGGTAAAACTCTTCTAATCTTTGATCGACAAACGTATCGAATGTGACCGCCCCAGTATCAAGTTCTATAAGCGGAGTCTGCGCGAGATCCACACCGCCTTTCAGGGTGATGGTCCGCCTCTCCCCCGGGCAGTCGAACACTATTTTCTTATCCGGAGGAACGCCTTCTACCTTTACCGCCTCGCCGCTGGGGGAAGAGGTATACAACTCGCCGTCTCTAATATATAGGTTCAGCTCGTAGGTACCCCAAGCTATCTCCCAGTATAAAAACGTAAATATGGGAAACGTCGCCGTATAATACTGATTAAGAAAATCCTTCCAGTAGCCCTCATAGGTATAGATATCTTTCGGGTCGCCCTCGACCAGATCAATAAGTTCCTGTTTAAGGGAATTAAACTCCTCTACCTCCTGCCTGACTCTTTCAACTTCGGAATTAAAGATATCGCGCCGGGCTTGTACGTGCGCTACCTCCAGGAGAATATCGTCTCTACGGTCCAATAGCTCCTCGTCAATATTCTCCTCGCCAAGGCAATCGATAATAAACTCATAGAAAGTCCCCTCTTTTATGATGGCATCTAAATCCGCCATAAGATGGTCCTCTGTATACGCGTCAACTTCTTCCCCTTCTACATATAAATCGACAAAAGTTCTCATATCATCGGAAAGAAGCTCCAGTAAAGTTTTATTTGGATCACTTTTGATACTCATAATAAGGGCACCTGCATCCACTATGTCCGAGCGGAAGAAGCCGGAAAAGTCGCCATTTTCGTCAAGCCTTCTGAAAACATCGTTTATCTCTTCCTCGCCGGCGTCGCGTCCGAGAACACTTCTGTAATAACAGCAGATTATGGGAATGGACTCTTCCCTTCTTATCGCAAGCAGCATCTTCTCCGCCTGCCACCGGTATTCATATATGATGCGGTCTGCCTCGGCAAGAAGCGCTTCCTTTTTAGAATTGACTTCTTCACCCAGTCTTGCAAGTTCCTCGTTAACCTCCTCAAGAAACTCAGCCTCCTGCCGGTTAACACTTCTTATCGCCTCATCAACACCCGCGACTTCGACTTCTGAATACCATATGACTCCCCAAGTATTATGTTTCTCTTTTCGATACCGCTGACTTTCAAGTATGGCTCTTGCTTTTGCGAACTCCTCCAGCTGCGGGTTAACCTGCGTCTTTATAAAGTGTTCTTCCAGGAGGCCCTCTTGCTCGGCAAGTACAAGCAGCGTCTCAGTCGTATAGCGTCTTATCTCCAGGATCATCTCCTCAGTGGTATCGGCAAGCTCATCCCTGGCACTGGGCATAGTAGCGCTTATAAGACCGCCTTGCGAGTCATACTCATAATCGATAAAGACACTGCCATCATAGAAAGTTATGAAATCTATCTGACCGGCATCGTTGAAATATGTGGTCGTGCCGTCCGGCTTGGATATGGAAGAGACTTTATCATCTTCATCGTATATAGTGACAGCTACAAAATCAACAGGAAGCATGCTGCTGGTTACTTCATCTATTAAGCTCTCGAGTCCCTCCATAAAACTTATTTCGCCGAATAACGCGATATTACTCTCTTTGAGATATCCCCCGAGCTCTCTCTGGTCGATCCAAACCGGGAAGTCCGGAAGCTCTTCCGCTTCCTCCATCCCGCCTACATCAAGCTGGTTAAACACATAATCATAATGCTCGCTAGATAAATAATCCACGCCAGGCACTCTTATATAATCACCGTTTTCAACCGATAGATACTCGTGAATATTTCTAAGGTCCATCCATAAGGGCATGCCAGCTATTTCCTCTGCGTCGGAAGGTTCGCCTCCCTCAAGGAACTTTAGATGCACCGCTGCCTGGAAACTGGTAGCACCCCCCTCCTCCGTCGTCAAATTGATACCTATACGAACGATTTTACTGGCATCAAAACCGGTATCCGTCCTCGCCATAGGTACGGCGCCAAATGTGGGAGTAAGTTCAAGAGCGTACCACTTCTCTCTTTCCCGGAGGCTTATCACTGTACCGTACTGTATATTGCCGTTTTCGTCCTGAACGAATATACGCGCGCCGACAGGTGCGCCTTGAGAAACGGTTACTTCTTCCGGGACATTTATAAGCATCTTTATGGGGATTGCTGTCAGGTTTATCGGCATACCCCATGAAAGCCCGGGTACATCCTCGGTGACATCAAAATATACCTCACCTTCCGCGTTAGTGCTGCTCGATGAGTCAAGCACGACCCCCATGCGAAGTCTGTCTAAACCGGTATCACGAAAAATATAATTTACACCCGCTGCATGAGGGTTTTCACCGGTGTGCCAGGAGATATTCTCAAGCAGCATTTCCTGGTAGGAAGTGGAGGCGCCGCGGCCGAGAGCGTCAGCAAAAGAGGAAAGGTATACTTCACTATCCGCAGTATCCTTCTCACCCGCCAGGACGGCGAGATCCCTGGCCAGGCCAAGCTCCGAATAAAGCTCATCGACCGCGCTAGTATGCTCTCGAGGTAAATCCTCATCCTCCGTGTACTCATCATACAAGGGCACTATTCCCTGGCTGCCGGCAAAAGCAATTAATTTACCATCACAGAAGATAAGCCGTGTGAAGTCTTCCAGCTCGATATGGAAAAGTTCGCCATCGATCATGACGCTATACGTCTTGCCGGCGGCAGTATGGACCGAGAATTTCTTGAGCTTTCCCGCCTCCCGGTCGAACTCTATATTATCCACCTGCGAGCCGTCGGGCCTGTCTATTTGATATATCTCACCCTTAATGTAATGCACTATAAGACCATCTGGGGCGTTTCTTCGGGAATAGCTGACAACAGTTATCGGCTGGCCATCGTTATCAACTTCATAGCTGTAGATATACGTCTCTCCGTACGGCGTCTCGACCTTTATGGGTCTATTATCCTCGTCAAAATAACGCTTATTGCCGAGGTCATCCGTTATTATCGTCTGGCCGTCCGTATATTCGTAAATATACGTGGCGTTCCTCTGCCCCCCGTAAGAGACCTCTATCCGGGAGGTGCGGCCCTCACTATCATACTCATAATCCACCCTTAGAGTCGAATCATCACATATCGCAACCAGTATATCTTCCTTGAATATGTACTGTGTCTTCTCTTCGCGCGAAGTGAATATGACAAGTTCTACACCGTCATCAGGGTCTATAGCCCTCTCTAGGTCGTAACTTTCGCCTGTATTTCTGTCGGTAAACCCTATTACAACGCCGGAAGCGTCCAGCTCATATTCGATATTATCGCTGGCGGTAAAACTTCTCAAAGTCCCGCCGCTGAAGAAGTACTCATCCCCGTCCGGTTTAAAGAGCCTGACGTCGGCCAGATTACCCTCGGCATCAAAAGTTATATCACGGTAAATGCCCTCCTCAGTGTGTATCCCCTGGATTTCGCCCCCTGCATAGGAGAGTGAAGTATTACTTTCATCGGGGAAGTCTACTGTAAGCAGGTTGCCGGAAGCATCAAAAGTGCGCACCGCACCGGCCTCCGTCACCTTAAGGCGGACAGTCTCTCCTCCCTCTTCAATAAACTCATAAAGGATCTGGCTGCCCCCGGGAGTCATCATCTCTGATATCTGACCGCTTTCTAAAAAGATGCGGCAGTATTTACCGGTCAGTATGCTAGAAACGTTTAGGTCCGAATCATAAACAAACTCTATATTGGCAAGCTCTTCTGAAAGAGCCCTGATCACTTGGCTTACTTTAATGAATAAAGGATCGCCTTCTCCAAGAAGCACCTCACCGCCCGTACTGTTTATTTTAAGAGATGTTACCTCGCCGCTATCAGTCAAGATAAGTTCGGTTATTTCTGTGCGGCCTTCTTCCCCATAAATAGCTGAAAGACGCGCATCCGTAAACTCATACCTAAGGCCGTCAATGAGCGCTTCCGCAACTGAGACGACCGCTCCCTGAAGGGTCTCTTCCTTCTCAAAATCATAAATGTTCCCGCTTCTTGTCACTACTCTCTTTAGGAAATTTCCCTCAAAAGTATAGAGCGCGCCCAAGTGATCGTTCTCTGCGATTATACCGTCATCGCCATAAAAATTAACATAGCCGCCTTCGGTGCTGAGTGAGCTTACCCTGTCATCAACATACCTCACCGTTATATTATTATCGTATGTGACCGATATCCCTCCCGCGTTATCCGCTTCCATGGTTTCTGATATTAAATCCAGCCCCGCATAATAGCCGTCTTCGACAGCTCTCACTTTATCATCGTAAACCGCGAGGGTATGAATGATGACGCCTTCCTGCCGGATATACTCTCTTTTCTCGATATAAGATCCTTTTATTATCCTTAAGACTTTGCCTTCCGCATCGTAGACGACCAGAACATCGCCGGACTTTTCCGTATACTCCGTAAGCTTGCCGGTTTTGTCATAGGTCCAAGCTAAGCCGTCACTCTGGCATCTTTCCTTAAGCTGTCCGTTCTCGTAATAATGATAGATCACCGTTAAATTTCCGGCTTCGTCATACTCCTGACGCATCGCCCGCGTCCCGTCCGGCATAAAATAATCTACACTCTTCAAAGTCGCGGTTAAAAGATAATATTCATACTTCCTGATAAGAGCGCCGCCGGCCGAGTATACATTCACATACTGCACCCAGTCCGATATGTCTCTTTCTTCGAAATCATCATAAAAAATACACCTTTCTGAAGAAGCATCCATAAACATGGCATCGTCAAAATAAGCAGAATCATTGCCGTCATTCGCATCAGGAACCAAGCGCAGCCTTAAGTATGAAGGCGCCTCATCCACGGTATGCGTAACAGTAAGAAGTTCCCAGTTGCCGCTACCCGAATGTCTCGTAGACCTTGAAACAGCGGCGCCGTCTCTTATTTCAATATAGGCTGAGTCGGCCTGCGTGGAATAGACCCAGCATGAAAAAGTCACCGTTCTCCCCGCATAATCGGCATAATCACTAACTTCATACCTGAGATCTGAAGAGACAAGCGCCGGGGTCACTTTAAAGGAAGAGAAGCCCGATTTAGTTATATTTACCTCGTTATAAGCGTCACCCCTGTTCTTGGCTGTCCATACCCGGTCATAAGTCTCTTCGTTATAACGCTCAAATGTCTTATACGTGCCATCGGGAAGGATCTCTTTAATAAGTTTTCCCCGCCTGCATCCGCCCGTATCTTCGTCGGAGTATTCATAGATTCTCCCGTCCGCTAAAGTTTCTCTGTGCAAGTGTCCCGACGGGGAATACGTCCTTTTATTAGCCACGAGGCCATCGGAATAGTATCTATATTCCTCAAGCAGTACGCCTTGAGAGTTATACTTACCGGCGCGTTCCGGCTGATACACTCCGGAGGTATACCACTTTTCAAAACCCTCATTTAAAAGCAGATTCTTTGAATCTTTATCACCTCTTTCAACCCCCTCGACGAGGATAACATCATCGAAACAGGCGGGCGCCTTACCGTCCTTTTCATCCGGAATAAGCCTGATCCTCAGGCCCTCCGGGTTTATAGACGCGGTAAACGTGACCGAGAGCAGTTCCCACTTGCCGCTTCCTGAATGCGCCTCGGATAACGCTACTTTTTCTTCATCCCTTATTTCAATCTTCGCGGCCCCCGGAGCTTCTGAATATACCCAACAGGACAAGGTCAATGTCTTACCCGCATAACTCTCATAATCAGGTATATATTGCCTTAAATCCGAACAAGAAAGTTCAGGTATGACCCGGACGGCATGCGATCCGGTCTTTACAATGCCATTTTCATCTTCAAACGCGCCTCTGTTTCGCGCTTGCCATATATCAATACCGGATCCCCTGAAATCATAGTAATCTTCAAACGTTTTATAAGTACCGTCACTATCAGTCTCTTTTATCAGACGCCCATACCCGCCATAATTCCAGTCTTCATCGGTAAACTCATACCTCGTTCCATCCGCGCCTTCTATGATATGTATCCTTCCCGAATCATAGTGCATATAAACCATGCCGCTAGAGTCGACCTTCGAATGCAAGGTGCCATCAGAATAATACTCGTACATAGCAAGAGGAGTCTTATCCGCCGCATATTCTTTGATATATCTCGCCTGGTCTCTCGCCGGCTGGTTCCAGTGTTCAAAATCCCCGTTAAAAAGAAGGTTCCTCATACCTTTCTCTCCCGCCGAGGAACCTTCTACAAGCATAACATCGTCAAACCAGGCGATATCATCTCCATCATTCTGATCCGGGATCAGTCTTACCCTCAAATAGGAAGGGGCGCTTGATACCGTGTGTGTGACCGTAAGAAGCTCCCATCCCCCGCTTCCGGAATGGCTCATAGATCTTGTATACCTGCCGCCTGCACCGTCCCTTATTTCTAAAAGGGCCGAGTCTGCGTTCGATGAATATACCCAGCAGGAAAGGGTCAAAGTCTTACCGGCATAATCCTCATAATCAGCAAGATCTTCTCTTAAATCTGAGATAGTTTGTGTGGGGGTGACTTTGACGGCATGGTTTCCGCTATTTACAACGTAAGGCTCATCTTCGTAAGTAGCCTCGTATTTCCTCTTCCATCCATCTACACCCGCGCCATTACAAGAATAATAATCTTCATATACTTTGTAGGTGCC
The DNA here is from genome assembly GCA_964527555.1 of uncultured Planctomycetia bacterium. Classification (GTDB taxonomy): domain Bacteria; phylum Omnitrophota; class Gorgyraeia; order Tantalellales; family Tantalellaceae; genus CAZGOG01. The sequence continues at coordinate 735 of CAZGOG010000041.1, read as the reverse complement.
CTCCGGAGCGGTTTCTTTTATGAGCTTGCCATGATCATTACCGTTCCAGTCCTCATCGGAGTATTCGTATTTCGTACCGTCCGGCGCCTTAATGATATGCACTCTTCCCGAATCGTAATAGAGACAAACCGGCGGAATGCTTTTATTATCAGACGCGTCATTCTCGATAGCGTTTAATGTCTCTATCAAAGATTCCGCGGCAGACTGGCTTGATGCTAAATCCGCAGGCGTCATCGATCCGGATGCCTCGTCCATTGCCGGCGGCACTTGAGGAAGCTCTCCCGCCCACGCAATCTGGTTCCACAAAAAAATGCCTGCGACAATTACCGAGGTTATCTTAAATAACGCATTTCCTCTTATGGATGACTTCATCTCTTTCCCTCCCGTTTGTCCCGCAAAATAAAAAAGCCGGACCGCCTGTTGGTAAACGCTTTTTGTAGCGTAAAAACCATTTGGCAGCCCGGCTGTGCGCCGCTTCCTGTCCAAACCTCAGGAAAGCAGCGTTTGGAAATGGTACCCGTGGCTTTGTGCCCCTGTCTCACGACAGGTTTACCTTTGTCCTTTTTAAAGAGCTACGTTACTCAGAATAACATCTTTTTCCTTTTTTGTCAATATTTTTTTTCATTTTTTTCAAATCGTGCCGGATTAAAAAATCACCGTTTAATGGTGATCTTTTTTATGTGCTTCGCTTGCCGGATAACGTCCTCTTAAAACTCAAAGATCCGTTATCTCTTT
>CAZGOG010000040.1:0-13021 GCA_964527555.1 uncultured Planctomycetia bacterium | reverse complement strand
AAGGACAAGGATAAAATAGCAAAACTAGCGCACAAATCGTGGTGAAATCGTGGTGAAAAGGGCTATTTGAGCACGAAAATGGATAGTCCCGGCACCTCCACCATATTTGCCTTAAAAACGGGGACAAATAAAAGGGGGACAGCTATTCGCTCGTCTCGCAAACGCGGAAATAAATTTCTAGTTTGTTCGACTCGCTCATAGCTTGTGTAGACCCGGGGCCCCTTCTTTATCGCCTTGTAAGCTCGCACGGTGTCCCGGACAAATGTTGTAAACACAACATTTGATGCTGAAACGGCGTTAAGCAATCCGACATAGGAGGATTGTAGCCGTTGAAGTGTACCTCCACCACCCTTTGATGACTCATAAGCTATTTCATTTAAATACGTATAAACTCAAAAACAAAATCAAATTCATTTGGTTTCCCAGTAAGGCCCATTGACAGGGAGGAATAAAAAGGTGATTAGTATTGATTATGATAAGTGCTGCTGGAAAGATGGTAAATGTATCAGCAGTTGCTGCGGCGAGAATGGCGGGGCATGTGACGGATGTGTAGAAGCCTGCCCGACCGATGCGTTGCAAAGACAAGATATCATAGTTTTTGATTCAGATAAATGTATTGATTGCGGCGCATGTATAGCAGCGTGTAAACATGATGTTATTAAAAACCAGGTATAATTTTCCCCGCCTGAATAGTTTCCATTCTACATTAAAGTATATGTAAATACCCGCACTCTGTAATTTCTTGCGGATAAACAGAAAGGCGATTTTTAGCTGAAAACCGTCTTTTTTATCATGCTGAAGTAGCGTATATGTCACATAATTGTCACGTGTTATTCATGGAAAATTCACCTGGGAACAATATAATATGTCTAAAATGATATGACTTGATTTATTTTAAGACTGGGCGATAATAGGAATAAGAAGCGCGCAAATAAAAAGGGATAAATAAGATGGGTAAAGAAAACATTTTGATCGTCGAAGATGACAAAAGTATATCCAAGCTTATAAAGTATAATCTGGAAAAAGAGGGTTTCAAGTGCCTGGTGTCTTTTGACGGGGAAGAGGCCATGGAAATCCTGGACAAAAGCGCGGTTGACTTGATCATACTTGATATTATGCTTCCGGGGATAGACGGGCTGGAAGTCTGTAAACGAATCAAACAGGACAGGAAACTTTCCGCTACACCGATAATCATGCTTACAGCTAAAGGTGAAGAAGTGGACAGGGTCGTGGGGTTCGAGCTCGGCGTGGATGATTACATCGTCAAACCTTTCAGCCCGAGGGAGCTCATCCTGCGCATAAAGGCGATATTAAAGAGGCTTAAGCCGGTAGAGCTTGAAAAGGATATCTTGAAGTCCGGTAGACTTTTAATAGACCTGCCGCGGCATAAGGTAACAGTAGACAAAAAAGAGATAATACTTACCGCGATGGAGTTTAAACTGCTGGTCATCTTGATCGAGAGGAGAGGACGCGTGCAGTCAAGGGAAAAACTCCTGGAAGACGTATGGGATATAGCCAGCGATGTCACAACGCGCACGGTAGACACACATATTAAGCGGCTACGAGAAAAACTGGGCAAAGCGGCTGATTACATAGAGACAGTAAGAGGCGTCGGGTATCGCTTTAGCGACACCGTGTGAGCCTCCGAGGCTATAGGAAGGGGCCTCGACTTCACGGGGACTTGTCTAGGAGGTCGAGAGAAGGAATGATCTTGAGAATAAATGTCCATTATAAGATAACCATCATTTTCTGCCTCATACTTGCCGTTATTCTGATCGGGATTTTTGCATACTTTAATGCCACCCTTAAAGACTATATTTTTTCCAGGATAAAAACGGCTCTGACGAAAGAGGTCTTACTGGCGAAGCTTTTTCTGGAGAAAGATTTTCCCGGATATCCGCGTTTAAAGGAAATAGACGATATAGCCGACAAGGCGGGGGAGAAGCTCCAGACGAGGGTGACGATAATAGGGCTTGACGGTACGGTTCTGGGCGATTCCGATCTTAACGGAGAGGAGCTTCGGGGCGTCGAGAACCATCTTATGCGTCCCGAGGTCCAGGAAGCCATTGCTTCAGGCATCGGAGAAAGCAGACGTTTCTCAACTACCGTCCGGAAGGATATGCTTTATATAGCGGCGGTCTTCGGAAAAGACCAGCCTCAAGGTGTTGTGAGACTGTCACTGCCGCTGGTGGACATGGATATGGTGTCGGCCAAGCTGAAAAGGATGCTTCTCTACGCTTTATCTATAGCTTTTCTCGTGGCGGTACTTGTGAGTTTCACGGTCTCCTTTTTCATCTCCAAACCCATAAAGGACATCTCAGCCGCCGCGGCGAATATAGCTATGGGCAATTTTTCAAAGAAGATATCCATACGGACGAATGATGAGATCGGGGACCTTGCCGATGCTTTTAATTACATGACCGAAGAAGTCCGTTCAAAGATGGACCAGATCACGGCGAACAGGGCCCGTTTGGAGGCGGTTTTCACAAGCATGTTTGACGGTTTGATGGTCGTAGGTTCAAAGGGGAATATACTACTTATGAACAAGTCCCTTCAGGATATGTTTATGGTAAGCGCCGAGCCGGTCGGCAGGAAACCTCTGGAAGTTATCCGTAATATTGAGGTACAGGAGATCGTTGACAGGCTCCTCAAAACGGAAAGCGGCATAGAGTCAAGAGAGATATCCGTCATGATGCCCTCGGAAAAGGCACTCATAATACACGGCACTCCGGTGGTGCGCGCCGGAAAGATCGAGGGGGCTGTCTTGGTGTTTCACGATATAACGGAGATAAGGCGCTTGGAAAGAATCCGTAAGGATTTTGTGGCTAACGTATCGCATGAGCTGAGGACCCCCGCTTCCAGTATAAAAGGTTTTGCTGAAACCCTGAACGCGGGCGCCCTGGAAGATAAAGAGAACGCAAAAGATTTTATGAAGATAATAGAAGCTAATGCCGACAGGCTTATAAGACTTATAGATGATCTTCTGGACCTCTCGAAGATAGAGACCGGTAAAATCAAATTAGACATGAAACCTTATAACCTGCGCCTTATAGCCGATAAAGTCATAAAAGACCTGGAGAACTCGGCTAGAGAGAAATCCATAACTTTGGTAAATGATATCGGAGAAGACGCCTCGAAAATCATGGCCGATGAATCGATGATCACGCAGGTGTTCTACAACCTCATAGATAACGCCATAAAATATACGGATGAAGCGGGTTCAGTCAAGCTTTCCGCCGAGGAACAAGAAGATCTTGTCGCCGTCAGCGTATCCGATAACGGTATAGGCATTTCCGAAAAAGATATCCCCAGGGTTTTCGAACGTTTCTACTGCGCCGACAAGACGCGTTCCCGAAAGAGCGGGGGGACCGGCCTGGGGCTATCGATAGTCAAGCACATAGTCGAAGAACACGGAGGTCAAGTTTCTGTAGAGAGTATACTCGGCCGCGGTTCAACGTTCACTTTTACACTCCCGAAGGCATAATTTACTAATTTTCTGCTACCCCGAGTGCCGGAAAAAGCACGGGGGAAAAACCGTTTTTTTGTCCATTATAGGGCAAAGAAGCGGTTTTTTAATTAACCTAAAGTTCACTTTTCTGTAAAAATCCCTCCATATAGAAAATGTACAATTTTCATGAAAATTAAGAAAATCCAAGCCTAAGAAGGGAGGGAAAGATGACAAGAGCAGCAACAGCGGTTCTTATACTGGCGCTTCTGGCGGTGGGGATAGTCTATTTGAGATTCTGTAAGAATCTGTCGGAAGATCTGATAAATAGAGTCAAATCGCGCAGAAAAGAAAAAGAAGGGGGTGACAACTGGCCGGGCATACAACTGGAGATGGACGGTTTTGATGGCTGCGATGGTTTCACATACCGGGATATTGAACGAGAAGACGCACAGATTAAAACAAGAGACAATAAATTCTGCGGGTAAAAGTGATGTTGCAGAAACACGCGAAAAGGAGGAAAAGGGAGATGAAGAAAAAACTGGCGATCATGATGTTGACGGTAATTCTGCTTTTGGATTTCTGCGCCGCTAGAGGCTGGGCAGGCGAACTGGACATACTGGTCAATAAACTGGTAGAAAAAGGGATCCTGACGCCTTATGAAGGGCAGATTCTGAAAGCTGAGGCAAAGGAAGAAGCGGCAAAGGAACTCGCCGAAGCTAAGGCTGTTATGGCTCCTGAATGGACCCAGAGAATAAAAGTAAAGGGAGACGTAAGGTTCAGGACCCAGACGGACTGGGGCAAAGGGATGGGGCCCGCCCACCAGAGGATAAGGGAAAGAGTGAGAGCCAGGTTAGGCGTCGAGGGTAAGGTCAACGACGAGGTATCAGCCGGGATATTAGCCGCGACCGGAAACGACGACCCCCGCTCCACGAACCAGACGCTGGACGATGATTTCGAGACATATGATTTTCGCCTGGATCAGTACTATATCCACTGGATGCCCGAGCTCGCAGAGGGCATCGGGAAGGGAGACCTGTGGTTAGGTAAATTTGCCAATCCCCTGGTTAAATCAGAACTTCTCTGGGACGGGGATATCTGCCCGGGAGGCGTAGCGGTACAATACATGTCTCCGAACTTTGATCTTGCGGCGGTCCCGACGAATCTATACGGGAACGCGGCGATGTTCTGGCTTGACGAAATAGGGACTTCCGAGAGGGATCCCCTGATGTGGGTTTTCCAGAGCGGGCTTAAAATGGATATCATAAAGGGTTGGGATTCGACACTTGGTTTTGGCACGGCTTATTACGCGCTTGCCAATGTCAACGGGAACCAAAGCTACGGGTATAACTATTCCGCCGGAACGAACACGGTATGGGGAGGCGCTCTCGGCAATACCTATAGGTACGATTTCCATATGCTGGACGTGATATTTAATTATGACAGCAAGAAGTTTTTTGACTTTGAACTGGGGCACGGTCTTTACGGCGATTTTATCTGGAACGCCGGCGCCCCGAAGAACGACTTCGCCTGGCAGCTTGGCGGTTATATCGGCACGAAAAAACCGAAAAATCCGGGAGACTGGAAAATCTGGGGTGAATACAGGTATATCCAGCGTGATTCGGTGCCTGATTTCCTGCCGGATTCCGACTTTTACGGGTTTACTCCTCAGGGAGCCCCGAGAGCAGGCGGTACGGGCGGCCAGGGCATAAACTGCGGAGTTGACTTGGCAGTGTTCAAGAACACGGTCCTTTCCGCGGAATATTACTGGATGACGCCTATAAGCGTGGATACCAGTCTAGCGGGTAATTACGACGAGCCTTATCAGCTTCTGCAGCTAGACGTAAAGACGAAATTTTAAGTTCACGTAAAGTTCACATTAACGTAACGGATAAGGAACATAACTATAATAAAATTTACAAAGAAGGAGACGACCGATGAAAAAGTATATGACAGTGATACTGGTATCAGCGTTAGCCCTTTTTCTATGCGGCCAGGGATATGCCAGGAACATGCTGCAGATAAAAGGGTCAGATACCCTGATAAATCTCGTGCAGAGGCTCAGCGAAGTGTATATGGACGAGAACCCCGGGAAATATGTCTCCGTTACGGGCGGAGGCTCCGGTACGGGGATAGCGGCTCTATTGAACGGGAAGTGCGATATCGCTGACGCGTCGCGCCTGATAAAAGCGAAGGAGATCACGATGGCGCTTGATGCGGGGATAATCCCGAAAAGAGTGGTGGTGGCGATCGACGGGTTGAGCATTATCGTTAACGAAAATAATCCGGTCATGCAGCTTACCGTAAGTGAAATAGGCAGTATTTTCCGCGGGGAGATCACGAACTGGAAGGATGTAGGCGGAGCCAACGAGCCGATAACACTGTACGGAAGACAATCTAATTCAGGCACATTCGATTTTATGGTAGAGATGGTACTTAAAGGTGACCATTCGCCCCGTATGAAGAGGATGAACGGGAACGCCCAGATAGTCGAGTCCGTGAAGACCGATGAAACCGGCATAGGTTATGTAGGCGTCGGGTACGTAAAAACCGCCAAGGGAGTGACCATATTAAAAGTGGCTTCCGGGCCAAATGCTCCTTATGGCAGTCCCCTTAATATCGAAGACGTGAAAAGCGGCAAGTATCCCATAACAAGGCCGCTTAACCAGTACGTAAACGGGACCCCTGCCGGAGATGTGCTTGATTTTATCAGGTTCGAATTAAGCCCCGAGGGCCAAAGAATAGTGGAGGAGGAAGGTTTCTTCCCGGTTTCCGTTTCGGAAGAATATATCGATTTCAACAGACAAACCTTGGGTATTTAGAACATCCCGCGAAAGGAGGCTGTGGTGAGAGAACTAAAGGAAAGAATGATCCACTGCCTCCTTTTTTTTAACGGTCTTCTTGTCGTGGTTGTGCTTATAGGGATATTTGCGCTCCTCTTTTTCACCTCGATACCCGCTTTTAAGGAGATAAGCTTAAAAGAGTTTTTTACGAGCACCAATTGGAACCCGACCTCTTATGTTAAGTCTTCCTACGGTATCGTTTCTATGCTGGTAAGCACCTTTATGGTGACAATAGGAGCGCTTATTATCGCCGTGCCGCTGGGGATAGGTACCGCCGCCTATCTTTCGGACGTGGCAAACGCAAGGGTAAGAGAAATAGCCAAACCTATTATAGAGATACTGGCAGGGATACCTTCGGTTGTCATAGGTTTTCTGGGTATAGTGCTTGTCGGGCCGATCATCGCCAAAGTGTTCGGTATACCCAATGGGCTGAACGCATTGAATGGGGCTGTGCTTCTCGCAATCATGGCCCTGCCTACGATCATAAGCATATCGGAAGACGCTCTTGGCAGCGTGCCGAAGTCTTTTACTGAAGCTTCTCTCGCTTTGGGGGCCAGCCACTGGCAGACCGTGACAAAAGTCAAGATACCGGCGGCGATGTCCGGTATTTTCGCCGCGTGCATGCTGGGCATGGGTAGAGCTGTCGGTGAGACTATGACCGTTCTTATGGCTACGGGCTGCGCTCCGGCGATGCCGAGGGGATTTCTGGATTCTGTGAGGACTATGACCTCGACAATAGCTATCGAGCTGGGTGAGGTGCCTTATTACACAACGCATTATTACGCGCTTTTTGGCGTCGGGCTTGTATTGTTTATTATTACTTTCGCGGTAAATATGGTTTCGGATATTGTGCTGCATAAATATCAGGTTAAAGTGCGATGAACAAAAATATCTCGGAAAAAACAGGTTTCAGTATATTAAGACTATGCATGGCAATAGTGGTTATTTTTCTACTAGTCATACTGTTTGACATAATAAGCAAAGGTATAGGCAAGGTGAATTGGGAGTTTCTCACGCAACCGCCAAGAAGAGGCATGACCGAAGGCGGGATATTTCCCGCAATAGTAGGGACTTTTCTGGTTACCTTGATAACGGCGCTTTTGGCTGTGCCGATGGGTATGGGATGCGCCATTTACCTCAACGAGTACGCAAAAGACAATAAAACTACAAGGCTTATAAGGATGTCCATAAGAAACCTTTCAGGTGTTCCGTCCATCGTGTACGGTCTTTTTGGGGTGGTTCTTTTTGTACAGCTTATGCATCTGGGAACGTGTATTTTAGCCGCGGGCTTGACTTTAGGACTTATGACGCTACCCTGGACGATCACTGCCAGTGAGGAAGCTCTTAAGAATGTCCCCCAGTCATACAGGGACGGTGCTTTGGCCCTTGGCGCCACCAAATGGAAGGCTATAAGGACAAATGTACTGCCTTACGCGGTTCCGGGCATGCTTACAGGGACTATCCTGGGGCTGGCGCGCGCGGCAGGGGAAACCGCTCCAATACTTTTTACGGGAGCGGCTTTCTTCCTGCCGTTTCTGCCCAGGTCGGTATTTGACCAGTTCATGGCACTTCCGTATCACCTGTACATAATGGCTACCCAGCATCACGCGATATCGCAAGTGAGGCCCATCGCGTATGCCACAGCGCTTGTTTTGATAACCCTTATCTTTTCGATGAATCTCGCCGCCATAGTGCTGAGATATCATCTAAGAAAGCTAAAGAAGGAATAAAGATGGAAAATATCAAGATAAAAGCCGAAAAATTCAATTTTTACTACGGGGACCATAAGGCTTTGAAAGACATATCGGTTAACGTTTATAAAAACAAAGTATTGGGTATAATCGGCCCGTCGGGATGCGGGAAATCGACCTTTCTTCGCAGTCTTAACCGCATGAATGACGTAATAATCGGAGCGAGATACGAAGGATCCATCCTCATTGACAGGCGCAATATATTCGATCCGCGCATGGATGTGGTCGAAATAAGGCGCAAAGTCGGCATGGTGTTCCAGAAATCCAATCCTTTCCCGAAAAGTATTTTTGAAAACGTGGCTTACGGCCTGAAAATTAACGGCAAGAAAAACAGGGATCTCATACTGGAGAAAGCCGAAAAAAGTCTTAAAGACGCGGCACTATGGAATGAGGTGAAAGACCGCCTGGATAAAAGCGCCTTTGATCTTTCCGGCGGGCAGCAGCAGCGGTTATGTATCGCAAGAGCTCTGGCCGTTGAACCGGAGGTAATACTCATGGACGAGCCGGCGTCCGCGCTCGACCCGGCCGCGACCGCTAAAATAGAAGAACTCATACAGCAGCTTAAAGAGAATTATACAATAGTCATAGTTACGCATAATATGCAGCAGGCGGCCAGGATTTCCGATTATACCGCTTTTTTTATGATGGGGGAACTGGTAGAATATGATACGGCAAGCAAGATGTTTACCAGTCCCTCCAAAAAGATAACGGAAGAGTATATTACCGGAAGGTTTGGATAGGCTGCTTGTGACTTTTAAAAAGGTGGGTGACCAATGGCAGAAAGACATTTCGACGAAGAACTGTCAAAACTGAAGACGGACCTCATAAAGATGGATTCTCTTGTAGAGGAGGCTATCTACAAGTCCGTGGAAGCTATCAAGAACAGGGACAGGCGCCTGGCGCGGGAAGTTATTGACGGGGATAACCGGATAGACGAGATGGAAAACATCATTGAGGAAAACGCGATCGGGCTTCTGGCTTTGAGACAACCGATGGCGGCGGATTTGAGATTTATCACCACGGGCATGAAGATAAACGCGGAACTTGAGAGAATGGCGGACCTGGCCGTCAACATAGCCCAGCGGGCTTTGGAGATAGCTGACAATCCTCTTCTTAAACCGATGATAGATATACCCAAAATGTCGGAACTGGCCAGAAAGATGGTGAGGGGGGCGATCGATGCTTTTGTGAATATGGATGAAAAGCTCGCAAAAGAAATAATATTGACCGACCCGGAAGTCAACGAGCTTAAAAACGCCGTACAGGAAGAACTCGTAAATGATTATATGGTCAGGGACGGTACAACGGTCACAAGGGCGGTGGCCCTGCTTCTGGTCGCCAGGCACCTCGAAAGGATATGCGACCACGCCACGAATATAGCCGAAGACGTCATATATATGATCCGTGCGAAGATAGTCAAGCACCGGAAACTCTAAGATTATGGTAAAATGATGGTTTTTCCGGCACAAAATCCTAAAGTTCCCGCACCTCTATCAAAAATCCTGCCGCAGATATACCGCGGTGGGGTTTTTGTTTACACCTTAAAATATCTATACTATACTAAAAGCGTAAGCTAAATAAGACAGAAAAAACACTGTTTTTTGTCGCGCACAAGGCAAATTGGCGATAAACTTGACAGCATTTAAAAAAGAAGTGATCGGCGATGAAAAAAACCGTTAAAGTGGTTTTGATATCGGTTATCGTAATAACAATCATTCTATTGTCGCTTGAGAGTGTTATCCTGGTTTCTGTGGCGCGTAACGGATTGAAACATATATTCGATGTACGCACCCATATGAAGAAGATAGCGCTGCGGCCGTTAAAAGGCAGCATGGCGATAAAAGGATTTGAAATATTTAACCCTCCCGGGTATAAGGAGAAGACATTGGCCAGTATTTCGCTTGTTTTACTGGACTTCAAACCCAAGACCCTTTTTGAGCCGGGCGCGTATTTTGACAGGATAGAGATAAAGGTAGACAAACTGAACATCATACGGGGCGAGGACGGCGTGATTAATCTTACCCAGATGAAGGCGTTCGCCTCTCCGCAGGAGAAAAGCGAAAAGCCGTTTCTCGCGGATAAATATATCGTGGAAATAGAAAAAGTGTATTATATTGACCGGACTAAAGAAGAGGATAAACAGATAAGGGAAATAAATCTTAATAAAAGGTGGGAATATGATGATGTCCGGGATCCAGACAACCTGGTCAATGTCATAGCGTACAAAGTTTTTGTGGGGGGACAGATAATCGGGGTCGGGCTTGAACTCCAGAAGCTTCAGAAGAAACTCGCAAAACTTGCGGAACATAACAAACACCTGGCGGAATCGTTTGAGAAACTGAGACAGGAACATGCCGAGAAGGCTAAAGAGGCGATAAAAGAAGCGGTAGACGCTACTGTGGAAGCGGTAAAAGAAGGCGCTGCAGTGACAAAAGAGGCAATTGGAGTACAGGTCGAAAAGACGAAAGAGGCAGTCGCCGAAAAAGTTGAAGCTGTTAAAGAAGCCGCAGGAAAGACGCAAGAAGCAGTTGAAGGTCAGGTGGAAAAGACAGTCGAAATTATTAAAGAGAAAACCGGGGATATAAAGGAAAGCGTCAAGACGACAAAAGAAGTGATAGGCGAAAAGATCGACGATATAAAAGAGGCCCTAGAAGATAAGAGTGTAAAGGCGAGCGACTGATAATGCGGTTGCGCCTTTTAATGCTGGCGGCAGAAGAGGATATTAGCATCCCCAAAAACGGGAAGGTGGATTATGATGAATGTAATGACTAAAGCGTTTTCTAATGATATCGTTTTTTCTTCGATCATACTGCTGGCAGCGGTATTGACGGGCATAATTATTTATTTGATAGCCATGCTTATGCTGAAGAGATGGCAAAAAAGCAGTTTATTGAGTAATCTCAAATGGCGGCGGGAACATCTTAAGAGGTCATTATTGTCCTTGTTTCCCGCTTTATGCGCCATGTTCGTTTTGCCCGTACTGCGTTTCCCGGGACGGATCCAATATGTTATTTCTCATATTGTAAATCCCTGGTTTATAGTATCGATCAGCTGGTTCCTGATGGGCGTTGTCAATACTGTCAGAGAGGCTTTTCTTAGCCGGTACGATATTACCGCGAAAGACAACCTGCAGGCGCGCCGCATCTATACACAAACCCGCGTTATAGAAAGTATAATCAACGTAATGATTATCGTTCTGACGGCCGCTTTGGTTTTGATGACGTTTGAAAAAGTCCGCCAGATCGGGACGAGTCTATTGGCTTCGGCTGGTATTATCGGCGTGATATTAGGCTTTGCCGCCCAGAAGACCCTTGGGAATTTCATAGCCGGATTGCAGATCGCGTTGGCCCAACCCATACGCATAGACGACGTGGTTATAGTCGAGGGTGAATGGGGATGGATAGAAGAGATCACCCTGACTTATGTGGTCGTTAGAATATGGGACTTAAGGCGGTTAGTCGTACCCATCTCCTATTTCGTAGAAAAACCTTTCCAGAACTGGACGCGGGTATCCGCGGATATCCTGGGGTCAGTTTATATTTATGCCGACTATACGGTACCGGTGGAAGAGATGCGGTTGGAATTAACGCGTATTCTCGAGGAGAGTCCTCACTGGGATAAAAAAGTCGATGTCTTACAGGTGACCAACGCTACCGCACAGACCGTGGAGATACGCGCGCTGATGAGTGCGTCCGATTCCCCGACAGCATGGAAATTACGTTGTGAGGTAAGAGAGAAACTTCTGGGATTCCTGCAGAAACGGTTTCCGGGATGTCTTCCGCGAACACGGGTGGAGTTAAAGAAAGTCCAGGAGGCAGCATAAAAAAGAAAACAGCTGCGCAAGTAAGACAATCGCGTTTATCTGAAAAGGGAATTTTACCCATGCACCAGAAGGCCACGCCCGTAAGGGCGTGGATGAATGGCCTTCGGTTCAGGATTCCGCTTGACGGAAAGATTGAAACTGTGGATGCCATGGGCGTTAGCTCATGGAGCTTCACTTTCTCCCGGTTTGATTATGATTGGCGAAGCGACCCGGTATCTTCACTTTTTATTCTTATGAGGTTTTCCAGCCGATATGTTTACCAGGTTTAAAGCTTTCTTAAGATACGCAATCAATCGCCTGCTTAGCTGTAGCGGGCTTAACTTGTATAACGTTACGCTAAGCGACGCTTATAGGTTTGTTTGGTTTCGTGTCCCGAAAGCCGGCACGAACACAATATTTAATATCCTTGAAAATCATGCCGCTCATACCATTAGACCGAGTAAGACAATATTCAGATCTAGAAGATATAAAGATTATTTTAAATTCGCCTTTGTCCGCAATCCCTGGGATAGAGCTGTTTCTTGCTACCTGGATAAAGTTAAGCGCAAGAGGATGGATTTTTACAGGAAATGTTATGATAAGGATTTTGAATATTTTATTAATTTCATAAAGAGAAAGGATCTAAGATTTTGTGACAGGCATATAAAGCTGCAATGCCTGATTTTTCCGATGAAAGGCGTTGATTTTATAGGCCGTTTTGAAAACTTTGAAGAAGACTTAAAATTTGTTTTAAATAAACTGGGTATTAACATAAGTGAAGTTCCGCGGCTAAATGCCGGGAAAAAGGGAGAAAACTACATATCATATTATAATGATGAAACAAAACGTATCATCGAAGAAAAATATAAAAAAGACATTGAACTTTTCGGTTACAAATTCGGGGAATAGGCAGCATGGGTCTGTCAAGAAACTATGCATGCGGCGTCATAAAGCACCATTTTACCCATGCACCAGAAGGTCACGCCCGTAAGGGCGGGGATGAATGGCCTTCGGTGCAGGGTTCCGCTTGACGGAAATACTGAAACTGTGGATGCCATGGGCGTTAGCCCATGGAGCTTCACTTTAAGTTGCTATTCTTTTCTGTCTTTGGTATGCTATTTGATAAACAGGAGCTACAATGATAATTTAGCGCACTGAAGCAAGTGGTATACTTGAAATA
>CAZGOG010000039.1:0-13550 GCA_964527555.1 uncultured Planctomycetia bacterium | reverse complement strand
TCAAAGAACTTCTTTCAAATCACCATCGAAAGTGCCCACAATATGTTACACTATCAGGTTTTTTAAGTGAAAACCCTGACGCATTCTTCTACTGTCGCAAAATGTATCTCTACCGTATCATCGCGTCTTGCGGCATACCCTCCGGCTAAAGTTATCGCTATAGGCACGGATGAGGAACGCGCCTGGTTGATTATGAAATTATCTCTTTCCCGCAGGCCCTTCTTCGATACCGAGAGGCTGCCCAGCTGGTCCCCCGCGAAGGGATCGGCGCCGGCGAGATAAAGGATTATTTCCGGTTTAAACGTATATATGATCTTCGGGATATTGTCATAGATGCGCCCCAGGTATTCCTTCGTGGAGGTGAAATCCTTAAGTCCTATATCCATGTCGCTTTTCGGTTTATAGAAGGGGTAGTTGTTTTCCTGGTGTATCGAAAAAGTATACACAGACTCGTCCGATCGGAAAATAAACGCCGTGCCGTTACCCTGATGAAGATCACAGTCTATGATGAGGGCTTTTTTTATCCTGCCCCTTTTCTGGAGGCACCTTATGCTTACCGCCACGTCATTAAGAAGGCAGAATCCTTCGCCATGATCGGGGAAAGCATGATGAAAACCGCCCCCGAGATGTATGGCGGCGCCTCTCGTGAGGGCCAGCTCCCCCGTCCTCAGCGTCCCGCCGCAGCAGGTGATAAACGCTTTTACAAGCGCGCTTGAGAACGGTACTTCCAGAGTGATGACTTCATCGGCACTCAAAGTGCCCGCGGTAAGCTTCTCTATATATTCATCCGTATGCACGGTTTTTATGTCTTCAATAGTGATGTTTTGGGGTGGGACGACCTCGGACTTCTCTCTTACAAACTCGTCCTCGTCTATGCGTTTTCTTAAAATCCTGTATTTGGAGGTTGGGAAGATGTGAGAGCCGATGTCTACATAGTAAGATTCCGAATAGATAATCGGTATTTTGACGGAAGTTTTAGCTGACATGTCTGACCGCTAGTGGATCTCGCTGATAATAAAACGTTCTTAAGTCAATTCCGTTACGAAGGCATCGACGGCCTTCTTCATCATGTGCCAGTCTTCTTTAGAATGTATGCCGAACTTCTGTTTGCGTTTCCAGCCGTCATTTTTCCTCTGCCACAGATAGAAACAGATCTGTTTCTTGGCGTAGCTTTCCAGGAGAACGACAGCCGCCCACCACCCGAACTTCTTGTTTATGGTGTGGGCTTTAAGCGCTTTTAAAGGCGCTTTTATCGGCAGTTTTTCTTCGTCCTGCACATCCATCTCTTTTATGATATTTTCTGTCATCTCTATCCCCTCGCTTTACGTAAGCTTTATCATATAATTAGAGCTTCCGCCTTCAAGAACCACATGACCCTCCCTCGCGAGCCAGCCTATGCTCATAAGAGCTATGTCCCTGTCTTTCTCGAGGTCACTGATAATGTCGCTCATCAAAGCCTGCCTGTTATGCTTCTCAAGATATTCCCATATTTCACCTGCCATAATTCCTATTCTTGTAATCATCATTCACCTCCTCCCCTCAAGGGTTAACTGTTTTTTAAACTTCCGGAAGTCTCGTTCTTCACCCTCTGGTTAAAACTAGCGCAGCGCGGGCACTTCGATATGTCATCGCGTGTGCTGTCAACATAAGTAAACGCGCAGATCGCGCAATGCCATATGTATTCCTCGTCCGAGGAGAAAGTCTTAAGTTTCGTCCCCAGATCGAAAAAACACCACAGGACAAGAAGCACAATCGCCGTAAAAAATAGATACAGAAAAATCGCCACGGAGATATCCAGCTTAATCATTGAGCTCATCCTCGGTTTTCAGGATAACTTCCACTTCACGCCATTCATCCGCCTCGCCGGCCGCTTCTTTCGGCTCGAATATCCAGCCCCTGACATATTTGAAAGCCGTGATGTCAAGCTGTGGGTAGCCGGTAGTCGTAATAGACTCCGTATTCCTGACGTCGCCATTGGGACTTACCAGGACCCTCACTTTTACCTTGAACGCGTCCTTGTCACCGTATACGCCGCGCATGACCAGAGGCGCCTCGGGCCTGTAGATGACCTTTCTCTCACTCTGACTGTACGCGCCGCTGGACCATTTTTCTTCAATGAGAGTATCGAACTTGAAATCGAGGTCCATATCCGGCACTACTTTCGATCCCATCAGGAAATCCTCTACAGAAGCGTCCATGCTGCGTTCGAAATACCCGGAGAGATCCTCGGGTTCAGCTCTTCTCTTGGGCACCACCACTTCCAGGTACCCGCCCTGCGGCAGAAGACCCGTCACCTGATAGGTAGTGGTAAAAACGGGTTTAACGTTCTCGAGCATTATATCAAACGCGGTCTTTTTGAGGATGGGACCCAGAAAATCGACACGCGAATAAGGACGCATCCTCCCCATGTCGTCAGGGGTCACAATACTTACCATAGACATGGCAAAAAGATGCACTCCTAACGATATAACCAGCGCTACTGTGAGAGCTCTACCAATCATAATCCGTCCAAGCCTCTTTTAGATCACTGCCTTTACTGAGTCGTAGCGATATTTATCTGCTTGACATCCACCTGCCGGCAGATATCCCATACCTCGATAACCTTACCCAGATTCGCCATCTTATCCGCCCTTATAAGAAGCGGCTGCCCGTCACGTGCGGCAAGAGTGATGCGGGAGACAAGCTCATCACCGCTTATGGGGCGTTCATTAATAAAGATCTCGTTATTATCGGTAATGGTCACTATCAACAGTTCTTTGTGAAGCACTTCGCTGGTAACGGCTCTGGGCAGGTTCACTCTTATGCCCGGCTGAAATATAAAACTCGAGGTCAGCATGAAAAATATAAGAAGCAGGAATATGACGTCTATCAGAGGCGCGATATCCAGGCGTCCCTTCTCCAGGAATACGGTCCTTTTAAGCTTCATTGTCTTCCCTCTTCGAACCGAGTATGTTTATAATATCCGTTGCGCTTTTCTCCATCTCAAGCACAAAACCGTCGGTCTTGCTGACTAAAAAGTTATAAGCGACGTACGTCGGTATCGCCACCGCCAGTCCCGCTACGGTCGTGATAAGCGCTTCCCATATACCGCCAGCCAGGTCCCCGGGATTGACCGGCATTAGCGCGACCGCTTTCTGCTCGATGACCTGGAATGCGCGTACCATGCCGGTTACCGTACCCAACAGCCCCAGAAGCGGGGATATATGCGCGATAGTAGCCAGGACCCCCAGGTTCTTCTCCAGGCGCGGCACCTCATGAATACCCGCATCCTCTATCGCTTCTCTTATCTCGGACCTGGGACGGTCGTGTTTAAGTATCCCTGCTTTAAGGATATGCGCGACAGGTCCGGGCATGGCGTTACATTTGTCTATAGCATCCATGATCCTGTTCCTCTTCAGGGTCTCGGCTATATCCTTCATGAAACCCTCAGTGTCGATCTGAGCGCGCTTCAGGTGCCACAGCCTCTCTATGACCACCGCCAGGGCTATGATCGAACACAGAAGTATAAGAAACATCAAAGGTCCCCCTTTAACTATCATCTCCCACATATCTGCCTCCTTCTATTGCTTTATTTTTATGTGATTCTTACCTGCTGTAACTTGTAAGCAGTTTTATTTTCTCCTTGGCAAACTCCGCTTCCTTGCCTTCCCCTTCAGCCAGTTTCTGGTATACCTTGAGGGCTCTTTCGTTCTGGCCGTGTTTCTCAAGAAGTTCCGCGCACTTCAGGCGCGCCCTGATAACCCAGAATTTCCCCTGGGGATATTTATATTCCACTTTAAGGTACTCGGTTATAGCCTCATCCTCCATGCCCATCTTTTCGAAACATTCCGCTATATCGAACTGGATCTGCGCGTTTACCTCCGAGTTCTCGCGGGTAATAGCGATCTTAAAATACTCTACAGCCAGAGCATCTTTACCCTGGATCTTCAGTATCGTCCCTATACGGTTGTTCGCTATGTTTGTTATGGTGCTGGAAGGATATTTTTTTATCAGCGTCTCATACTCGGCGATGGCTTCGTCGTATTCTCCCCTTCTCTTTGATATATCTCCGAGTGCCAGTATCGCCTGGGGTGCCCACCTGCTATCAGGACGCTTTTTTATTATGCTTTCGAACTGGGCAAGGCTCTCTTCAGGCATGTTACTGTCATAAAGCGCCCACCCCAGCCAGTAAGAAGCGTCATCCGCAAAAGGGCTTGAGGGGAACTCTTTTGTGACTTCGGAAAAATATTTCCTGGCCTGGGCAAAATCGCCCTTGCCGTAATAGTATTCACCGAACCACAGTTTTATACCCGGGGCGAGATAACTTCCGCCGCTTCTTGCAAGTATCCTCTGGAATATCTCAAGCGCCTTCTTTTCACTGCCTATCTTGTAAAAAGCCCAGGCTAGATGATACTCTGCCCTGAGGACGAGGTCCTCAGCCTTCGAGCTTGCGATGATCTCCTCATAAATCCGGGAAGAACCTTCGTAATCCCCTCCGTTAAAGAGAGAATTGGCTTTCTGGAGGAGCGCTTCGCTCCTTAAGTTTTTATCCGGGGACTCTTTACATACGATATCAAACTGGTTTGCCGAGGTGCGGTAATCCCCCTTGGCGGCATAAAGGAGCCCTAACTGGTAGTGAGCTTTATCGAGCACGCTCGAAGAAGGAAAATTAACGACAAGTGACTGGAACGCAAGTATTGCCGCATCGGTCCTCTCCATCTTCTTGAGGATGGAGCCGACTTCATACTGCGCGTGATCCGCCAGGATGCTGGTCGGGAATTCTCTTAGCACCCTATCGTAGACGTCAATGGCGTCCTGGTCCTCACCGCGCGTGTTCAGTATGTCGCCTATTATGCATAGCGCGCTTACGACCATGTCCTCGCTGGCGGAGGTCTCGACCGTAAGATCGAACTCCTCCAGCGCTTTATCCTGCTCGCCCGCACCCAGATACGCCCAGCCCAGACTGTAATGCATTTCGGAAGCGAACTGCCCCGTGGGGAATTTATTTAACCCTTCCCGGTACGCCTTTATGGCCCCGGCCATGTCACCGCTTTTATACAAAGCCTCCCCTAACCAATAGTACGCGTCATCCGTCCATTCGTTGGAGGGCGTCGCGTCGACAATCCGGCGATAAGCCTCTATGGCCTTGGCTTTATCGTCCTCCTCAAGTTTGATCTTTGCCAGGCCCATAAGCGCGGCGCTTTTAGTGGCAGGATCCTTTGCGGCCTCTATGACTTTATCGAACCACTCTTCGCTTTTATCAAGATCGCCGCTTTGAAGGTACGCCTTGGCAAGTTTATACTCGGCGACTTCCTGCCATGGTTTATTACCGCTACCCTTAAGAGAATTTTCCAGATTAGTCACAGCAAGCTGGGGATCACCCGTCTTGTAGTAAGAGTCACCCAGCATGTAATAAACATCGAATATCCTTTCGCTTACCGGGTATTCACCGGTAAAAATATTCAGCTCTTTTATCGCCTTGCGGTAGTCGCCTTTCCTGTAGAGGATCTCCGCGATGTTGTACCTTCCCTTTACCGCCAGTTCGCTTTGCGGATAGAGGGCTAAAACTTCCCGGAAAGCCTCGATCGCCATGACATGCTCGCCCAGCTCTTCGTAACACCAGGCCTCGGAATAACGCGAATAGGGTACGTATTCACTGGCCGGGTATGATTCTACCACCCTGTGGTAATACGAAAGCGCCTGTTCAAAGTTCTCCCCCCTGAAATAGACTTCAGCCATCCAGTAAGCGGCGCTGCCGGAGAAGTCGCTGTCTTTGAACCGGTTAAGGACGATATTGAATTCCGAAAGCGCTTTTGCGGACATGTTTTTCTCGTAATAGACCCTGCCCAGAAGAAGATGCGCCTGCGCCTCGACGCTTTTCGGGACTTTCATGACAAGAAGGGAGGTTAGTTTTTCCTGCGCCAGATCGTAAAAGCCGTCCCTGACCGCCTTCCTCACGAAATCAAGTTCGCCTTGGAAAGCCCCGTCCTCCCCATAGGAGATCACCGAGGAAAAAAACACCACTATTATCAAAAGCGATAAAATCTTTTTCATCTTTTTCTGTCTTATATGCTAATTATATCCTAATTGTATGGTAAGGTTTTCTTCCATTATGCTAGCAGAATATGGTCACGCCATCAAGAGCTTTTTGAGGTAAGCCCCCGTATAAGACTTTTTATTGGCTACCACCTCTTCCGGAGTGCCGCAGGCCACCAGCTCCCCGCCGTCGTCACCGCCTTCCGGGCCGAGGTCTATAATATGATCGGCGCTTTTTATAACGTCAAGGTTATGCTCTATGACAAGCACGGTATTACCCGCTGACACCAAGGCATGCAGCACGTCCAGGAGCTTATGGATATCAGCGAAATGAAGTCCCGTCGTGGGCTCATCCAGTATATAAAGGGTCTTTCCCGTGGCTTTTTTAGAGAGTTCCGTGGCAAGTTTCACCCTCTGGGCCTCACCCCCTGAAAGCGTCGTGGCCGGCTGTCCCAGTTTTATATATCCGAGACCCACTTCATGCAGAGTTTCGAGCTTGCTTCTCACCGGAGGTATGTTACCGAAGACTCCAAGCGCTTCCTCCACGCTCATATCCAGCACTTCCGAAATGTTATAACCCTTATATCTTACTTCGAGGGTCTGGTCGTTGAAACGTTTGCCGCCGCAGACCTGGCACTGGACGTACACGTCCGGAAGGAAGTGCATCTCGATCTTTTTCACCCCGTCCCCCTGGCAGGCTTCACAGCGCCCGCCTTTGACGTTAAAACTGAAACGGCCGGGTTTATAGCCGCGCATGCGCGACTCGGCAAGACCGCTGAAAAGCTTGCGTATGGGGTCAAAGGCCCCCGTGTATGTCGTGGGGTTGGACCTCGGGGTCCTGCCTATGGGCGACTGGTCGATGACGATCACCTTGTCGATATTGGTTGTGCCGTTTATCTTCTTATGTTTTCCGGGTTTTAGTTTCGCACGGTAAAGTTTTTTCGCAAGCGCCCTGTAAAGTATCTCATCGATAAGCGTGCTCTTGCCGCTTCCGGAGACGCCCGTCACACAGTTAAAGACGCCGAGTGGCACCTTAACGTCGATGTTCTTGAGGTTGTGTTCGGAGGCCCCCACGACTTCGAGGAACTTTTCTTTTTCCCACCGGCGTCTTTTTGGGGGGATCTCTATCTTTAAGTCGCCGCGCAGGTACTTTCCCGTAAGCGATCTCCTGCTCTTCAAGATGTCTTCGAGCTTGCCGCTTGCGACCACTTCTCCTCCATGCTCGCCCGCTCCGGGCCCCAGATCTATGATATGATCCGCTTTTCTTATAGTAGCCTCGTCATGCTCGACGACTATGAGGGTGTTGCCGAGCTCTTTCAGGGCGACCAGGGTATCAAGGAGTTTCGTATTGTCTTTCTGGTGGAGCCCTATACTCGGCTCGTCCAGCACATAGAGCACTCCGACGAGACCGGCGCCTATCTGCGTGGCAAGCCGTATCCTCTGGTCCTCGCCCCCGGAAAGGGTATTACTTCTCCTCTCAAGCGTAAGGTAGCCAAGCCCGACATTGATCATAAACTCAAGTCGCGCTTTTATCTCCTTGATGACTTCTTCGGCTATTTTTGTCTGCATCTTATCAAGCTTAAGGTTAGAAAAGTATTCTTTGGCCTCGGTTATCGACATCTCAGAGACCCCGGCGATATTCTTCTCGCCTATAAATACGTTACGCGACTCTTCGCGGAGCCTCTGGCCCTTACAGTCCGGACACGCCTGCACCGACATAAAACCCGATATCATCTCTTTTATAAAATCGCTTTCGGAATACTGAAACCGTCTCTCCAGATTCGGGATCACGCCTTCAAAACCCGACACCTCATCCCCGTAGAGTACCATCTTCCTCTGGCTCGGGGTAAGATCCTTAAAAGGCGTCTCGGAATCAAAACCGTGATAACGGGCGAGCCTCCTCACCTGCCGGCGGTAATGTAGGACTATACCCTTGCCGCCTCTTTTCCAGGCTGCGATGGACCTGATAAGCGGTTCGGATTTATCCGGGACGAGCAGATCCGGGTCGATCTCCATCTTGTTACCCAGACCGTTACACGTGGGGCATGCCCCGTAGGGGCTGTTAAATGAAAAGTTCCTTGGCGCCAGTTTCTCGAAGCTTATGCCGCACTTAAGACAGGCATTTTGCTCGCTGAAAAGGATGTCTCGAGGGATGGTTTTCTCCCCGACAGAAGGCGCTACGATAATGATCCCGGAGCCGAGCTTAAGAGCCGTCTCAACGGAGTCCGACAGGCGCCTGCGCACCTCACCCTTTATAGTGAGCCTGTCTACCACCGCTTCTATGGTATGTTTTACTTTCTTGTTAAGAGTCGGGATACTGTCGCCGATATCGACTATTTTACCGTCCACCCTTACTCTGATAAGACCTTCCTTACGGGCGCCTTTCATGATTTCCACATGTTCGCCTTTTCTGCCGCTGACCAAAGGCGCAAGTATAAGGACATTCGCGCCTTCCTTAAGGGACATTATCCGGTCCACTATCTCTTGCGAACTCTGTGCGGTGATCTCTTCCCCGCACTTGGGACAATGCTGCACGCCAACCCGCGCGAAAAGCACCCTGAGGTAATCGTAGATCTCGGTCTGTGTACCCACGGTTGACCGGGGATTCCTGCCGCCAGTCCTCTGCTCTATGCTTATGGTCGGCGAAAGCCCCTCTATGGAATCCATACGCGGCTTCTGAAGCTGCTCGATGAACTGGCGGGCGTAACTTGAAAGCGACTCGACGTAACGCCTCTGGCCTTCGGCGTATATGGTATCAAAGGCAAGAGACGACTTGCCCGAGCCGGAAAGACCCGTGACCACGCAGAGGGTATTCCTCGGCACGCGGACATCTATACTCTTAAGATTATGTTCCCTGGCGCCCTTTACTATTATATAGTCCTTACTCATAGGGTATAATTGTAGCATAAGTGAATTTTAACTACAAGAAAAGCTGAGGTTAAAAATATAATTGTATTTTTCCATCTTATGAAAAATTTATTTGATTATTTATTAAAAATGGAGTATAGTAATATACAGTAAATTATGTTTATCTTATCCAAACCGAAAAGGAGAAAAAAATGAAAATAGGCAAAAGACTGCGGGAACTAAGAAAAGAAAAGGATATGACTCTGGAAGAGCTTTCCCGGAAAAGCGGTGTAGCGCTGGCCACCCTCAGCCGTATGGAAAACAACAAAATGCCCGGCACGCTGAAAGCCCATACCAGTATCTGTAAAGCTCTGGGAGTATCCATCGCGGAGCTTTACCAGGAGCTTGAAGACGAGACGAAAACCATAGAAGCGGTACCCAAAACAAAAAGAACGGAACACTTCGTCCACGCGCGTAAAGCAAAATACGAACTGCTTGTCACAAAAACCATGGATAAAAAGATCATGCCGCTCATGATAAAGATAAGTACGGGCGGTGAGACCCAGAAAGAACAGAATAAACCCGGAGTGGAAAAGTTCATATACATGATAGCAGGAACCCTTGACGCGCATGTGGCAGAAGATGTATATACGTTAAAACGCGGTGACAGCCTGTACTTTGACGCTTCCCTGCCCCACTCGCTCAAGAACAAAACCAAAACTGAAGCGGAAGCAATCTGTATAATCTCACCGCCGGCGCTTTAAACAAAAAAGGAGATGAAAAAATGGCGAAACAAAAAAGAATCCTGATATGTGACGATGAAGAAGGCGTACGCGAGTCTCTTAACCTGATATTGGAAGACGATTATGATCTTGATTTTGCCTCCTCCGGAAAAGAAGCTATCCGAAAAGTCAAAGATGAGGATTATGACGGAGTGCTTCTCGACATAAAGATGCCGGAGAAAGACGGTCTTGAGACCCTGGAAGAGATACAAAAAGCCTCACCCGGAATAAAAGCTATAATCATCACCGGCTATCAAAGCGTGGAGACAGCCTCAAAAGCAATAAAATTAGGAGCTATAGACTATATCGCCAAGCCTTTTGAAAGTGACGAGGTGAAGGAAAAGGTCGGGAAGATATAACCAAAAAGTTTTTCTCGGGAATATATTTCACATTTTTTGTTTACGAAACAAATGATCCATTATTTAAAAAATGTTTGAAAATACTGACTACTCTATAGCAATCCAAAATTTACTTGTTGGAATATTAGCCCAAGGTTTGGGATTATTCATCTACTTAAGAAACCCTAGAATATTGTTAAATAAAATTTTTGGGATTTTTTGTTTTGTTTTTTCTGTCTGGCTCTATGGCTTTTTCTTCCTCTATATAACTAAAGATGAAAACCATGCATTATTTTGGATCAAGTTCTTGTATATGGGTGTTTGTTATTCTTCTGTCTTATCGTATCATTTTACACGAGCATTTTTAGGTATTAAAAATAAAAAATGGATTTTATATTTATTTTACTTTATAAGTACAATATTTTTGTTCCTTAACTTATTCACGAATAAACTTATAAGCGGATTTTACATTTATCAATGGGGCTATTTCCCAAAAGCGGGTAAATACCATACTTATTTTATGGCATACATATTTTTTGAAACTGGATATACGCTTTATTTGTTGTACAAAAGATACCGACAGAGAAATAAGCTTGCGGCTTTGGAGTTTGAGAGAGTTAAGTATATCTTTTTTGCATTTGCAATTGGCCACTTAGTTCTAATTAATTTCTGCTCTACCTACGGTATGCCGGTTTACCCCAATGCACATCTATATATGGCCATCCTATTTGTAATGGTCGCTTATGCAATTATACACCATCAATTGTTCAATATTGAATTTGTCCTTAAAAAAACATTAGTTTATTCGATTATCATTTCGATAATAACTATTCTTTATTTTATAATTATTTACATGGCCGAAAAAGTCTTTAGCATCATTACCGGGCACCATTCTATCCCACTAGCTATAGCAACAATAGCATTCTTCTCAATAATTTTCATACCATTAAAAAATAAAATCCAACAATTCATAGATAACCGTTTCTTCCACGGCACCATTGAACAAATAGACGAGGAAAATATTAAACTCCGTGAAGAACTTCAAAAGACTGAAAAACTTAAAGCCGTTGCCACATTGGCAGCCGGCATGGCGCATGAGATAAAAAATCCTCTCACCTCCATCAAGACTTTTACTGAATTTATAGATAAGAAGAAAGATGATCCTGAATTTATTGAAAAATTTAAAAAAATTGTAGGAGATGAGGTCGACAGGATAAATTATATTGTTAAACAGCTCCTGGAGTTTTCAAAACCAAGTGAACTCAAACTCCAAAAAACAAATATTAATGAGCTTTTAGATGAGACTTTGAATTTACTGTACAATGACTGCTTAAAACACAGCATAAAGATTGAGAAAAATTATTGCCTTTCCCCCATGATCCGAATCGACCCTACCCAGATGAAACAAGTCTTTCTCAATCTTCTTTTAAATACCATTGACGCGATGCCGGATGGTGGAACTGTCATAGTTAGCACAAAAATCACAAATAACACCCTTCAAATAATAGTCAAAGATACGGGTAAGGGCATAGATAAAGATGACATAAAACATATTTTTGACCCGTTTTTCAGTAAAAAAGACGGCGGCACGGGCCTTGGTTTAAGCGTTGTTCACGGCATTATAGAAAAACACGGCGGAAAAATAAGTGTCGGAAGTATTGTAAACAAGGGCTCTTCTTTTATAATTACACTTCCCTTAAAATAGAATGAGGGTAGATGCTATAATCTACCCTCATTCACTAAATAACCCCTACCCTCACCGCTTATTCCTAAATATCCCTACCCGATATTCTGCAATCTTCCCTTCTTATACGCCAATAAAAACGCGCTTACCACTACCGGGTCAAACTGTGTGCCGGAGTTATCCTTAACTACCTGGATAGCGACCTCTGCCATCTTTTTCTGACGGTAAGGTCTATCGCTGGTTATGGCATCAAAAGTATCTGACACCGCAATAATGCGGGAAACAAAGGGGATCTCTTCGCCCTTCAATCCGTCCGGATAGCCCTTACCATCGTACCTTTCATGATGAGCCCGCACTTCCTTCGCGATATCCCCAAGCTCCCTGATGGGATAAAGGATCGCCGCACCCATAACGGCATGCTCTTTTACCTTCTCGTATTCCTTCTTATCCAGTTGACTGTTCTTGTTTAATACACTGTCAGGAACACCGATCTTTCCTACGTCATGAAGAAGCGCCGCGATATGAAGCGTCTCTTTAAAGTTTTTATATGCCTTGGCTTCAGGGATATCCTCCAGCTCTTCCGCAATAGCCAGTGAATACTGGGTAACGCGTTCCGTATGACCATGCGTATACGGGTCTCTTGCGTCTATAGCAGCCGCCAGGGAGATAGACGTATTGATAAAAATACTGTGCTCTCTCTCATAAAGCTCATGGACTTCATAGATCTTGTCCTGGAGGTCCTGTATGAGCTGGGCATTTGAAAGTGCCATACCTACGTCATTTGCAAGGGTCGTAAAGAACCCGATCTCCTGTCTGGAAAACTTTACGTTAGAGAGCTTCTTGCCAAGTATAAATACCCCCAGAAGATCCTTCTTATAATATATAGGCACGCAAATAGTAGCCTTTAAAAGCTCCATCTGCCTGATAGTCAGTTCTATCAGTTCAGAAAAATCTTTGTTTTTCTTGATATTATCATCTCTTTGGAGGAGATCGAGAAGCTCTTTATACCCGATTGCCCCGGACTCAGATATCTTGAAGTTGTGCCGTTCATTAAACATGCGGATAAGCGGGTTATCAAAGGTAAGCCTTATAAAGCCGATAGGGATCTTGACCCCCTCCGCCCCCTTGCTGTCTATAAGGGTGAAGAAGTTTTTGTCTTTCCGATGAAGAAGCATGGCGGTATGCGTGACCCTGACCTGTTCATCTATGATCCTGACTATCATCCGTATAAGATGCTCGGGTTTTTTGAAACGGATCATAGTGCGCGAGGCGTTCTCCAGGAAAAACTGGTAATCCAGTTCAGGCTCCTGCCTCTTCTGCATGCTTCCCGGGTCCATGGGTATAAGCGCACCGTCGCAGTTCTTCATCTTCTCGACGATCCAGTCCTGCAATTTCAGCCAATTGTCCTCGTACGTCATATCCTCCCCTTTATTTTCTATTACGTGATCATCTAATGGCTGTCCATCTTAATCTGTTCAGCAATAGTAAAAACAGTCCTTTCGAGCTGTTCAAGTACAAGCGGTTTGGTTATGTATTCAAGAGCACCGTGGCGTTTTGCTTCTTCGGCTTTTTCCACATCATCGACTGCAGTCACCATAATTACTTTTATTGACTTATCTTTCTTCCGTATTTCAGTCAGCGCCTCCATGCCGTTCATAACCGGCATCTTCACGTCTAGAAGGACTATATCCGGTTTGTCTGATTCGACGATATTAAGCGCTTCCTTACCGTTATACGCCACCAAGACATCAAAGTCTCTTTCCTTGAAGAATTTCTTCACGAAATCACATATATCAGCCTCATCGTCAACAACCAGTAACTTCAACATAATTAACCTCCCATGAATAGTGCTTTGTCAAGCACGGTTACTAAATTTTCTTAAAT
>CAZGOG010000038.1:0-14056 GCA_964527555.1 uncultured Planctomycetia bacterium | reverse complement strand
GGCGATAGAGACGCCGGACGATGATGGCGGCACGGGATACGAGTACAGTTATCATCCAGATAGTTCTCAAGTGCATTTTAAAGAAGTGTACCAGAATTGTAATTACACGGATCCATCAAATCCTATACTTACAAATCGAATTTTTGAATATGAATATGACGCCTTAGGACGGCTTATTGCGAAAACCGATATTGTAAACGAGATTCTATATATCTATTATGAAGATACAGGTTATCTAAAACAAATATTCCGGACCACAGCTGACGAATTTGGAAACATCTATTATTACTACCTTAATGAAGATTTCTATGATAACGGCACGCCTCTGGATCCGACGGATGATTACGGCAGGCTATTAGGTCAACAACTTGCAACGCCGCTGCCCAATGGTGTGGGTTTCTGGGAATATCAGTATATTGATGACACGGATACGATACAGTATAAACATGGGTATGTAACCAAATCAGCCAGTGGACCCGGCGGGTTCGATTGGGTTTTAACATATGCATACTGGTATCCTGCGCCGCACTACTTATACTATGTGTTTCTAGAGCAGCCCGATGCGGAAGGATTTATACGATATTACTACCTTAATGAAGATTTTTACGATAACGGCACGCCACTGGACCCGACAGACGATTACGGCAGGCTTGCTATATCCGTTCGCGCAACACCTTCTCCGGATGATGGTGGGATGTCATACGGATATATCTATTATGGCAGTACAGATAATGTGCAGAGAAAAGACGTATTTGCAGATGCTAGTCGGCTGGATCTTATGATGTCTTTGTATTACTATGAGATCTCTCAGAGATTACTGGCAAAACAGCTTGTGGACCCGGATGGCGATGGGAACCTTTATTATCACTATATAGACGAGCCGTTCTATGACAATGGCACGCCACTGGACCCGACGGATGATTACGGCAGGGTAGACGTACAGGCACTGGCAGCAGTAGATCCAGACGGCGGCCTGGCTTATCATTACAGTTATCACGGAGCTACAGACAAAGTACAGTATAAAGATGTATACGACAGTATTGATTACACGACAGACCCGAGTGCACCGGTACTGGGCACGCTCGTGGCAAAGTATACCTACGACACAGACGGGACGACGCTGTTAGAAGAAATCTCATATTCTGTTGAGGATAGCCTGTGGCATAAAAAATATAATTTCACAGGCATCCTTGGTGACGGGCAGATACATGCACAGCGCATCGATAAGTACAACGATGTTCTCGTGACATCGTATGCCGGAGAAACCGAAGTCTATACCTATTATATAGCCTCTGGTAATGTGGAGACAAAGGCGCTTTATGATAATTTAGCTCTTACCAAAAATGTGAATTACGAAAGATACGCTTATGATACTGACGGAACAACAGTACTAGAACATATTTCGTACTTTAACGGTTTATGGCGTAAAGAATACAACTTTGTTGATCCCGGTGACGGCCAGCAGCACGCGCAGCGTGTAGACAGCTATAATGATCCTGATGTTTCTTCATATGTAGGCACGGAACTTTATACGTTTTACGCCTCCGGTAACCTTCATACAAAAGAGGTCTATAATAACATCGGTATCGTTAAAAATACAAGCTATGAAAAGTACACCTATGCCGCTGATGGCGTTACGGTAACGGAGCATATCTCTTACTTTGATAGCTTATGGCATAACGAATCAAGTTTTGTCGATCCCGGTGACGGCCAGATGCATGCGCAGCGTGTAGATAATTATAATGATGCCGATCTACTTTCTTACGTAAGTACTGATGTTTACACGTTTTACGATTCCGGCAATATCCATACGAAAGAAATCTATGATAACGCTGCGTTAGTCAAAACCACAAACTACGAGAAGTATACATATGATACGGATGGAACAACAGTGTTGGAGCACATCTCCTATTTTGACAGTGACGGAGATATGGTATCTGAGTGGCATAAAGAATCAGATTTTGTTGGTCCTCTGGGCGACGGACAAATACATGCGCAGCGCGATGAGGTATACGCTGACGCGGATCTCACAACTCCGATAGGCGTAAATATTTACACGTTTTATGCCTCTGGTGATGTTCACAAGAAAGATATTACTCTTGGCGGTGCATGGAGTGAGACCTACTGGTATTACGAAAGCACCAACCTCAAAAAGAAACTCGTCAGTGACGGTGAAGCGGCAATATACTTTGACACAGCCGGATATAAATTGCAGTATTATTGGGCCAGCTGGGGGGATATTTCATACTGGCCGACTGCTGGTGCTTATGACACCGACCAAAAAGCCTGGTACAAAAACTCCGGCAGCGTATATCTTGAGAGCTATAACTATTATCCAAGCGGTTGGGTAGAGTGGAAGAATCTTTATGAAAACACCGTGGGCAATAACTGGGGCTGGGTATACTCATATCATTACCTTGAAGGCGGCGGAACATTCCCATGGGGGACTTATGAGTATGGTACGGCTGTCAGACCGGGTGTCGCGCCCGCTGGCTGGGTGATGCCCGACAAACCGGTAAGAAGTGATCCGGACTCGATTCTCGCACCGGAAATGTTTGAGCAAGAAGTCGGCGCCAGCGATCTTGATGACATAGTATTCCCGGTAGGTGTGGAATACTTCTATACCGAACTGGACGATCTAAAAGCAAGTTCAACCGGCGAAGGTGTTACAATAGCGCTTCTTGATACCGGGATAGACAAGGACCTTCTCGATATAGATATTATCGGCGGATACGACTTTGCAGGAATAGATGTCTTTGACGGTTTCTATGATGAGGATTACACCGATGTTCTGGGCCATGGAACAGTGACAACGAGTGTCATAAAAGGCGCTGGAGGAACGGGAGTCGCTCCTGATGCTGATATACTCGCAGTCAAAGTCTTTGATGATGAAGGCGAGACAACCTCAAGTGTCGTTGCGGAGGCTATACGCTATGCGGTCGATTCAGGCGCTAAAATACTGACAATGCCGTTTAGCCTCTTCCCGATAGACGCGCAGGTAGAGTCGGCTCTTGATTACGCTCTCGGCAAAGACGTCATAGTTATCGCTTCAGCCGGTAACTACGGTACTGAAATAATGGATGGTAGTCTCGCAGCATATGATGATATTATCACTGTAGGCTCTGTCGACGACTACGGAAAGCTTACAGCATGGAGCAACTACGGCAGCCAGCTCGATCTTTATGCGCCATGGGATGTTGTGACTCTTGAAGGCGCGGACGAGGATGAAGCGGGTACTTCCTTCTCAGCGGCTTTTGTTGCCGGTATCACGGCTCTTATGCTTTCTGAGAACCCGGGTATGACTGAGGAAGAGGTGCTTGCCCAGCTCAAGGCCATTACAGCGGGGCTTGGAGAGGAAAAAGGAACCGATAAGAAGCAAGAAGTTAAGGGTGCCGATATCGATGAAGTGGTATCCAAGTATGAGGCAATCAGAAAGAATAAAACCGGCTTTAACGGGTATTCGATTAAGGAAGACGAGGTCAACCTTAAAAAAGCCGGTTATTAAAATTATACAATGGTAATTCAGGGATATTGTGGTAAAATGTTAACAGTTAAAAATGGAGGTAAGGGAAGTGAATGAGACTGTGGAGAGAAGGAGAGCGCCAAGGGTTAAGACCCACATCCCCGTAAGATTTCGCAAATTACGGGACGGAGCTGGCATCGCGGGAACCAGTTCTATCTCCAAAAACCTGAGCCAGGGAGGAATCCGTTTCAGGACGGGAGAATTTATCTCTATGGCATGCAGGTTGATACTGGAGCTAGACATACCAATGTTTACAAAACCCGTCAAAGCCATCTCCAAAGTAGCGTGGATACGCAAGACAGATTCCGGGAATGATTATGAGATGGGCAGCCAGTTCCTCGAGATGTCCAAAAAAGACAAAGAACTTATCTCGGAATATGTTAATAGTCTTAATCTGTATAACGATTCTGAAGCTGCTTCCGCTCAGATAAAAATTGTCACCAAGACGGAAGAAGCTTTGGGTACGGAGTAGGGCGCGTAGAGATAAGAGAAGGGATTATTGTATAAACAGACTTCGAATATCGGAGGTGTTTCTCTCTGATGTTTGAAGTCTGTTTTTTTATGGTTCGACTCACTTCGTTCGCTTACCATGAATCTGCGAGGAAAGATATTTTGCACTTAGAACGAAGGAACACCACGGATGTTAATCCGTGGAGATTCATTATATAGTAAAAGATCGTTATGTAAACAATGAAAAAGTTAGATATTTGTTGTTTTATTCAAGAAATAAATATGATATACTATAAAAGACAATAATCACCTATTTAATTATTTAACGTATTGGTCTGATAAATAATGGACAAAAATCATGGATAAGTGCATTGAGAAAAGAAAATCTACACGGGTAAAGACCCATATCCCCATACGGTATCGTAAGTTAAGTGATACTGAGGGAAGAGGTGTATCTGGTACTATTAGTAATAATCTTGGCGAGGGGGGAGTTCGTTTTAGGTCTAAAGGGTTTATTTCCCGGGCCTGTCGCCTTATCATGGAGCTGGACCTGCCTATGTTAGGCAAGCCGGTTAAGGTCATTTCAAAGGTGGCTTGGATACATAAAGCACCCTCCGGAGACGATTACGAAGTCGGGGGTCAGTTTTTAGAAATATCCAGAAAAGATAAAGAGCTTGTCTCCGAGTATGTTAACGGTTTCATACTTTACAACGAAGACGCCCCAGGAGAAGAGCCTTCCTAATATTCCTTTCAAAGTTCGACAAAGATTAACAATTGACAATGTAAGGTTTTTTGATATAGAATGTAAATCCTCTGATTTAGTTTTTACTTTTTAAACATTTTACAGCTTATTATGGCGAAAAAAATCTGTATTATTTTAATAGTAGTTATAGCTTCTGCCTTGTTACAGGCAAGCGATGCAGATGCTTTCTGGCTGTGGAATCCCAAAGCCAAGACCATGCTTAACCCCAAATATGCCGTTAAGGACACTCCCCAGGAGCAGTTTGCATGGGCGATGCGGTTTTATAAAGAAGGGGATTTTCAGCGCGCTGCGGATGAATTTGTGAGGCTAACGGACAATTACAAGGATTCAAAATTAGCTCCGGAGTCCCAGTATTATGCCGGCCGGTCCTATGAGGAATTAGGAAAATATTATTTCGCCTTCCAGCACTACCAGAAAACCCTGGATGATTATCCCTACACGAAAAGGATGGAAGAGATAATCAAACGTGAATACAATATCGCGAATATCTTTCAGAGCAAGGATTCGCCTAAACTTATGGAGATGGAGCTGTCCGTCTCACTTGACAGGGCGATCATAATGTATAAGAAAATAGTCGATAACAGTCCTTTTGGAGAATACGCGGATAAGTCTCTCTTTAATATGGCTGAATGTTACCGCAGATTAAGAAAATATGATGATGCTATAGAAGCCTATGAAAGGATTGTGAACGATTATCCGCAAAGCGAGCTTGCTTCCGAGTCGAAATACCAGCTTGCCTATGCGCGTTATGAAGCTTCGCTTGATCCGGAATATGACCAGGAGACTACGGAAGAGGCGCTAAGGGAATTCCGGCAGATCTCCCGTACGACCGCGGTACCGGCAGTAGCCGAGGAGGCTGAAGCGGCTCTTAAAGAGCTTAGAAGCAAGAAAGCCGATAGTGCGGTCAAGATAGCGGAGTTTTACGAAAGACAGAAGAAATACCAGAGTGCTATAATATACTATAAAGATGTTGTTAGCAAGTTCCCGGGGACTGAGGTATCTCAAGAGGCCCAGGCAAAAATCGATTACCTGAAAACAAAGGTTAAAAACTGATGAGGCCGGTTGTTACTTTTTTGCTTTTTTTGTGTTTTGTTGTGACTTCCGGATGCGGATATACGACTAGTTCTCTTCTCCCGCCGGAACTTGATTCTATTTATGTAGCCAATTTCGCTAATAAGATAGATATCGGCGCGCAAGTCTCTAATAGAAGAGTCGATTATACTTACCGTCCCGGGCTTGAAAATGACATTACCAGGGCCGTTATTGACCAGTTCATATTTGACAGGGCCCTGGATGTTAAAAGGCAGGATGAAGCCACTCTTTCACTTAAGGGAGAGCTGACGTCTTTTAGGCAGTTCCCGATCATTTATAATACGGATGATGATGTAGAAGCGTACCGGATAGAGATCCTTGTCAACATGGAACTCTACAATAACCTTAAAGGTGAGCTTATGTGGAGGGAGACTTCTTTCATGGGGCAGACCGAGTACACCGTAGAGGGGCCTAATGCAAAGACCGAGCCAGAAGCCATCCAAGACGCAGTTAAGGATCTTGCCAAGAGGATCGTGGAACGCACTATTGAAGCATGGTGACAAAGAGATTCACTTCTTGCGCTATAGTTCTAATTCTTGATTCCAACCATGAATGAAAACTACCTTATTATCGGCGGCGACCAGTATATAAGCCAGAAGGAAATCAGCAAAATCAAAGAAAAGTTTCTCTCCTCAGGGGAAGAGGACCTCAATTATTCAGTCCACGGGCCGGGTGATATTGAAAACGCTATGGATTCTCTGGGCACCATGCCGTTTCTGGCCGAAAGAAGAGTAGTCGTGCTTAAAGAAGCGGAGGACTTTTCTGATGAATCAATGGCTACCATATTAGCTTATCTTGAGAAGCCTCTTAAGACCAGCGTTCTGGTCCTGGTAGGAGGAGCTTCTTTTAAGAAGACCAAAGAGTGCCGGAAGCTCTCCTCGTTAGTAAATGTCATCAGTGCCGAAAGTCCCAGCCCCTTGACTATCAAAAACTGGATACGCGCCTTTTTTAAAAAAGAGAAAGTGGAAATATCACCCGCTGCGGTGGACCTCATCGCGGAACTTAAAGGGACCGATACGCCGGGGGTGAAAATGGAGCTTGAGAAGCTTATCGCTTTCTCAAACGGTAAAAAAATAGAAGTTGAAGATGTCGAGAGTCTGGTCGGCCGCAGCGTCACGGAAACCGTATTTAAACTTGTAGACGCTATTAATGCCCGTGATTCTAAGTGGGCGTTTCGTATATTGAATGATCTTACTGACCAGAAGAAAGAGCCACCTGAGATCATCGGTTATATCGGCTGGTACATGCGTATTATGCAGCGCATCAAACTTCTTATGACAAAAAAAAGCAGTCCCGATAAAATCGCCAGCGAACTCCCTTATTCCCCTGCTTATACAAGACGCCTCGTGAGCCAGTCTGAAAAATATTCCGTAAAAAGAATAGAACATTGGATAAAGCTTCTTCTGGAGGCAGACCGGGATATAAAGACCGGGGGGAAACAGCCTAAACTGGCGCTTGAGATGCTCCTTGTGAACTTCCTCAAGAACTGATTTAAAAAGCCTGTACTTTACTGGCGGCAGCTAATCCTATATAATATAGTTTATGAAATCGCTCAAGAATCGCCCCATAGGAGTCTTTGACTCGGGGGTCGGGGGGCTTACGGTTGCAAGAAGTATCCGCAGGCATCTCCCTGAAGAGGACATAATTTATTTCGGGGATACTGCACGTGTTCCCTATGGGAACAAATCCCGCAAGACTATCATACGTTTTGCCCGTGAGATCATGGCATTTATGATGGCCAAACGCGTCAAGACGGTCGTTGTGGCATGCAATACCGCTTCAAGCCTGAGTTTAGCGTCTTTGAAGAAAAGTTATCCGGTACCGGTTATCGGGGTTATAACTCCCGGTGTCAAGGAGGCGGTACGCATCTCAAAAACAGGCAGGATCGGAGTTATCGGTACGAGTTCCACTATATCCAGCGGATCTTATGAGAAGGAACTGGTAAAGATGGATCCCAGGTGCCGTATTTTTTCAACGCGCTGTCCGCTTTTTGTTCCGCTTGTTGAAAACAGGTTTATTAATGATACAATTACTTATGAGGTGGCCAGGAGATATTTGGGGCGCCTTAAAAAAAAGCGTGTAGACACTTTGATCCTGGGATGCACACATTATCCGATTCTTAAAACCGTTATAGCGGATGTGATGGGAAGAGTAAAGCTTGTAGATTCGTCTCTGGCGGTAGCCGAGGAAGTAAAAGAGGTGCTTTTTAAAAAAGGACTTGGCACTTGCCTCAAAAAAGGCAGCGGGAAAATGAAATGTTTCGTCTCGGATGATGTCGAGGGTTTCCGTAAGGTCGCGAGGATATTTCTGAAAGAAGATTTCAGCGCGGAAAGGGCAGTTTTATAACTATGCGTGAAGTGGAAGCAAGTCATGTCGGGGGAGTCGTAAAGGACCTGTGTACTCAGGCAAACACTGTTTTGCGCGCGGATGTACTTAAGGGACTGGAAGAGCTTTACAAAAACGAGAGAGAAGATGCGCCGGCTAAAAAAATGCTCAAAGTTCTTCTTGAAAATGCCAGGATTGCCAGAGAGAAGGGTCTCGCTCTTTGCCAGGATACCGGGGTCGCAGCTGTATTCATCGAGATGGGGAAGGAAATATTTATAACCGGCGGGTCTTTGCCTGATGCTGTTAATAAAGGGGTTAAAGAGGCTTACGAAGAGGGGTATTTCCGTAAATCTGTTGTTGAGGATCCCCTGAGACGGAAAAACACAGGCACCAATACCCCAGCCATTATTCATGTTGATATTGTCGGTGGAGACAAGCTCACCATTTCAGTGATGCCCAAGGGGTTCGGCAGTGAAAATAAAAGCAGATCAGGTATGCTTAACCCTACTTGTAAGAGCGAGGAGATAGTTGATTTTTGCGTTGAGACGGTAAGGATCGCCGGTCCCGATGCCTGTCCCCCGTACGTACTGGGTATAGGGTTAGGGGGGACTATGGACTCGTGCGCTTATCTGGCAAAAAAAGCGCTTCTTAGACCCATTAATAGACCAAACCCCAAAGAACATATCGCGCTTCTGGAACGTGATATAAAGGAAAAAGCCAATGCCCTTGGAATAGGTATAATGGGCCTCGGGGGTGCATCCACAGTGATGGGCGTTAGTATCGAAGAGGCCCCGACGCATATAGCGGGATGCCCTATTGCAGTGAATGTTTCGTGTCATGCGCTGCGTTCAGCGACTCAAACGATTTAGGTCGGGAAGATGGATTCATTAAAAAGAGTACATGCGCCGCTGGATAAAAAAACCATTGATTCCCTGAAAGCGGGAGATGAGGTCCTCCTTACCGGTGTCATCTATACCGCAAGGGACCAGGCGCATCTCAGGATAGCTGAGCTGATAAAAAGCGGCGGCGAGCTTCCCCTGGACTTAAAGGGGCAGATTATTTATTATTGCGGGCCGACGCCCCCGGGAAAAAGAGTCATAGGCTCGTGCGGGCCTACGACTTCCGGCAGGATGGATCCTTTCACGCCCATGCTTCTTGAGGCCGGGCTTAAAGGCATGATAGGCAAGGGCCGCAGGTCCATTCCGGTAATAAAAGCGATTAAACGGTTTCAGGCAGTGTATTTCATCGCACCTGCCGGTGCGGGAGCGTATCTTGCCGGGAAAGTAAGATCTTGCAGTTTGGTGGCATTTGAAGATCTGGCGGCTGAGGCGATCTACCGCTTGGAAGTGGAAGACTTTCCGCTTATAGTGGGTATTGACTCGAAAGGGCGCAATCTTTACGGTAATATGTAGGGGGCAAAACAGAAGGGAAGAGCGATGAGGGGGGACGGACGTTTAGCCAATGGCATGCGAAAAGTCAAGATAACGACAAATTATATAAAATTTGCGGAAGGATCATGCATGTTTGAAATCGGTAATACCAAGGTCATCTGTACCGCAAGCGTGGAGGATGGGGTGCCTCTCTTTTTAAAAGGCAAGGGCACAGGCTGGATAACATCTGAATACAGCATGCTTCCCCGTTCATGCCAGAAAAGGGTTTCAAGGGAGGCTTCGAGGGGAAAGCAGGGGGGAAGGACCCTTGAGATACAACGCCTTATCGGCCGGGCCCTGCGCAGCGTAGTGAACATGAATGCTTTGGGTGAGAGGACTATCTGGGTTGATTGTGATGTCATACAGGCTGATGGCGGTACGCGGTGCGCCAGCATAACGGGAAGTTTTGTAGCGCTATGCCTTGCGCTTAATTATCTTAAAAGGGAAGGGATGTTTAATAAAATACCGATTACAAGTTTCATAGCGGCTGTAAGCGCCGGGATGGTTGATGGCAGGCCTTATCTCGATCTTGCTTATGCGGAAGATTCGCATGCGGAAGTCGATATGAATGTTGTGATGACAGATTCGGGAAGATTTGTAGAGATACAGGCAACGGCCGAGAAAGATCCTTTTAGCAGGGCAGATATGGGGAAAATGTTGAAATTAGCCGAAAAGGGTATTAAGAGTCTTATCGGTAAACAACGAGCAGCATTGAAAGGAGTATTTTCATGATCAAGATGTTGATTGCTACCCATAACAGCAAGAAGAGACAGGAACTGAAATCACTTCTAAGGGATTATCCCGCTATCAAAGTCATGAACCTGGACGATCTTAATGTGGCTCCGCCCATCATTGTCGAGGATGGTAAGACCTTCCGTCAGAACGCCGTTAAGAAAGCAGTGACTATTTCCAGGTTTTTTGATGGGCTGGTCCTTGCCGATGACTCCGGTCTTGTGGTCGATGCCCTGGACGGCAAGCCGGGCGTGCGATCCGCCAGATTCGCCCGCAAAAAAGCTACTGATGAGGAAAACAACAAGAAACTTCTGAAACTGCTTGCCAGTACACCCGAGAAGAACCGGCACGCAAAATTTGTGTGCCATATCGCGCTTGCTTCCAAGGGGATACTGTTAAACAGTTTTGAGGGTGCAGTAAAGGGAAGCATTCTTTTCGAACCTAAAGGAAAGAACGGGTTCGGCTATGATCCCGTCTTTATGCCGAAGGGGTACAGCAAGACTTTTGCGGAAATGGCGGCATCTTATAAAAACCGTATAAGTCACAGGGGTCTTGCCCTCAGAAAACTTAAAAGATCGATTAAAAAATACTTGAAAAACCCCTAATTGTTTATTTTGATGAGGTTGTTTAAGGGGTTGAGGTATTCAAAGTCCCATTTGGGGTCTTTAATGGTACCTCTAAGGCGCGCTTTACTGATAAGCTTTCCGAAACGCACTATGGTGTTTCTCAGCATTATCTGCCAGTCATCCTCTTCTTCTGTCTCGGGGATGATTTCTCGGAACTTGTTTTGGAACGTGAAGTTCAGGTTTCCGTCAAAATCCATATAACCTTCAGAGCTTACATAAATGCTTTCTCCCACGAAGGTCAGATTATTCGTCGTTATTCTCCGGTTTTTTATTTCAAAGTCCATATAAGCTTGGTTGATGGTGACCCTCGTTTTTGTCAGAAGCGTGTTCTGGATATTGGAAAGCATGTCCCCGAGCAGTGGTGCCAGTATAGGCATCGGTCCCAGGTCGGCGTTTGATACCATCACGGTGCCGTAACCTTTAGTGGTGTCGATATCCTTCATATATCCTTCGAGGGAGACTTCCGCGTCCAGCGTACCATAGATGTCCGTGTTACTGCTAGTGGCGTCTCTCAAGAACTTTCCGTAATTCATATTTTTTACTACCATGGACAGCATGAAGGGAAAGCCTTTTTCTATGACGTCTATATTAAGTCTACCTAAAAGTGTACCTTCATAGACATTACCGTTGATGAGAGGCGCGCTGATCCTTCCATCTTTCAAAGAAACCTTTGACGCGATCTCTCTTATTATTAAATTATCTATTCTTAAGTTGCTTGCGGTGAAAGTGGCGGTTGCCTCACATTTTGCTAAATCCAGTTCCCTTGTCTCGAAACGGATTAAAGACTGCAGGGAACCTGACAACGCGTGGCCCTGGAAGACTTTACCGATTTTGCCGGGCAAGGTGGGGAATGAACGCAGGTTTGTCTCGGCTATCCCGCTAAAAGAGTAGAACGCTTCCGGCGTATAGATGTTTTTAACTGTCCCTTTAAAATCAAAATGCACGTTATAAAACATTCCGTTTACGCTGCCCAAAATAAGATCACTCTCATCTTTCGTGAATGTGCTTTTAAAGGCAAGATTGTCAGAACGAAGAGACACATCGTATGTGTTCTCCTTATCTTTATGCGTGATAAAATCAACAAGATATTTCCTGGTATTATACGTGAAACCGATTTTACCGCTGGGTACGGTCAAATCATCCACCTCTAGAGGGCCGACGATCTTCGTGAGGGAAAAGCTCTCCGCTGCTACATCCGCCTCTATAATAAAGATTGATTCCACCAGGGAAAGATCAAAGACTTCTTTATATGTTTCTGCATTGCGTGAGGTCGTACTCAAAAGCGCATTAGAGAGGGTTTCTTGGGTGCGCAGTCCGTCGATAGAGATAGTTGTTTTTAGCTGTTTGTTTTTTATAATGGAAAAAACATCAAAAGTTATAGTTATATTGTCCATCTCAGCCAGCACTTTAAGTGGTTCTTCTTTAAGAGGAGTTTCTAAGGCGACAGAAGATTCTTCAGAATCTTTGGGGGTGAATTTCCCTTCTCGGATAATTACATTATCCAGTGATATTGATTGAAGTGGGACGTACTTTAAGGAACCTATATCTACGGGTTTCTCAAGTGCGGCGGATACCTGCGCCATGAAATAGACCCGGCCTTTTTCCAGCAAGTCATCTTTATAAAAGATATATAAGAAGACCAGAGCTAAAGCGAATATGAGGATAAGGAGGAATATAATCTTAAGCAGTTTCACCATGATGTGTAAGTATATCATGAAGAGGTAGACGTCGCAAGAAAGCGCAAAAATCTTTTTGTGGTTCGGCGCGCTTCGCTTGCTCACCATGAATCTCTAATGTAATGAAGAGGTGCCTGGGTCGAAGAACACTACGGGTGTGGGGGCGTGGATGCGGAAGCTGTGACGCCAACAGGCGAAAAAGATGAAAGGGCGGACGTAAGTCCGTGGAGATTCATCGCGAGAAAGCATGGTACGCCCGGCAGGACTCGAACCTGCGGCCCACTGCTTAGAAGGCAGTTGCTCTGTCCACCTGAGCTACGGGCGCACCTGATGCATTTATTGGTGCGGATGGAGGGATTTGAACCCACACGGTAAAACCACTGGCTCCTAAGGCCAGCGCGTCTGCCAGTTCCGCCACATCCGCATTTTTGGGTATGATCAAAATGGTCGGGAAGGTGGGATTCGAACCCACGACCCCCTGCTCCCAAAGCAGGTGCGCTAGCCAGACTGCGCTACTTCCCGTACGCAAGCGATAATACTCTTTATATAATATAAGAGACGCTTAGTTTTGGCAACGGAATTTTTCAGTGTATAACGCGATTTTTAACATCAAGCTTATTTTATCGCCTTCGCATACTATACCGACATCCTTCACGTGATTTTAATTGACTAAACGTAAATCATCACATAATATTACTTGTGTTTAGATAAAGACACACGTTTCCTGCTGAAGATGTATCGAGAATATAAGAAAATTTTATTTTTCTAAAACAATAATAGTTTTTAATAACATATAAATAAATGATGGCGGATAGCAAAAGAATGAAACTCTTTTCAATTTATACTGATGAAATTGACCCCCTAAAAAAACAGTTTGTAGGAACTATACAGGATGATTGGGAACTGAATATAGCATATTGGGGAAAAGCCGGCGAGGGTGACGGGAAATTTGGGACGCCAAGCTGGTATAACATTCTCAGAAAAAGGAACGAATATCTGCTTAACGTAATTAAAGAAAATTGGGGAGATATTATTATATGGGCAGATATAGATATACAATTTTTTGCAAAATGCACAAATGTCATTAATAAGTCGATAGAAGGTAAAGATATAGTTTTCATGTCTGAACACTGGCCTCAAGAGATTATTAACGGAGGGTTTATGGTAATCAGGTGTAATGACAAAACGCTTTTATTATTTCAATCTGTTTTACAATATGACTTGGAGAAATTACCGCACGGGGATCAAACTGCTATCAATGATATATTAAGAAGAAAAACGATTGATATTAAATGGGGGATACTTCCTGAACAGTTTTGGGCAAAGTCACATGGTGGTGAACCACCAATAAATATAGTGGTACATCATGCGAATTGCGCAGAAACCCTTAAATTAAAACTCAAGCAACTCAAAGAGATTAGAAACCTAGTTATGAATCG
>CAZGOG010000037.1:0-14893 GCA_964527555.1 uncultured Planctomycetia bacterium | reverse complement strand
AGAAGGCGGACACACGGTAGGCGCCGGTGTTATTTCGGAGGTCATAGCATAAAAAATAGACGCGGGATAAAAAATCCCGCGTTTTTCGTTATAGAACGAGGGAACTAATGGCAAAGAAAAAAGGGGCAACGGAAATTATAACATTGCAGTGCGGAACTTGTAAGAGGCGCAATTACACCACAATGAAGAACAAGAAGACCCACACGGAACGTCTTGAAAGAAGTAAATACTGCAAATACGACCGCAAGCATACCCCCCATAAGGAGATAAAGTAACCATGTTTTGTGAAAACAGGGGTTACGAAGTAGGAGAGTAGCTCAACTGGAAGAGCACCGGTCTCCAAAACCGGGGGTTGCAGGTTCGAGGCCTGTCTCTCCTGCCAGACAAAATAAGTGGTTGTTATATATAAAGGTAGAGAGCCGGGTTATAAGCTTGAGTGAAAGGCGAAAAAGGGAATAGAAGCAACTTTAAAGGAGAAGGTGAAAAATGCTGAAGATCGGAAAATTTTTTGGACAGGTCAAAGCAGAAATGAAAAAAGTCGCCTGGCCTTCGAAAAACGAGCTTATTACTTCTACAGTTGTTGTTCTGGTCTCTACGATACTTTTGGCGATATATATAGGAATCTGTGATGTGGTTCTTTCGAGATGTGTGAACTTTTTAATAAGTGGGGTTTTTAAATGACAAAATGGTATGTCGTGCATACGCTGACGGGTAAGGAAGACACCGTAAAGAAGGCTCTTGAGAATCAGCTGGAGAAAGATCCCGAGAAAAAGAAGCTTATAACGAGCATCCTCATCCCTACGGAGAAGGTCTCAGAGATACGGGAGGGTGAGAAGAGGATATCTTCCAGGAAGTTTTTCCCGGGATATATACTCATCGAGATGGAGCTTAACGACAAGAGCTGGTATCTGATAAAAAACACGCCGGGAGTGACCGGTTTTGTGGGGACAAAAACAAGACCCGTGCCTTTGGCGGAAGAGGAGATAAAAGAGATATTGGATCAGACGAAAGAAGCAAAAGCCAAACCCGTTCCAAAAGTGCTTTTTAAAGAAGGCGAAGCGGTCCGGGTTAAAGAGGGTCCGTTCAAGAACTTTAACGGCACTATAGAGGAAGCGAATCTTGAAAAAGGTAAGATAAAAGTCATGATTTCGATATTTGGCAGGCCCACACCCGTGGAACTGGAAGCCTGGCAGATCGAGAAGGTATAGCAAGGCAAAAGAAGGAATAGATTATGGCAAAGAAAGTCAAAACTATGATAAAGCTTCAGTGTCCGGGGGGGCAGGCTAATCCTGCGCCGCCGGTAGGGCCGGCGCTGGGGCAGCACGGTATCCCGATAATGGAATTCTGCCAGAAGTTTAACGCCGAGACCAAGGACAGGCAGGGTTTGATACTTCCGGTAGTGATCAGTCTTTACGAAGACAGAACTTTTTCGTTTATTATCAAGAGTCCTCCGGCCAGCGTTCTTCTTAAAAAAGCCGCCGGGATAGCTAAAGCCAGCGGTAACCCGAAGGCCGAGAAAGTCGGCAAGGTGACTATAGCGCAGGTAAGGGAGATCGCGAAGGAAAAGATGGAAGATTTGAACGCCGCCGACATGGATGCCGCGGTTAAAATAATAAAAGGTTCCGCCCGGAGTATGGGCATCGAAGTAGAAGGGTAAAGGCATAAAAGAGAAAAAGGAAAAAAATGATCAAGTTGAGCAAAAGACAGAAAGAGATAAAGGTCCTGGTAGAAGAGAAAAAGAAATACGACTTGAAAGAGGCTGTTTCTATTCTTAAGAAAGCGCCCGAGACTAAGTTCGACCAGACCGTTGA
The DNA here is from genome assembly GCA_964527555.1 of uncultured Planctomycetia bacterium. Lineage (GTDB taxonomy): Bacteria > Omnitrophota > Gorgyraeia > Tantalellales > Tantalellaceae > CAZGOG01. The sequence continues at coordinate 13,082 of CAZGOG010000037.1, read as the reverse complement.
AGTGGCGATGAAGCTTAAGCTGGAACAGACTTCCAACCCGGTACGCGGGACGGTCAGCCTGCCGCATGGCACCGGAAAGGCGGCCAGGGTCGCCGTTTTTTGTAAAGGTGATTTTGTGAAACAGGCTACTGAAGCCGGGGCTGATTTCGTGGGCAGCGACGATCTTATGAAGAAGGTCTCTGAAGGCTGGCTTGATTTTGACGTGGCGGTCACGACGCCCGACATGATGAAAGACCTTGCCAGACTCGGAAAAGTACTCGGGCCGAGGGGACTTATGCCTAACCCGAAATCAGGTACGGTGACGACGGAGATAACCAAGGCGGTTAAGGAGCTTAAAGCCGGGAAGATCGAATACAGGATGGACAAGCAGTCCGGGGTCAAAGGGCCTGTGGGAAAACTTTCATTTTCAGAAGAGGCGCTTGTGGAAAACATAGCTGCGTTTATAAAGGCGGTCATGTCAAGTAATCCCAAGTTGCAGAGGATACAGAATATCAAGTCCATTGCGATCAGCTCCACGATGGGGCCCGGGGTCAGGCTGGATACAAATCAGTTCAGGCAGGGCTGATAATTTTACTATAGAAGGACATAATCATGGCGGAAAAATACGGCAGGAAAGTCAGAGAATTAATGGTCAAGGAGATGAAGGATGTTTTCTCCGGGAACAAAGGTTTTGTGTTCTCCAGCGTTGAAAACATCAAAGCTTCCGAGATCGACGTTTTGAGAAAAAAGATAAAGCAGTCCGGGTCCAAATACCTGGTCATAAAAAACAGACTCGCCAGGATCGCTCTTGAGGAAGCCGGGATAAGCGAGCTGACCGATACCGTAAAAGCGGAGAAGATCCTTGGTGTCGGCGTGATAAAGGAAGACCCGGTTGTGATAGCCAAACTGCTGACGGAATTTTCCAAGCAGAACAAGGGTTTTCAGATATCCGAAGGATATCTTGACGGCGAGCTCCTGGCAAGTGACAGGATAAAAGAGCTTGCGGAACTGCCGGGAAGAGAACAGCTTATCGCCATGGTGGTGGGGATGATGAATGCGCCGATAGCGGGATTTGTCGGCGTGCTTTCGTCGATCCTGAGGAGTTTAGTGTACGCATTGAATGCGATAAAACAGAAGAAAGAAAGTGAATAGGTAAATTAAGGAGGATCCAAAATGACAGAGGAACAGAAGAAAAAAGCAGAGGCAGAAGAGGCCCAGCCAACGGAAGCCGCTAGCGAGACGAAGGTCGAAGAAGCTCCGGCTGAGAAAAAAACTGAGGCTACTCCCGGCAAAGAGAGCAAAAAACCGAAAGCGAAGCTTTCTAAAGAGATGGAAGGCATGATAAAGAGCATAGAGAGCATGAGTGTTCTTGAACTTTCCGATCTCGTCAAAGCGCTTGAGGAGAAGTTCGGCGTATCAGCAGCCGCACCGGCCGCTGTTGCAGTCGCAGGCGGGGCAGCCGCAGGAGCAGCGGGTGGAGCAGCCGCGGAAGAGAAAAGCGTCTTCACGGTTGTCTTGGCAAGTGTCGGCGACAAGAAGATCAACGTCATCAAAGAGATCAGGGCTCTTACAAATCTCGGTCTTAAAGAGGCGAAGGATCTGGTAGAGGCAGCGCCAAAAGAAGTCAAGGAAGGCGTTCTCAAAGAAGAAGCCGAACAGATGAAGAAAAAGCTCGAAGAAGCCGGCGCTAAAGTTGAATTGAAATAGTCACGCGTTCTTGAGGGTGTAAGATGCGGTTTGAGGGAAGTCTTACACGGGGGATGTTTGTGGTCCGGTTCATTAAAAACCTATTATAAGGGGATGTGATCAAGAATGGCTGTTAAAGTCAAGCGTAAAAGTTATGCCAGGTTGAAGAATGTCTACGATATTCCCAACCTGCTCAAGATCCAGGTCGACTCGTACGCGGAATTCCTGCAGCAGTTTGAAGCCAAGACCAAGAGGAAGGACCGCGGGTTGGAAGCGCTTTTCCGTGAGGTTTTTCCGATTACCAGTCAGGACGGCGCGTATAAACTCGAGTATGTATATTACGACATAGGCCAGCCCAAGTATGATGTCGAGGAATGCAAGAGACGGTCCCTCACGTATGCGGCGCCTCTAAGGATTAAACTGCGTCTCAAGCTGGAAAATGAGATAAAGGAGCAGGAAGTCTATGTAGGGGAGATCCCGCTTATGACCGAGATAGGCACCTTCATCGTTAACGGTGATGAAAGGGTTGTAGTCAGCCAGCTGCATCGTTCTCCGGGAATCTCGTTTGAAGAGACTACCTCTACGGGAGGTAAGCCCACTTATTCGGCTCGGCTTATCCCGGACAGGGGTGCGTGGATTGAGTTCCTGTTTGACAAGAGTGACCTCTTATATGTTTATATCGACCGTAAGAGAAAGTTTTTGGCGACGACCTTTTTAAGGGTTTTTGGTCTGTCGAAGGACGAGGATATACTCAAGGCTTTCGGGGGTACGGAGGAAGTTACGCTTTCAAGACAAAAGCACTCTGAAGACCTTGTCGGCAGGGTTCTTGCCGAAGACATAATTGACGAGAAATCTTCTTCGATCCTTGCCCAACAGACCGAGAAGATAACTCAGACTGTCGCCATGCGCATGTGGGAAGGGGGAGTGCGGAAAGTAAAACTCCTTATGGACGTGCCGAAAGAGATCGTAAAGACTCTGGAACATGACGGGACAAAGACCAGGGAAGAAGCGTATCTGGATATTTACAGAAAGCTGAGGCCCGGGGATCCTCCTACTTTGGAATCCGCTAAAGAACTTATCGACCAGATGTTCTTTGACAAGAAGAGATATAATCTTACGGATGTCGGTATCCGCATGATAAACCGTAAGCTGGATATTGATAGGCCTCTTGAATCGCAACTTTTGGACCACAGCATACTGGTCGGGGCGATCAATTACCTGTTGGGCATAAAGAACGGGATAAAAAACGTTGATGATATCGACCACCTTGGCAACAGGCGCATAAGGTGTATCGGAGAGCAGCTTTCCAACCAGATGCGAATGAGCATGGCCAGGGTTGAACGAGTCGCAAAAGAGAGGATGAGCGTATACGAGATGGGCGAGGTCATGCCGCATAATCTCGTCAACACCAAGCTTATTACCAGCGTAATCCACGACTTTTTTGCCAGGGGAAGACTCTCGCAGTTTATGGACCAGACAAATCCGCTTGCCGAACTGACTCATCTTAGAAGGTTAAGCGCTCTCGGTCCCGGCGGTCTTAACCGTGAACGTGCCGGTTTTGAAGTCAGGGACGTGCATTATTCGCATTACGGCAGGCTTTGTCCCATTGAGACGCCTGAAGGCCCAAATATAGGTCTGATCAACTCGCTCAGCTCCTATGCGGGTGTGGACAGGTTCGGTTTTCTCGTCACACCGTACCGGAGGGTTGAAAACGGGCGGGTTCTGGATAAGGTCGAGTATCTTTCTGCGGATATCGAAGATAATTATATAATCGCTCAGGCGAATACCGAGGTTGATACACAGGGACATTTTAAAAAGGACAAGGTTTTTTCCCGTTTCAAGGATGACTTTCTTCTTGCCGATAAAAAAGACGTCCAGTACATGGACGTTTCGCCGCTTCAGCTTGTAAGCGTCTGTGCCGGGCTTATACCGTTTCTGGAGCATGATGACGCTAACAGGGCCCTTATGGGTTCTAACATGCAGAGGCAGGCTGTGCCGCTTCTGTTTCCAGAGGCGCCTCTGGTTGGAACGGGCTTGGAGCATCGCACGGCGAAAGACTCGGGGGCTCTTCTGGCGGCAAAGAAAGAGGGCAAAGTCACCAAGGTGGACGGCAAGGAGATAGTGATAGGGGCGGATAAGTATGTCCTTAAAAAATTCCAGAGGACAAATGCAAGGACCTGCATAAACCAGAGACCGGTTGTTAAAGTGGGTGATACCGTTAAGGAGGGGGACCTCTTGGCCGACGGGATCTCGACCGACGGAGGGGAGCTCGCCCTCGGCAGGAACGTTCTTGTCGGGTTTATGTCATGGAGGGGATACAACTTTGAAGATGCTATTCTTATCAGCGAAAAGGTTCTTAAAGAAGAGGCATATACGTCGGTACACATACACCGGTTTGAGATAGAAGCACGGGATACGCGCCTCGGAAACGAGGAAGTGACTCGCGATATACCGAATGTCGGGGATGAAGCACTTAAGAACCTGGATGAAGGCGGGATCATCCGTATCGGCGCCGAAGTGGCTCCCGGCAGCATACTGGTGGGTAAAGTAGCCCCGAAATCCGAGACGGAACTTTCGCCTGAAGAGAAGCTCTTGCGCGCTATTTTTGGCGAGAAAGCGGGCGACGTTAAGGATGTTTCGCTTCGCGTTCCTTCCGGTATTGAAGGTATAATCGTCGACGTTAAAGAGCTTTCCCGGAAAAACATTAAAACCCGGACGAAAGATCAGAGGCGGCAGGATTCCAGGGAGAAAAGAATCGTAAAAGAAGGTTACGAGAACATCCTGGAACGCCTGGAGGAGAAAAAAGCCGAGAGGGTGCACCAGAAGCTCGTCGGCAGCAGGCTGATAAGCAGTTTAGAGGAACTTGATACCGGCAAAGCGCTTATTAAAGCCGGCAAGATTATAACGGAGAAGGACCTGGCCAAGTTCAAGAAAGCGGATCTCGACAACGTATATGTCGAGGGTGACGATAGACTCCAGGCCAGGATAAACCTTATCATAACGACCATAAACAGCCAGATCGAGCAGACAATGGCTGAGATGGAAAGAGACCTTGACAGGATCAAACACGGCGATGAACTTCCGCCGGGAGTCTTAAGAAGGATAACGGTATACGTTGCCAGCAAGAAGAAGCTCCAGGCGGGTGATAAGATGGCGGGCCGTCACGGTAATAAGGGAGTTATCGCGAAGATACTTCCGGAAGAAGACATGCCGTATCTTCCCGACGGGACGCCTCTTGATATAGTGCTCAATCCTCTTGGGGTACCCAGCCGTATGAACATCGGGCAGCTGCTTGAGACTCAGCTTGGTTGGGCTGCGAAATTACTTGACCGGAAGATGATCACACCCGTTTTTGACGGGGCAAAGGAAAAAGACATAGAAGAGGCCATGAAAGAAGCGGGTCTGCCCCAAAGCGGCAAGATTACCTTGCGCGATGGTTTTTCGGGCAAACCCTTTGATCAGCCGGTTACGGTCGGATTTATCTATATGATGAAACTGGCGCACTTGGCTGACGATAAGATGCACGCCAGAAGCATAGGCCCATATTCACTCGTTACGCAGCAGCCGCTGGGAGGAAAAGCGCAGTTCGGCGGGCAGAGGTTCGGAGAGATGGAAGTGTGGGCACTTGAGGCTTACGGCGCCGCTTATACTCTGCAGGAACTTCTTACGGTAAAGAGCGATGATGTCGTAGGGCGCACCAAGATATACGAGACGATAGTTAAAGGCGAGAACATGCTTGAGCCGAGTACTCCTGAGTCTTTTAATGTATTGATTAAAGAGCTGCAAAGCTTGGCGCTGGATGTCCATCTGGAACAGACGGAAAAGCTTTCAGAAGAAGAGGTGTAAATATTATGTTGCGCAGGGTAAATAAATTTGACAAGGTCAGGATACAGATAGCTTCTCCCGAGAAGATAAGGGAATGGACTACGCGCAAAGTGGGCAACAGAAGCGTTTTATTCGAGGTTAAAAAGCCGGAGACTATCAATTACCGGACTCTCAAGCCCGAAAGGGACGGTCTTTTCTGCGAAAGGATCTTTGGTCCCACGAAGGATTACGAGTGTAACTGCGGCAAGTACAAGAGAATAAAACACAAAGGCATTATCTGTGACCGCTGCGGCGTGGAAGTCACCAAGTCAAGCGTAAGACGTGAAAGGATGGGGTGCATAAAACTGGCGGCTCCTGTTTCCCACGTATGGTTCTTCAAGGCCATCCCGTCACGCATGTCCAATATACTGGACATGAAGATGAGGGACCTTGAAAGGGTGCTTTATTATGAGCAGTATGTGGTGGTCGACGGCGGAGAGACGCCGCTTAAGGTGCAGGAGATGCTGACGGAGGATCAGTATGCCGAAGCGAAAGCGAAGTACGGCAAGAAGTTCAAAGCCATGATGGGCGCCGAAGGTATACGGGAGCTTTTGGCGCAGACGGACCTTGATGCGACATCCGCGGAGCTAATGACCAAGATATCCGAGAAGAAGGACCTTAATACAAAGAAGAGATTGATGAAAAGGCTTAAGGTGGTGGAGGCTTTCCGTAAGAGCGGCAACAAGCTGGAGTGGATGATACTGGATATTGTACCTGTTATACCCCCGGATTTAAGACCTCTGGTACCCCTGGAAGGGGGACGCTTCGCGACGAGTGACCTTAATGATCTTTACAGGAGAGTCATTAACCGTAATAACCGTTTAAAGAAACTTCTTGAGCTTAAAGCGCCGGAAGTCATCGTACGGAACGAAAAACGTATGTTGCAGGAAGCGGTGGATGCGCTCTTTGACAACGGCAGACACGGCCGTGAAGTATTGGGTTCAGGCGGCAGGCCCCTTAAATCACTGGCGGATATGCTTAAGGGTAAACAGGGCCGTTTCAGGCAGAACCTTTTGGGTAAACGCGTGGACTATTCCGGCCGCAGCGTCATAGTCATCGGACCGGAACTTAACTTAAACGAGTGCGGGCTTCCCAAAATAATGGCGCTTGAACTTTACCAGCCTTTTATAATACGGAAGCTGAGAGAAAAAGGCTTTGTGCACACCATAAAAAGCGCCAAAAAGATGGTACAGCAGGAAAACCCCGAGGTATGGGACATACTTGACGATGTCATAAGGGATCACCCGGTTTTACTGAACAGGGCGCCTACACTTCACCGGCTCGGGATACAGGCATTTCAGCCGAAACTTATAGAAGGCAAAGCCATAAGGATACATCCTCTTGTATGCGCCGCATTTAACGCGGACTTCGACGGTGACCAGATGGCGGTGCATGTGCCGCTGTCGATGGAGGCGCAGATGGAAGCGCGCCTTATCATGAACGCATCGAATAACATATTTTCTCCCGCAAACGGCAGACCTATCGCAACACCTTCGCAGGATATAGTTCTGGGAGCGTATTACCTTACCAAAGTCAAGGTGGGGGCAAAAGGGGAAGGAAAGATCTTTGCCGATCCCCAAGAGTGCATCATGGCCTACCAGAACGAAGAGGTGGATAAATTCGCCAAGATAAAGGTGCGTATAAAGGGAGAAATTCTGGAAACTACGGTAGGCCGCGTGATCTTCAACGATATTCTTCCTGAGGGGATGCCATTTTACAACGAGCCGATGGATAAAAAGAATGTAAGCCGCGTGATCTCTGACTGCTACATGCTTAAAGGGCATGCCGAGACGGTGCGCCTGTTGGACGCTCTTAAAAAGCTGGGGTTTGAGGAATCAACGCTTTCGGGTGCTTCGATGGCGGTCGCGGACTTAAGCGTTCCCACGGAAAAAGTCAAGAAGCTTGAGCTGGCGCAAGCTGAGGTGGATAAGATAGAAAGCCAGTACAAGAGGGGCTTTATAACTGACGGTGAAAGATACAATAAGATCATTGATATATGGACGCATGTCACTGAGGATGTTTCCAGCCTTGTGTTCCGTAACCTTGACAGTTTCAACCCTGTTTTTATGATGGCTGATTCGGGAGCCAGGGGTTCCCGCCAGCAGATCAGGCAGCTGGCCGGTATGCGCGGACTTATGGCCAAGCCCTCCGGTGAGATCATAGAGACGCCGATTACCGCGAACTTCCGTGAAGGGCTTACGGTGCTTGAGTATTTTATTTCTACACACGGTGCCCGTAAAGGTCTTGCCGATACGGCTCTTAAAACGGCGGACTCCGGATACCTTACCCGGAGGCTGGTCGACGTGGCTCAGGATGTTATTATCCGCCAGATCGATTGCGGGACGCTTAACGGTATCACGGTCTCTGCTATAATCGAGGGGGATGAGATAGTAGTCTCGCTTGCTGAACGTATTTCCGGAAGGGTCGCCCTGGATAATGTGGTGGATCCTCTTACCGGCAAGGAAATAGTCAGATCCGGCGACATGATAAGCGAGGAGCAGGCACAGGAGATCGAGAAGATCCCCATGCTGGAGACTATGCGCATAAGAAGCGTTCTTACGTGTGAAGCCGATGACGGTGTTTGCGCGAAGTGTTACGGCAAGAACCTGTCAACGGGCAAGATGGTTGAGATCGGTGAAGCTGTAGGCATTATCGCGGCGCAGTCCATCGGCGAACCCGGTACGCAGCTTACGATGAGGACGTTCCATATCGGCGGTACCGCCAGCAGAATAATCGAGCAGTCTTTCTACAAGAGTAAAGATGCCGGTTACGTCAAGTATCATAACCTGCGCGTCGTTGAAAGCAGAGAGCCCGGGGTGTTTGTAGTGCTTAACAGAAACGGCCAGATCAGCATAGACGAATCCGACGGCAGAGAAATCGATAAACAGATCATACCGCAGGGTTCCTCCATCTTCTTTAAAGACGGAGCCAAGGTAAAGAAGGGTGATAAGTATGCAGAATGGGATCCTTACACTGTTCCCATACTCGCGGAGATAGGCGGCAAGGTGCAGTATGAGGATATTAAAAAAGACATTACCATGAAGATCGAAAGGGACGAGACCACAGGCGTAAGGAACATCGTCATAATCGACCAGAAAGGTGACTATCATCCGCAGGTCCTGCTTACCAATGCAAAGAACGAGGTTGAAGCCATATATCCGCTGCCGGTCGGTGCGCACATCCTGGTTAAGGACAAGCAGGATGTGAAAGCCGGGGACGTACTGGCAAAGACACACCGGGTGATGACAAAAACAAAGGATATAACGGGAGGTCTGCCCAGAGTCGCGGAACTTTTCGAGGCCAGGAAACCCAAAGACCCCTCTATTATCAGTGAAATAGACGGTGTGGTCGAATTCGGTGAGCTCAAGAAGGGCCAGAAGAGGATAATCGTCGAGAGTGAAACGGGCATGCGGAAAGAATATGTCATACCCCACGGGAAACATCTCAACGTCTATCGCGGTGACAAGGTCAAAGCGGGTGAACAGCTCGTGGACGGGCCCGTTGTTCCTCAGGATATCCTGAGGGTTTCCGGCGAGAAAAAACTCCAGGAATACCTTCTCAACGAAGTCCAGGAAGTGTATCGCCTGCAGGGAGTGCAGATAAACGATAAACATATAGAGACCATAATCAAGCAGATGCTGAAAAACATAAAGATAACCGATCCTGGTGACACGGAGTTCCTGATCGGAGACAAAGTGGCCAAAACCCTTTTTAGGCAGGAGAATGAAAGGGTTATGAAAAAGAAGAAAAAACCCGCGGCGGCAGAACCGGTCCTGCAGGGTATAACCAAGGCATCGCTTACAACGGAAAGTTTTATTTCGGCCGCAAGTTTCCAGGAGACTACCAGGGTCTTAACGGAAGCCGCTACTGCCGGCAAGATTGACAATCTCACGGGTCTTAAGGAAAACATCATCATGGGGCACCTCATACCATCCGGGACAGGTTATGAAGCCCACAGGAAATTCACTCTCGAGCGGGAGGTTTTGGACGCGATAGAGGTGGAAGAAGAACCTGAAGCAAAAGAAAGCAAAAAAAGAAGTAAAAAAGAAAAGGACTGATATGCCCACAATAAATCAATTGATACGGAAGGGAAGAAAAATTATCAAGGCAAAGAACAAAGCCCCCGCTCTCCAGGGCTGCCCGCAGCGCAGAGGTGTGTGCCTGCAGGTGAAGACGCGTACGCCCAAGAAACCGAACTCTGCTCTCAGGAAAGTGGCAAGGGTCAGGCTCACTAACGGCATGGAAGTGACCGGGTACATTCCCGGTGAAGGGCATAACCTCCAGGAACACTCTATCGTGACTATCCGTGGAGGCAGGGTAAAGGACTTACCGGGGGTAAGGTATCACATAATTAGAGGGATGCTTGATGCTTCTGGTGTTGAATCGCGCCGGAGAAGCAGATCGAAATACGGAGCAAAAAAACCAAAACAATAAAAAGGAAAAACTATGAGAAGGCGCAGAGCGGAAAAACGCGAACAATTACCGGACCCTAAATATAACAACAAAGTGGTCAGCAAGTTTATAAACATGGTCATGGAACGGGGCAAAAAATCCGTAGCCGAGAAGATCGTATACGGCGCTTTGGATGTCTTGAAGGAAAAGGTCAAGGATAAGGATCCGGTTGAAGTGTTCATGCAGGCGCTTGATAACGTGCGGCCGCTTCTGGAAGTGAAGTCCAGAAGGATAGGAGGGGCCACTTATCAGGTGCCTATAGAAGTGAAACTTGAACGCGGTCAGTTTATCGCCATGAGATGGCTGAGGGATTTCGCGCACCAGCAGAAGGGGCGTCCCATGCAGGAGAAACTGGCCGAGGAACTATTAAGCGCATACAACAGGGAAGGTGCCGCGATGAAGAAGCGCGAAGATACGCATAAGATGGCTGAAGCGAACAAGGCATTTGCGCATTATAAGTGGTAAAAATAAAAGATGACTTTAATCAGTGAAAAACCAAGAGTGAAAATAGGGAGAATGGATAAAATAGAGGATATCAGGAATATTGGAATAATCGCGCATATAGATGCCGGTAAGACAACCGTTACCGAGAGGGTGCTTTTTCATACCGGTAAGATCTATAAGATGGGCGAGGTGCATGAAGGCACTGCCGTTATGGACTGGATGGAGCAGGAGCAGGAAAGAGGTATAACCATAACCAGCGCCGTTACGACGTGCATGTGGAAAGACAAGAAGATAAACATAATCGACACTCCCGGTCATGTTGATTTTACCATAGAAGTGGAACGCTCTTTGAAAGTTTTAGACGGCACTCTGGTAGTGTTTTGCGCTGTTGGAGGGGTTCAGCCCCAGACGGAGACAGTATGGCGCCAGGCGGACCACTATGAAGTGCCCAAGATCGCTCTTATAAACAAGCTGGACAGGACTGGAGCTGATTTTTTTAAAGTGATCATCGATATGCACAAAAAGCTTGGCGCTAACGCCACACCCGTACAGATACCGATAGGCAAGGAAGACGAATTCCGCGGGATAATAGACCTGGTGACCTGTAAGGCTTATATCTTCGGCGAGGAGGGGGACCTCGGGGAAATCCGTGAAGGGGAGATACCGGAAGAGATGAAGGATATAGCCAGCCATTGGCGGCATAATTTGGTCGAAAAACTTGCGGATGTGGATGACGAAGCTGAAGAGATGTACCTGATGGATAAAGGCATATATCCCGAAAAACTGAGAGAGCTTATCCGGAAAGTGACCAATAAGAACCTTTTTGTGCCTGTTATGTGCGGTTCGGCGCTTAAGAATAAAGGCATGAAATTCGTCTTAGATGCCATCTGTGATTATCTTCCGTCACCGCTTGATGTAAAGCCGCCGAAAGCCATAAAACCGGATACGGAAGAAGAAGTTATAATAAAGGCTGATGATAAAGAACCTCTTTGCGCGTACGCATATAAACTTATGACGGATCCATTTGTCGGTAACCTTACCTTTGCCAGGATCTATTCAGGGAGGATGAAGTCCGGTACATATGTCTACAACACGACCAGCGGAAAGAAAGAAAGGATCGGCCAGATAGTCAAGATGCACGCGGATCAAAGAGAGATGGTTACCTCTGCCGGAGTGGGTGAGATAGTAGGTCTTGTGGGGCTCAAGCATACTTCTACCGCTCAGACTCTTTGCGAAGAAGCGCACCCGGTATCCCTTGAGAGGATAAAGTACCCGGAACCGGTCATATCCATGGCGATAGAGCCGGAGACCAGGAGCGATCAGGACAAGCTGGGGGAAGGGCTCAGGAAACTGGAGAGCGAAGACCCGACTTTTAATGTGAGATATAACGAAGAGACGGGGCAGACCATAATAAGCGGCATGGGCGAACTTCATCTTGAGATACTTGTCGACAGGCTTAAGAGGGAATTTAAGGTTGTAGCGAGGGTAGGGAACCCGCAGGTTGCGTATCGCGAGACTATAACAAAAGCGGTGGAAGCAACCGGTAAATTTATTCAGCAGACCGGAGGTCACGGCCAGTACGGGCATGTTGAGGTAAGACTCGAACCCGCTGAAAAAGGCGCGGGCATAGTGTTTGAAGAAAAAGTAAAGGGCGGCGCCATCCCGAGGGAGTATTTTAAAGCTGTCGAGAAAGGGGTAAGAAGTGCTGCCACTACCGGGGTCTTGGCGGGATATCCCGTCACAGACGTAAAAGTTACTCTTTACGACGGCTCGTATCATGAAGTCGACTCCTCGGAGCTGGCGTTTAGCAATGCCGGTGCGATAGCGCTAAGAGAAGGCATACGCAAAGCCGCCGCTATTCTTCTTGAGCCTATCATGAGACTCGAGGTAACGACTCCGGACGAGTACCTGGGCGACGTGATAGGGGACATGAATATGAGAAGGATAAAGGTGGAAAACATAGAGCAGAAAGGCACCACCAAGATAATAACGGGAAGTGCGCCTCTGGCGCAGATGTTCGGCTACGCAACGGCGTTAAGAAGCTTGACACAGGGCAGGGCAACGTATACAATGGAGCCTTCTTTCTACAAAGAAGTGCCTAAAGATATAATGGAGAAAATAGTAACCGGTACGCCGGTAGAGAAGTAAAAGAGGGTATTAATATAACAATAATTAAAAGGTTTAGCAGAATTCTAAGGAGGTAATGATGGCCAAGGCAAAATTTGAGAGAACGAAACCGCATCTGAACATCGGCACGATAGGGCACGTTGATCACGGTAAGACGACTCTTACAGCGGCGATCACGATGTACCTGGCAAACAAGGGGCAGGCGGAAGTCAGGGAGTTTGATTCCATCGACAAGGCTCCTGAGGAGAAGGAGCGAGGCATCACCATAGCCGTTGCGCACGTTGAGTATGAGACGGCGAAGAGGCATTATGCGCATATAGACTGCCCGGGACACGCGGACTACATCAAGAACATGATCACCGGCGCCGCGCAGATGGACGGGGCGATACTGGTAGTGTCAGCCGCAGACGGTCCCATGCCGCAGACGAGAGAGCACATACTCCTGGCCCGGCAGGTAAACGTGCCTGCGATAGTCGTGTTCATGAACAAGGTGGACATGGTGGATGACGCGGAACTATTGGATCTTGTTG
>CAZGOG010000036.1:0-16736 GCA_964527555.1 uncultured Planctomycetia bacterium | reverse complement strand
ACCGTCTCATGGACATCAGGATAGTCGCTGTAAGAACTCTGGTTTTTGTTGTGGTATATGTTCCGATCTTAGCGGTGCCTTATGTACTAGGATATGTTTTTAAACTTTCCTGGGTTTTGCCGACTGTGTTGGAAACTATCTTTGCTCCGGGTGGATTATTTATCTATTTGAAAATACAGGAAATAGCGGAAAGAAAAATACTGCAAAAAGAATATAATCAAGCAGGTGAGATCAGGGATCTGGCCGGAGGGTTGATCAGGCTGGATGATGTCGGAGAGTTAGGCAGAGTTATAGTCGGAGGACTGGAAAAGATCACAAAAGCCGAAAATATCTCGCTGTATATCCTTCAAGAAAATAAGACCAGTTATTCTATGAGTTATTCCCGCGGAGAATTAAAAAGCCCTAAAAGCCTGGCGGTAAACAATCCTTTGGTAGAATATATTCAAGATCAAAGAGAGCCTGTAATTTTATCGGAATTGCAGAATAAAGCAAAAGAAGCGGCGCAGGTATTAATAGAGAAAAAAGCCGCTGTTGCGGTACCCGCCGTGGAAAAGGAAAACCTGATGGGCCTTATTTTCCTGGGCGAGAAACCGGACAATAGAGCATACAGCCAGATAGAACTGACAGCGTTGGGTGTATTAGCGCGACAAGTTGGTTTTACGGTGCAAGTAATACAGTTCATAGAGGAAAAAGAGGAGATGCAGCGCGCAAGGAACGAGATGCAGAGGATGAAGGAATTTGAATATCTGACAAGCGCGATCGGTCATGAAATAGGCAACGGCATACAGGCTATAGAGCTGGCGAGCAGTGTACTCGTGAGAAAACGGGATTTGACCGATATGTTTGCCGAAAACAAAAAAGCTGAAAACGCGGTAAGGGAACAAGTCGCAAACATCAAGAATAATATAGAAAACATACGGCAAGTCTCTGAAGCATTGAAGGGGTATATCCATAAAGGCGATATTGGAAAAATAGAAAAAGTGGACCTGCAGGATCTTATAAAAAGGGTTCTTGTTTTAGCGAAAGTAAGAAACCTTGGGATGAAGGCGGCAGATATCCGAATAAAAGGAACCGCGGACGTAGTGTGTAATCCATCGGCGCTGCAGTCGGTTTTTTCGAATCTGATTAATAACAGTTACGATGCTATTATCCAGGAGAAACAATATCGAGAAGAAAATAACGACACACGGGAATATAAGGGAATTATCGAGATAACCATTACAGGCGGCAGCGATGCCGCGGAAATCCATATACGGGATAACGGGTTCGGGATGAGCCAGGAAGTGCAAAAACAGATATTTATCCCGTTATTTACGACGAAAAGCCATGAAGATAAAAAAGACAGGAGATTGACGGGAGGGACAGGCATAGGGATGTTTACTATACAGAAAATGCTGGCTTCACAAGGGGGTTATATCGAGGTGTATGAAAGTGAAGAGCATAAAGGTACTGATTTTTTGATTAAAATTCTCGGGAGGCAGTAATGATAAAAGTGTTAGTAATCGATGATGATAAGACGATGAATGAGACCTTGGCGGATTGTTTTGATCCTGATGAGTTTAATATTACGGTAAAACCGACGGGAAGCGAAGGGGCAACATCGTTTGAAAAGGACCGGCCGGATATTGTGATACTGGATATCGGTCTTGCGGATATCGACGGCGCGCTTGTGTTGGAAACTTTAAAAAAGATCGACCCGGATGTTCCGGTCGGTGTATTGAGCGGATACACGGCCAGGGAAGAAGAAATGATGCAGTTAGGCGCGCAGAGCTATAAAACAAAACCGCTTACTGTCGAGGAGATGGAAGAATGGTTTAAAGAACTAGCCGGGGGAAAAGGGGAGTAAATATGCAGGAGATAAGAGACGGATTTCATGAGATTTTAAGGAATTTACACCGGTTAACTATTTCTTCAAGCGGACTTTTGAAAATCGCGGAAAAAGAAAAGTATAAGGTAATGCACGAAAAAGACCATATGGAGAAAGCTCTGGAAGCCTTGGAGAAATCATGCGAATTAGCCAAAGTAGCGGCACGTGAAGTTGAGAGTTTAAGGGAAAAAGTATATAATCAGCTTAACATGGAAACCTGACGGAGGGAGAACGATGTACAAGATTTTGATAGTGGACGATGACAAAGACGTCGTGGAGACAATAAAAGGTCATCTTGAATCAGAAGGACATAAAGTCTTCGGTGCGGATAACGGCAAAACAGCTCTTGATATTGTCAGGCGGGAAAGGCCGGAGATCGTTTTTCTTGATATCAAGATGAAGGGAATAGACGGTCTCAAGGTATTAAAAACGATCAAGCGTACGGACAAAAAGATAAAAGTTATCATGGTGAGCGCTCTATTGGATCTTGATACCCGTACCAAAGCGCAGGAACTGGGATGCGACGCCTATATCAGAAAGCCTTTTGAGGTCGGCGATGTCGATAAGGCCTTATCGGCCAAGATACATGAATTGATATCCGATCCGAGCATTCTGATCGTCGAGGATGAAGAAGGGCAAGCAGAGAATATCGTGGCGTATTTAAAAGACAGGATCTCCGCGGATTATTCGTATACCCTGACCGGTGAGGAGGCCTTGGAAAGGATTAAAAAAAAGCCATGCAATATAATGATAGTGGATATAAGCCTTCCAGGGATCGACGGTTTTAAAGTCATTAAGAAAGCGCATGATATCAATCCGCATATCGATATCCTGATAACAACGGGGTATACCTATAATGAGGTAATAGATGAAGCTGTGGGTAACGGTGTGGTGGATATAATGTCTAAACCTTTGCGGCTTCCGGTATTAGAGAAGAAAATAATGACTTTTATCCAGAGGAGAGGGTTTAGATCTTCTTAGGATTCTGGTAAATAAGAAGCACGGACTTTGCGTTGGAGATGTTTTTATAATAGCTGGAAGAACGGTTATCAAAGGTAAGAGTATCTCCCTTTTTAAGCTCATATTCGGTATCCTCTATATAACATAAGACTTTGCCGTGTATTACATAGGCAATTTCGGTAGAAGTGCCTTCCGCCGTGGATTTTTTCGGTGTTGTCTCACCGCCAGGCAGTATCGTTAATTCCAATATCCAGAAATCCAGGTTGCTCGGGGTGACAATGTCGAATTTTGCTTTTTCGTTAAAAGTATAACCGCCCCGCCGCTGATTTCTCTTTATTAGAGGCATGTTTTCGACATTATCTCTTTCAACCCCTTCATATAATTCACCGAGAGAAATATTGAGCGCGGTGCATATTTGTTCCAGGGAAGAGAGGCGGATATGTTCATGCTTGCCGAGTTCTATACGGCTCAGCGTCCAATAGCCGAGTGCTTGATCACCGTAATGAAAAACAATCCTTCGATGCAATTCTTTTAATGATATCTTCGCGGTTTTTCTGATATTTCTGATTTTTTCATGTAATTTCATAACAATTAAAATATACCCTCAGAATCCCATAATGTCAACAATAATTAGCTGTTTTTTAAAAAATAATAGTTAAGATTTAACAAAATTAGCTACTAAATAGTAAAATATTTATCAAAAGAGCACTATTAGCTATAAAATGAAAAAAATTATTGACAAATAGCTAATTATTGTGTATACTTGTAAGTGTAAGACAAAGAGAAAGGTAGTTGAAATGGAAAGACTAGAGAGTTTATTAGAAAACCTATCAAAAAGTTATGACTCTACGGCAGTCCTCGCTTGTTCCGTTTTTGGCATAATACGGATGGTTAGAAAAGGGAAACACGAACAATATGAAGGTTTACGGGGGGACAACATGCCGTATAGTGTGATAGGCAAGCTCAAAAGAAATTAAGCAGTCACTATTGAAACGGGAGGCCTTTATGAATAAGGTCAGATGCACTAGATGCGGATCGATCGGTTATACGGCGTCTCCCGATTCAGTCAAGAGGTGCGGTTGCGGGGGGAGGCATGCGGTGATTAATATGGAAGGGGAGGATTGCAGGATCAATATGGACGATATTACGCCATATTTACGGGAAGTGGCGGGAGACAACGGTTATTTGCGTTTTCTGGGTGTCAAAGAAAGCCGCTTAAAAGGCGCCAAGGCGTGGAGGTGAAAAAGATGAAAGTGTTGTTAGAAGTCAGAAACAGCCCGGTTCAAAGGTTTTTAATCGATTTAGCGGAACAAAACTTTATTAACGAAGTTAAACGCTTGATAGGCAAGGGTAAGTATTCAAGGGCGATGACAACGGTTTTTTCAAAAGGTAAGTTTTTAAGGGAAGTCGAGGAGGCTGAGCTGCCTTGGCTCGATGCGGATCTTATCCTTACTGAAAAGTCCGCTCATTATGATTTGACTTAATTCTAATTTAGGGACGTTTTTGAAAACGTGACTAGACCCGCCCCCGAAAAAGTAAGAATGAAAAATAGGTGTCTGTCCCTATTTTGATTGTCCCTATTTTGATTTTGTAGAAGCGCCTATTTTGTACTGAGGCGCCCCCTCATTTTTACACTTCTTTAAAGTTCCCTCGATATTATTTTTTCCTTGAAAAATATTTCAAAAAAATATGAAAGAATTATCCGCCGAAAGTTGTCTATATGGTGTGAAGAATATTTATTGAAAGGCAAAAAAAAGGCGAATAGTGTAAAAAAGATGAAAAATCTGGTAAGAATCAATAGCCCGGAATATCCACAACTTTTAAAGGAGACCAAAAAACCTCCGGATATTCTTTATTATAAAGGAGAGTGGGATAATACTATTTTTGAAAAATGTCTGACAGTGGTAGGTTCCAGAAGAATGACAAAATACGGCAAAGAGATCACCGAAAGGGTAGTTTCAGAAATTGCGGCAGCCGGGATAACCATTGTTTCCGGTTTTATGTACGGGATTGACGCTACCGCTCACAAGGCAGCTCTGGAAGGGGGAGGAAGGACTATCGCCGTAATGCCCTGCGGTATTGACGTAATTCATCCCGAATATCAGAAAGATCTGTATGGTGAAATATTGGAAAACAAAGGGCTTATTATTTCAGAGTTTGAAAGCGCTCATCCTCCCGGGATCTGGACTTACCCTAAACGCAATAAAATCATGGCGGGATTATCTGCCGCGACCTTAGTTGTTGAAGCCGGTCCAAAAAGCGGAACTTTGATCACCGCAGAGACGGCTAAAATGTGTAAAAGAAGACTTTTTGCGGTTCCGGGCCCACTTACCAGTGTCCTTTCACAAGGCACCCTGCAGCTTATCAAAGAAGGGGCGGATATGGTGATCAGCGCGCAAGAGGTGATAGGGGCCTATGATCTGAAATCTCACGAGACATCTTTGTCCCCCGCAAGCGGCAGGAAAAGTTCAGATCCAGCACGGTTTTCAGATTTAAGTGTCTTAGAGCGGTCAATAATAAAGCAACTCCAACGAGAACCCATGGATATAGATGCATTGTCGCGTATAGCGGGAGTTTCCTCTTCTCGGATGGGGACTACGCTTTCGCTTATGCAAATAAAAGGTTTGTTATATAAGGAGGAGGCAAAATATTATGTTAAGTAAGGTCCCTTCGGCGTCAAATTTAGGCTTGAACACGACTTCGATCGATGTAGAAGTCAATCTGGCAGATAGGGGATTGCCCGTTTTCGAAATTGTCGGTCTTCCCAGTAAAGCGGTGGATGAAAGCAAAGAACGAGTAAGAACCGCTATCAAGAACTCAAACATCAAGTTTCCCGACAAGCGGATCACGGTTAATCTGGCTCCGGCAGATATCCCCAAAGAAGGTTCTTTTTATGATCTGCCCATCGCCGCGGGTATCCTGGCTATGACCATGCAGTGTGAATTGCCCGGATCAAGCCTTTTCTTCGGTGAACTTTCTCTTGACGGAACGCTTCGCCACACAAAAGGAGCGTTATTATTGGCTCTTTTTGCCAGGGAGAGAGGAATAAAAAATATATTTGTGCCGAAAGCGTCCGCGAATGAAGCGACTATTATCAAGGGAGTCAATGTCTACGCGATAGAGGACTTAAATCAATTATTAGCGTATTTTCTAGGGGAAACAAAACTTGTGCCGGCCGAATGCCGGGATGTTAAAGACGATGAGGCGTGCAGCCAGGCTGAATTTGATATGGAAGAGATTTTAGGGCAGGAGCAGGCAAAAAGAGCCATGGAAATCTCAGCGGGCGGGGGGCATAACCTTTTTATGACCGGAAGCCCCGGATCAGGAAAGACTATGCTGGCCAGAGCGCTTCCCGGGATTTTGCCGCCGCTGACGGAGAAAGAATCTTTGGAAGTCACCAAGGTTTATTCCGCCTCCGGCCGAATCCCTCCTCAAGGTTCATTGATTAAGATCCGGCCGGTTAGGGCACCGCACCACACGATTTCCGCGGTAGGGCTTATCGGCGGCGGGACGAATCCTCAACCGGGGGAAGTGAGTCTGGCTCATCGGGGGGTCCTGTTTCTGGATGAGTTTAATGAATTCCCGCGTTCGGTCCTTGAGGCGTTAAGGCAGCCCATGGAAGACGGTTACCTTACGATTTCCCGCAGCCGCAGGAGAGTGGATTTTCCTTCCAGGTTCATCTTGATAGCTTCGGCAAACCCCTGTCCCTGCGGATATCTGCACCATCCTGCGAAGACCTGTATATGCAGCCGGCGAGAGATAGAGAGGTATAGAAAAAGAGTTTCCGGACCGATGTTAGACCGTATCGATCTTCATATAGAAGTGCCGGTAGTCGATATTAAAGAGTTTTCGGACAAACAGCAGACAAAACTCAGGGAAACATCCGCCCATATACGTACCCGGGTAATAACGGCGAGACAGGCTCAAACCGAACGCTTTACCGGGGAAGGGATACATAGCAACGCTGAGATGAAAAACAAACATATCAGGAAATACTGCAGTCTTTCAAAAGAATCGAGGCAGATGCTTCTCGAGGCTGTCAGGGCCTTTAAGCTTTCAGCGCGTTCTTATTTTAAAGTGATAAAAGTCGCGCGGACTATCGCGGACCTGGACGGTTCAAGAGAGATCACTGTTTCTCACCTGGCCGAGGCGCTGCAATACCGTCCGAAGATCCAAGGGGGAGAAATATGATCAATATCAGGGGTTTTATAAAGACCAAAATATCGGGGAAGAGACCTTCTGCCGGGAGATCTATAGAAATTACTGACGGGACAAAAAGAAAAAATCTTGAGAAAGCGCGTCGAGGCGAAAATATCGCCAGGAAGTATCTGCGGGATAGAGGGTACCGCATCATCGACCAGAATTACAGAACCCGTTACGCGGAGATCGATCTCGTCGCTGAAGATAAAGGAACCTTAGTGTTTGTCGAGGTGAGGACCAGAGGGCACGAACGATTTGGTACGCCGGAGGAGACCATAAACAAAAACAAGATAAGAAAACTTATCAGAAACGCCAGAGGTTACCTGTCATGCAAGGCTTACAATAAACCCTACAGGATAGATGCCGTCTGTATCGTTCTCGGAGAATATAAGGAGCCGGAACGCATCAGTCACTATAAGAACATCACTTATTATTTTATGGAAAATTGATCTTTTTGAAATGTCAAGTGTGGAGACCTGACCCCATTAGTCCCGGGGAAATAGGTGTCTGTCCCTATTTTTTCCGCCTATTTTTTCCGCTGAGCGTTAACAAACGTCCATGTTTTGCAGGATAAAGAAGAAAAATTAGATATTTGTGCTATAATAAACCAAACTATATAAAACGAAAGGAGGGATAGATGAAGAAAGTTTTGTTGTGGATAATGATCTTGGCAGTTGTGATGGCATCTTCATCCACGGCCTCTGCCAGTGACTGGTTTGAAGATGTGTTTTCTATGGATACTGATCTTGAGCAAAGATGGAATACCGGGATTATCACTTCGGCAGTCATTACATCGGAAAGCGATTTCAGCAATGGACTCCAAATCTCAGCGGTAGGTTCGTATGATATTTTCAAGTTTCTGGCAATTGGAGTTGAGTGTGGGTGGACAGGTTTTATAGATGCAAGAGGCGGCGGTATAGATGCCGGTACACTTAGTTATTGGTCAATACTTGGTGACGTAATATTCAAAGTGCCTATTGAGATGGATGATTATCTTCTGGTGCCTTATGTTGTGAACGGGTTTGGAGGCGTGATACCGAGTTTTGATGAAAGCGATACAGCGACGAGAATGGGTGTTGCTGTAGATTGTAGTCCCGCTTTTCTCTATAAGTTTGGTGGTGGACTTGATTTCTATATCACAGAAATAATCGGATTAAATTTCGAGGGAAGTTACCAGTGGGCGGATATCGACTGTAAAGCGACAAGGTACGGAACATTTTTAGGCTCGGGTCCAAGTAAGTTAGATGCGTGGTACCTTGGCGGCGGCGTAAAAGTTAAGTTTTAAAAGAGTGATATTGGTTAGTAAGGAGCCTCTTCATAAGGCGAAAAAGGTCTTGTGAGGAGGCTTCGTTTTTTATATGAGGCTAGGCGGCAGTTTTAGCGCGGGTGAGCATATCATGAGCGTGTTTTACGGCTATCTGACTTTCTTTCTCTCCGCTCATCATCTTCGCAAGTTCCTTTATGCGGGAATCTTTATCGAGGAATTCAACCTTTGTGACCGTACGCGTATCCACGACTTCCTTCAGCACCTTAAAGTGATGGTCTCCAAAAGAAGCTATCTGCGGCAGATGCGTGATAAGTATGACTTGTCTGTTTTGCGCAAGTTCCTTGAGTTTTTTTCCGGTTATGCTTCCAAGCCGTCCGCCTATCTGGGCGTCTATCTCATCAAAAATAAGTACGGGTATGGGGTCCACTTTTGTCAGGGCTTTTTTTAATGCCAGCATGACTCTTGCGGCTTCTCCTGATGAGACTATCTCCGCCAGGGGTTTTAACGCCTCACCTACATTGGGGCTGATGAAAAATACGACCTTATCCTGACCCGTCGAGGAAAGTTCCTCTTTCTCTATGCGGCATTCAAACTGGACGTGCTTGATGCCGAGATCCTTAAGCTCCTGTTTGATGGTCTCTTCCAGGGCTTTTGCGGTTTTTTTGCGTTTTGCGGTTATTTTTTTAGCGGATTGGATAAGATCCTTCCGCGCCGCTTCCATTTTTTCCTTTAGTTCGCTACTATTATGTTCCAGGTTGATTAATAGGTCATGTTTTTCCTTGGCTTTTTCGTAAAAAGCGTTTGCATCCTCAAGAGTCGGGCCGTATTTCCTCTGGATCTCGTAATAGATATCGTAGAGACTGTTGATCCTGCCGGCTTCATCCGCCTCGAAAGAAAGCCCTTCCATGTAACTGGTAAGAGTGTTTACCAGCTCCGCGCTATCCTCCTGTATGCGCGAAAGTGTCTCGGAGAGGCTTACGGTCGACTCATCGATATCATTAAGACTTTTCATGGAGCCAAATGCCCGGCTTACGGCGGAGTTTACTCCGGTCTCTTCGTTTTCCAGTATGTTGATAAGATTTGCCACGCATTCGTAGAGTTTCTCGGAGTTATTTATGCGCGTACGTTCCTTAAGGAGTTCTTCATATTTGCCGGAGTCAAGCGGCACCTGTTCAAGTTCTTTTACCTGGGATGAGAGTATGTCTAATTGGCGTTCACGTTCCTGGGAGAGGAGGGCGAGCTTATTCAATTCTTTCTGGAGAAGCTCGTAAGTAGTATATCTCTTAGCATATTCGTCTTTTTCAATATTCATGTCCGAGAGTCTGTCAAGTATATGTATATGAGACTCTTCCGAAAAAAGAAGCTGGTGGTCATGGGGGCCGTGGAAATCCACAAGGTGGTTGCCGATCTCTGCAAGCTGAGAGGTTGTCACACTGAATCCGTTTATACTGCTTTTGCTGCGCCCCGTGGGAAGGTAAGTGCGTTTTATTATAAGCAAAGGTTCATCTATCGCATATTCTGAAAAGTGAGGGTAAGTTTTAAGCAAGTTGTCTGAGAGCTCAAAGACTATTTCTACAATACAGGGTTTATCGGCGTCGCGGAGCTGCTGCGCTTTTAGTTTTCCGCCGAGGCCGTAATATAGAGCATCGATGAGGATTGATTTACCCGCACCGGTTTCGCCGGTAAATATATTAAGCTCACTTCCGAATTCTATCGCAAGTTTATCGATTAATCCAAAATTCTGCACTACGAGACGAGATATCATACTTATAGTTCCTGATGGGGGATAAGTAATAACAACTGGATATATTTTAACATCTAGTTCATAATTTTCAAAGGAAAAGAATAAAAAGGTTCTTATTTGGTGCATGTTTAAAACAGTAAAAAGACCATAACAGATAAATATTTCACAGGGAGTTATTGTATACCCATATAACCTATTTTAAATAAATAACTTATAAAACAAAAAAAACAACAAAAAAATAACTAACTTTTTTATTGACTAAAATAACACTATATGTTATACTGCAACTAATTGTTGAGGGAGTAAGAGTATTATAAACAGTTTAAGCAGGATATTTAACTATAAGCTTGAATCCATGACAACCTAGAAAGCCAGCCTTGGCAGATTGCAAGAGAGAAGAGGACTGGTTTTCTTTTGAGCCAAAGTTGTTAGGATTTTAGAAAGGAGCAAGTTGTGTTAAAGGAAAAATCATTATTAAATAGGATTTTAATTCTCAGTGTAACGCTATTATTTTGCTTTAATAGCGCTACGTATGGATTAGATAGAGATGTATATAATTTAGCCCCGCCGAGTAACGCACTTTCCCCGCAGGAGGCCCCGACCGATGAAGCCGCCAGCTTCAGACAAACAGTTAGAGAAGACATGGTCATGACGACCGTCTCGACAGCTATTGCGGAGTATTTTCTTGGAGATGTTCCTCAGGAAGAGGGCAGCACTTTAAAAGATCAGCTTTTTCGATATTTGCAGAAACTTGATTCTATAGAGAACTGGAGCTGGACTCTTTGGAATAGTTTGCATATAACTGTCGATAATGTAGGGATAAGTAACGATATAGTCCACATACCTTTTAAAAGGCGGGATGACAGGGAGGGCTGGGTATACATAGCTGAAGCCAGCCGCATAGAAGAACTTAAAGAGGCGGATCCCGCGTGGGAGAAGCTGGACGAGAAGTATGCGATTCTGATAAAACGTAATGATATCTCCGACTCTTTCGAAGAAGAAAAGGACCTTAAAGCGGAAGAGGCCCTTGAAACCAACCCCATTATCCAGGATTTAATCAAAAGCGAAAGATTGGTCGAGATCTATTTTGATGCGGAGACGGACACCCTAAAAGCCAATAGAGTGGAATGGGTGGAAGCATACAGCCCCCTTTTGACCCTGCCGGCGGATTACCGCGGTGAAGAGATAGATATCTATCAGCTCTTTTCAAAGTCCGAGCGCAAAGAGCTCGAGGAGTGGATCAAGACGCATAAGATTAGAGGAGCGCCCATCAAGTTCAGGATAGCTCTTGGCAGTCCTCTCCTAGGCTGGAAAGACGAGATAGAACACGCCAATATCGCCCATGCCGGCTGCCGTGATAAAGTCATCTATATAGGCGGGCTTCTTCTAAAACACATACTCAAAAAAGAAAACAGGAATCTCAGGGATGAAATACTCGATAATGATGAGTTCAGGCACCTGCGCCGGCTGAGTCATGGTTCCAGGGACGCATGGGAGGCTCGCTGCAAGTTGGTGATAAACGAGATAAAGACGAGCGAGCTTGAATCTTTCAGCCGCGGTATGCTTGTGAACTCTGAAGATAACGTTTATTCCCTGAGGGACCATATCAGGGACCGCCTCGATGATCCGTCGAGATTACTTGACATGTTCTCGATGATAAATGATATAGCGATGAGTCAGCCTTTGTACCCGGTGGAAAGACTTTATCCGATTAAAAAAGCCGTGGCGCTATTGAAAAAGGAGGAGCAGGACAGGCTCGTAAATATATTTATAAGCGGAGAGTCACAAGAAGAAGGATACCGCCTGCAGGTAGTCATAGACGATATCCTGCTTATGCTTGAGGATGCTAAAATGGTTAAAACGAGGCTGAAGGATTGGATAAAAGTTAATGCGCCTGAACTTAAAGGAAGATCCCTCTGGCAGATCTCTCCCGAGATATGGCATGAAGCCGGGGGTCTTGCAAGGGTAATGCAGTACCACGGCGCTGGTATCATCGATCTTATTACCAACGAAGGCGGTGCTTCTCATGTGAAGCTGCGCCATGTCGAGCCGCACTATCAGTATCGTATTGACCCGGACGGCAAACCTCATCCGCTGGATTACAGAAACAGGTATCAGCTTACCCATCCCATAAAAGGCGAGCTCGAGGAAGTAGACCGCTTTACCGTTACCATGATGGTCCTGGATGAAACGAAGCCCGTCATAGAAGGCGATATAAACAGTTTTATGGATGCGATGGTCGAGAAGGAAGTCGAAGTCGTCGTGTCAAGAGGCGTAAATGATCTGGGTATCGAGGTTTTTCTGATAAGAGACCTCCAGGAAGACGGCAGGAGCTACTACACGCATTCACTCTACAATTATAGACCGAATTTCGCCAGTAAAGAGATCGATCGCGCTGACGGGAGGAAACGTCCCTCCTGGGAAGAGTTTTCGGTTTTTTATTCTAAAGCAGCGCTTGAATTTGTAAGACGTTTCGAGAACAAAGAGAAAAAGGGGAAGGAGAAACGTAAAGAAGAATGGAAAGCGCCGCTTTTGCATACTAATGATTCACAGGCGGCACTTATCTCGGTTTACAGCAAAATACTCTTGGAAAATCAAAAAGCGAAAAAAGAAAAGAACCCCGCCTACCAGATCGACCCGGTTTTGGAACAAGCGGCGATATTTTTTACAACACACACCTACAATAACCGCAGGGATTACGAACTGGGTGATGAAGAGAAAAGGAACTATGCCGAAAGAATAATGGATTTTATGTTTATCCCCAGACCCAATGATAAGAAGAACTACAGGTCACTCTTCGGCAACATAAAAGAGGGCAAAGGATATGTTTATGATATGGCTTCCGGCGGGTTACGACCGGCGGACGGCCGGGGCGGAGTCGCCCGGGCACACCGTGATGACACTGCCGGGTGGGACACATGGATAAACGATCCTTATAATGACGCTGCCAAGGTCATCAAACACGCCCTTGGTGATCAGGACTTAAGAGTCAGGATACTTGCTATTGCCAACGGGGACCACCGGGCGGCCACAGCTGAATTTTTTAATAAGGTACTGCGTTTTAGCAGCGGTAACCTGGATGTGGATGTAGAGCATCCGACTCCAGATCAGATCGTCAAAGCGAAGAAAAATGCGAAGTTGACACTCAAATTGCCAAGCGATGCTTTTTATTCAAGCGCGGACATTGCCAAAACGGGGGATGTTATCGAGGACGGGCTGGGCAGTCCCGTAAGATATGATGAAGAAGGTGATCCCGTGGAGTGGGTCTCACCCCTTAAGCCGGATCAGATGGTTATTTCATTTTCAGGCAGACTCGTGCCTGAGAAAGCCGGAAGGGGAGGTTTCCCGGGTGACAAAAACAGCCTTCGCTACTGCGGTGTGGACGGAAAAGGGGCGTTTGACAATTCCAACATCGAAGAGCTTGTCAGGCGCGGCGTCCAGGTTGTTATTTACGGCAATGTGCAGACTAAAAGCGAAGAAAGCATGAAACTCAAAAAAGATCTTATTGAACTTGCTAAAAGTCTTAAGAAGAAGAATTACCCCGGAAAGCTTGTTTTTCTGCCCAGGTTCAGTCTTGAGCAGCAAAGGATGCTCCTGGCGGCGTCGGACGTGGGCGTACATGATTCTTACCCGAGAACGGAAGCGGCGGGTTTTACGGAGGCCGATGATGCCGTCTGCGGCGGGATAGTGATCGCTCCGCTACGTCATGACAATAGCGGCCTCGGTGAGGGGCTCTTTACAGCGCAGGGTATACTTATGAATTCCGAAGCGCCGGAGAAAAGCGAAGCTTCAAGGCGCGGTAATACTTTGGTGCCGAAACAATTGACCGCTAAAGCATATTTAGATATCATGTTATATGCGCTTAAATTGTACAAGAGCGATGAACTTAAGTATAATATGGCAGAGTCAAAATCTTTAAGCCGCGTGTTGGAAACGCGTCTTACCTCAGCGGCATATCTGAGAGAATTCAGTAAAGTCGTGGCGGAGAAGAAGAAAATAGCGGAAAGAAAGAAAAGAAAGGCAAGGAAAGAAGCTGTGAGGGAAGAAGAGGGAAGACTTCTCGGAGAAGTGAAACCGGATCCCAAAGAGTCGCCCGTCCAGTTTACCTTGTGGGAAGTGCCCAAACTTGCGCTTTACGGCAGGATAGACGAAGCTCTGGAACTCTTTTTCACGACAGGCGCGTTTCAGGGGCGCAAGGAAGACCTGTATATCCCGGTGGAGATATTTAATACGCTTATCGAAGTGCGCCTCAAAGATGAAAGTAAAGCCGAGACGGTCAGAGCTTTCGCAAAAGCTCTTGTAAGGTACATAGCGGAACTTTCGGAGGAAAACTCCGCGCATAACCCGGAGTCCGAAGAAGTGGCTAAATCCGTCCAGCTTATAGCATACCAGGCGCTTACTATTCTTTCCTGGGTGGATAGAGGGGTCCCCGGAGCGGAAGAGATATCGCTTACTGCCGATGAAGAAAAGATGGTCACAAGCAGTAAAGGCAAAAGCTTTTTACTGGTGCCCGAGACCCTGGAAAGAGCTGAGGAGGAAGGAGCAACCGGATTTTACTGGAGGGGCACTGAAGGCATAACAAAACTTGGCAGTAACATACTGGGAGATCTTATATATGACAAAGAAAGTTTTGAGGAATGCAGGGACAAAGCCCTTATGTATCTTATGGACCACGGGTTTACCAACCCGCCCCGTGCGCTCAGAAAAGCCACAAGAGAGAACAGGATAAGCACCATACACGAGACGGTCTTTATAAACGATTTCGTGCCGGGTTCTTTCCAGACAACAAGCACCGGCGCGGGACATTTCCAGGGCACTAAAGTCGATGTAAAACATGTGACAGCGGGTAGGGGCGTCCAGGTAAACGTCAAGTATGACAGGGGAGGCAGGGTCGTAGAGGTCATAGCCCAGATGCTCGAAGAAGGTGACTGGACGTTTGCGCTTCCCGGTTACGTCGATTATATGATAAACCTTGGCGGTCTTAAGTTCAATGATGTCTCCATTAGCCTGACAGAGACCGAAGCGAAGATATTCAGCCCCCTGTTCGATTTCTCAAAAGAAAACCTGGCGGCAGTCGCAAAAGCTGTAAGCGAAAAAGTTAAAACAGCTCCCATGCTGGCCGCCAGGCTGGAAGACGAAGAGTATTTTATAAAGAACGATGCTTCCGCTCTGGAAGAAAAATGGGTTTTACCCCCGACAGGTTTTATGGATAAAGGCAATATGATAGATTTTTACAGGAGCTTAGCCGGCAAAACCATGGATGAGGTTATAAAGGACCTCCAGGAAAGCGCTCACGCTTCCATAACGAGCGATATAGCCGGACCTTCCCTTAAAGCTCTGCCGGAGAATATAGCTGATATCAAGGGCCCCGCAAAAGCCTCGCTTAATAAGACCGGGAGGATGCATAATTTAATCGAAGACAATGTCGACTTCTTAAGCTCGGTTTTGAACGCGGAAGAGAAGAAAGAGAAGATAATCAGAATAGCGATTGAATCGATCGATGACGAAGCGAAGAGTCTCTTAAAGACCATCCAGGAAAAACGCATCGGGTATATAGAACTATTCTCGACGATGGACCCCATGGCGCCTATAGATTATGAAAAATACGGCATTAAAGAAGATGTTCCGAAAGAATTTGAAAGGACGAGAGCCAATACCATAACTATTCTGCCTGTTTTTAAGGGAGAGGAACTTCCGCCTCACTTGAGCAACAAGTACTGGCAGGAAAAGATGGGGGGCCTTTCTCCGGAGAAAACGCTGATACTGCCTATTGGTTTTAACTATGATAAAGCCGGTATAATAAGGAACATAATACTGGCCTTTATGCTTTCCGAGATCGCCGGGGATGAAAGCTACGATACGGCCAGTCCCTTCGTCTCCGGAGTTCTTGAGGAGCTGATGTACCTGTGCGTATACGATTCGGAAGATATGCGGTACTTTGATCTCACGAAAGAGGATATCATAAACATCGCCAGGGGAGCTGATTTCGGCTCGACAGTCACTTCTTTGAATAAACTTATAAAACTTCTTCCGATCAAACCGCTTAACCCTGAGGAGCTTAGGGCGATATATGAGCATGCCAGGGAAGCTCTCATACGCGCATAATGAGATTCAGGTAGGGGGATAAAATAAGGCCCGGTCTTTTGACCGGGCCTTATTTTATATCGGCTATAACTAGCGATTATATCTTTACTACGTTGGCGGCTTCTTCACCTTTAGGGCCTTGCTTGATCTCAAACTCGACCTGCTGGCCTTCCTCTAAAGTTTTGTAGCCTTCTCCCTGAATAGCGCTGTAATGAACGAATACGTCATTACCCGACTCAGGGGTAATAAATCCATAACCTTTTGAGTTATTGAACCACTTTACTACGCCTTTTGCCATTTTCGAACTAGCCTCCTTTCGTGCGCGCTTTGAAGTAAATAATCCGGAAATAAAAAAACCGCGAAGGATATCAGTTCTCTTCCTCGCGGCTTAAGATCTTTATTTCCTTATTTATCTTCAAAATCACACCTTCGAACAAATCACTTCCAAAGTTCACTTCAAAGCTATTATACCCCAAGCGCACCGATTGTCAAGTGAATATGGTATTTATTTTAAAGTGCAAAAAAATGCTGCTTATTATACAATATAAAAACGGAGGACTTACCCATGCACCAGAAGGCCACGCCCGTAAGGGCGTGGATGAATGGCCTTCGGT
>CAZGOG010000035.1:0-17992 GCA_964527555.1 uncultured Planctomycetia bacterium | reverse complement strand
AAGGGTCCCTTTCTTTTCTTTGCTTTTCCCATTCATCGCCTTCCAGTCTCGGGTCTTTTTTGGCTGCTTCGGTTTTTTTCTTCTCGAATTTCTCCGCGCTTTTAAGCGCTTCTTCCTCCGGATTGTTAACACCCGTATAATCAAACAGTTCAAGAGGAAAACCTACCGCCATGGCATGGTCATTAAAGCGATCGGTCTTAAACTGCCAACCTGTTACCGTGACTTTCTCCGGGAAATAGCCCGTCTCCTGTCTAAAAAGATACATGGCGAAAATGACATTCTCGAGAGAATCCCTTGCGCCATCTTCTTTACGCGCCCGCGCCGCAACTTCGGGATGGCTCCACCAGTCAAACTGGGAAGCTATCTCGTAGTAACTTTCGGCTTCCGATCTTTCGCCCGCCGCTTCCCTGGTGAAACCGCCGGAAAACATCACTAAAGCACCCGGGTTTTCCGACGCAAACTCAACTCCCCCCCGGGCGTGTTCCGCATAAAATGAACCTTCTCCCCTGAAACCGCCTATCCACCCGCCTTTATCCTTGCTAGTATCCTCTCTGCTTTTGCCGACATATATACCGTGCCCGGGCACCATCACAAGTTCCGTATACCTGCCGCCGGAAATCTCATCCGCTAGATCCATTGCTGTATAAAACGACATATTACCACGCGCTTCCATGAGCAGTTTCTCTCTCGCTTCAGGGTTCCAGAACTCTTCCGAAAAAGAGTTTCCTTTGTCCTCGCTTATCATCTGTTCAAAAGCATCGATAAAAGGTTTCTCTTCAAGGGGCACTTCGTCTCTAAAAAGCACTCCTTCCTTATCGCCTACAAGATAGAGCCACTTAAAACCCCTGGCGCACGTATCCTGTACATACTCATCGTACGAAATCATGCTTTTTTCATCGGGCGGGAAACGTTCAAGGATCATTTTTTTTATCGCTTCGTATTTTTCTTTATACGCGTCTTCGACGGAAAAGACTTTCATGAGAGACCTGAAATTAGCCCTTACAATCTCCCCGAGTAAAAGTAAGTTGTCTTTGGCGATTTCCGCACTCACAAGATATCTGCCCGAAGAAAGCAAGATACACGGCGTATTATTTATCGCAAAGAGCCGCATCTCTTCTTCGCGCGCAGCATGCTGGATCTGGGTTTTTCTTAATTTGGCGAGGACTTTTCTTTTTACAAGTGGATTTTGTGATGAGGGAAGCGTTCCTAAACCGTCCGGAGATGCATTCAATGAAAAAGCAGTGATAAGTACGATAAAAACAAGCTTTGATAACACTCTCTTAAAAAAATGTTCTCCCATCCCGATCCTCCTCGTTTGTACTTCTTAAAGACTTTAACTTTTCCATTTATAACGAAACCCTGCCGTTTCTTGGACCTTAGCCTAAAACGATAGGGTTTCTGACTTTCAATTATAACAACTGTCTTTTTTTATTTTAACACGAATAGGATGGATGTCAACTGCACGCTTGCTTGCTTTTTGATACCTAACAAAACTTCATTGTTACCCATTGGGGGTGACTGATAGTAGCGTTTTATGTAACGCCACTTGTTTCTGGTGAAACTCCATGGGCTAACGCCCATGGCATCCACAGTTTCAGTCTTTCCGTCAAGCGGAACCCTGCACCGAAGGCCATTCATCCACGCCCTTACGGGCGTGGCCTTCTGGTGCATGGGTAAAAACTTCCGGCATTCTTCTATTCCTTGTAGATGCGCCATACGGACCAGAGCATTGAAATAGTCGCGATGAAGAAAAGAATTTTCATCAAACCCGCCCCCACCTGCAGATCGAACAAGTAGACTGAATCGTAAAAGACATAAATGGCAAAAGTCAAAGCGATGCACCAGCCGTAGCTTTTCTTTTTGAGGAGGGCAACTCTCACGCCGAGAGAAGCGATCACCGCCTCTAAGACAACCGAAACTATCTGTAATACCTGCATCTTTCTCCTCCATTACTAGTTCATAGTTTAATCAACAATATCCGTCGTGAGAAACATCACGACCTTTCTCGCCGCATCTACGTTTCCTTTCGAGATAGCTATATCAGCAGGCGGAATGCTTTCCCCGCCGGTGCGCTTTCCGGTAACGTCAAGGCCTCCTATGGCTACTGTGTCACCGTCATTAACGACAAGCTGCGTCAGGATGGACCTCTCACGCGCGCTGCCATCGGCCCGGAATTCGCTTACGGACGGCCGGATTATTATGTTAATGGTCCCGTCGTCGTTCACTCTCGGCAAAACCTCCAGGTAGTTGCCTGCCTCCCTCTCCTGGATAGGTACGACCACAAGCTCATCCCCTTCCCTTGTAAGCGTCCCCCCGAAAATCTCTTTCTCGCTGACCGAAAGCGCCGCAACCCTGCCGCTTATCGTCCTTAGCGACATCTCGCTGCGCACGGTTGCCTCCTTCGCCACTTTAACGAGGAACATAAATTCATCAAACTTAGCCGGAGGGATTATGGTCGCCCTTCCGCCCAGTCCAAGCCGCCGCAAAAAAGCGCTGGTAAGTTCCACCACGACGACTTTGATCTCAAGCTCTTTGGGCTTTATATCCAGAAGTTCTATGACTTTTGCGATGCGCTCTAAATTCGACGGATAATCGAACACGACAAGCTTGTTCGTCGAAGTGTGGACGCTCACTCTTCCTTCATCGCTTTTTAGCGCACTGGCCGCCTCTTCCAAAGACTTGATATCCGCATATTTTACCTCAAAGACTTCCAGCCTTATTTTCTCGGCTTGAGAGAAAAGAACCCCGCCTGAAAGCAAAAAAACCGTAAGAAAAATAATAGCTATTTTTTTTCTCATTGCAAAAGCCCCTGCCTTGCCTGTGACGGCGCACTTCTTGCCGGCTCCACCCATTCCACTTTAGTCCTGAGGAGAGTAGAACCTCTCTCTTCGGCCCATTCCACCGTCGTCCGTATCTTCCCGGCCTCAAGCAATGGAGAACTGAAATAAAACACGATCGCGATTATTACAAGGGCTGCTGCAAAAAGAATTTTTATTTTCATATAGTACCTCCTGTAGTTACCCCCCTTAAACTATTTTCAAGAAACTTCGGGCTTTTTTTCTCCGGATAGGAAGCTGAATACTCTCTTCAGAAAACGGAACATCACCTTTAAGAACCATATGGAAAAGACTATAAACGATACAACGATGATGCCCGCAATCACGGGATGCCGGGCCACAAGCCACAGCGCGACCAGGACAAGCGCGTCTTTCGAGACGCTTGCGATAATATTTGAAAACGGCTCGGGTGAAGTGTTTATGGCAACCCGTGTCGTCGCCTTGGTAAGATGCGCGTCCAGCGCAACGCCTCCGGAAAGAAGCGCAAAAGCGAACTGAGCGCCCTCGGAAGAGCCTGATGTGCCCAGGTACGCAAGTATCCCCGCGCCCAAAGGCCTTACCAGCGTATGCACCGAATCCCATGTCGTATCGACGTAAGGGATCTTGTCCGCAAAAAACTCCACTAGAAATAGAAGCGCGGCGATAAGTATGACAGCCGGATGCATAAGCACTTCAAGCCCTCCGGGCAGGCTAATAACCCCGAGCCTGCCGGCTATGCCCAGGACCATGATGGTAAGGTAAAGATTTATACCGGAAGCCCAGGCCCCACCCAGAAGCATGCCTAAACCGCTTACTAGATTCATTTTTCTCTTCGCATCTTTTTAAAAGCGTTTATAAGCCCGTTTGTCGACGAATCATATGAAGCGGCTTCTTCATCGCTTTTCAACTCGG
Organism: uncultured Planctomycetia bacterium; assembly: GCA_964527555.1. GTDB lineage: Bacteria > Omnitrophota > Gorgyraeia > Tantalellales > Tantalellaceae > CAZGOG01. The sequence goes on along the minus strand of CAZGOG010000035.1, from coordinate 14,264 downwards.
GAAGTGTCGTTTTCGCAAGCTCTTTCCCCAGTTCCACCCCCCACTGATCGAAACTGAATATATCCCAGATAATGCCCTGGACAAAGATCTTATGCTCATACATCGCTATCAAGCTGCCTAATGTCTCGGGGGCAAGCTTTTTAACCAGTATGGTATTGGTGGGTTTATTGCCCGGGAACTCTTTAAAAGGAGCAAGCCTTTTTATCTCCTCTTTGCTCATCCCCGCGTCCTCGAGCTCCTGACGCACCTCCCCAGCCGTCTTGCCCTTCATGAGCGCCTCTGTCTGCGCAAACGCGTTAGCAAGAAGTATCTGGTGATGTTCCCCGAGAGGGTTATGGCTTATCGCCTCTATAATAAAATCACACGGTATGATCCTCGTGCCCTGGTAGATGAGCTGATAGAACGCATGCTGACCGTTCGTGCCGGGTGAGCCCCAGACGACGGAGGCGGTATCATAGCTGACTTCTTTTCCGCTTCTATCCACTCTTTTGCCGTTACTTTCCATGCACGCCTGCTGTAAATACGCCGGGAAACGGCGCATATACTGGTCGTACGGAAGAACCGCTTCCGTCTGGGCACCGAAAAAGTTGTTGTACCATACGCTTAGAAGCGCCAGGATCACCGGGATGTTCCCCTCAAAAGGAGTTTCCCTGAAATGCTTATCCATGCGACGCGCTCCTTCCAGGAGGAGTGAGAAGTTCTCAAAACCTATCGTGCACGCAATAGAAAGACCTATGGCGGACCAAAGCGAAAACCTTCCGCCCACCCAGTCCCGGAAAACGAACATATTCTCCGGATCAATCCCGAACTTCTCCACTTCTATCCGGTTGGTCGAAAGCGCGACAAAATGTTTTTTGATCGTCTCTTCGCTCTTAGCCTTCTCGAGGAACCATTCCCTGGCGCTACGGGCGTTGGTCATCGTCTCGCTGGTGGTAAAGGTCTTTGATGCTATCATGAAAAGCGTGGTCTCCGGATCAAGCCTTTTAATCGTCTCAACGATATGCGTCGCGTCGATGTTGGATACGAAGTGAGCTTCGATATTAGGTTTTTTATAGGGCCTGAGGGCTTCTGTGACCATGACAGGCCCCAAGTCCGAACCCCCTATACCGATATTGACGATATCTTTGATGGGCTTTCCTGTGAAACCCTTCCACTGGCCGGATATGATCTTTCCGGAAAACTCCTTCATCTTCTTAAGCGAAGCCTCAACTTGCGGCATGACATCCTCACCATCCACATAAATGGGGCTGTCGAAAGCATTCCTGAGGGCGACATGAAGAACGGCTCTATTTTCCGTCTCGTTTATTTTATCGCCTTGAAACATCTTCTCGATGGAAGAGGCGATCCGGGTCTCTCCGGCAAGAGCGAAAAGAAGCTTCATGGTCTCTTCGGTGATTATGTTTTTTGAATAGTCAAAGAGGATATCTCCAAAACGCACGGAGAACTTGCTGAACCTTCCGGAATCCGCCTGGAACATATCCCGCATATGTTTACTCCTCATCACCTTGTAATGGGCCTGGAGCCTCTTCCAGGAGGCGGTCTTACGCGGATTTATCCTCTCAAGCATTTCTTTCTCCCTCTTCATATCTATTAGTTAAGTTTAAACTCGATACCGCCTATATTGAGCTTTGCAATGACCTCTTTGTACCATACCAGCTTGCCTACACGGCGGACGGGTTCCGACCCGTCATAAAACTCTATCGCCACCTCAAAGAGATTGCCGACTTCAAGAGGTTTATCGCTCTCTATGCATATACCGCCCTCGGAGACGTTTACGCATCTTGCCTTGATCTCCTCTTTAGTCTTGAGGTCCCTCACCCAGGCATCGCCCAGGGAGTGCTGCCTCCTGAACTTTCTTTTCTCGACTTTTCCCTGAAGCAATAGATTCTCGAAAAGGCCGGCGACATACGAATAATGTTTTATCTCATCATTGATTATTATTTCTAATATTTTCAAGGCTTCTTCATCGCTGATCGAACTTCTTATATCAGCGACACTGAAGATCATGTCTCTCTCTTTTTCAAGAATGGAGCTAAAATACTCTTTGTAATCCCCTCTCGTAAACATCTTTATTTGACCCTTTCATTTAACATTTCCAAAAGCCCGGCAGTATAAGAATAATGTTTTACTTCGTCATTGATTATAAGATCCAGCACCCTCAAGGTATCTTGGTCGCCGATCGAACTTTTGATATCAGTGATGCCAGAAATCATACCTTTCTCTTTTTCAAGGATTGCACTGAAATATTCTCTATAATCCTCTCTAGTAAACATCTTTGCCTGAACCTTTCACTTCAGTCAGAAGATCCTCAAACATCTTCTTGTGTTTTTCCGAGTCTTTTTTCAGTTCCATCAGTATGGCTTTGACCCTATCCTGATCCTTTTTCTCAAAGTCCGAAAGAAACAGCGTATTATGCACGTGCTGCGTATAAAGCGGTATCGCGCTTTCTTCGACCTTTATGCATTCTTCAAGCTTTTTTAAAAGAATTCCCTTTTCCATCATAGCTTCACCTTCTTTCTATAAGCCTAAGTATACCCGAAATAAACCCATCGGCAAACCAGGCAAGACTGTTCGTATAGTATGCGCTGGTGTCATTATATACCCAGCCGGCAGCCTCTTTTCTCAAAAAGGACCTATTCTTCTGGAGCATGTCTTTCGAATACCTCGACTCACCTGCCGATAACGCGCAGTAATAAGCGGCATAGAAAAGCGCGTCCTCGTATTCATTGCTAGAAGTGCCGTCATAGCTATACTCACAGAATACCGCCCCGTTGTTTTTCCACTGGCCCTCGACGAACCGCGAGAAACCTCCGCTTAAAAAGTCCTGCGCCGTTTTACCCTTAAACCAGTAATAATCCATAGCGACTCTTAGGGGGACCCTTACCGCTTCCCATCCGAAACCGGAACTTTTCCCCTCCAGAACATAAAATTCGTCATTATCGCCTACGGCGCACCAGTCCGGGATAAGCCCCCTGCCTTCTTTGCCGTCAAAGTTTTTAGAGATAGAATCTAAAATATAGTACATGGTGTCCACCAACTCCAGCCACCTTTTATCTGAGGTAAACTGATAAAATACCCTGAAGTGGGCCGGCGAATAATACGAGGGGTTAACGGGATACCGCGTCTTTTTCTCCTGGCCGATTATCCACGGGGAAAGATAAAGCCTTCCGCTGGAAGTGCGGTACGTAAGGAGCCTGAGGATATCATCAAGCATATATCTTGCGCGTCTGCCGTAATAATCCGTTCCCCCGGGGTTTTCCCCCTCCCATATCGAATCGGCAAAGACCAGAGCAAGCGCATAATCTATATCGGCATCCGCTGCCGGCATCCAGTCCTTGACCGCGCCCCTATCCCATAACCAGGCCAGAAGATTATCCCCTCTGGAGCTTTTTCTGGACAGATTCTCTTCCGTCCAGAGATAACACTTATCAAACGTCTCTTTATCGCCGGTCAATACCGCCCTCAGCATGGCATATGCCTGCCCCTCCGAGACGGTATCACCGCTATCGGGCCGATTGACCCTGCCGTCAGGCTCTATAAAGTAGCGCTTATAACCTAGCCAGGCATTTTCAACGATTTCCGTTGCCTTCATCTTCTCCGGAGAAAGTGGCACCTCCCATTCTTTCAAGAAGAAAAGAGCCGCAACTGCCGCTAAGGTTAAAAAGAGGAGAACAAGAAAAACTGTTTTTTTAATCTTCATCATAATAAAAAAGGAACGAAAGCAGTATAAAATGATACAGTATCCACACTATGTTTATCAGAACAGCAACTGTCCTCTCATAATAGAGCCTGTTTATGCCCCATGTTATAGCGGATAAACTTATGCTCCACAAAAACAGCTGAGGCCACAGCTTTAAATACGATATCCTTGCGCCTGAAGCTTTCGAGGTCACTTTAAACGTGCCTTTAAACCCCAAAAGCGAACCTACCGCAGCCCCTATAAAAACCGGGAGCGTCAAAAACATGAGGGCCTGCCCTTCAAAAAGCTGCAGCGGGCTATACTTTTTCCTGCCCATGCTTACATAGAATATCCCTACAGAAAGCAGGAAATAAGGGATAAACGCAAGTGAATACACCACCGGATTCATAAAAAATGACGGGATATTAAAGAAAATATACAGTATCGGGCAAAATATGAGAAAAATATACGCGCATCCTATAAGATAGTAGCTGCCTGTTATGAGATACTCAAACCATTGAGCCGGCTTTAATGAAAAGGGCGACCTGAAAAATCTTGATATGATTATTTTAAGCACGCCAATGTTTCCCCTGGCCCATCTATCCTGCTGCTGAAAATATGCCCCCAGGTCAGTCGGCCCCATTCCGAAAGTGTTCACATGATTATAATACATGGTCCTCCACCCCTTTAGCTGCAGGTAAAGCGATGTGGCAAAATCCTCCGTAACAGTCGACTCGTCCAGTCCTCCCACATCAAGAAGCGCCTGGCGCCTCATCACCACATTGGTCCCGCAGCATATCATCGCCTGATCGGAATTTTTCCCTTCGCAGACATACTCATAAAAAACCGACTGCTGCATCTGGGCCCCGAAGGAGACCTTGCCCGAGGTGAGGTTACTGTAAAACTGCGGCGTCTGGACAAAAGCAAGCTTAGCGTCATCTTCAAGAAAAGGCACCAGTTTTTTCAAAAAGTCCGGCATAGGGTTCTGGTCCACATCGAATATAGCCATATATTCTTCATCCAGGGTTTTCATACAGTCATTAATAACCCCGGCTTTTGCGCCATGCCTCGTTTGCCTGCGGAAAAGCTTGGCGCCATACCTTTGGGAGATCTCCATGGCCTCGTCCATGTAACTTTTCTCGGAAGAGTCGTCAAGTATATAAATGGTCTTACTAGGGTAGTCAATGTTGTAACAACTCACTACTGTGCTTTCAAGGACGTCTTTCGGTTCGTGCCTGGCCGGGATAAGCACGGCGACTTGCGGGAACCTACGGGGCGGAGGAGCCACTCTCTCCTCGACCTCCCCTTCTTTCACCTCTGTCACCTGAACCTTGCTGAGCCTGTATATATTTGAGAAATACCCGAAAGCGTGAAACATAACGAAAAATTCCGCTAAAAAGAAAAAGATCGAGAGCACTTTCTCAAAAGGCCCGTAGCCGGCAAAAGCAAGAAAAACCGCCCTTGACATAAAATAACAGGCGCTTGCGATAAAAAGCAAAAGTACCAACGCTGGCATAAATCTCGGTTTTTTTATCCGGCTGTTTCCCATAAGCTATATCCTAAAAATAATATTTTATATAGGCAAGGACCTCGTCTTCGCTGTAGGTATCCTGATGGTCATAGATCATCTTCTTCCATTCCACATGCGTTGAGAAACGGTCCGTCCAATCCTTATGAAAATCCGCATATAAGGTATGGCCTACCTGATCGTTTACGTCAAAATTAACAGAGTACCTTAACGTGTAAAACGTATCGTTAGACCCCCAGAAAAGTTCTTCCTTGTTCAGAAAGTGCCGCCATTCAAGGGCCACCTTATTTGTGTGAAAACTGCTCGGCGTAAAATAATAGCTTTCAGGACGTTGGAACCCATATTCCTCGTAGCGGTACGTGACTGAAAGGCTCCTGGGCTCATAGAAAATAACGGCTTTGCCGTCAAAACCGTAATCCCCCCTGGTATTACCGTCAGTATAATCGGAAAACATATAATCAGCACCAAAGGCCAGCCTCCTGTTAGGCTCAAAAAGAGCGCGCATCTTATAATCATCCCTTCTCAGTCTCCGTTTAATAGTCTGGGCGTTATCGGTGATGTCCTTCCTTTCATAGGAGAATGTCGCAAGCAAGAAATCGATCGGTTTTATGTTTATATCCCCGTAAAAATTGTGGCTGTCCTCAATCCCCTGAGTGTATAGACTGGCCCTGTAGCCGCTGCTTGCCCAGAAAAGCGGGCGTTTCACCAGCTCTAAGCCCACCGAGATGCGTTCCCGCATGAGCGAAGAAAACTCCCTCGTATAATAAAGAAAGGTTTCCGAACGCACATTGAAGTATATGTCCTTATAAAGCGGCATCCGCACTCCCGAGAAAAAACACCAGTATTTCTCATCTATGTCCCTGGAAGAGCTGTCCGCCTCGTAAAACTCGAACCCCGCGTCTATAAGCGGCGATTTGGAGTAGATATCCACTTTATTAAGGGCCTCTTTTGCCCTGAAATGTTCGGGGAAAACCTGCAAAGTCCTGTTATACATCTCGCGGGCATTTTCCCACTGCATCTGGCGTGAGTAGACTTGAGCGAGATCAAAAAGACCTTCCAGGTCATAAGGCTCAAGAGCCAGCCACTCTTTATATTCCGCAATTGCGCTGCGGTCAAAACGGCGGTAAAAATCGTCCTTTGAAAGCATCTCAAGACGGGAAGCCTCGTCAGGGCCTATGTCCGCGAAGATCTCCTGATAAGCGTCTATAGAGTCCTTATACCTCCTCACCCACCCGAGAACTCTTGCTTTTTCTCTCCTGGAAATAATCCACTGCGGATATTTTTGTATCACCTCATCATAAACCGCAAGGCCCTCCGGGTAATACGCCCCCCAGCTATAAACACGCGCAAGCCATAATAGAGCCGTCTTGTTGTCCGGATCCTTATCAAGGACTTCCTTTAAGAGCCCTATCGCTTCCTCGTACTTCTGCCTGGCAGCAAACATCTGCGCAAGTTTAATCCGCGTATCAGCGTCAAGCGGACTCCTCTCGATGATGATCTTGTACTCCCGCTCGGCTTCATCCATCCTGCCTGAAGCATACAGGGCATTGGCATACCCCATCCTGGATGAAAGGTCCTGCGGATATGCTTCCACCAGGCGCTGATAGCACTCTACCGCCTTATCGTAGCAGTTCAGAGAAAGATACGCGTAACATAGATTTGTAAACCGTTCTTTATCGCCTTCAGGCGTGGAAGAGATCTCCTCGAGCAGCGCCGCTGCTTCAGCGTAATCACGCGACCAGAAAGTGACATCCGCAAGTTTCGTTTTAAGCGCAATGTCGCCTTTATGCTTGGCGATGAGTTCACGGTAATACTTTTTGGCCGTCTCGTAATCCCCCATCCAAGAGGAGATGTCGGCTATTTTCATGATAAGCGCTTCATCTGTCGGATTCTTCTTAAGCCGGCGAAAATATTCCTCCCTCGCCTCGGGAAACTTCTGATTAGCTTCAAGGACTGTCGCATATGTGCGCACTATGTTTTCATCATCGGGGAATTCTTCCTGAAGCTTGAGGAATATTTCCGACGACTCCTTGAAAGCTTTACCGTAACCCAGCGCTTTTGCAAATTCAAACGCTATATTCTTATCGCCCGGATACCTCTTGTAAAGATCACTCAATATCTCCCGGGCCTCGTCGAACTTCTCCGTATTATTGAGACTCTGAGCCAAGCCGAACTTCGCTTTATCTTCATCCGCAAGATCCTCTGCATTCACATAAAAAAAGACCAAAAATATCAAGACTGTAAAAGTGAGCAGGAAAGTCATCTTTTTCATGCTACTTCTCCCCTTTAAGATATTCATCATATACTGAAACAGCTTCTTCGTCCTTTCCCGCAAACCTAAGGACCTCGGCAAGCTTTAAAACGGTGCCTCTTGAACCATGGCCGGAGGAAAGAAGCTCCCTGTAGGCAGATATCGCCTTCTCGTATTCCTTGGCCCATGAAGAGACATCCGCATAAAACTCAATAAGTTTGTAATCGTCAGGCTTCTCCTTCATGAGCTCTTCAAGCAGCGGCACGGCTTCTTTGTATTTTTTCTGCCAGACAACGACTTCGGCAAGCTTTCTTCTTACACTGAAACTATCTTTGATCTCAAGGATCTTGCGGTACATATCTTCCGCCTGTGCGAAACCCGACTGGCTATAGTAAACATCCGCCAGCTGTTCTAAAACCGCGATGTTCTCAGGGTCGCTCTTGTAAAGGGCTGCGAGTATGATACCAGTCTCTTTTTTCATGCCGAGATTCTGGTACGTCCACAGAAGATACGCCAAGACCTCCGGGCTGGTGGGATTTAAATTATACGCGGAAACAAAATACGGCAAGGCCTTGCTGTATTTCCTGTAGCGAAAGTATCTTTCCCCTTGGGCAAAATCCTTATAAAAAGATTGTGTGGATTGAAAAATAGCGGTCGTGCCTGCTATTATTGCAATCGTCACCAAGGACAAAACGAGCTTTCTGATTCTAGCAGTGGTATCCATATTTTATATGTACCACAAAGATATCCGTTAAAACCGTTGTAAAACGGCAAGTTTTCTATATTTTTGCTGTTAAGTCTATATAAAGAATACCCTCACCGGATGCAAGGGTCAAGTCGAAGCGGTAATTATATTTAAAAGAATAATAGATATCATCCAGATGCTGCTGTAGCAGATAAAAAAGGAGCAGAAAGAAGAAAACATCTTCCTCCTGCTCCTAATATAATATTCCGGTGACTCAAATAAGAATAATTATTTTATTACTCTTATATTATCGACATATATCGGACCTGTGTAAGCGGGCTTATTGTTCGACTCTACTCTTATATCGATCTTTCGGACGTCTGCGCGAAACGCATCGTCAACCTCAACTCTTTTCCAGTCAATGCTGCCGGGTGTAAGATCCGCTGTTATGGTCACCCATTTACCGGGTTCGAGATTGAAACTTCTGCTCTGCTCGACCCACTTCCAGCTGTCTCCAACGGTAAGTATTATCTTCGCTTTCAGGCCTTTTGGCGCTCCTTGGGGAAGATAAATATCACAGGCAAGCGTGCTGTAATCGCTCCAGTCGCAATACTGCATGATCTCGATTATCGCGCCTGTCCATCTGCCTCCGGAAAACTCCGTATCGATCTGGAGACTCTTGGATCCTTCTGAAGCATACTTATCGGAAGATTCGATTGACCTCTGAACATGGTCGGGTTTTTCATACGCCCAGTCAGGGATATCCCATCCCTGAAGACCCGTCTCAAAACCAAACAGGACTTCGGTATCCTGCGCATATGAAGCTTTAGGAACAAAGAATAGAATAGCAATAACCAGTACCAGTAGAACCTTTCTCATCACTTCTCCTCCTTGTTAACTTAAGTTTTTGTTAGTTTAACACAGTTACACCGTTTTGTCAACATTTTATACTTTATAAACATATAAGAGCTAAACAGGCTTAAAAGAAAGGAAAGCGCAAGATTACTCACCACAAAAGATGGGGCTCTAGTCTTCATTTAAATCCCTATGGGGATTGGCCCGGGCCCCATCTTTATCCTTGCTTCTCTTTAGCTTATGCTTTTTTGGGACGACCGACCAGAAAATACAGGATGAGGCCTATAATAGGTAGAATTATTATAAGCACTATCCACAGGACCTTCTTAGCCGTTTCCAATGAACTCCTTGCCGCATCGACAATAGCAATGATGTCAAGAACCAGAATAATAAGTCCCAGTAAACCGCCCATCGTCTGCCTCCTTCTTTTATATGAATCTCCACGGACTTACGTCCGCCCTTTCATCTTTTTCGCCTGTTGCGTCACAACTTCTCGGGATGCGCCTTCACACCCTCGGTGTTCCTTGTCCCAAGCACCTCCTCATTACATTAGAGATTCATGGTGAGCAAGCGAAGCGCGCCGAACCATAAAAGTTTATCCTCCAAAAGTCTTCCTGAGGTCTTCGGCTGACTGTTTCATCTGCGCGGTCAGGTCCGCCTTGGCCTTCTCAAGCAGGCTCTTCGCCGCCTGTGAATCTCTGTCAAGATACGTTAAGACGTACTGCGCTATATCGACCGCACCCTGGAATTGTTTTGAATTGTAAAAGGCCTTTGCCTGAGCGACCAGGTAATCGGTTTTTTCCTGGACCGTTCCCATGGTCTTGGCGTTTGCAATCGCCTGCTGACTCGAATCGGCTTTTACGGGGCCGCAACCGCTAACGAAAAGCCCCCCTGCCAGACATAACACTAAGATAATGGATAAAAATTTCCTCACGACTTCACCCCTCCTTGTTTACTTATTTGTCCCATCGGACAAACCATATCACTTCTCGGAACCAAAGGGAAGCTTGACCGCTTCCTGCAGACTTTTTGTCGCTTCCTGGACGCTTTCAGCCGCCGCTTTCACGGACTCCTGGGCCTGGGCTACAGTCTCGGTGATTTTTGAGATCTGGCCGCCGAGCTGATCCTGAAGCCCCTTTAAGTCAAAGTTCGCCAGCTGCGATATTGTGGTGTTCATAAGGGCCTTCACCACAATGAGGCTCACAAGCTGCGCGGGATTGTCTATGTTCTGGTATGTCTCATCCAGGTTAAGGTTAAATTCCTGGACGGAAGGCGCCCCGCCCTTGGAATAATCCTTATAGACGACCTTGCCTATCTTCAGTTCCAGCTTGTCGATCTGGATCTCGGGCATCTTTCCTTTTTCTTTAGGGGCGGCCTTTTCCGGCGCTTTCTCTTCCCTGACCACTTTTAAAGAATCCAGGTTAAGCTCGCCTTTCTCGTTCCTGACGACTGTGAACTCTTTCAAGTTCATGCGCATCTCTTTCAGATGAACTTTACCCCTGAATGCTGCCGCCAGATCATAATCGACATAGATCTCCGGCATATCCAGCATGACCCTATCCTTATACCCGTCCGGATTATACAGCTTAAGCTCCTTTATCCCGACAAGAGTCTTGATTATGCCGATATTGAGACTCTGCATGCTGAGTTTAAGACCCGTGACCATCTCTACGCTCTTCTCGACGGCTACTTTGGCGATAGTGTTTTTCCCGACCGCCAGCACTACTGCCGCTATCAAAACAATAACGATCAACGAAGTCAGTATCTTCTTCATTTTAAACATCCTCCCCCGCTTAAGAACGTGCTACTTGCCCATCTTGCCTTGGGTCTGTTTCATCTGCTGCTTTATCGTCTCTTGTGTCTTTTTCATCTGTTTCTCGAGCTCTTTTTGCGCTTTCGCCGCCTCTTTCTGGGCTCTTATTGCGACTCTTTTGGCTTTTCTTTCGGCGATTATCTGCTTCTTTTCAGCGTCTGTCTTGCCGATAGTCGCGAACCAGTCGCCTATACGATGGAATACCGCCTCATCGCTTGCCTTTTCAAGAGCCTGGGTGCTGGCCCCCTTCTGAGTCTGCGCGGCAAATGCCGGCGTACATGCCGCAAAAAGAGCCAGTACAATGATACACGCAACAACTTTCTTCATAACACGCTCCTTTCGTTTCCCAGGTTACCTTTAATTTGCCAAAAAAAAGACACTCGCCCTTCTCCGGGGAAAGTGTCTGGATCCTTACTGCTCTATACGAAAACCCTCATTCATCGTCTGCCGCTACTCTCATATGCTAAAAACATAATAAGATAACAGTACAATTTTAATGGTTCTTACGTATATTTGCAAATGATTTTATCGTTTTTCGAATTTTATGCCTTTTTCTGTTCGCTGACAGCATCCTATGCCGCCTTTTTCAGGATCTTCTCTATTATTTCCACCGTATACCCGGTAAGCCCCCATAGCTTTGCGGTCATACGCGCGTTTTCCGCGATCTTTTTTATGTCGGAAGCGGGTATATCCACATCAGAAAGCCTTACGGGAACGCCTATTGAAAGGAACCACTTCTCAAGAGAGTTTATCCCTTTAGCCGCTTTTTCCTGCATGGAGCCGTCAGAGGCGTTAAATACCCGTTTGGCGAACTGTGCGAACTTCTCAGGGTCGCTTTTGCTCTTGTAGCGCATCCAGCTGGGCGCGACAATGGCAAGCCCCGCCCCGTGCGGGATATCGTAGAGTGCGCTTAAGGAATGTTCTATCATATGCATCGGGAACCCCTCGGCGGCGACTCCGGATACCATGAGCCCGTTCAAAGCTAAAGCGGCGCACCACATTATGTTCGCCCGCGCCTCATAATCATTGGGTTTATAAAAAATGATCTTGGCGTTTTCCATGACAGTCTTAACCAGCCCTTCCACAAACCTGTCCTGTAAAGGCGTAGCCGGGTCCGTCGCGTTAAAATAACCTTCCAGAACATGCATGATCGCATCGACCGCCCCGTACATGGAGTGGTCAATAGGCGCGGTATAGGTGTTGACGGGATCAAGGATCGAGGCCTTCGGGAATAAAGGCTCACCGACAAGATGGAGTTTCTGCTGTGTCTTTTCATTGGTTATGACACCGCCTCCGTTCATCTCCGATCCGGAGGCAGCTAAAGTCAAAACGACTATTACAGGCACAGCTTTTTCAACCTCGGCTTTATTGCAGAAAAAATCCCATGCGTCACCCTCGTAAAGAACGCCCGCCGCTACCGTCTTGGCGGTATCGATCACGCTGCCCCCGCCGACAGCGACTATGGCGTCAAGCTTCTCCCTGCGGAATAGGTCTATGGCTTTACGCGCAAAACCAAGTACCGGATTGGACCGCACTCCCCCGTACTCGATCCATCCGACTCCGGCCTGGCGGAGGCTTCTTACGACTTTCTCAAAAAGACCGATCCTCTTGACGCTGCCCCTTCCGTAAAGAAGCAGAACCCGCTTACCGTAAGCTTTAGTCACTTCGCCTACGCGGTTTGTCTGGCCCCTGCCAAAAATTATCCTCGTAGGGTTATAAAAATCAAAGTTTTGCATTCGGTCTCCTTTTTTATCCCTTAGGCCTATAGGCGCCTTCCGGGCTTACCGTTATCGCCCTTAAAGGGCGTACAGGGCACTTATACTGGCATATCCCGCAACCGATACAAAGATCGGTATCTACGACGGGCCTGCCTATCATCCTGTTTTCTATCCACGCTTCCTCTATTTTGATGGCTTTACTGGGGACCGGGCAGTGCTCCTCGCAGACGAGGCACTCTTTGTTCCCCGACCAGGCTATGCAAATCGAACGGTCGACCTTGGCCACCCCCAGTTTCGCATGCTGTTTTTTCGCTAAAGGCAGTTTACTTATCGCCCCTGTCGGGCAGACCTCCCCGCAGAGGACGCAGTTATACTCACAGTAACCTATCTCGTTCACCAGGTGAGGCGTCCAGACGCCGCCTAAACCGGCCTGGAGCATGGACGGCTGTAACACATTAGTCGGACAGACCTTCATGCAGTTACCGCATCTGACGCACCTGTTGATAAATTCATCCTCCTTTAAGGAAGCAGGCGGTCTTACCACCGAACCGGTTTTCTTTCTCGAACCGCGCCTGAAACCAAGAAAAAAAACGGAGCTAAGAATCAAAAATATAAATTCTTTACGTGAAAGCCCGCGGGAAGAGGCTGCATCTCGTTTTGCGGGTAAGCCCTTAAAAGTAGGCCAGGTAAACTTAGTAACATGCACGGGGCAACCATAAACACAGTCCATGCAAAGTATACACTCGCCTTTCGAGTAACTTATGTCATCATTTATGGCGCCCATACGGCATCTTTCCCTGCACAGACCGCAATCTATACATTCTCCGACCACCCTTCTTAAGAGAGAAAACCTTGCGATAAGCGAATATATGCCGCCTAACGGGCAGAGCACGCGGCACCAGAACCGTGTGATAAAAAAAGTAAGGATAAGAACCGTAAGGAAAAACGCGAAGATCATACCGCTATTAGCAAAGTAAGCTACTCTCACTCCCAAAACGGAAGATTTAAGAGCCCTGTAAAAATCATGCAGTCCGGAGAAGCCTACATCACGTATGATGAATATAAACGCTTTGTCCAGAAGAAGCGTGACTGTCGGGGTGAGGTTGAGGGATACGAACCTTGCCGCAAGCACCACGGGGTCAAGCACCCAGGCGATCTGCATCCCGAAAAAAGAAGCCAAAGCTATTACGCCCAGAACAACGAATTTGACGCGGCGCACTTTTCTGTTGAATAAGTCAGTTGTCTCGCGTCTTTTTTTCTTAAGAGAAGCTGTCCAGTCCATCAAAGTCCCTAACGGACACACCCACCCGCAGAAAAACCTTCCCAGGACTAGAGTTATAACAAGCATCATAAAAGCAAATACCAGGCCCGGCAGAAAGATGCGTTCGCTGATGGCGGTGAAGATCATGATATTGGGGTTTGTCTTAAAGAAAGTCCCCGCCGGAAGAAGTCCCCTTAAGGGGTAGGTAGTCGACCACAGGATATAAACAAATAAGAGTAGAAAAAAGACTTGCGAAACCCTTCTTAAGACTACAAGTTTTTTCACGGAAAGAACCTTTCTTCTTGCCTCTCTTAAGTGTTTACTTTCACTATATCGGCTTTTGTGACGTCGGCGCTTCCTATATTACGGCTTATCGCATTTTTTATGTACCCCACCGAAAAAGGGTCTCTTTTTACCAAAGTGGAAGCAAAGGCATCCGCCAGAGCAGGAGAAATCTACTTCTTAAGGAAACAT
>CAZGOG010000034.1:0-18432 GCA_964527555.1 uncultured Planctomycetia bacterium | reverse complement strand
GTGTTATTTAAGAAAATTTAGTAACCGTGCTTGACAAAGCACTATTCATGGGAGATGAAATGAACAAGCTGACGATTTTTAGTGGTAACGCGAATCCTGCCCTGACACAGGGAATATGTGAAAGCCTCGGCGTCTCTTTGGGGGAACTGGATGTGACAAGGTTCTGTGACGGGGAGACGCGCGTAAAAATCAAACAGAATATTAGGGGTAAAGACGTTTTTGTCGTCCAGCCTACTTCATACCCGGCGAATGAGCATCTTATGGAACTGCTTATAGTGCTGGATGCCCTTAAAAGGTCTTCCGCAAGGCGTATAACAGCGGTTCTGCCGTATTTCGGGTATGCCCGTCAAGACAGGAAAGATCAGCCGCGTGTACCGATAACCGCTAAACTTACCGCGGATCTTTTGACCCAGGCAGGAGCAAACAGGGTGATCACAATCGACCTCCATGCCGGGCAGATACAGGGGTTTTTTAATATACCGCTGGATAATCTTTATGCCGTCAGGATATTTGAGGAATATTTTAAAAAGAAAGGCATAAAAGACATAGTGATCGTCTCTCCCGATGTCGGCGGGATCAAGATGGCTAGAGCTTACGCTAAACGGTTAAGGGCAGGCCTGGCTATCGTTGATAAAAGACGAATTAACGACGTTGAAGCCGAGGTCATGCATATAATGGGGGATGTTGAGGGGAGGAACATTATTTTAGTCGATGACATAGTCGCAACTGCAGGGAGCCTGGCAGAAGCGGCAAGCGCTTTAAAGAAAAACGGCGCCAAGGATATATACGCCGCCATTACGCATCCGGTACTCTGCGGGCCGGCAATAGAGAGGCTTGAAAGTTCTGAAATAAAAGAGCTTGTCGTAACAGACACTATACCTATAGAGAAAGAGAAAAAAATCAAAAAGATAAAACAGTTATCGGTAGCGCCTCTTTTGGGTGAAGCGATAAGACGGATACATAACGAAGAATCTATTAGCGCGCTATTCGAATAAAAAGGAGAGTGAGATAGATGGAAAAAGTGACTTTAAAAGCGGAACTCAGAGGGGCTCTTGGGAAAGAAGCATGCAAACAGCTGAGAAGAAAGGGGCGGATCCCCGGGGTAACATACAGGGAAGGCAAAAAAGCCCTGAGCGTCCATGTAGACAGTAAAGACCTGTGGCATGCGCTTCATACTGACGCCGGTGAAAACGCTATTATCACCATGGATATCAGCGGCGGAGAAAAAGACCTCAAAAAGACCGTTATTGTAAAAGAAGTCCAGCATGATCCCATCAACGATAAATTCGTCCACGTTGATTTTCATGAGATATCCCTCAAAGATAAACTGAAAGTCAACGTACCTATTATCATAAAGGGTGAGGCTGTTGGAGTCCAGGAGGAAAGCGGTATTTTGACCCAGGAAGCATGGGAACTGGAAGTAGAATGTCTGCCCACGGCGATCCCCGAACACATCGATATACATGTCGAGCACCTTCGCATCGGAGACTCTATCCACGTTAAGGATATCACACCTCCCAAGGATGTGGTAATTCTTGATGACCCCGAACATGTTGTGGTTGCGGTAATCCCGCCGAAACTTGAGGAAGAAGAAGAAGAAGGGGAAGAAGCTGCCGCGGAAGGCGAAGCGGAAGAACCCGAAGTCATAAAGAAGGGTAAGATAGAGGAAGAAGAAGGGGAAGAAGCACCCGGAAAAGGCACCGAAGAATAAAGACGAGAAGCATCGGGCAATGAGAACGTCGTAAACTTATGAAAATCATCGTAGGGCTGGGAAACCCCGGGTTAAGGTACAAAAACACACGGCATAATGCCGGATTTATGGCTTTAGCGGTTCTTTCAAAGCAATACCGGATCCCGATCAGGAAAAGAGGTTTCCGCGGCAAGTACGGGATCGGACGTGTAGGAGGAAAGGAAGTGGTTCTGTTTGAACCGCTTACATACATGAACCTTTCGGGAGAAGCGGTAGAGGCGATTTGTTCTTCCAAGCTTGAGAAGAAGAGTGACTTACTCGTAATTACGGACGACGTTAATCTTCCTGTCGGACGGATAAGATTACGCCAGAAAGGGTCCAGTGGCGGGCATAACGGGCTTCAGTCTATAGCTGGGGAAATAGGGCCGGACTTCTCCAGGCTCAGAATAGGAGTCGGAAGAGAAGCAGAGATTGAAAACATGTCCGCGTACGTTCTTGCCAACTTTTCCCGGTCGGAAAAGGCTGTCTTGAACGAAATACTGCCAAAAGTGGCAGAATGTGCCGATGTATGGCTTAAAAAGGGTATAAAAGAGGCCATGAACCGGTATAACAGCGCGTAAAGCTTAATTTAGCTTGATTAGAGCTTTGATGTATGTTATCATCTAACGAATAATTTTAATAATAAATGGTGAAAAGCATGGGAAAAACACAGTCATATTCGGGATTATTCATTATTGTGCCTGAGAAACAGGACACTATAGACGAAATAACCGGTAAAATCGGCTCTATTGTAAACGAAAATTCCGGGAATATCGTTAAAGAGAATATGATGGGGAAAAAGCCGCTGGCCTACCCTATCAAAAAGAGAACTGAAGGCGTATATTACGAAATCCAGTTTACCGCGCCGACGGAGTCCGTCTCTGGCATGATGAAAGAGTTCCGGATAAATACAGATATATTGCGTACACTGATAGACAAACGCTAGTCGCGACCCAGTCTTGTTATAGAGACAGACATCGGAGGTATTATGGCCGCCAGTTTAAACAAAGTGTTACTCATGGGGAACCTTACGAGGGACCCTGAACTAAGGTATGTTCCAAGCGGGACTGCAGTCGCCAACTTCACAGTTGCCGTGAACCGTTCTTATAAGGACACAACAGGCGAAAGAAAAGAGGACGTCTCCTTTATCAGGGTGGTAGTCTGGGGTAAAATGGCCGAGATATGCGGTGAGTATCTTACGAAAGGCCGGCCTGTCCTGGTGGAAGGGCGGTTAAAATCGCGCAGCTGGGAAGGTCAGGACGGCCAGAAAAGAAGCGCGTTGGACGTCGTGGCTACAAACGTTCAGTTTGTAGGCGCGCGCGGCGAAAGAACCCAGACGCAAGGCTCTGGCGCTTCCGGCGACGCGGGAACAAGTGATGTCGAATCGATAGATGTGGATCAAGAGGCAGGGGGAGAAGAGATCCCCTTTTAAAAAAGATGCAAGTGAATGGGAGAGAGCGTGAAGAAAAAAATCGAGAAAAAAAGCCGAAAAATATTTAAAAAAAGGCCCTGCCGACTGTGCAAGGACAAGGCAAAATCAATCGATTACAAGAATGTTGATCTATTGAACAAGTTTGTATCCGATAGAGGCAGGATCATAAGCCCAAGGATCACGGGCAGCTGTTCTAGACACCAGCGGATGATAGCCAATGCCGTCAAGAGGGCACGCGTCGCGTCGCTTTTGCCTTTTGTAAAGATAAAAGAGGGGCTTGCCAGAAGAAGGCCAAGGAGAGAAGAGTGAAGTTAATTCTGCTTAAAGATATCAAAAGTCTGGGTAAGCTCGGGGATGAAGTGGAAGTAAAAGACGGGTATGCCAGGAACTACCTTATCCCGAACAGGTTTGCCAGCGAAGCCACCGAAGGCGCCCTGAAACTTCTTGAAGCGAAAAAACGTGAACAGGCGCGCAAAGAAAAACAGTTAATAGAAGAATGCCAGGGGCTTGCCGAGAAGATACAGGCGGTATCCTGCACCATTTCAATGGATGCCGGTGAAGAGGATAAACTGTTCGGTGCCGTCACTTCCGAGATGATCGCCTCGACTCTTCGGGAAGAAGGCGTCGAAATCGACAAAAAGAAGATCATCCTTGAGGAGCCGATAAAAGCCCTCGGGGTTTATAATGTTGAAATCAGGTTGCATCCTGAAGTCAAAACTCAGGCTAGGGTCTGGGTTGTTAAGAAGTAATAGTTCCTTCCCGAAACTGGTGAAATGATTCCAAAGACTCTTATTGAAAAAGTGCCTCCTCAGAATGCCGAAGCAGAGACCGCGGTTTTAGGGTCGATGCTGCTCGACAGGGAGGCGATAGCCGCAGCCATAGAACAGCTTGAGGAAGATGCGTTTTATTCCGCATCCCACAAAAAGATCTTCCAGGCCATGGTCAAACTGTACGATGATAACGAAGCGGTAGACATCGTAACCCTCATCGAAGAACTTAAAAAAAGGGATATACTGGACGAAGTGGGCGGTCCCGCCTACGTCACGGAACTGGCAGGCAGCATACCCACGACTGCCAATATCGAACATTACACAAGGATCGTCAGGGAAAAGTACCTCTTGAGGTGTTTGATCAATACCGCCACGCACATTGTATCGGAAAGCTATGATTCTACGGGTGAAGTGGAGGAACTCCTGGACAAAGCAGAGAAGATGATCTTTGACATCACTTCACACCAGAGACGGGAGATCCGTATCCATCAGATGAAGGATATCGTCAAGGAGAGCATCGAGACGATCGATAACCTCTATCAGAGGAAAGAGAATATTACAGGTATCCCCACGGGATTTCATGATCTTGACATGAAGACCGCGGGGTTCCAGAAGTCGGATCTTATCATCCTCGCGGGGCGCCCCTCGATGGGGAAAAGCGCTCTGGCAATATCCATGCTGGAGCATATAGGCGCGACCCAGAAGATCCCCTGCGCGTATTTCAGTCTAGAAATGTCAAAAGACCAGCTTGCGCAGAGGATGCTGTGTTCCATAGCTGGCGTGAACGTCCACAAGGTAAGAACGGGGTTTTTCTCGCAGACGGACTGGCCGAAACTTGTAGATGCGGCCGGGAAACTTTCGGAGTCGCCCATCTATATAGACGACACGCCCGGTGTTTCAGGTCTTGAACTCAGGGCAAAAGCCAGAAGATTAAAAGCCAAGCACGATATCCAGATGCTCATCATTGATTACCTGCAGCTTATGAGAGGGGCGGCCAGGAGTGAGAACCGCCAGCAGGAGATATCCGAGATATCGCGTTCCATGAAAGCTTTGGCAAGGGAGCTTAACATCCCGATCATAGCCGTCAGCCAGCTTTCCAGGGCGGTAGAACAGCGGCAGGATAAACGCCCGCAACTGTCGGATTTAAGAGAATCAGGCGCCATAGAACAGGACGCGGACGTTGTAATGCTGCTTCTTAGGGAAGAATATTATAATCCCTCGGAGGAGAATAAAGGCGTTACTGAAGTAATAGTCGCAAAACAGAGACACGGACCGGTAGGCACGGTCAAACTTATGTTCCTGCCGGAATATACAAAATTCAGCAATCTGTCGAGAATTGACGAAGAGGAAGCAGGGTTTTAATCATGAAGAAAAATAAATTTTTATCAGCTCTCATCTTAATGTTCTTTCTTGCAGGATGTGTTTCTTCCGCATGGGCGCAGACTCCTCCGCCTAAACCTATAAGCGATATCAAGATAAAAGGTAATAGCGCCGTCAGTACTGCCACCATCATGAACAAGCTGAAAATGAACCCGGGCGACATCTTCGAAGAAAGCGCGCTCAATAAGGAACTTAAACGTCTTTATGCCACTGGGTATTTTGCCGACGTATTTGTAGAGACGCAGGAGAACATCGAAGGCATTGTTGTGACGTTTACGGTAGTCGAAAAACCGCTTATATCGGAGATAAGATTCCAAGGCAATTCCCGGATGAAGGACGGGCGCCTTTTGAGGAAAGTAACGATTAAAAAGGGCGACTTGGTTGATTTTAACATTCTTTCGCAAAACGCCGCTGAGATCAGGGCATATTATACCGAGCAGGGATACAGCCGCGCCACTGTCGATTACAAGATCGAAACCGATCCGGCTACGGGAGCGGCAACGGTCATATTCCTTATCGATGAGGGACAGCCCTTAAAAATCACGCGGATAAATATCGAAGGGAATAAAAGCGTACCTGCCGGCGAGATCAAAAACTACATGAGCACCAAAACAGCCTGGTGGTTCATACATAAAGGCGCTCTTGATGATGAAAAACTTCAGGCGGATCTCGACAGAATAAGAAACTTCTACAGGAGTAAAGGTTTTCTTGATGTCCGCGTCACAAGCAAAATAGACTACCAGGAAGACGGCAAGACCATACACCTGACGGTAATAATCGATGAAGGCAGCCAGTACCGCATCGGCACTATAACGGTGCAGGGGGAGTTGTCATTTCCCGAAAGCGAGATACGCAAAATAATAAAAGCAAAAACCGATGACCCCTTTGACTACCAGAAGATCAAGGAGGACGTGGATAATATCCGTTCGTTTTATTATGACAGGGGTTATATGAACGCGGATATCGATCTTGCGCACCAGTACAATGCCACTACGGACAAGATGGATCTAATATATACCATTAACGGGCATGAAGTGGTTTATGTCGGCAAGGTCAACGTCATAGGTAATACCAAGACAAAAGATAAAGTCGTAAGGCGCGAGTTAAGGGTGTACCCGGGGGCCAAATATGACGGGGAAAGGCTCAAGTACAGTAAAGAACGCATTTATAACCTGGGATTTTTTGAAGACGTTTATTTTGAGACAGTGCCGACCGATGAGGAAAACGTCAAGGATCTTAACGTCACCGTAAAAGAGACCAAGACGGGGGAGCTCTCTTTCGGAGGCGGTTTTAGTTCCGTGGATGCTTTTATAGGGTTCGCTCAGGTAAAACAAAGGAACTTTGATATACTGAATTTCCCGACGTTTACCGGTGGCGGGCAGGACCTTACTTTGAGGGCTGAGATGGGAAGTGCAAGGACAAATTATCTACTCAGCTGGACCGATCCATGGATATTTGATTATCCATATCTCTTCGGGTTTGACGTGTATAGACGGGAACACGATAAAGACAGCAATTCCGGTTACGACTTTGACGAAACCCGTACGGGCGGATCTTTAAGGTTAGGTAAGGAACTCACAGACCAGTTAAGTACCGGGCTTATTTACAACCTTGAAGAGGTCAAGCTGGATAACATCGCCGATGATGCCAGCCAGTCCCTAAAAGACGAGCAGGGGACGAATCTCTTAAGCCGCCTTACCTGGAACATAGAATATGATACAAGGGACAACAAATATTCACCGACAAAAGGGCTTGTTGTTGGATCTTCCCTGGGTGATGCCGGCGGTTTTCTGGGTGGGGATAAGGATTTTGTCAAATGGTACCTGCACAGCAGCTTCTATCACACCATAATATGGGAAGTTGTGCTGAACGTGAAAGGACGCTTCGGTGTAGTCCAGAATTACGGCAAATCGGATAAAGTGCCTATTTATGAAATGTTTTTCGCCGGTGGTGCGAGGACGATACGCGGATACCAGGAAAGAGCCGTCGGCCCCAGAGACCCTGTTGACAACGCGCTTTCAGTAGGTGGAGAGGGTATGGCTATAGGCAATGTGGAAGTCGTTTTTCCCATTTATAAAAAGCTGGTGAAAGGATCCGTTTTCTATGATGTCGGAAACGTGACGGCAGAAGCATGGGATATTTTCAGCGATACTGATTATAAACAAGGTGCCGGTGTGGGAGTGCGCATTAAAACTCCCATAGGTCCTGTGCAGCTTGACTGGGGCTATCCGCTTAACGAAAACCATGATGATAAAAGGGAAGGAAGATTTTATTTCAGTGTAAGCCACGGGTTTTAATGGCTGGGCATAAGTTTACCGTGGGGTTTAAAGAGCAATAAGTAAAAACGAGAAGGGAGAAAAGATATGTTCAAGAAAATGGGTAAGTTAGCTCTTGTGTTAATGGTGATTTTTATCGCGGCTAGTTTTTACATGCCGAAAGCGTATGCCGCAGGCGAAAAAATAGCATATGTGGACCTAAGGCGCGCTTTCTACGAGTACGAGAAGACAAAAAGCATGGAAACCGAACTGAACAGCCTCACGCAGACGCGCCAGGAAGAGCGCAACAATATGATAGCAGCTATCACAAAATTAAGGGATGAAGGGGAGCTGCTCACGGGGGACGCAAAGAGCAAGAAACAGAAAGAAGTAGACGCCGGGGTGGCAAAACTCCAGGAATTCGATCTAAAGACCCGGCAGGAGCTATTAAACAAAAAGAACGATATGTTCCGTGAAGTAGTTGACGATATCCAGAAAGTAGTCGAGGGGATCGGCAAGAAAGAAGGGTATGATTACATACTTGACTCGCGTAACGTGATGTATGCGAAAGAGACCTTTGATCTTACGGACGTGGTCGTCAAACAGCTGAATAAAAAATAACCAGAAAAAGGGCACATTTAAGAGGAATTGCAGGCAAACAACTTAAGCCCTAAGCTTAGGAAACTAGCCGGATGACAAAAAATGTGCCTTTTCTTTGTTAAAGTGAGAGCAAACTTTTATGGAAAGACAGAGAACCCTTGAAAAAGAAGTCAGCTTCTCGGGGAAAGCCCTTCAGACGGGGGATATGGTTAAAGTCACCTGCAGGCCCCAAGAGGAGAACGAAGGCATAGTCTTTAAGAGGGTGGACTTAAAAGGTGTGCCGGTTTTGCGTCTGGGAAGTAGCGCGCTTTCAGATGAGTATACGAGGCGAAGCACGATATCTAACGGAAAAAGTGAAGTGCAGACTGTCGAACACTTCCTTGCGGCGTTATGGGCGCTTGGCATCGATAATATACTTGTTGAGATCGACGGTGAAGAACTGCCCGCTATGGACGGAAGCGCCCGGGATTTTCTAAAGGGCTTAAAGCAAGCTGGGATAAAAACGCAGCAAGAGCGCCGTAAAGTCATAAAGATCCTGGAAGAAGAAAAAGTCGAGGAAGGCGATCGGTCTCTTATTCTTACACCGGCTGATGTTTTCAGCGTCTCTTATTCTATAGCGCATGACACGCCTTCAATAGGGCATGAGGTTTTCGATATAGAGTTAGACCAAGCTTCTTTTGAGAGTGAAATAGCCCCGGCAAGGACTTTTTGCCTTAAAGCCGAGGCCGAAGCGCTTCTTAAAGCGGGACTGGGTAAAGGCGCGACTTATGAGAACACCCTGGTGATGGACTGTGACGGCCCCGTGGGAACAGTCTTGCGCTTTTCAAACGAACCCCTCAGGCATAAAATCCTTGATCTTGTGGGAGACCTGTACATGCTGGGCCGGCCGGTTATCGCAAGAGTTACCGCAAGGAAGTCAGGGCACAGTCTTAATGGAAAGATGGTCCAGAAAATTTATGAAAAATATATAAAAAAAGAATCAAACTGAAGGAGACGGACAATGAGCGGCAAGGAACTAAACATTAAAGAGATCATGAGACTTCTTCCTCACAGGTATCCATTTCTTCTGGTGGATAAGGTCATTGATTACGAGGAGGAAAAGTGGATAAAAGCGGTCAAGAACGTGACGATGAACGAGCATTTCTTCCAGGGACATTTTCCTGGCGAGCCCGTCATGCCGGGCGTTCTTATGATTGAAGCGCTCGCGCAGACTAGCGGCATTCTTGCTTTGATGGTCCCGGAAGCAAAACAGAAACTGGCTTTTTTCATGACGATCGATAACGCGAAATTCAGAAAACCGGTAGTTCCGGGAGACCAACTTGTAATGCACGTAGAAGTCACCAAGCGCGTGCGCGAGAATATTATCCAGACGCATGGCAGGATCGAAGTAGAAGGTAAATGCGTCTGTGAGGCGGATCTTATGTTTAGTATATTCGACAGGAAAAGTGATGAGTAGGGTCGGGTTAGTCGCTGGGGGAGGGGGTCTTCCTATTGAGTTTGCCCGGTCAGCGCGGCAGAAGGGTGAAACTACGATTGTTTTTGCTATTGAGAACATGGCTTCCCCGCAGCTTAATGCAGAGGCCGACAGGATATATTGGCTCAACATAGGACAATTTAAGAAGTTCGTGTTTCTGCTTTTTAAGGAAAGAATACGCAGGCTCGCTCTTGTGGGAAAAGTATACAAAGACGTTATATATGATAAGAAAATACAGGACACAGCCTCCCGAGGCATGCTTGACACAATAAGAAACAAAAGCGACTATTCGATACTTCAGGAGATAACAAGGCGCCTTGAAAAAGTCGGCATCAAAGTCGTGGACACTTCGCAGTATCTTGCGCATCTTTTACCGGAGAAGGGCCTATTGACGGGCGTTATCCCGGACGATGAGATTAAAGAAGATATTTCCTTTGGACATGGGATCGCAAAAAAGATGGCAGAACTGGATATAGGGCAGACCGTGATAGTCAAGGATAAAAATGTCGTTGCCGTTGAGGCCATGGAGGGGACAGACGCGGCTATTGCCAGGGCCTATTCAGTTGCCGGAGAGGGTTGCGTTATGGTGAAAGTGAGCCGTCCTAATCAGGATTTGAGATGGGATGTTCCTACCGTTGGTCCGGAGACAGTGGCCAAACTCGCCGAGAACGGGTTTAACGCGCTTGCCATCGAAAGCGGGAAGATGTTCCTGCTCGAAAAAGAAAAAGTGATAGAGATAGCCAAGGCGAATAATATTGCGGTAAGCGTTCTCTAAGGCGAACTTTTTTCTTCAAGGATTTTCCGTACTTCTAAGGCGGCTTTCATGCTCGCACCTTTTTCTCCGAGAGACTGCCGCACCTTTCTTAGCTCACTGCGCATATTCTGCATGCGGGACTCATCACTTATGATCTTGAGAGTTTCGTGCAAAAGTTTCTGACTTGTCGCGTTTTGTTTAATAAGCTCGGGGACTATTTCACGCCCTGCGATTATGTTAGCCAGGCCCAAGAATGAGATATGCGCGAAGATGTGCGCAAGCAGCTCTGTCATAAAAGCCGCACGATAAGTGATCACCATGGGTTTTTCCAGCAAAGTCGCCTCTAACGTAGCCGTCCCGGAAGCGATAAGCGCAAAGTCGCATTTGTTTAATACGCCGAAAGTATCGTCTTTCCGGCGCAGCACATTGAGCGACTTATGCGCCGCAAGAGCCGCATCATAAAGAGCTTCATCGACGTTTGAGTTTTCCGCTAAGATAAAACCAATGTCAGGTCTTTCTTTATGCAGTTTTTCCGCCGCATCCAGCATGAGCGGGAAGATGCCGCGGATTTCGCTGTTACGTGAACCGGGCAGGAGCGCTATAGTAAACGCGTCTTCTTTGTTTCTGGGCAGAAGTGCAGGGGCTTTGTCAATTAAGGGATGGCCCACAAACTCAGCGGGCACTCCCTCTTGCGTGAGAAGGTCTTTTTCGAACTTGAAAAGGACAAGCGCTTTGGTTACATAACGCTTTAACGTTTTTATTCTCCAGGAGCCCCATGCCCATACTTGCGGGATGATGTAATAAATGACAGGGATATTCTGACTATGCAGGAATTTCGCCAGTTTCAGATTAAAACCGGGATAATCGATAAGGATCGCCAGAGCGGGCTTTCTCTTAAGCGTGTTCTGTATGACATTTCTGTATTGCGCGTGGATTTTGGGCAGTTTACTGAAGATTTCCCATACGCCGATTATTGAAAGATCACGCACGTTTTCTATGAGTTCCATGCCTTCATCCTCCATGTGGTCGCCCCCGATACCCCAGAAAGAAGTCTCAGGCGCCAGCTTCTTAAGTTCTTTAAGAAGCTCCCCGCCGCGCATGTCACCGGAAGGCTCTCCGGTTATTATAAGAATATTGTTTCCCATGTTTTTATGAACAGGTTCCTTGAGGGAGCATAGAGGCATTATTGCTGTTTATCTTCTCCAGGATATCGAGAGCTACCTGGAGGGCTTCTTTACCTTCCTGCCCTGAGACCACAGGTTTTTTCTTGTTGCGGACACAGCCGATGAAAGACTTTAGTTCCACTTTCAGGGGTTCTTTTTTTCTTATACGTATTTTGTTTTTCTCAAGCTTTTTATCAGACCCGTGAAAAAGAAAGGCTTCCTGGTGCAAATAATCCAAGAGGATATAAGACTGTTCCTGGAAGATACGTATCGTACGGGTCTCCTCTTTGGTTACGCGGCTTGCCGTGATATCCGCTATGGCGTTATTCTGGAAGGTGAGGCGCACGTTCGCGAGGTCTTCATGGTCGGAAACGGTGCTTATGCCTACAGCTTCGATGTGTTTCACCTTGGAGTTTACCAGCCCTAGAATAATATCGATATCGTGGATCATCAGGTCCAGCACCACCCCGACATCCTTGATGCGGTTTTTCTTTTTTATTGACCCCAGCCGTTTACATTCGATGAATTTGGGGTGGAGAAGAAGAGGTTCCACCGCCCGGATGGCCGAATTAAACCTTTCGATGTGTCCTACCTGTATGATGACCCCCTTCTTTTTTGCCAGTTTAATAAGCTCGTTAGCCTCTTCGATTGTTTTAGTGATAGGTTTTTCTATCAGGACATGGACGCCGGCCTTTAAAAAGTCTTTTGCGACCATATAATGGAGACTGGTAGGAACGACTATGTTTACCGCATCGACTTTGTCAATAAGACTATGATAATCGGTAAAATAAGAGGTATCGTATTTCCGGGCGACTGCTTTAGCGACCTCTTCGTTAATATCACAGACTCCGACAAGGGAGATGGAAGACCTTTTCTGTAATGCGTGGTATGTTTTAGCGTGGGATGAACCGAGGTGACCCGCGCCCACAACCGCCACACGAAGTTTATCCATAAAATACCCAAAGCTATTATAAAATATTGTACTTTTCTTCCGCAAAATTATATCATTATTATATACCTAGGGCAAGAAAGATTCGCGGGAGGGGCGCCCCGTAAGTCTAATATGCTCGACAAGTAAGAGTATCTGTGCTAGAATTGCCCAGCGCAGAAAACAAGGCACGAGAGATAAACTACAACACAATGAAGAATTATAAAAGGTTTATAAGGCTTATTTTGCCGCATAGCTGGGTTTTCTCTATGGCGGTTTTCTGCATGATTATGTCAACCATATTCAGCGTATCGCCCCTGGGGCTTATTATACCCCTGGTCGACCGTATCATAACAGGAAAAGAGATCATCCTTCCCGCCGGGGTAAACCCGCCTAAAATACTTGTTAATATCGTAGGGGTCATAAATGAGATGCCTACTTTGCAGCTTCTTAATATCATGGCTGTTATGGTAGTGATACTTTTTCTGCTTAAAGGGCTTTTTGAGTTTTTCCAGACATATTTGATGAACGACGTAAGCCAGAGAGTTATCCGTGACGTTAAAAACATGATCTACCGGAAGCTGCAGGATCTGTCAATGGATTTTTACAGCCGGAACCCCACAGGGGGGATGATGTCACGTATCACTTATGATGCGGCGGTAATACAGGATGCGATAAGTACGGGTCTTGCGGATACTTTCTACCAGCCGATACAGCTTATTTTTTATACCGGGGTCCTCATCGGGGTAAAAATATATTTTGGCATGCCATGGGGCGTCATCCTTGTCAGCCTTGTCCTTTTTCCCGCGATACTTTATCCCGTTATACGGATCGGGAAAAAGCTGCGGAAGATAAGCAGAAGCTCACAGGAGAAGATAGGTGACATAAATAATATGCTTTTTGAGACTATTTCAGCCATAAAACTCGTCAAGTCATTTTGCATGCAAGATTATGAATGGAAACGGTTTAGAGATAAAAACCAGGCGTTTTATAAGCTGAACATGAAGTCCATTAAACGCATGAAGATCATAAGTCCCCTGACTGAATGTATGGGAGTGGTCTGCGTCGCTATTATACTGTGGATGGCAGGTAAGAGTATAGTCACCGGAGAGCTTTCCGCGGGCGTTTTTTCGGCATTTTTAGCGGCGATATTTTCCATGATGAAACCCGCCAAGAAACTCAGCACCGTTTACGGGATTAACCAGCAGGCGCTGGCTGCAGCGGACCGCATCTTTCAGCTTATGGATGAGCCTGTTAATATCCGCGAAAAACCGGATGCAGTTGCATTGCAATCGTTTGAGCAAAAAATAAGCTTTGAAGATGTTACTTTTAAATATACGGAAGAAGACGTTCTAAATAATATAAACCTTGATATCAAGAAAGGGGAGATAGTAGCGCTTGTCGGGCCTTCCGGCGGGGGAAAAAGCACGCTGGTTAACCTGATCCCCAGATTTTATGACCCTAATGACGGACGAGTCCGTATAGACGGAATGGATATAAAAGACCTTACAATAAGATCCATCAGAGAAAAAATAGGCCTCGTAACACAGGAGACGCTTCTTTTTAACGATTCGGTAAAGGCGAATATAACTTACGGACATGAAGATATCGATGAAGAAAGACTCATTCGTGTAGCTGAGACAGCTAACGCGCATAGGTTTATTAAGAATTTCCCGCAAGGGTATGATACTATTATCGGGGAAAGAGGCCTTAAGATCTCAGGCGGGCAGAGGCAGAGGATAGCCATCGCACGGGCGATTTATAAGAACCCTCCCGTACTTATATTTGACGAGGCGACTTCCCAGTTAGACACCGAAAGCGAACAGCTGGTCCAGGAGGCGATCAACAATCTCATGAAGGGCCGGACGGTTATTGTTATTGCCCACAGGCTGAGTACCGTAAAACATGCCGATAAAATCGTGGTTATAGACAAGGGCAGGATCATAGACATGGGCTCTCACTCGGAGCTCATAGTCAGAAGCCCTTTGTATAAAAAGCTTTACGAGATGCAATTCCTTGGCAAAGACCATTAATCCGCCGATATTCAAAAAATACCCTGCTAGCGGCACCCCCCTTATAAAAAACTTGCAATTATATACTTTTTATATATAATAGTCGTTCAGGGTATTGATTTTAAATATTTAAACAGTCGGCCTTTTTGCGTGTAATGAGCCTAAAAGGGGCTTTTTAATTGCACACTATGCTGAAGAAGAGCTGGCGGAAGGAGAAGAAGCAAACATGTCGGACAAAATAGCGGTTATAAGGGAACTACTGGAAAATGGAGTGCATTTTGGACACCAGACCAACAAGTGGAATCCGAAGATGGAGAAATATATTTTCGGGGAAAAAAGCGGCATCTATATTATTGACCTGGAGAAAACAGAAGCGGCGTTAAGAGCGGCGGTAGAGTTTCTGCATAAGATTACGGGTGCGGGGAAGACTGTTCTTTTTGCGGGGACAAAAAAACAGGCCAAAGAGATAATAAGGGAAGAAGCCCGGCGATGCGGGATGTTCTTCGTTGATGAAAGATGGCTCGGAGGATGTCTTACCAATTTTTCCACCATCCAAAAGAGTGTCGGAAAACTCAACCAGCTCCAGGAGATGAAACAAAGCGAAGTTTACGGCTCGCTCGCAAAAAAGGAAAAAGCCCGCATAGACAGGGAAGAGTACAAGCTCCTTAAAAACCTTGAAGGCATACGGGACATGAAGACGCTGCCGGACTGCCTTATCGTGGTCGATGCCGAAGCCGAAGAGATAGCCATTAAAGAAGCACACAAGATAGGGATCCCCGTCATAGCTCTCATCGACACCAATTGTGATCCCCGCATGGCAGATTACCCTATTCCGGGTAATGACGATGCTATAAGGTCCATTAAATATATCATCTCTATCTTGACGGACGCTATAGTACAGGGACAGAATGAGTTTATGGGGACGAAAAAGGGAAAAAAACCTGAAGAGAAAAAGCCCATTGCAAAAGCTGCACCCAAGGAAGAGAAAATAGAGAAAAAAGAACCTGAAAAAGAGAAAAAAGCGGAAGAAGTGAAAAAGCCCGAAGAAACTCCTCCGGAAGCGAAAAAAGCGGCTAAGAAACCGGTAGAAGTCAGCGTCGAGGAGGAAGTGGAAGGCGACATAAAACTCGATGACGAGGAGAAGTAATCAAAAAATGATTTGAGGAGATAGAAATGAATATTTTAGATGCAGTAAAAAAATTAAGATTTAAGACCTCAGCCGGGATGATGGAATGCAAAGAAGCGCTTAAAGAGTCCGGCGGGGATATAGAGAAGGCCGTGGAGATCCTGAGGAAAAAAGGTATTGCGAAGGCCGCTAAAAAAGCTTCACGTGTTGCGGGGCAGGGCGCTATCGAAAGTTATATACACATGGGAAACAGGATAGGCGTTCTTGTCGAGGTAAACTGCGAGACGGATTTTGTGGCGAAAAACCACGAGTTCAAAAAGGTCGTTAATGAACTTGCCATGCAGGTCGCAGCCGCCAACCCGCAGTATGTCTCAAGAGATGACATACCCGCTGATGTGATCGAGAAAGAAAAAGATATTTTCCGCAGCCAGATTACCGGTAAACCCGATAATGTAGCCGGGAAAATAGTTGAAGGTAAACTTGAAAAATATTTTTCGGAAGTGTGCCTTCTTGAGCAGCCCTTTATCAAAGACCCGAACCTGAAGATAAAAGATATCGTTACTCAACTTATTGCGAAACTCGGAGAAAATATAGTTGTTAAAAGATTTGTCCGGTATGAGGTTGGTGAAGAATTCTAAACAAGTGAAGGTTGTCATGACAAAGAAGAAAAAATGTAAAAGAGTGGTCCTGAAAATAAGCGGCGAAGCGCTTATGGGCGACCTCGGGTTCGGTATCGATCCGGAGGTGAATAACTCTATAGCCAGGCAGGTAAAGGAAGTTAACAGGGAAGGCACCCAGATAGCGATAGTCATCGGAGGGGGCAATATCTTTCGGGGGCTGACAGCCGCCAGCAGCGGGATGGACCGCTCTACCGCCGACTATATGGGGATGCTGGCAACCATGTTAAATGGTCTTGCTCTTCAGGATGCCCTGGAGAAGTCCGGTGTGTATACTCGTGTTATGACCGCGATAGAGATGCGTGAATTAGCCGAACCATATATCCGCCGAAGAGCCATAAGGCACTTGGAAAAAGGACGGGTCATTATATTTGTCTGCGGGACAGGCAACCCCTATTTTACTACTGATACGGCGGCAGCACTCAGGGCCGTGGAGATTAATGCCGATATGATTTTAAAGGCGACGAAAGTCGACGGAGTTTATTCAAAAGACCCCGTTAAACATAAAACGGCAAAAAAGTTCGACAAATTAAGTTATATGGAAGTTTTAAAGAAGAAATTAAAAGTCATGGATACAACGGCGGTCAGCCTTTGTATGGACAATGAACTGCCGATAGTCGTTTTTAATATTAAAAAAAGCGGTAATATCAGACGTGCCATTAACGGCCAGAAAATAGGAACTGTAATAAGCTGAAGAGGTGATTTTTATGGTTCTCCAAACAGAAGTCGATAGAATCGTCAAAGAATCCGAAGTAAAAATGCAGGCTGCTATAGACGCCGTAAAGAAACAGTTTGCGACTATAAGGACAGGAAGAGCCCATCCCAGTCTTGTTGAAGGGATCAAGGTTGATTATTACGGAACAAAAACGCCCATCAGACAGCTGGCAAATATTGCTACTCCGGAACCACGATTAATAGTTATACAGCCTTGGGATAAGGGATCTATGAGCCCGATAGAGAAGGCGATACTTGCTTCCGATATCGGAATAACTCCTGTAAATGACGGAAAGGTTATCCGCCTTTCTATGCCGCAACTTACACATGAAAGACGCGAAGAGCTGATTAAAGTACTTCATAGGATCGCGGAAGAAGGAAAAATATCGGTCCGTAACACGCGGCATCACGCTAATGAAGAGGCCGTCAAGCTTGAGAAGGGCAAAAAGCTCACGGAAGACGACAAGTTTCTGGCGAAGGAAAGAATGCAGAAACTTACCGACGAATATATCAAGAAAATCGATATCGTT
Organism: uncultured Planctomycetia bacterium; assembly: GCA_964527555.1. GTDB lineage: Bacteria > Omnitrophota > Gorgyraeia > Tantalellales > Tantalellaceae > CAZGOG01. Next base: position 888 of record CAZGOG010000034.1, on the reverse strand, counting down.
TTAACCGAAAAAGAAACCGAAATAAAAAGCTAAAAGTGGGCCGCTAGCTCATCCGGTAGAGCACCGCCCTTTTAAGGCGGGTGTGCTTGGTTCGAGTCCAAGGCGGCTCACCAAATTCAAAGGCCGAGGGAAGTAACCCGCGGCCTTTTCATTTGGTTCTTCATAGGGGGAACCTGAGGTTCCCCCTGATGACGCTTCGTTGCCACCCCTTCCTTAAGGAAGCATTGAAATATGCTGATTTTCTGTGTCAAAGAAGAAGGGGGAGTGATATCCCCCTTCTTCTTTGGATTAATAACCCCCTAAAGTAGTGTCGCCTCCGGCGACGCTTGTTATGGTCTTTGAATTTGGTGAGACGGCGAAGGACGAGAACCAACAAAGGGGGAGATATAGAGGGGGAAAATACTTTTCCCCCTCTATAGTTTATACTTCTATGCGGAAGGAGGGAGAGCAGAGAGTTCTTATCGCATACTTATTTTACGAACGTTGAGGGGGAACCATCAGGGTTCCCCCTCAAAGAGTGAGCGAAATGAGGCTGCCGAAGGCAACGCAGCGAGCGACACGATGGTTCGAGTCCAAGGCGGCTCACCACTCTAAACTCCCCCAGGGAACCCTGAGGGAGTTTAGAGTGGTGAAGGGCGTTGGCTTGGATTTGGCGATAGATATAGTTTTACCGAATTTAGTACATGGAAGCAGAAAGAAGGATCTTTGACCCGAGGGGCTCGGTGCATCCGCAGGCTGCCCGCACCCAGCCTGCGGATGCTTGCGTTCTCGCCTGTTTCGAAAAATGCTACGAGCTCGTCCGTTTTCTGCCTAAGTTGAGTTACCGCCAAGGACGGCAGAAGTGCCGAGCCGTGTTCACGTCAAGTTAACTTTAAGATTTGAAATTGG
>CAZGOG010000033.1:0-21213 GCA_964527555.1 uncultured Planctomycetia bacterium | reverse complement strand
TGTGTTATTTAAGAAAATTTAGTAACCGTGCTTGACAAAGCACTATTCATGGGAGAGAGATATGCTTACTTTAGCGTTTGCACAGACTGCCCAGGCACAGGCGCCCCAGGCGCAGCCCAATGCCATGATGAGCTTGATGCCGATAGCGATCATCTTTATTATCTTTTATTTTCTGCTTATACGTCCCCAGAAGAAGAGCCAGCAGGAACATGCCAAAATGCTTGGAGCTCTCAGTAAAAACGACGAGGTGGTCACCTCCGGCGGGATACACGGCACTATCGTGAACATCCAGAACGATGTGATTACTCTGCGCGTTGATGATAATACCAGGATAAAGATCCAGAAAAGTTCCATATCCAGGCTGAAAAAGAGCAAAGCCGAATCGACTCAGTCTTAAAAGAAGAAAGGGCCTAAAGATAACCATGTGGAAAAAACTTAAATGGAAAAGTGTATTAGTAGTCGCCATAGCAGCTTTAGCGATATGGTTTTCATACCCTCCGCTTGATGTGCACGATAAGGAAGGCAATATCGTCGAGGAAGGCAAGATAAACCTCGGGCTTGACCTGCAGGGTGGTATGCATCTTATACTTCAGGTAGACACTTCCAAGTTGTCACCGAACGAAGCGAAAGACGCTCCCCAGCGGGCGCTTGAGGTCATACGTAACAGGATAGACCAGTTCGGCGTCATGGAGCCGGTTATACAGCTTCAAGGCAAAGACAGGCTTTTGGTGCAGCTTCCGGGTATTACCGACAGGGAACGGGCCAAAGAGATTATCGGAAGGACCGCTCATCTGGAATTTAAACTTGTCTCGGATGACCCGGAACTAGTAAAGAGCGCCATCAGCGGGGAAGGCGTCCAAGGTTATGAGCTTAAACATATGAAGACGAGGGAAGATAAGGAGGAGTCGCTTCTTATCGAATCCGATGCGGTGCTGACGGGCGACATGCTGGTCGACGCCACCACGGAGTTCAGTCAGCAGGGTTTCGGCCAGCCGTATGTTTCGCTTACCTTTAACGATAAAGGCGCTGATATATTCGCGACTGTCACGGGAGAGAATGTCGGCAAGCGTCTGGCTATAGTGCTTGACGAGGAAGTTTACACAGCTCCCGTCATAAGAGAAAGAATACCTTCCGGCAGGGCACAGATAACGGGTAACTTCTCGGTTCAGGAAGCCAAGGATATAGCCCTGGTATTAAGGGCCGGTGCTCTTCCTGCCCCGGTTGCTATCATAGAAGAACGCAGCGTGGGACCGGCGCTGGGCAGGGATTCCGTGCAAAAAGGTATCCGGGCTATCATAGTAGGCGGTATATGCGTGCTTGCTTTCATGGCTATATATTATCTGCTTGCCGGGGTCATAGCGGATTTTGCGCTTGTCCTCAATATCCTTCTTATAACCGGCGCTCTCTCGTATTTCGGAGCGACGCTTACGCTTCCGGGTATTGCCGGTTTGGTCCTTACCATCGGTATGGCGGTTGATGCCAATGTGCTTATCTTCGAAAGGATACGCGAGGAATCCAAGCTCGGCAAATCTTTGAGGGCGGCTATCCATGCCGGTTACGATAAAGCGTTCTGGACTATCCTGGACGCTAACGTTACGACGCTTATCACTGCGCTTATACTCTTTCAGTTTGGTACCGGCCCGGTGCGGGGGTTTGCCACGACCTTAAGTATCGGTATTATCGCAAGTATGTTCACCGCGCTTGTCGTGACGCGTCTTGCGCTGGATATTATCACTTTAAGCCGGCCCAACATGCAGAGACTGCCGATGCTGCAGTTTTTCAGCCAGCCGGATATTCCTTTCGTGAAAATACGGAAGGTGATGTACGCCGCCTCGCTTATATTGATTATTATCGGGATGGCGCTTTTCGTGCAGCGCGGAAGCAGGAATTACGGCATAGATTTTACGGGCGGGACGCTTCAGCAGTTCCAGTTTACCGAGGTCGTGCCCGTAGAGGAAGTCCGCGGGATCCTTTCAGAGATCGGGATGGGCGAGTCCAGCATACAGCAGTTCGGCGAGGGCAAAGAGATAATAGTAAGGTCCTATAGCGGAAGGACAGAAGACATAGTCACTGGTTTTAATCAAAAATTCGGCGTCGGGTCCTTTGAAGTGATGAGGGTAGAGGCTGTCGGGCCCGCTGTAGGAGCTGACCTGCGCAGAGCGGCCATCAAGGCGCTTATTTTTGCTATGGTGGGTATCTGTCTCTATATATCTTTCAGGTTTGAGTTTCGTTTTGCAATAACCGCTATAATAGCGCTGGCGCACGATGTACTCATAAGCCTGGGTTTAATAGCCCTTACGGGCAGGGAGATATCGCTGCCTGTCATAGCGGCGCTCCTTACTATAGTGGGTTACTCCATCAACGATACGATAGTTCTTTTCGACAGGATAAGGGAAGACAGAAAGTTTATGCGTAAAGCCTCACCGGAAGAGATAATAAATACAAGTATAAACCAGACGCTTTCAAGGACGGTGCTCACATCGCTTACGACGCTTCTCGTCGTGTTTGCGCTTTTTATTTTCGGCGGCAAGGTAATCAACGATTTTTCTTTTGTCCTCATGGTCGGCGTGCTGGTAGGTACATATTCATCTATATTTATCGCTAGTCCGCTTCTGATTGACTGGCCATCAAGGAAACTTAGCAGAAAAAGATAAGGAGCACCCCGCCTTTTTACAGGCGGGGTACTTGCCATGGCGCATTCTTATGGAGATGAATATAAAGTCGGGTTTAAAAGCGCCTGGCTGGGGATCTGGAGCAACCTGCTGCTGTTTATAATAAAGATCTTTGCGGGTATTGTCGGCAGATCCCAGGCCATGATCGCTGATGCGTTTCATACCGCAAGTGACGCGCTTACCAGTGTGGCTGTTCTTGTAGGCTTCAGGATCGCATGCAGGCCCGCGGATAAACACCATCCTTTCGGTCACGGGCGGGCTGAATCCATTGCGGCGAAAATCGTGTCTCTCGTCCTGATATTGATAGGGCTTAAGATAGCTTATGACTCCGCCAGGATATTGATCGCTGGAGACATGACGGAGCCCGGGGGCATCGCGCTGGTCGCCGCGGTTATTTCCATCGTGGTGAAGGAATTCACCTACAGGTATGTTATCGCGGCAAGCAGCATTATAAAAAGCACTTCTTTAAGAGCGGACGCGCGTCACCACAGAAGCGATGTTCTCTCGTCAGTCGCAGCGCTTATCGGTATTGCCGGAGCAAGACTCGGACATCCTTTTATGGATCCGCTTGCAGGTATCATCGTGGCCGGATTCATAATCAAAATGGGCGCCGGAGCCTTTCATGAGGCATATGATGAGCTTATGGATGCGGCGCCTCCCGAGGAGTTAAGAAAACAGATCGAGCACTTTGTTATGGAAGTCGAGGGCGTTGACAGGATAAAGAAGATAATGGTCAGAAAAGCCGGGATAGAATTTTTTATCGAAATTATTATAGGCGTAGACGGGAGTAAAACGGTCAAAGAGGGGCATCAGATCACCATGAAGATCAAAAAGAACATATTAAGCCGGATGTCTGGCGCGAAAGATGTCATCGTTCACGTAGAGCCCCGAGGGACCACCGATTAATGGCGAAAGCACGAGAAAAGATGATCTGGAAAACATACGAAGCTAATCCTAGGCTTCAGAAAACTCTTACGGATAGGCTTGGAGTGTCCGATATTTTCGCCCAGGTCCTTTTAAATCGCGGCCTCAGGACTACCAGTGACGCGGAGGAGTTCCTTTTCGGGGGGCTTTCTTCCTGCGGGGACCCGTTTCTCATGAAAGACATGGAGAAGGCCGTATCAAGAATTAAAAAAGCGGTAGAGAAAAAGGAAAAAATACTTATCTATGGCGATTACGACGTGGACGGTGTCACTTCGACGGCGTTATTGGCTGATATTTTTCAGAGGTTAGGCGCTAATTATGAAACGTTTATCCCGAACCGCCTTGAAGAAGGTTACGGCCTTAATATAAGAGCTGTCGCACTTGCAAGAGACCACGGTGTTAAACTGATCGTCACCGTTGACTGCGGTATCAATTCCCGAGACGAAGTAGAGTGCGCCAATAGCTACGGTATAGACGTTATTGTCACGGACCACCATGAGGTGAAAGGTAAGAAGCGTCCCCCGGCATTTGCTATAGTGGATCCCCACCAGGGCGAGTGCGGGTATCCTTTTAAGTATCTAGCGGGGGTGGGCGTGGCATATAAGTTAGCCCGGGCCCTGATGAAGGGAGACGAAAAAGTCGTTGATAAGCATCTTGACCTTGTGGCATTAGGGACGATAGCCGACATTGTACCGCTTAAGGGAGAGAACCGCATACTGGCGAAAAACGGGCTTAAGAAACTTAAAATGACCGATAAGCCGGGCATAAAAGCTTTGATGGACGTCGCGGGCGTAAAAGCCGATATGCTTACCTGCCGGCACATAGGTTTCGCGCTGGCTCCCAGGATAAACGCGATGGGCCGGGTGGGCTCGGCGAATGTCGCCCTGGACCTACTCATGTGCAAGAACGAAAAAGAGGCACATGAGATTGCCCGCATTCTAGACAGAGAGAACAGGAACCGCCAGAACATAGAAAAAGATATACTGAAAGATGCTTTGAGAAGAGCGAAAGAGGAAATAAATCTTGATGAGGAAAACATTATCGTCCTGGCTGATGAGGCTTGGCACCCGGGGGTTATCGGCATAGTCGCTTCGCGTCTCGCAGAAGAGTATTCAAAACCCGCGATACTTATAGCTCTTGAGGGCGATAAGGGTAAAGGGTCGGGCAGGGGAGTGGAAGGGTTCAACCTCTTTGAAGCCATAAACGATGTCGATGAATACCTGATAGATTTCGGGGGACATGAACAAGCCTGCGGAATAAAGATAAAGAAGGAGAATATCGGACTTTTTCGGAAAGATCTGAATAAAGCAGCCAAAAAGTATATTACGGGCGAAGAGAAGATACTCCCGGAACTAAAGATAGATTTTCAGCTTCCTTTTTCGCATATAGGGCTAAAGCTTATCAAGGAACTTGAGATGCTTATGCCTCACGGGCCGGATAACAGCGAACCCGTGTTTTCCACGGGCGGGATAAAAGTTAAAAACCGGCCCCGTGACATAGGCAGAAACGGTTTTAAGTTCCTAGGCAGCTGCGGCAATCTTACCTGTGAAGCCGTTACTTTCAGTAAAAACGGGATTAATAGACCCGAACCCGGAAACATCATCAATCTTGCCTATACCCCTTCGGTTAACAGCTGGAGAGGTATAGATTCCATCCAGCTTAATATCAAGGATCTTAAAATAGTCGATTAAGCGCAACATTCTAATAAAGAAAACGATAAAAAAACCCCGGCCATTTAGACCGAGGTTTTTTATCGTTAAACCTTTACCAATAAAGGGTTAAGCCGCTTTTTTGACCTTGCCGGCTTTTATGCATTTAGCGCATACTTTTATCTTTTTCTTTTTGCCGTCAATTAGAGCGTTGACCGTCTGTATATTGGGCCTGAAAGAGCGTGCGGTTATACCGGTTATTCTCTGGCCCACGCCGCCTTTACTTTTTGCCATACCTCTTCGGCTTATGGTTTTTCCGCTTACTGGTTTCTTGCCGCATATATAACATTCTCTTGCCATCTTATGACCTTTCTTTTATAATCTGAATTGTATTTCTTGTTTAAGAAATCCGGTTAAATAGGTAGACGCTTCTCGTAATAAACAGTAGGGAATAGTATCATAATAAAGGATATTATGCAAGGGAAAAAAGCCCCGGAAAGTGTCCCCGTCCGCTATATAAAAGGCGTCGGCCCCAGGAAGGCACCCCTCTTCGAGAAACTGGGACTTGAAAACGTCTCAGATCTTTTTTATTATCTGCCGCGCCGTTATGAAGACAGAAGCCGTATAGTGGAAGTGAAGGACGCCGAGGTGGGAGAAACTCAGGGCGTAATAGGCAAGGTCCTTTCAACGGGCGTTTTTACCGCCAGGACCGGCACGTGTATCTTCGAGATGGCTGTAGGGGACGGGAAGAACAGGATCTTTGCCGTATGGTATAACCAGCCCTACATGAAGAAGGTTTTCACAAAGGGCGAGACGGTGATCCTTTACGGTAAAGTGGAACTGCAGAAGCACCTGCAGATAAGCCATCCGGCTTTTGAGATATTGAACGCGGAAAAAGAAGGGGCTTCACCCATGGAAGAGATAAAGTCTTCTCTGGATATAGGCAGGATAGTTCCCGTTTATTCCCTGACTGAAAGCCTCACTCAGAAAACCCTGCGTAAAGTCGTCCACCAGGCGATAGAGACTCATATGACGGCGGTGGAAGACCCCATACCTACACGCATAAGAGCCAGGAGGAAACTGGTCGATTCCAGGTTCGCCATAGAGAACATACATTTCCCGCATTCGTTTGATAATCTTGATAAGGCCTATAGGAGGCTTGTTTTCGAGGAGTTTTTCATCCTTCAGGTGATCATGGCGCTAAAACGAAGAAAGCTGCGGGAGAAGGGCATAAAACACGAGCTCAAAGAGGGCCTGGCGGATGATTTTGAGAAACTCTTCACCTTTAAACTGACAGCGGAACAGAAAAAATGCATAAAGGAGATCGAAAGCGACATGGCAAGTGAGAAGCCCATGCACCGTCTCTTGCAGGGTGACGTGGGCAGCGGTAAGACCGTTGTCGCGATGTATGCGCTTCTTATTGCGGCCGGGGGAGGATACCAGTCTGCGGTGATGGTGCCGACGGAGATACTTGCGCGCCAGCATTATGTAACCGTCTCGAAGACGTTTATGCCGCTTGGCCTTAACGTGCGGCTCTTAATAAACGGGATCGATCAAAAGCAGCAGGAGCTTGTCAAAAGAGAGCTCGCCGAAGGGGAAGCGGATATTGTTATCGGCACGCATTCGCTTATCCAGGAGGATATAGCTTACAAAAACTTAGGCCTTGTTGTAATAGACGAGCAGCATAAGTTCGGTGTCGCCCAGAGGAAGAGACTCCAGAGTAAAGGGAGCTCGCCGGACACCCTTTTTATGACAGCGACCCCCATTCCCAGGAGTCTTGTGCTTACGGTCTTTGGAGACATGGACGTCTCTCTCCTAAAAGAAAAACCGGAAGGACGCGAGAACGTGACTACCTGCTGGGTCGGGGAAGACCGCCGGGAAAACGTCTATGGGTTTTTGCGGGATGAGATCGAAAAGGGCAGGCAGGCTTTTATTGTATACCCCAGGATAAAGGAACGGGCTTCTTCCGATATAAGATCAGCGGAAGAGATGTATGCGCACCTTAAAAAAGACGTCTTCTCCGATCTTAAACTTGCGCTTATTCATGGACGCATGAAAAGCGATGAGAAGAAGAGAATAATGGAAGATTTTAGGGATGGGAAATGCGATATACTTATCGCCACCACTGTTATCGAGGTAGGGCTTGACGTGCCGAATGTCACTGTCATACTGGTGGAGCACGCCGAACGCTACGGCTTAGCGCAGCTTCATCAGCTGAGGGGTCGAATCGGCAGGGGCGAGCATGAATCGTACTGCATTCTTTTGGGCGAGCCAAAGACGGAAGATTCCGAGAAACGGCTTTCGACGATGGCTGAGACTACAAGCGGATTCGAGATATCCGAGAAAGACCTGGATATAAGAGGACCGGGTGAATTCTTGGGGACAAGACAGAGCGGTCTTCCGGAACTCAGGGTGGGGGATATTGCCAGGGATTTCTCGATAATGGAGGAAGCAAGGGAAGAGGCGTTCAGTCTCGTCAGTAGCGACCCGCTTCTAAAAGACGAGCATAACGCCAAGATCAAAGAGAACATAAAAAGAAGGTTTAAAGGCAGGATCGGGATATAACTATGAGGATAATCGCAGGCACTTTCAGGGGCCGGAAGATAAAGCAGCCGCCTCTTGAGACGGTAAGACCCACAAAGGACAGGATCCGTGAATCTGTGTTTAATATTATTGCCGAGAAAGTGCCATCGTCCGCAGTCCTTGATCTATTTGCCGGCAGCGGCGCTTACGGGTTAGAGGCGCTGTCACGCGGGGCGAAAAAAGCTACGTTCGTCGAAAAGGATAAGAAATGTATAGACACTTTGTCCGGTAACATTCTAGCCCTTTCGGTCGAAGATGCTTCCAAAGTGATCAATGAGGACGCTTTTAAGGCTATGGAGCTATTAGCGTCGGGGTGCGAAAAGTTTGATCTGGTCTTTTCCGATCCCCCTTACGGCAAGGGTATGGCTAAAAAAACCTTGATTATGATAAATCATTATGATATATTAAAGCCCACTGGTTTGCTCATTATCGAGCATGAGAGGGCCGAAGAAGTCCCCGCAAAGATAGGGACTTTTTGTGTTTTAAAACAAAAGACTTACAGAGATATCTTAATATCTATTTTCCATAAAAAATGACCAGAAAAGCTGTTTATCCGGGAACTTTTGACCCTGTCACGTACGGGCATCTTGATGTGATAAAGAGGGCCGCCGCTATTTATGACAAGGTTTTTATAGCCGTTGCGCACAGCGGCGAGAAGTCGCCTCTTTTTTCGGCCGAGGAACGCGTCACCATGATAAAAGAAGCGGCAAGCGATTTAGCTAATGTGGAAGTGGAAGATATCGAAGGGCTGGTAGTCGATTATGCCGCGAGTAAATCCGCCAGGGTGGTTATCAGGGGGCTCAGGATGATATCCGATTTTGAATATGAGTTCCAGATGGCGCTTACCAACAGGAAATTGAACCCGGAGATCGAGACGGTTTTCATGATGCCGAACGAATCGTATTCGTATCTATCAAGTAAACTTATCAAAGAAGTCGCGAGCCTGGGGGCGGATATCTCAAAATTCGTGCCCGGAAACGTTGAAAAAAGACTGAAAGAGAAGATGGCGGGATGAGCAGGATATTGGATCTAAGAGACAAGGCCAGAGCGGATAAGAGGAGAATAGTCCTGCCCGAAGGAGAGGACGCGAGGGTGGTGAAAGCGGCGTCTTTTATCGCTTCCGAGGGTCTGGCAGATGTGTCTTTATTGGGGAAAAAAGACGAGGTCGAGAAGCTTGCCGGTGCGAGTTCCATATCTCTGGAAGGAGTGAAGCTGATAGACCCTTTTATCTCCGGCGGGAGGGAAGAGATAATCGGCGCTTATTATGAAAAAAGAAAATACAAAGGCATCACCCCGGAAGAAGCGGAAAAGACAGTCATGGAAAACCTCGTATATTATGCCGCGATGATGACGGCCATGGGTCTGGCGGACGGTTTTGTAGCCGGGGCGAGTCACACCACTTCAAACGTGGCCAGAGCCGCTATACACTGTCTGAAACTGGATAAAGAGGTGGGTACGGTTTCAAGCTCATTTATCATGGAGATGGAGGACTGTCCCTTCGGCGAAAAAGGCCTTTTCGCTTACGGTGACTGCGGTATTATCCCGTATCCTACCTCAAGACAGCTGGCAGGCATTGCTATCGCCACGAGCGACCTTTTCCGGAAACTGTTCGCCATCGAGCCGCGGGTAGCCATGCTGAGCTTCTCTACCAAGGGCAGCGCGAAGGCCGATTCGATCGAGACGATCCTGGAAGCGCTTAAAAAAGTGAAATCAAGGCGGCCAAATCTCATGATCGATGGCGAGCTGCAGCTGGATGCGGCGATCGTCCCGGAAGTAGCAGCGCATAAATGTCCCGGTAGCGAAGTCGCCGGCAGGGCCAATGTCCTCATCTTTCCTAATCTGGATGCCGGCAACATCTCTTATAAGCTCAGCCAGCGTCTCGGGAAAGCGCGTGCGGTAGGCCCGCTTCTGCAGGGGCTTGACAGGCCCTGTAGCGACTTATCCCGCGGGTGCAACTGGGAAGAAGTGGTAGATACCACCGTCGTTACGGCCATCAGGGCCCAGGGGATTTAAAAAATACTGGAAAGAAAACGTATAATGCTGATACTGGTAATAAACTGCGGATCATCCTCGGCGAAATATGATCTTTTCGATGTGGATAAAGAATCTTCCCTGTCGAGGGGTATAGTCGAAAGGATAGGGGAAGATGCATCCATCCTTACGCACGAATGCACGGGAAGAGATAAACTTGAAGAGAAGCTGAAGTGTCCGGACCATCATACGGCCATAAGCATAATAAAAGATACTTTGATCGACCCTGAAAAAGGCGTGCTTTCAAGCGTTGAAGAGGTTACGGGCGTGGGTCACAGGGTGGTCCATGGCGGGGAAGAGTTCAACACCAGCACCCTTATCGATGAAAAGGTCATAAAAGAAATCGAGAAGTTTTCGATCCTTGCCCCCTTGCATAACCCGCCTTCCCTGGAAGGGATAAAAGGCTGCAGGGAGATTTTTAAAGGTGTTCCCCAGGTAGCGGTTTTCGATACGGCGTTTCATCAGTCCATGACGGAAGAGGTTTTCTGCTACGGTCTCCCTTATGAGTTTTATGAAAAATACGGCATCAGGAGATACGGGTTTCACGGGACAAGCCACAGGTATGTCTCCCAGAAGGCGGCAGAAGTCTTAAAGAAACCCCTGGAAGAGATAAATGTCATCACGGTACACCTGGGTAACGGCTGCAGTATAGCCTGCGTATCGGGCGGGAAAAGCATAGACACCTCGATGGGGTTTACGCCCCTTGAAGGGCTTTTAATGGGGACGCGTTCCGGTGACCTTGACCCGGCTGTCGTGACTTTTCTTATGCAGCGGGAACGCCTTTCTGTGGAAGAGGTCAATGACCTCTTGAACAAAAAAAGCGGCCTATTGGGCGTCTCGGGCGTAAGCAACGATATGCGCGATATACTGAAAGCCATGGATGAAGGCAACAAGAGAGCGAAGCTTGCGTATGATATTTTCGTGTACCGGATAAAAAAATACATAGGTTCTTACGCTGCCGTCCTCGGCAGGGTGGACGCGGTAGTCTTTACCGCCGGTATCGGTGAACACGTCCCAAGGATAAAGGACGAGGTGAAAAAACAGCTAAGCGTGCTGGTCGGGGACAAGACGGAGTTTCTCACGATCAGTACAAACGAAGAACTTTTAATCGCGAAAGATACTCACCACATTGTGAGTATGAACGCTGCCTGAAGAGAAGGAGATAAGCATGCCAAAAGTCAAACATAGACATTCAAAAGAACGCGGCAGGAAAAGACGCACTCACTATAAAGCTACGGCGCCTGTTGCCGCGAAATGCCCGCAGTGCGGTAAGGCTAAAAAAGCGCATCAGGTATGCCCCTATTGCGGTTATTACAAGGGCGTACAGGTAAGGAAAATCGAGACCGTTGAAGAGCGCAAGGCCAGGAAAGAAAAGAAAAAGAAAAGTTCTTAAAGCCCCAAAGTTCCTGGAATAACGGGAGGGAAAAATGAGAATTGGTTTAGACGCTATGGGAGGGGACAAAGCCCCCGAATGCACCGTAAAGGGTGCGGTCATGGCTGTTAACAGTTTCGGATACCATGTCACACTTATAGGCTTTGAAAACGAGATCAAGAGACACTTAGAAGGTCTTAGCTATCCGCAGGAGAAGATAGACATCGTCTCTGCCACCCAGAAGATAGAGATGCATGAAGCGGCGGCGCTTTCGGTGAGGAAGAAGAGGGACTCTTCCATAGTTAGAGGGGCGGATCTCTTGAGACAGGGAGCCTATGACGCTTTCGTAAGCGCGGGGAATACCGGAGCCGTTGTATGCGCAGCGACACTGAGCCTGCGCCTCTTGCCCGGGGTAGACAGACCCGGTATCGCCGTAATCTTTCCCACTTTGATCAAACCGTGCATGGTAATAGACGTAGGCGCCAACATCGACCCCAAGCCGCTGCATCTTCTGCAGTACGGTATAATGGGGGACGCCTATAGCAAACAGATACTTGCTAAGAAAAACCCCACTATAGGCCTTCTCAATATTGGGGAAGAGTCGACTAAGGGAACTGACTTTGTGAAAGAAGCACATATGATGCTCAGGGAAAGCAAACTTAACTTTATAGGCAATGTCGAGCCCAAAGAAGTATACAGCGGGAAAGTCGATATAGTCCTCTGTGACGGTTTTGTAGGGAACGTCTTTCTTAAAGTCACCGAGGGTTTTGCGGACGCGGCGATAGTGCTTTTAAAAAGGGAACTGAAGAAGAGCAGCATGCTCACGAAGTTAGGTGCGCTTTTGACGCTCCCCGCTTTTAACACTATAAAAAAGAAAATAGACGCTTCTGAATACGGCGGAGCGCCTCTTATGGGAGTTGACGGCAGCGTCATCATCGCTCACGGCTCCTCGAACGCCAAAGCGATAAAAAACGCCATACGTGCCGCGGCTGAAAATATAAATCATAAAGTAAACAAGCATGTAGTGGAGGAACTGCAGAGCTATTAACTTAAAAGGAAGATAAATGAAAAAGATAAAGACAGGGATACTGGGGGTAGGTAAATACCTTCCTGAAAACATTTTAACGAACGCGGACCTTGAAAGGATGGTTGACACTACCGACGAATGGATCACCACGCGTACCGGCATAAAACAGAGGCGTATTGCCGCGGATAACGAGGCTACCAGCGACATGGCGGCAAAAGCCGCCAAGAGTGCTCTCTCTGCCGCGGGTCTTGAAGCTAAAGACATAGATCTTATTATAGTCGCGACCATAACGCCGGACATGTTTTTCCCTTCAACGGCGTGTATATTGCAGGATAAACTCGGGGCAAGGAACGTCCCCGCGTTTGATATCGCTGTAGCCTGTTCAGGGTTTATTTACGGTCTTACCATAGCGGACCAGTTTATAAGAAGCGGCGTCTATAAGAAAGCGCTTGTGGTGGCTGCCGAGAAACTGTCGGCCGTAACAGACTGGGAGGACCGTTCTACCTGCGTGCTTTTCGGTGACGGTGCCGGCGCCGCCGTGCTGGGTCCGGTCGAAAAAGGCGGCATCCTGGCGGCAAGCCTCGGTTCTGACGGCAGCAAAGGGGATCTCTTGCAGCTTCCCGCCGGTGGCTCACGCATGCCTGCCTCTTTCAAGACAGTCGAGAATAAACTGCATACAATAAAGATGGAAGGCAACGTTCTTTTTAAATATGCCGTAAAGATCATGGCGGATGCCGCCCTTAGCGTGACTGAGCCGCTGGGGCTTAAAGGGGACGATATAGATATAATCATACCACACCAGGCGAATATACGTATTCTGAACGCTTTGGCTAAAAGAATGGGCGTTGACCCCAGCAAGAAGGTGTACCTAAATATAGAGAAGTACGGTAATATGTCCGCGGCTTCCAGCGCCGTGGCTCTTACCGAAGCCGTGGAAGAAGGCAGGATCAAAAAAGGCGACATAATCCTTATGGATGCTTTCGGCGGAGGATTGACTTGGGGCGCGCTTCTTATAGAGTGGTGATAGAGAGGGAAGCGGGTATAATAGGAAATCAAAATTAATATTATAAACGATAAGGAAAACCATGATAGATAAGAGATTCGGGCTGTTATTTCCGGGACAGGGCGCGCAGACGGTAGGCATGGGTAAAGACCTGTATGATACCCAGGCGGCAGCCAGGTGGGTGTTTGACAGGGCAGACGACCTTCTCGCCAGAAGCATCACCAAACTGTGTTTTGAGGGCCCGGAAGACGAGCTCGAGACAACCGCTAACAGTCAACCCGCCATATTTACCGTAAGTATAGCCACTTTGAACGTGCTAGTAGAAAAGATGAAAGGCGCGCCGGTCGGTGAAGAGTCCCGCGAGATATTTTCCGCGGAAGACATAAAATCTATTGGCTCTTTGGCGATGGGCCTCAGCCTTGGTGAGCCGACAGCGCTCGTCGCTTCCGGCGCACTGAGTTTTGAAGAGGGCCTAAAGTTTGTCGCCAAACGCGGCCAGTTCATGGAAGAAGCCTCCCAGAAGCGCCCCGGGAAGATGGCATCGATAATGGGGCTTGAGCTGCAAAAGGTCGAAGAGATCTGTATAGGGATAGGATGCCAGGTGGCGAATCTTAACTGCCCGGGCCAGGTGGTCATATCCGGCGATGCCGGCAAAGTGGAACTGGCGGCGGATCTGGCTAAGAATCAGGGAGCAAAACGCGCCATCATGCTTAAAGTGAGCGGCGCATTCCATTCGGAACTTATGACGGATGCAAAAGAAAAACTGAAAACTGTTTTGGATGAAATGGAGATAAAAGAACCCGTTATCGATTTTATAAGCAATATTGACGCGGAACGGACCAGGGACCCCGAAAGAATAAAAGAAAATCTTGCCAATCAGCTCGACAATAAAACCTTGTGGGAAGCATCCGTCAGGAAAGCCGCTTCACTCGGCATTACAGATTACCTGGAAGTGGGGCCGGGCAGCGTCCTTAAGGGGCTGTTGAAGAAGATCGACACTTCCCTCAATGTCGCTACTATACATACCGCGGAAGACATGAAGATGCTTCTGGAGGAAGAAAAAGTGCAAGGTGAATAAACCCCGCCGTAGCTAACGCTTGACCAATTAACAATTAGCGCATACTAAAGTTAGCATAGTTATAGAATATCATAAACCCTGTGTTTATGCAAGTTACCCTATAGATTACAGTCTGTATTCTACGTAATCTTCTTTTTCGTCCAAGTCAAAGAACGCGTGCCCCGGGAACTTGAAGCCTCCGTCAACAAGTTTGTAACCCGAGTGCACTCTTCTCCAGTTATATTCGGTCATGAACTTTTTAAGTTCGATATTAAGCTCGTCAATAGATTTGGATGGTTTATTTAAACGGCAGAGATAGAACTCCTGCCAGATGGTCTGGTTAAGCCGCTCAGCGTAGCCGTTGGTCCAGGGATGGGCGGTTTTAGTGACGGTATGTACAATAGCGTTTGTCATAAGGAATTTTGTAAAGCAGTGATTAACTTCACCGGAGTATTTTTCGCTACGAGTTGAATAGAACTCGGTACCGCGATCTGAAAGAATTCTTTTAAGTTTACCTTCAGGCAAATTTTTAAGTATATGGTTTTTAACGAAGTCGATAGACATATCAGAGTTCATTGTAGAGTACACTTTGGCCCAACCATAACTGGAATAGGCGTCACAAGCTGTATACTGGTAAACCTTGCCTAAGTTCTTTGTATTAAGCCAGAAGGTGTCTATACACACTAGATCTCCAGGGTTATGTGATTCTACATGGTTATATTTAGCCTGACGGCATTTAATTTGTTTTTGGGTTAAAACTTCTCTGCCGTTATCCTGAGCCCAGTATAATCTCTTGCGTCTGGAAGCGAGGTTAATTGATTTGAGGAATTTCCAGACGGTGGGACCTGATATTTTAAAGGGCATGTTATCGGCGATTCTTTTAGGTCCGTGAGTGGGGGAGGAGTATATGTGTTCCATGATTAGCTCTTTTTGTTCTGGAGTAAGAACATATGGCCTGGGTCCATGAGTTGATGCTTTTTTATTTTTAAGGCCTTCTTCGCCGTATTTGATAAATCTCTTACGCCATTTATAGAACCAGGGCTTACTCAAGCCGTAGATTTGCTGGACTTCTTGCCATGTATAGCGTTTATAACGCCATTCGTTAAATATATGTTTACGTAATTCAAAAACTATTTCTGTATTAGTCATTTTGCACCTCCTAGAGGTATTTTATCAACACATCCACAATATTCACAAAGAAAGAAAAAAGTAGCAAAAAAGAAAGAAACGGCTACTGCTACTAATTCTTTTTTAAAAAACCAGTCTACGCTAACTGTTAACAGTTAAATTTTGTTAGAGATAAAATAGCCAGAAGTTTATTGTTGAAGAGTATTTTTTTTATGTTACAATAAATAACATACGGAATGTAACTATTTAATTGTATAACAAAATGAATAAATTCTTTGTAAAAAAAGAATAGGAGAAAAAGATGGTTTTTAATACAAAACATAGACGAAAAATAATCAGTTTTATGCTTGCAATATTCCTTGCAAGCAGTATTGCCGCGGTTGCAGCCCCGCCTCCCGAAGAGTATCCTTCAGGTATGATAAAACGGCAATATGTGGACCCCAATGATATTTATGAATATTATGATGAAGAAGACCAAGATCCGGACCCAGGTTGGGATGTTGGAAGATTAATTCTTTCCTACGAAGAAGTCACCGGTTTTTACAAGACATGGGATTGGGGCGATACCCCGCTTCCAGGTGCGCAGCCTGCGCAGGTTACAGTCGTAGAATATGAGGGCGTTTATGCCCCGGTCGCGGATAGTCCCGCCTGGCAGGATGTCCCGGAGGCCACATGGAATGCCGATCATCAGGCAGACCGCCGCTTCAGCTATGTATATGATCATAACAATGATTGGAATGTAGATACCGGTACAAACATCTGGGTGATGAGAGAAAAGACGATTTATGATACTGATGGGACGACAGTGCTTGAGTATTATACATATTATCCCGTAAGCGGAAGAATGCACACTAAGACAATAGCTGATGGTACCGTATACGAGTACAGTGATGAGGACTGGAACGGTAATGATTACGGTAGATTGATCAAAGAGACCAGACCCGACGGTACTTACAAGACGTTCGAAGATTATTATGATTGCACCGCTTCCGGAGTCGACGGATGGTTCGAAGCGAATTCGGCTACTTATGAAGATGAGCTTGTTATTGTTAGAACCGGATCTCATTCCGTAAAAGTGAATGCTGCTATTACTTCTTCAGATTTGAGGTATGAATTTGCTGATTATGCTGATTATGCGGGGGAGACGGTGACTTTTTCCTGCTGGGTACATTCTTCGGTGGCGGATTCAGCGCTTATCGAGGTAAGAGACGGAGCGACTGTTTCAAAGTCTACCAGGCATTCAGGTAGCGGCGGGTGGGAACTTCTTACTGTTACGCATACAGTAGATGCCCTGCCTTCGTATTTAAGGCTGAGATTGATACCGGATGCGAATGACGGCAACGATTTCGCTTATTTCGACGATGGCATGTTTGAGAAGAATACCGAACCAGGGGTTAATTATCTTTTTAACGACAGTTTTGAATACTGGTACGCGCCGGGAACAAACCAACCGAGATACGTCAAAGAATATGCAGCGGATGACACTCTACTCGATACGTATGAATACTATTCTGACGGGACTCTATATGAGGGGGGAAGCGGTCCTGCCGAGGCTATCTACACGTGGTATGTCCCGAGCGGCAGAATGCATACCAAAGAGCTGCTTATAGATGACATAGATCCCGCGGGTACCATATACGAATACAGTGACGAGGACTGGAACGGCAATAATTACGGCAGGCTTATAAAACAGACCAGGCCCGACGGTACTTACAAAACGTTCGAAGATTATTATGATTGCACCTCTTCCGGCGTTGACGGATGGTTTGAAGCGAACGCGGGAACTTATCAGGATGAGCTTATCATAGTAAGAAACGGCTCTCATTCGGTTAGAGTGAACGCGGCGCTTACCTCTTCGGATATCAGGCAGGAGATCGCCGATTACGCGGATTATGCGGGGGAGACGGTTACCTTTTCCTGCTGGGTACATTCTTCGCAAGCGAATTCAGCACTTATCGAGGTAAGAGACGGCGTGACTGTTTCAAAGTCTACCAGGCATACCGGTAGCGGCGACTGGGAACTTCTTACTGTTACGCATGTAGTAGATGGGGCACCTTCCTATTTAAGGCTGAGATTGATTCCGGACGCGAATGACGGAAATGATTTTGCTTATTTTGATGACGGAATATTCGAGAAGAATACCGACCCCGGGGTTAATTATCTTTTTAACGAGGGTTTTGAGTACTGGTACGCGCCGGGAACAAACCAGCCGAGATATGTCAAAGAATATGCAGCGGACGATACTCTTCTTGATACGTATGAATACTATTCTGACGGGACTCTTTATGAGGGTGGAAGCGGTCCTGGTGATGCTATCTATACATGGTATGTACCATCAGGCAGAATGCATACTAAAGAGCTGCTTATAGATGACGTAGATCCCGCGGGAACTATATACGAATACAGTGATGAGGACTGGAACGGCAATAATTACGGCAGGCTTATAAAACAGACCAGGCCCGACGGCACGTACAAGACGTTCGGAGATTATTATGATTGTACTGCTTCCGGGGTTGACGGATGGTTTGAAGCGAATTTGGGTACTTATCAGGATGAGCTTGTCATAGTAAGAAGCGGCTCTCATTCTGTCAGGGTGAATGCTGCGCTTACCTCTTCGGATATCAGGCAGGAGATTGCCAATTACGATGCTTATGCGGGTAAGACGGTTACCTTTTCCTGCTGGGTACATTCTTCGCAAGCGAATTCCGCGCTTATCGAGGTAAGAGACGGCGTGACTGTTTCAAAGTCTACCAGGCATACCGGTAGCGGAGGCTGGGAGCTTCTTACGGTTACGCATGTAGTAGATGGGGCACCTTCCTATTTAAGGCTGAGGTTAATACCGGACGCGAATGACGGGAATGATTTCGCTTATTTTGACGATGTGATGCTTGTCGAAGGGGTTTTACTGGGGGATGAGGGATCGTGGAACCTGGTTTTTAACGAAGGGTTTGAACACTGGTTTACTCCCGGGGTAAACCAGGCAAGATATATCACGGAATATGCGGCAGATGACAGTTTTCTTGAAGAGTATGAATATTATTCTGATGGCATCTTATATTCTGAGACTTTTGCTGACGGTACGGTTTACACTTATTATGATTCAGGCAGGATGCATACCAAGACCATGCCGGACGGGACAGTTTACGGTTATACCGATGAGAACTGGGCGGGCCATCCGGAAGACTACGGCCGTCTCATCAAAGAGACCAGGCCTGACGGTACATACAAGACATTTGAAGATTATTTTCCGGGGACAGATCAGCCCAGGTACATAAAAGAATATGATGCGATGGGGGATCTTCTTGTCACGTATGAATACGACATAGACGGAAACCTTATAAGCCAGACTAACGGTACCGATTATACTTATTATGTGCCCAGCGGCAGGATACATACGGCTACTTTGGAAGACGGAACTATATATGAATATACCGATGAAGACTGGAACGGTAATGATTACGGCCGTCTCATTAAAGAAACCAGGCCCGACGACACTTACAAGACATTCGGGGATTATTATGATTGCACCTCTTCCGGGGTCGACGGATGGTTTGAAGCAAACGCGGGAACTTATCAGGACGAGCTTGTCATAGTAAGAACGGGCTCTCATTCGGTAAAAGTCGATGCCGCGCTTACTTCTTCAGATATCAGGCAGGAGATTGCAAATTACGCGGATTATGCGGGTGAGACTTTAACTTTTTCCTGCTGGGTACATTCTTCGGTAGCGAATTCAGCGCTTATTGAGGTAAGAGACGGCGTGACTGTCTCAAAGTCTACCAGGCATTCGGGTAGCGGCGACTGGGAACTTCTTACTGTTACGCATACAGTAGGTGCCGTTCCTTCATATTTAAGGCTGAGGTTGATACCGGACGCGAATGACGGCAACGATTTTGCGTATTTCGATGATGCCATGCTTGTTTGGGGGCTTCTGCCGGGAGATATCGGTTCACGTAATCTCCTTTTCAACGAGGGTTTTGAGCACTGGTATGCCCCGGGAGTGGACCAGGCAAGATATATTACCGAATATGCGGCAGATGATAGTTTCCTTGAAGAGTATGAGTATTATTCTGACGGCACCTTATATTCGAAGATTTTAGCTGACGGCACGGTTTATACCTATTATGATTCGGGCAGAATGCATACCAAGACCATGCCGGATGGCACAGTTTATGGTTATACGGATGAAAACTGGGCGGGCCATCCGGAAGACTACGGCCGACTCATCAAAGAAACCAGACCCGACGGCACCTACAAGACATTTGAGGATCATTATCCGGGGACGGATCAGGCAAGGTACGAAAAGGAATATGATGAGTTTGGCAATCTCCTTGTTACCTATATATATGACGTTGCCGGACACCTTATAGGCAAGATAGACAGCACGGCTGAATATACCTATTATGTACCGACAGGCAGAATGCATACCAAAAAATTGTTAATCGATGATACAGATCCCGCCGGTACCATTTATGAATACTCAGATGACCCCGTGCATGATATAGGCCTGCCCGGCGAATACGGTTACCTTATCAAGCAGACCGATCCTGATGGAAGCTACAAGACTTTTAGTGACTACTGGTCAGCGGATCAGCCCAGATATGTGCGGGAATATCCGCCTTATGATAAGGGTATCAACCTGCCTTGGACAAGTTATGGCTATAATATAGGTGTAAGTACAAGAGGTAATCCCGGGTATCATGATGACGGCTGGAGTACAGTCTCGGGACGGAATGCGTTAGACGCGATGTTCAGCAAGAATCAAGGCGCACTTGTAAGAGTGTTTCTTTTCTGTGATATGCGTTCGGGCGTAAACTTTACCGGAACCACTCCCACGACTTTTACCAATTTTGTATATGAAGATATGCAGGCCCTGATCGATAAAGCGAATGAATATGGTATAAAGCTCATGCCGGTTCTCTTGGACTTTACAATGGCCGACGGTAATGCCGGTACTTACGAGGGTGAACACCCCACCTGTATTACTAACGGTACCGACAGATCCGAACTTATCAGATTAATGGGCGAGTTTGTAGAGTATTTTCAGGATAATGACGCTATTTACGCCTGGGATATTATGAACGAGCCTGAGATGATCATAGATCATACTCCGGGGATAGATGCGTTTGATATGCAGACTTTTGTTACGGAAATGGCGGACAGGATACACGAAAAAGATCCGGGCAAACTTGTCACACTCGGAGCCCAGGACAGGAATTCCTTACTTGCTTACTGGACGGACGCGGCTTTAACTGCGGCACTGGGCGGGGGGTTTGACCCGCTTACCGAAGCGCTTGATCTTTACCAGTTTCATTATTACAACAAGATGGAAAGTGAAGCAAAACCGCTTGATTTTCCGGCTTCTGATCTTGGCCTTGATAAACCGGTTATTATAGGCGAAGTCGATCCGACTACATGTGAGGCGTTTGGTGATGATAACAATAACGGTCAGTGGGATCCGGGCGAGTGGTATTACGATTATAATACGAACGGTTTCTGGGACGCTTCCGGTGTGCATCTGTCGATTGACGAGAAACTGGCCAGTATTTATGAAAATGGATATTCTGGTGCGCTTTTCTGGCAGGATGATAGCGTGCTTTATACCATGGGCGATCCGGATTACCAGGACATTGATAATTATGTACCAGATCCGCCTCTCAGGGAATATGAATACATAGCTGATGGAACATTGATCAAGTTTACGGACTATGTAAACGGCGAGACGTACACCTATTACGTGCCCTCAGGTTACATGGAAAGTAAGACGATG
>CAZGOG010000032.1:0-21528 GCA_964527555.1 uncultured Planctomycetia bacterium | reverse complement strand
CCCGCGGACGGTAATGTGGGTATAGACGACGCGACAGACAACTTAACAGTTACTCCAGATTATACCGGAGGGACATCGTATTTTGATCTAAACTCACCTCCCAACATAGAAGCAGGGGACGAAGCAGGCTATATAGTCACCAGATATGACCAGTACGATAACCCGATAGACCAGGGCAACCAGACAGTGTATCTCTTTACAGACGCGACAGGCGGCGACAGTGAGTTCCGTGACACCTCAGGCGGCGCGAGCGTACTATCAGTTACGATATCTGACGGTACCACAAACGAAGACTTTTTCTATTACGATGAGACGGCAGGCGCCTGGACTATAACAGCGTCAGACGCGACACCCGCAGACGGTAATGTGGGTATAGATGACGCGACAGACAACTTAACAGTTACTCCAGATTATACCGGAGGGACATCGTATTTTGATCTAAACTCACCTCCCAACATAGAAGCAGGGGATGAAGCGGGCTATATAGTAACAAGATATGACCAGTATGATAACCCGATAGACCAGGGTAACCAGACAGTGTATCTCTTTACAGACGCCACAGGCGGCGATTCAGAGTTCAGGGACACTTCCGGCGGTGCAGGTGTACTGTCAGTTACAATCTCAGACGGCACCACAAACGAAGACTTCTTCTATTATGAGGAGACAGCAGGCGCCTGGACGATAACGGCGTCAGACGCGACGCCCGCGGACGGTAATGTGGGTATAGACGACGCGACAGACAATTTAACAGTTACACCGGACACCTCAGGTATCGGTATACAGTTTATTTTAGATATACCCGGCAGTATCACGCAAGGAGACGAAATAACTTGCACGGTATTCTATACCGAGCAGTACGGTAACCCCATACCCGTAGACGATCCGTCAGGCGAGCTGATGACTTATTTGTATACGACATCAGGTGAGGCAGAGTTCAGAGATTCATCCGGCGGAGCGGCAATTACTGAGGTCGCGATAATAAACGGCACGACTTTTGCCACCTTCTGGTACTGGGATAACCAGGTCGGAACGTCAACGTTGACTGTATCCGATGCGGCACCCGCGGACGGCGTCTTGGGTGTAAACGATGCTACAAGAGATTTGGCAGTGGAGTCCAGTGAGACAAGAAGACCGCCGGTAGTGCCGCCGACACCGCCTGATATGCCAGGCCCGCCTGATGATACCGGCGGCGTGGATGGAGGAGACAACTTTATAAATACCGGATTTGACGACAATACCCAGATCGTGAATATCTGGTGGGAATCGGGCAGGAGAAGGTACGAACCTGATTATGACCCGGGCAGATACCGCACCGCGGTAATAGTGTATGAGGGTAAAGTAGTGGCAGCCCCCTATGATGAAAGCGGTCCGAGGTTCGCCGAAGGCATCTATATGACCGCTGGCCAGAGCGCCACTATAGAAGAGACGGTTTATAAGGAAAGAGGCGAAAAGCGGGTAAGGAAGATTAAGGTAACAGTCATAGTCCCGGATGACTCAATCGGTGAATTTGTAGTCACGCCGTATGACGAGTCGGGTCTCAAACTCGACGAGATAGTGGTTCTTACTTCCGGCGATGCGTATACGGACGTAAGAGAGGTAGAGATGAAGGCGGAAGTGAAGAAGCAGAAATCATAATAAATATCATTATGATTTTTGACTTTTGATTTTTAACAATATATATTTAAGTAAAGTGAGGGGGTGATTGTGATGAAGGTACTAAAGGTGTTGGTCATATGTGCTGTTGTAGTGGGTCTTGCTTTCAGTGCTTTTGCCATGGAGGAGAGGCGCAGCGGAAAGATCATGGATCTAAAGGGTACCGCTGACGTGAAGTCCCCCACAGGCGAGCGGAGTACGGCGTTTATCGGGATGATGCTCGATGAAGGCGATACTCTTATGACGAAAGCGGATTCCTGGGTACTACTCAGTCTGACCGGGCAGGAAGGCTCTTCGGCCGAGATAGAGGTAGAGGCAAACTCTGAGCTTCTCTTAAGCGAGCTTGTGATGGATAAAGCTGAGGGGACGCAGAGCACGCTACTTGACCTTGCTATAGGCAAGATCCTGATAAGGGCCGAAAAAGTGCACGGTGAGGGTTCCAGGTTTGAAGTACAGACTCCTACATCTATCGTGGCTGTAAGAGGGACAGTTTTTTCAGTGGAAGTAGAGGCTTTGGAATAAAAATTGAAGCTTAATAAAAACTTTCTTCTCAATATTCTCCTGGCGCTTATTGTCGCGAGCCTGGTAGCTGTTTTTTCCGGGCGCGGCGTCTTGGAGAGATTCCAGTTGAACGGTCTGGACTTCCTCTTCCGTCTGAGAGGGCCTTCCGCGTATAACCCCCATGTAGTGATCATCGAGATCAACGAGGATAATGTCTCAAAAGTCGGCAGGTGGCCTTGGAGCCGTGAATGGTTCGCCACTGTCGCCGTTGCGCTTAAAGAGCTCGGAGCCAAATATGTATATTTCGATATTATCTTTTCCGAAGAGTCTACAAAGAGTGACAGGGAAGACGACAAGGTTTTTGCCGAGGCTATAAAAAAGACTCAGAACGTATACCTTCCTTTTGCATTTCAGGAATATTCCGTGGAGATAGAAAGCGCGCTTTTTCCGGTTGATGAATTCTGCGCCGAGATAAGCGGGACGGGCCCGGTAAACATCTATCCGGATATAGACGGCGCTTTGAGGAGGATACCCCTATACTTTGACCTGCACGGGTATATATACCCCCATGTCGTCCTGAAACTCGCGATGGATTATCTGAATATGGGGATAGACCGGATATCTTCCCATTATCTTACTATCTCTAATCCCGAGGATGAGGTGCGTATACCTCTTGTAGGCACTAACAAGATGATCATTAACTGGTCCGGCAGGTGGAAAGACACCTTCAGGCATTATTCTTTCCTGGACGCGATCATAGCTTACAAGAACCTTCTGGCGGGTAAACCTCTGGGTATAGACATAGAACCGATCAAGGGAAGCATTTGTCTTGTGGCTGTCACCGCTATCGGACTTTACGATATAAAACCCACATCCGTGGATCCCGAGCATCCCGGTATAGGCATAATGGCGACGGCGCTAAGCAACATACTGGACAGGAAATTCATCACAACTTCACCTTTAAGGCTGAATCTTCTCTTAATCTATATTCTTGCTTTGATACCTCCCTTGTTTATTTCGGGGGAGAGGCCCCTGCAGGGCGTCTTTGCGGTGATATTGGGCGGGGTGATATTCTTCGGCGCGGTTGTCTTCTTGTTTATGAGGGACTTTTGGCTTGATTATACGCTTCCGCTTCTTTCGCTCGTCTCCAGCTACTTGAGCGTCGCGACGTTCCGTTTTATACGGGTGGCTGTTGAAAAACAGCGGTTCCAGCAGCTCTCCGTCACTGACGGTCTTACGGGACTTACAAATATCATGTCCTTTAAGATGACGCTTAAGGCGGAGTGTGATTTGGCAAGGACCACGCATCACAAAAGGTTCTGCGTTCTCATGACGGACATAGACCACTTCAAGGATTTTAACGACAAATATGGGCATGCGGTGGGGGACCTCGTGCTTAAAGAGATGGCGGAAGTCTTGAGAAATTCGGTACGTGCCGCGGACGTCGTAGCCCGTTACGGAGGGGAAGAGATGATAATACTTTTAAGAAACGCTTCTTTGGATGACGGGATGAAGGTGGCTGAAAAGATAAGAAAAAACGTTGAGGATCATGAGATAAGTGACGGTAATGCTGTTTATAAGGCGACTATCAGTCTGGGAGTGGCGCGGTTTCATCATCATGACGATGAAAACATGATAATAAAAAGAGCGGATGCCGGCCTCTATAAAGCAAAGAATGCGGGCCGTAACCGCGTAGAGAGCATAGAGTTTTAATGGAAACATTTGATGCCTTAAAAAAAAGAGCGAGCACGAGAGACTATCAGGCCGGGCCCATAGAGAAATCCCTGCTTGAGAAACTAATCGATGCCGCAAGACGCGCACCCACCGCAAGGAGGGTAGAGCCGTGGGAATTCGTGGTGGTGACGCAGAAAGAGACGCTTGATACGCTCGGGAGACTCGCCGATTACGGCCGATTCATAAAAGATGCGGCATGCTGCATAGCGGTCTACTGCAGTGACACAAAGTATTACCTTGAGGACGGATGCGCAGCTACGGAGAACATACTTATCGCTGCGGCGGATCTCGGTTTAGGGGCATGCTGGGTGGCAGGAGACAAAAAACCGTATGTGCCTGAGGTGTCAAAGCTTCTCGGGGTACCCAAAGGGATGAAACTCGTCAGCCTGATATCACTTGGCTGGCCGAAAAAAGAGATAAGACAGGTCAAAAACCGCCGGCTGGAAGATGTCTTGCACTGGGAAAATTTCTAAAAAAGGGGGGACAAGATGAGTAGGAAACTATCGGTTGTTTTGCTATTGGGAGCTGTTTTGGTGTTTTCTGCGGGTTTCGCGCAGGCCGATATGCCGGGGGATAAGTACGGCGGAGGCAAGATGAGCTACGACAAGCTTGAAATGGTTTTTTTAAGTCCATTCATTTAGTGCTTGAGAAGCGCGCGGAACTGAATCTGTCGGCTGAACAGGTGACGCAGGTGAAGGCCCTGGCGGCGGAAGTCAAAAAAAGTCTTATAAGACGTGACGCTGACATAGAGACGCTTGACGTCGAGATAAAGACGCTCATGTGGGAGACGCCGTTTGACGTCTCTGATGTAAACAAATTTGTGGCGCAGAAATATGACCTCAAAAAGGACAAGGCGCGGTATCTGGTCACAAGCCATGACAGGCTCAACAAGATACTTACCAGCAAGCAGGTTTCCATGCTTGCTGATATGAAGTAATAAGGGCAAAGTACAATGAGAACTTTAATAAAGGGAGGTAAGATGAAAAAGCTGGTCGCGTTAGTAGTCATGTGCGTGGTTATTTTTTCGTGGACGGTGCCCGTCGAGGCGTACACCGCGGCGGATAAATTTACCAGGGGCCTGGCAAACGTGGGTCTTTCGCCGTTTGAGCTGCCCGAGACCATGTGGGATGAGGGCAAACAGCTGGACGGCTATGGTATCGCTTCGGCCCTCACGGTCGGTGTGGTAAAAGGCGCCTTCAACGTGATAAAAAGAGCCGCGGTAGGGGCTTTTGAGCTTGTTACGTTTCCGCTTCCGGTGCCTGCGGATTACGAACCGATACTCGATCCTCCGACTTTATTTGAAAGCAGCGACGCGGAAGACCAATAGATATTTTTTTCTTCTCTAGAAGAAGGTTTTGGCATGAATGTAATGCTCTTTAAGCTTGTTGCGTTTCTGGCGGTACTGGTCACGGGACTGGTAGGGGGATTTCTCTCCGTCAGGATCACGGCGTTTCCGCGCAGCGAGAGGATCTTTTCTTTCGGCAACGCTTTTGCCGGAGGTATTTTCCTGGGCGCTGCGCTACTTCACATGCTTCCCGACGCAAGGGAAGGGTTCCAGAGTTTCGTCACGGTAGATTTCCCGTGGGCTTTTTTTGTATGTGCCTGCGGTTTTCTGCTTGTCATGTTCACAGAGAAGATCCTTATGCAAAAACATGAGGATGCGATTACCGAGGCGGAAGAGAGAAGCGGGGGATGCGGGTTTTACGCCTTCGTCCTTACGCTTGTACTTTCAGTGCATTCCATCATCGCGGGGATCGCTCTCGGGGTGGAAGAGACCATAGTAAAAGGCGCTATACTTTTATTCGCTATTATAGCCCATAAAGGGTCGGCGACGTTTGCTCTGGGGGTAAGTCTTCATCGCGCCGGGATTAACACCAAACGCCTGGTACAGATAATATCCTTCTTTTGCCTGATGACGCCTCTGGGGATAGCCTTGGGAAGCGCGCTTACCGTTTTTCTGACGGGCAAGGCTGAACTGGTTTTTGGAAGCGTATTTGACGCTTTAGCCGCGGGAACGTTTTTGTATATATCACTGCTTCATATCATCGAAGAAGAGTTTATCGAGCATGACGCCAGAGGTGTTAAGTTCGCTTTGCTCAGTTTCGGTTTAGGAATGATGGCTGTTCTTGCCATCTGGCTCTAATTGCGGTTGACAAATTTATAGTTATATGCTGTAATCGTTACCGACATATTTATCCGGGGAGGGCGTAAGAAGCGCCCTGAGAGTTCTGCTAGAGAAGCAGATGACCCGTTTAACCTGATCTGGATAATGCCAGCGTAGGGAGTATAGAGAAAGAGGAATTTACGCAAACCCCATGCTTTGGCACGGGGTTTTTTTAATGAGCACATGATTTACAAACACGATAGTGCGAGTAAATTATTAGTGCGAATTATGGAGCACATGATTTACGAACACGATAGTGCGAGTAAACCATCAGTGCGAATTAATCCCGAGCGAAGCGAGGGATCTACAAGGAATGTTTTAAGAAAAGGGGGAAGACATGTTTGCAAAAGTGCAGGAAGCAAATATAACAAAAGCGATAGTCGGTGAGTTCATGGAGTGGTTCCAGGAATACATCACTTCCGATGTCGTGATAGTTGGCGGCGGGCCGAGCGGTCTTATTGCTGCCAGGGATATTGCCAGAAGCGGGTATAAGACTCTTTTAATCGAAAGCAATAATTATATCGGCGGGGGTTTCTGGATAGGGGGGTACCTGATGAATACCGTTACTTTCAGAAAACCTTCCGAGGAGGTGCTTGATGAGCTTGGCATCCCTTATAAGGAGAGAGAAGAGGGTCTTCTCACCGCTTCCGGTCCCAATGCCTGCTCGAAACTCATATCTGCGGCATGTGATGCGGGAGTGCAGATTCTCAACATGACAAAAGTCGATGATGTAGTTTACAAAAACGGCAGAGTTAAAGGCGTCGTTATCAACTGGACGCCTGTGGGAGCGCTTCCGCGCGCCATAACTTGCGTTGACCCCGTGGCCATGGAAGCTAAGATAGTGATCGACGCTACAGGTCATGACGCATGCGTTTTAAAAAAGCTTGAGAAACGCGATATAGTCAAACTCGCTGATTTCGGGCCGATGGATGTGGCCTCTTCAGAGGATCTAGTTGTAGAGAAAACGTCTTTAGTGCACCCCGGCCTTATAGCGACCGGCATGGCGGTTTCCACCGCTTACGGTATACCGCGGATGGGTCCGACGTTCGGTGGGATGCTTCTTTCCGGCAGGAAAGCCGCACGCATAGCGGTCGAGGCGCTTTCTTCGAAGGAAGAGAGCATCAAGTCGTACGCAAAGGTATAAGCCTAGAGCATATAATAGCATAAGAGCCCGGTCTTTTTTTTTCAGGACCGGGCTCTTTGTTTTTACGTACTTGATATTAAAGAAACATAAGGGTACAATTAACTATATAAGCATATAAATGGTGTAAATGAGGAGGACTGTGTGCAGGTGCGTGAAGGCAGGATCTTTATAGGGCGCTTCCCGTTCAAGAAGGATTTACTCATCTCTTTGACTGACTTCTGCAGGGAAGAGGGCATAAAGCTCGGAGTCTTTTCCGTGATAGGGGCATTAACCAGTGCCAGGATGGGATATTATAAGCAGGATGCCCAGGAATACACCGAATGCGTCAGCCTGGATAAAAAACTTGAAATAGTATCATGTACGGGTAATATATCAGGTAAGGATTCCGATATATTTGTGCATGCGCATATAACTGTCGCGGACCATAAAGGGACCTGTTACGGCGGGCATCTTATGCCCGGCGCTACCATATTCGCGGCTGAATACTGTATTAAGGAACTTGTAGGCGCTCGGCTGGCGAGGGAACATGATCCTGAGACCGGCCTTAGTCTCTGGAAATAAACTTTAGAAAAAAGGAGAAGGATATGGAACGTAAGGGTATGGTCACGATAAAAGGAGAGCCGCTTACACTGTCGGGCGAGGAGATAAAAGTAGGGGACAAAGCTCCCGCTTTTACGGTACTAGCGCAGGACCTCAAGGAAACGACTTCCGATTCTTTTAAGGGTAAGGTAAAACTCATAGCAAGCGTCCCTTCTCTGGATACCCCTGTCTGTGATCTTCAGATAAAACGTTTTAATGACGAAGCTTCAAGCATCTCCAGGGACGTAGCCATAATCTTTATCAGCATGGATCTACCCTTTGCGCAGAAAAGGTTCTGCAAAGAGTACGACATAAAGAAAGTAAAGACGTTTTCAGATCATAAAGAAGGGGATTTCGCGCTCAAGTACGGTGTTTTAATAAAAGAGATGCGCCTTCTGGCCAGGGCTATTTTTATCATCGATAAAGAAGATACTGTTAGATATATAGAATATGTTAAGGATCTTGGATCTCATCCCGACTATGACGGAGCACTAAAAGCTCTTAAGAAAATTGTTTAATGCAGAGAGCAGTAAAAAGGCGGGAGTAATGACGGCAAAAAAGAAACTAAACAGAATAGAGCTGCTGAAGCGCCAGATAACCGAGTGCGAAGGAGCGGAAAAAGCCCTGCGTGACATCATAGATTTTAATCAGGCTCTTTTAAATACCATACCTTTCGGCATGGAGATAGTGGATAGAAAAGGAAACATCCTTTTCATGAATAAGAATCTGGAAAAGGTGTTCGGGGAAAACGCCCTCGGCAAAAAATGCTGGGAAATTTATAAAGAGAACGGCAAGCAGTGCGCCGCCTGTCCCCTCAAAGACAGTTTCAAGCCTGGCAGGACCAGGACCCTTGAAGTCGAAAACATCGTCGGCGGCAGGGCCTTCCAGATAACCCATACCAGTATGATGTTTAAAGGCAAAAAAGCCGTTCTTGAGATATTCCAGGATATAACCACCAGGAAACAGGCGGAGAGAAGCTTAAAGGAGGCGATGAGGATAAAGACGGACTTTGTCTCCATGGTCTCGCATGAGCTCAGGACGCCGCTTGCGGTTATCGACGGGACGACCGATCTTGTCCTAAAGGACGCATCCGGCGCTCTAAATGCGAAACAGAAAGAGCAGGTCTCAAGAATAAAAAGAAACGCGGACAGGCTCATAAGACTTGTCAACGATGTTCTTAATTTCCAGAGGCTGGACGCCGGGATGGAGAAGTTTCATATAAGAGAGCATGATATCAATAATGCCGCCAGAGAAGTCTATGATAGTCTTTCTCCCCTGGCAAAAGAGAAGAAACTGAAACTCGTCCTCGATCTTGACGAGGAAGTCCCCAAAACAAAGTTTGACCGGGACAGAATCGTCCAGGTCCTGACGAATCTGGTCAATAACGCCATCAAGTTTACCGAGGGAGGCAAAGTGGCTATCACCACCGGCATGAAGGGGGGAGCCTTGCACGTTTCGGTTCGTGATACCGGCTGCGGCATCAAAGAAGAGGATATCCCGAAGCTTTTTGCGAGGTTTGAGAGGCTTTCAGGTAGCTTCACGAAAGATCCCGGCGGCACGGGTCTGGGGCTGGCGATTTCAAAGAATATAATAGAGAAGCACGGCGGCAGGATCTGGGTGGAATCTAAGACAGGCAGAGGAAGCACTTTCCATTTCGTTTTAGGCGTTTAAGGGACAAGGGGGATTTACATGGATATATTTGACCATGCAATGCAGATGGAGAGGGAGGGGGAAGAGTATTACCGCGAGCTTGCTTCCAGGACCGCCAACAGCGGTCTTAAGAACATATTGAACATGCTGGCCGATGACGAAGCCAAACATTTTAAGGTGTTTGAGGAGATGAAGGAGGGGCTGACCACGGGGATTTTGGCGACAAAAGTACTTTCTGATGCCAAAAATATTTTTTCTGAGATGAAAAGAAGTATTGCTACTTTTGATTTCAGCGGGAGTGAAAAGTCTCTTTATAAAAAGGCGCTGGAAATCGAGAAAAAAAGCGAAGAGTTTTACCGTGAAAAGTCAGACGAGGCGGAACTGGCTGACCAGAAAAAAGTGCTTCTTAGAATAGCGGAGGAAGAGAAGAAGCATTATCTTCTAGTGGAGAACATCATCGATTTTGTATCAAAGCCTGACACGTACCTTGAAAATGCCGAATTTTTTCATCTTGATGAGTATTAGGAGGAGAAATGGTGAAAAGTGACAGGGAAAACATGAAGGATCTTTCCGCGAGGGCTCTTAAAGCCGCAGGGCTTATTGATTATCAGACCAAGTCCGTTGTAAGTAAGACTATAATCGAAAAAAGTGCCGGCAGCGTGACTCTCTTTGCTTTTGACAAGGGGCAGGGGCTTAGTGAGCATACGGCTCCCTTTGACGCATTGGTAGAGATAATCGACGGGGAAGCGGAGATAACGATATCGGGGAAAGTCCACAGGGTAAAAAAAGGCGAGATTATTGTAATGCCGGCAGATAAACCTCATGCTTTCAAGGCATCAAGACGCTTCAAGATGGTTTTGATGATGATAAAATCTGCGTAGAAGCGCGCTTTCATGGAGTGGTCACCTCCCCAAAAAATATCCACACTAAAATGACTAAAACTGAAATAAATAACGCTCTTTTATCCGCCTTGGGTTTTGTTGCGGGGTTCGGAAGCGCTTTTCTCGGGATCGGCGGAGGTGTTATCATGGTCCCCATACTGGCGCTTTTCTTCCGGTACGACATGAAGAAGGCCATCGGCACGTCTCTGGCGACGATCGTGCCGGCTGCCCTTGTCGGGGTGATAACCCATTTTATTATCCAGAGTAATAATATCAGGCTTATGGGCGCGCTTGTCATCATAGTTGGGTCGATTGTCGGCGCTAAGGGGGGCGCGGTCCTGGCTAATAAAATTCACAGCAAGGTCTTGACGGTTTTATTTGCCGCACTTCTCCTTTTTATAGGGCTTAGACAGACGGGTGTTATAGGTCCCTTCATTAATGAGACTTCCTCCGGCGGTGTATCCCCTTATTTAATAGTGCTGGGACTGGCCGCGGGTTTATGTTCCGCTCTCTTCGGTATAGGCGGGGGAGTTGTCATGGTTCCGGCTTTGAATCTTGTTTTTGGTTTTTCGATGCACGCGGCTATAGCAACTTCACTTACGGTCATCGTGCCCACGTCTTTAGCGGGGGCGCTGTTTCATGCCGGGTTTAACAACGTGGAGAAAAGCGCCGTGAAGCTTTTGGTGCCCACAGCTCTGATAGGAGCGGTCCTGGGGGCGATTCTCTCAAACGCTTTAAGCGGGGATATCTTACGGCTTATTTTCGGCGTTGTCCTTATAATCCTTTCGGCGAGGATGTTCCTGCATGATTAGATGGGAGCGCTTTAGTTTTTTACCCATGCACCAGAAGGCCACGCCCGTAAGGGCGTGGATGAATGGCCTTCGGTGCAGGGTTCCGCTTGACGGGAAGACTGAAACTGTGGATGCCATGGGCGTTAGCCCATGGAGCTTCACTTATACAGGAAGATAAGCCTTGATCTTTCCTGCGAGATCTCGGCTATGGCGTGGTGGATCTGGAAGTTTATGTACGGGTTCTGCCGCCCGGTCTGTTTGCAGTGGAGATAGTAGTTCTCCATCTTTGAAAGAAGCTTTTTCATGAGTTCATCTATTTTTTTCCCTTCCTCCGGCACGGGTACCGGCAGACGGTTCATCACCTTGTGGTAGTTGTTTATGAGTATGTTTATTCTTTCCAGCGCGGGTTCATAGTCCATGAAGGTATCGGTGAACTGCGCATAGATCCTTTCAAGCTCGTCCGTTGTATGTTCGACAAGCTCCACCTGATAGAGTATGACTTCTCTTTCCATCTGCTCCGGGTCCATGTCGATGGCGGTAGCACTCTGCGCCTCAGAAAGGAAGGCGGATGTGCAAACCAGCATTATGGCCAAGATTATTTTCTTTACGGTTTTTAACATTAATTTAATTATAGCATATATTTACCGGAGGGAAAGGCCCCATCCGGCTAAATTCTTGTAAAGTTGAAGCTGTCGAGTTAAAATATAGGGGGCAATAATAAAAAAAGGGGGAGGCGGATAATGAATATATTTTTGCGTTATACGGCGGTGATCCTGGCAGGGCTTATATTGGCAGGCTGTGGTGTGCCAAGGAGCCGGCACGAACAGCTTGAGCAGCAGTATGCCAAGGTGCAGACGGAAATAAACAGGTTCAACGAGAACGTCAATAAGATGAAGGCGGAGAACCTTGCTCTTAAGGACGAGATAAAAGAGCTTGAGGCGCAGATAGCCGTGCTGAGCGACAAAAACGCGGTAATCACCAAAGCTTACCAGGACCTTTCGAAAGCTCAGCAGGAGGCGGAAGAGAAAGCTAAATCGGTGCAGTAGTCGTTTAGCCTGTTTCTAGAGGTTAATAGATGAGACGGTTTTATTCAGTAATAATTTTCATTTTTATTATAGTCTTTGCATCATGCCGGGCTGCATCCAGTCAGGAGGGCTCAAGTATGGATAAGTCTAGCCAGAAAGAAGAGCCCAGTAGCATCAGTTTTGATGATATCAGTGCGGAACTTGATAAGGCAGTCATCGAAGGCAAGGAAGCCGGGCGGGTCGGATTCGGGTCGGATTTTGTCCATCAGACTTCAGGCGGACTCGGACAATATGTGGGGGATATCGTTTCCAGCCAGGATGAACTAAGCCGAGGAAGAAACAAATAAAGGAAACTTTATGGCAAAGCATGTGCCTGCCAGAAGACAGAAGAATATCCCGAGATTATTAAGAGAGAAGAGAGCGCGGCGGCACGAAAAACTCAAAACCTGCAGGAAAAAGATTAACATATTCCCAAAAAATAAGAGTCAAAGCTAGATCACCTCTTTTTTATAAGTTATTTATCTATAATAATTTATAAAAACACACCAATTTTAATTGTTAGATTTAAAAAAGTTATCTATGCTTTGTTTGACTAATCTAACTTTCTTATGGTATAATGCCACATCGTTTTATATTATTTCAAAAGTTAAACTATTTACGAATGTAATTATGATTTATTATATCACCAAAAATCGTTTATGGATTAAAACCGTTGCGATAGCCGTCGTGTGCCTGTTCCTTTTTAATGACGTAGCGTCAATCGCAGAGTATTCCGCTTTAACCGGTAATAGTCAGAGCCTTTCCGCTGCCTCCAGATTTAATCCGATGGGAGGGATGGAAAGTCTTTTCAGGGTGGAGGTAAACGCCAGGAGTCTCACCACGCTTATCGCTGATTATTTATATAACGATATATCCAGTCATTCCGCCATCGAGGAAATAAATGAGGCTATCAGCATAGAAAAGCTTCTGCGCATAAAGAAAGATGATCCTCTCCTTGCGGGGTTTGAGCTTGAGGAGCTTGTGGA
The DNA here is from genome assembly GCA_964527555.1 of uncultured Planctomycetia bacterium. Classification (GTDB taxonomy): domain Bacteria; phylum Omnitrophota; class Gorgyraeia; order Tantalellales; family Tantalellaceae; genus CAZGOG01. The sequence continues at coordinate 8,381 of CAZGOG010000032.1, read as the reverse complement.
CGTGCCGGGAGAGAGAGCTTACCGCCTTCCGATTTACAGAAACGCAATCCCCGCTTTGTACTATAAATTTTACTTGGAAAAGTCCAACGACAGGAAACCCGATATTGTTCTTTCGCTTCCATCCGACAGGTGTGTCTATATTGACATCGAAGAAGTTCCGCAAGAGAATCAGGAAAAAATTGCGCGAATAGCCGCTGCGATAGGAAGTTTTGGTCATGGGACAAGCATGGTTATGGAGCTTATCGACTGGATGTTCATGCTGGAGATGGTAATGAAAAAATCGCTTATTGACGTACTAGATGAAAATGATGGCTTAAAGCCTTATTCAAGCCAAGTTAACGAGTTTTATTATGCGGTTTCTGCGGCCAAGGAAAAAATCTTTGATATCTGCAGGCATACAGACCACGCGATAAGAAAAAGAAGATTAAAAGGAGAGGATGTTCTCTTCTGGGGTGAGGGACTTGTTGAGAGCTTTGATATCATCAGAAAAGCACGGGGAGAGTTTTTGGCTCTTTCGGGCCCCCTCAGAAAGAAACTTGCGCCCGGTCAAGTTGCCGCTGCCGAAAATCTCACGCGATACTTGGACAATATTTATTTTTGCCTGGATGACAGGATAATGCTCATAAACGGCCGCGTTGCCAATGAGGTGGTATGCATTAACGATATAATAGACAATTTACCCCGTCAGCTTTCGCGTTTCAGTGATCGCCAGATCAGAAAACATTTCGTAGTTGAGTCTTCAGATCTGCCTCTTGAAATCATCGGGAATAAACTCTCCCTGATTTCACTTCTATGTAATCTCGCGGATAATGCCGCAGGGCGTCTTGAGGATGACGATTTAAGGGTCGTTGTCGAGGCAAGAGCCGAGGGTGATGAAGCGGTGATCACTGTAAGCGATAACGGGCCTGGGATACCAGCGGAAGACCAGGGGAAAGTCTGGCAGCCGTTTTTTACGACGGGAGATACGGGGATCGGCCTTACTGAAACGCAGCTCATCGTTAAGGACCACGGCGGAAGAATAGAGCTTGAATCGAAAGAAGGAGAGGGCACACGCTTTATAGTGCGCCTGCCGCTAAGAAAAGATTTAAAATATAAAGCGGCCCTGATAAAAGCAAAACTTAATAAATTAGCCATGGACCCGACGACGCCGTTAAATATAGATATTATTGCCGAAGTCGCGGAAAAAGTCAGTCGCGGCAGGTTAGTTTTATCGGGAGAAGAAGTCGACATTTTAAAGAAAACAGTAAGAGGGGAGACAGTGGTAATAGGCAGAATCGATAAAAACATCGCTAGTTATTGCAAGCTCTCATTCCGCCAGATCGTTCCTGATCAATGCGGAGTAAAAAGAGATCTCAGCGGAGGAAAAGATTCCAGTAAGGATACCGGTGAGCCGGCTCCGACTTCCAGCAGGGGAAAAAGAAAACCTCCTCTTCCGGGAGGCGCGCTTCACGAAGCTCTTGGAACGCTTAACGAGTATCGGGAGGTTAATCCCGGGAATGAACCCTTTACAGCGGCAGAGTTCCGGGAGCGGAGGATAAAAAGCAAAGACCGGCAGCCTGCAGATGACCCCGAATTATACTCCATTACTACCGTCCGCGAAGAAATTGCGGCTTTTGAGACACTCGGGATATTGGAAAGAGCGGGTAAGCGCGGTAATGCCGTTCTATACAGGGAGACCGGGAGATTCGCAAGGGCGCCTAAAGGGGCAAGAGAAGAACTGGAGGAATTGCTGGTGAGTCTTTTTCTAGACGGAAGGTTAGATGCCTTTCCCACCGACGGGCAGCTTGAGGAAGTAAAACCTGAGATAGATGCGATATTGGACCTTTTCGAAAACGCTGCGCCGGAAGAAGGAAGCGAAACGTCTGTCGACGGAGAAACTTTCGATACTATGGAGAGGATCGTAAACGCGGCGTATAATACCGCGGTTGACGGCTTTTATCCCATACCCAAAGATTCGGGATATCTGAGGGATGCGGAACGCGCTTTAACTTGGCTGTTAAGAGTCGGCAGGATGTTTGAAGAAAAATTTTCTGGAGAGCTTAAGGGCTACGATCAAAAAAGCCGGGAAGACTTCCCTGGCATACTGGAGGCGACGCTCGCCTATACGGAAAAAGTGCTTGATGTGATAAGGATCTGGCAAAAAAGCGGTTACGAGGGGCTTTTTGATCATCCGGAGGAGGAATACGCAGAGATAGCCCTTGATTTCGGCAAAGGGTATCTTTGGTATCCTCGGCAGTCGGGACATTTCAGGCTGGTGGAGACTCTTTACAATTCAGTATCGGAGCTTCTCAGTATCGACCAATCTCGCTTTCCCGGGCGATTTACCGCGAATCTAAAAATCTTTTGCATATTTTTGGAACAGATATCTGCGGAGTTGAGGTTTCTTTCTTTTGTGCAGAATCAGTTGAGCGATATGTGGCGTAAGGGGAAAATCCCCGCGGGTTCATACCGCAGGGGCATCTATATGCCGTTTCTCAGGTTTGCGTTCCGCAGGTACTTTAGTCTGTGGATAAAATCACCGTATGTCCAGGTAAACTCGCTGGCCAGGGATATAGAAGACTTTGACGACGGGGCGAATCTCGTAGAGATGTTCCAGCTTGAAGAGATAGCGCGCACAGAGGTCGAGGAAGAGCTCTTCGAGATGAAGTTCGAGCTTATAAGCGCCATCCAGTTCAATCGAAAGCTGATAACGAATATCGATGAGATGAACGAGCTGGACAGGATGATAAGTCCACTCGTGGAGATGCAGGAGACGGATGTCTTCCGGAAGCATCTCAGGGGCGCCTGGGAAGAGGTCCTGAAAGCAATAGAAGAGAGGATAAAGGGCGACGAAAAAGATGCGCCGCGGGAAGATAAGAACCTCTCACGCGGCGCGATAGACGAGATCCGCGAAACGCACCCTGCGTTAGAGAAGGCCGCTAATGAGGGCAGGATGTTCGCTATAACGCTGGCGGAAGCGGAAAAAATGAAGCCTACCTTAAGCAATGAGACATTAGCGGATATGTTTGTGAGGAACCTTAAGAACCTGAACTCTCAGATGAGAACTAAAAGGGAGATTTCCAAGCGGCTTGGAAACAGAGTTTTTAAAGAACGTCTACTAGAGGGTTTTCGCCTCATGAAAGAAGCGGCGCGTGAAGTATCTTTCTTCCCGGGGGGAAGTACCCGCTTGTGTATAGTAGTCGAAGAGAAAGATCAGCCTGTTATAGTCTTCAAGGACACGGACAACAACCTCATCGCACATTCAGGCAAGGGAAAGAAGACCGGTCTAGGCAGTGCGTCAGTATACGCAGGCTTCAACACTATTGTTAAAGCAGTGGAGACAGGCAGGGAAAACGCTTTTAAGGAACTTGTGGCGCACGAGTTCAGAGACCTTGAAAGAGAGGATCATATTGACGATGCGGGGGAAGAAGCGCTTGAATTCTATAACATGGTTTTGGGTCCGGTCTCTGGGAAAGATACCACAGACGTTAAATCTCCGAATGAGTTCATCCCAGAGTTTGTCAGAGGGCTAGTTGAAGAGGACCCGGATTTTCTTCTGTTGATTGAAAGTGAGCATGACATGCGCAAAGTCGTAGAGGCTCTTTCGAAGAGGGTGAGGTTAGAGATATCAGAAACACACAAGACTACCGCTCAGGTAGCGTATGAGTATCTTGGAGGATACCGGACCGTCGAAGAATACCTCAAGAGCTGTTTAGAGGAGCATATAGAAAGAGCAAAGGATTCCGGGGCTGTCCTGAGGAAAGAAAGAGGCACGAAAGGGGAAAGTAGATGCAGGGTATTTTCCGTTAGTTATGGAACCTTGGGCAGGATGAGAATAACTGAGAGAGAACTTGACAGGGATCTCAGAGAAGGGTTTATTGCCGGAATAGATGAAGGGTACGGGGCTTTCTCTTACAGGCTAAATGCCGATAAGATAAACAGACAAAGTTATGCTGATCATCTTATTGAAAAACGCAAGGCCGCTATCGATGAATTTAAAAGGAAACATCCTGAAGATAAGGAGTTTGTTTTCTTAGCTAACGGTTTTAAGAATAAGCCGATGCCCAGCCGCAGAGAAGTCTCTGAGGGGATATCGGAGGGGCTGTTGGTCTTTGAAGATGATAAAGTATGGGTGGCGGGGGAGAGGTTCCATATAAGCGAATATCAGGAGAGTCTGGCAGATGCCAGAAATCTGGCTGATTTCAGGAAAAACATACTGCCAGCCGTTAAATATCCCGAGAAGGCGGGGAATGTCGATCATGACCGGGTTATTTCATCTTTTGGTGAGATGGCAAGGCTTGACGCAGATTATAATGTGGTGAGAAGGCCTTTTATTTTGTCCACCGACAGGCCCCAGGCGGCAAAATGGCTTCTTGAGCGTATTCCCAGGGTTGCCGAGAGTAACTTGAGTCTCCATATCGGTTTTGCAGGGTTCCTTAATCTGGACATCATGGCTATCCGGAAGTCCAGGCTGGGACTTCTTCTGGATATAAATGACAATATGATCGGGATGTTCAATATTGTCGGGGAAGTACTTAAGGATGAGACTGTTACCAGAAGAGAAGAGTTTGTTAAAAAGTTCATCGAGAAACTTGGGGAATCCGGGATATATTTTTCGACAGTTAATGACAAAGTGCGTCAAAATCAAGTAATGAGAATAGAAGCAGAGTTAAATACTCCCGGATCCTGGCTTTCGGATGATGAAAAGTTCCGGCACGTGCAGTGGATGTTCCGCACGGGGCGCGTAATATGTTTCAGGGCGGATATCCGTGATGTCGGTAAGTTCAGGGAGATAGGAGAATGGATCCGCCGGAACGGTGTAGTGCCGGACACGGTCCAGACATCGAATATTTATCGCTGGGTGGGACGGCTTTATACGGGTACGGACTGGGCCGAAGATGGTCCGCAGGAGAACATGGAAAGATTCGCTCAAAGCTTGGCGGAGATCGTTGGCATGCAGACTTTTCTCGTTGATGCGCCCGGATATTCTGAGGGAGACGCCAGAGTGCAGCTAGCTGTAAGGGACGGGAGGATAAATTCCGTTCTAATGCGAAGGAAAAGTTCGCATGTGCCAGAAACTACACAGGCAAGTATGCCGCCAAGAAGCGATCGACCTCAGGCAAGAAGCGGGGTTACCAGAAGAGACTTTATTAAAACTTCAAGCGCGGCTGTTAAAGCAGCAGCGGGTCTTACTCATGGCTCGCTCAGCCTTTCTTCTGGATATATAGAGGAGATGGCCTCCAGGCATGATGTTCCGGCTAAGATGATAGAGGAAGTTGCACGAATGGTCCTGGGAACATTTTTTAAGGGAGATTCCCCGAAACTCTTAGACCCGCCACATATGTTAGATACTTACGACCTTTCTATGTGGAAAGATCAAGGATGGGATCTTGATTCGCGTCTTTTGGAATTTGAGGCAGGACGTCGCGGCAGTATCATGGATGGAAGAAAAGAAGACCAGCCGTATCATCAGGCGGTAGCCGATGCGTATATCAGAAAATACGCACCGAATTTTCCTTTTATCGGACGATGGATTAAACGACTTGAAGAGGAGGATCCCGACGAGCCCCTTAAAGTCTATCCGGGCATACACAGACCCATGGACTGGCCTGATGATGTTAGAAAGTATATTGAAGAACACGGTTTGGACCCAGGATTACTCAGGAACGCTTTTAAGGGGTTCTGGGGACCGGAGCTGGAGGATCTAGAAATGATGAAGATAGATTTCTCTATTGGGTTCCGTCCGGTTGGCGAGATAAGAAAACAAAGAGTCGCTCTTGCCGACGAATTTGCCGGGCTTTCGAATGAAAAGCAGAGAGAAATTTTGCTGGATATCCTGCGCGGGCATGAAAGTTACCTGGTGAGGCTTGTGAGCGCGGCGAAAGAAAAGATCCCCGCTGCTGCGGAACTTCTTAAAGATGCTTGGGCTCATCTGACCAGGGCGGAGATTCCGGAAGAGCCTAAAACGCCTCAGAAAGATATTTCTCAAGAAATCACCGAAGAGACCGAACGCATCCAGGCGAGGCGCCTGGAAGACACCGTCAAACTTATCGACAGGAAGTGGCATGTCCCTGGCGATGAAACTGACAAGAAAAGACCTCTCATAATCGCTTTAGGTACGGACTGGATAAAGGGATATGGAGAAGGGGGAGAGCAGTACCTGGCTCTTAACAGGCTTATGACCTCCTTGCGAAGAGTGTGCAGGGAAGAGGGAAAGGACCGCGATATAAAGTTTATTGCCTCGGAAGATAAGTGCCTCCTTCAGAAAATAGCTGATGAAAGAGACATAGAGAGCAACCCTTATCTCATCGTGCTTGCTTCCAGGGATACCGTCACTTCTAAAGACTTTGCCGGGCTAAGAAGCGACAGGGAAAACGTCTTTTTGGCGGGCGCAAGCGGCGAACTTATGCCTGAGGGCGGCGGTTATGTGCCTCTTGTAGAGATGCTGCGGCTTACGCTTCGCCTTGCTTTTAAAAAGCGCGCAATCGAAAACGGGCCCCGGATCAGCATAGTAAAAGACAAGGAATTCCCCGACATCTTCATCCTTGTGCCCAAAGCAATACCCATGGATTACACGAAGTTCAAGCCGATCTATGACGTGCAGGTATTCGCGTAATTATTTTATTCTCCGAAAATTTATTTTTCCTATATAATATATGTGTTGAGTTATCTATCTGTTTTTAGTGAGTATTGTTTTTCTGTAAGTAAAAATCTAAAAGGAGGAGAAAAAGATGATTCGATCAGGCAATCCCGCGCTAAGGGGCAATATCTTTACTTCCGGAGCTCTTACGGAAGCTCAAGGCACCATGACCATCCGGGGTACGGTGAACAGGACTCTCCTGCTTCTTATGCTTACGGTTCTTTCCGCCGGCTGGGTATGGAGTAATGCCGCGACTTTGATGTCCCTGGTCATGCCGGCCGCTATCCTGGGGTTTATTGTCGCGCTTGTCACCATCTTCAAGAAAGAATGGTCCGCGATCACCGCGCCTATATACGCTTTGCTTGAAGGGGTTTTCCTGGGTGGTATCTCCGCGGTCTTTGAAAGCGCCTACCCCGGCATAGTCATCCAGGCCGTCATGCTCACCTTCGGCGTGCTTTTCTGTCTTCTTATGGCGTATAAGTCAGGAGTGATAAAGGCTACCGAGAACTTTAAGCTCGGTGTTGTCGCCTCTACCGGGTCGGTCGCTCTTATCTACATAGTGACTATTATACTGGGTTTCTTTGGGGTAAGAGTCCCTTTCATCCATGATTCCGGTCCTATCGGTATAGGTTTCAGTCTTGTCGTGGTCGTTATAGCTTCGCTTAACCTCGTGATAGACTTTGATTTTATCGAAAGCGGCGAAGCTCGCGGCGCGCCCAAGTATATGGAGTGGTACGGTGCGTTCGGCCTGATGGTCACGCTGATATGGCTGTATCTGGAGATGCTGCGTTTACTGAGCAAAGTAAGAAGCAGATAAAATGCATATCGATTCATACTCTTTCGGTTCGATGACAGTGGACGGCGAGGCTTATAGTTCCGATCTAATAGTCTTTCCCGAGAAGGTAGTAGCCAACTGGCGGAGGAGCGAGGGACATTCTCTGGCGCCCGGGGATTTAAGAGAAGTTTTTTCTTATGCTCCCGAGGTCCTTGTGGTAGGTATGGGCGCATCCGCTTGCATGAGGATACCGCAAGAGACGCGCAGACTCATCGCGGATAAAAAAATCGAGCTAAAGGATATGGATACAGCGAGCGCCTGGCCGGTCTTCAATGAACTTGCCAAAAAAGGCGTTAAGGTGGCAGGGGCTTTTCATCTGACTTGTTAAATGCAGAAGAAGCGTTAAAAAACTCCTCAAAAAGGGACGGTCTTTACCCATGCACCAGAAGGCCACGCCCGTAAGGGCGTGGATGAATGGCCTTCGGTGCAGGGTTCCGCTTGACGGAAAGACTGAAAATGTGGATGCCATGGGCGTTAGCCCATGGAGCTTCACTGGGCCGTCTTTCTCATCTCGTCTTTTATCATCTGGTCTATATACATGTCGGCTTCAGGCATGTTGTCGAAGATATTAAACATGGGCAGGATCTTCATCGCCTCAAACACTTTTTTGATCTGTGGCTGAAAATTTATCATACTGAAAGAGGCATCCTTCTCTTTAAGCGCTTTTTTAGCCCAGATTACCGTTCTTATGCCGATACTGCTTATATATTCAAGAGATGCCATATCCAGGATCACGGCTTTTGTCTTATCGTCGATAAGTTCCTTTAGTTCCGCGTCTAAAAGCTGGTGAGTCTCAACGTCGAGAGAGCCGGCCAGCTCGACCATGTACACATAATCCATTTTCTTGGTGACTTTAATATCCAAAGACATGCTATCCTCCCATGAATAGTGCTTTGTCAAGCACGGTTACTAAATTTTCTTAAATAA
>CAZGOG010000031.1:0-22055 GCA_964527555.1 uncultured Planctomycetia bacterium | reverse complement strand
CTCCTCTTCAAACTGGAACTCTTTTGATTATTTTTTCTTTTTTGCGTATTTCATGAGACCGCCGCTACGTATGATCTCTGTTATAAATTTCGGGAACACTTCGGAATCGTAGACCTTCTTCTGTTTGGCTTTTCTGATCCGCCCTTTACTCGCGTCGACTTCAGCAATGTCCCCAGACTTTAAGTGTTCTGCTGCTTTCCTGCTCGTAAAAATAGGCAGACCTATGTTAATCGAGTTTCTATAAAATATCCTCGCGAAACTTCTGGCAATAACGCAAGAGACGCCTGCCGCCTTTATGGCGATCGGAGCGTGTTCTCTGCTGGATCCGCATCCAAAGTTCTCTCCTCCTACTATGATATCCCCTTTTTTGACCTTCTTGACAAAGTTCGGATCGGCGTCTTCCATGCAGTGTTTGGCCAGCTCCTCCGGATCGGATGTAATAAGGTAGCGCGCCGGAATGATCTCGTCCGTATTTATATCGTCACCGAACTTATGTACTTTACCTTTGAGTCTCATCTTTCTCCTTTTCCCGCAAATTTTATATACCGGCAAATTGACTATAATTAAAGATCCGACGGATGCGCGATCATACCCTTAACCGCGCTTGCAGCTGCAATTGCAGGATTTGCCAGATAAATGAAGCTCTTCGGGTGCCCCATACGTCCGACAAAATTCCTGTTTGTAGTAGCAACGGATACTTCCCCGTCGTGAAGTATCCCCAAGTGCCCCCCCAGACACGGACCGCAGCTGGGAGTGCAGAAAACTCCTCCGGAACGCACAAATATCTCCGCATAACCCTCCTTAACCGCTTCCATGTATATCGCCTGCGTAGCCGGGATAACAATAAGACGCGTATTGGGGTTAACTTTTTTGTTTTTAAGAACACTGGCAGCCTGTTTAAGATCGCTTATTCTGCCGTTGGTGCAGGATCCGATAACAACCTGGTCCACTTTAATGTTTTTAAATTCGCTGACGCCTTTACCGTTAGACGGCAGATGCGGCGCGGCTACAACCGGTTCCAGTTTAGAAATGTTATACTCTCTCACATCGGCATAAACGGCGTCCTTATCGCTTCTAATCATCTTATACGTCTTGCGGGACGGCTTATACTTTTTTACAGCGGCTTTTATATATCTTTCGGTTGTCTTGTCCGGCGCGATTATACCGTTTTTTGCGCCCGCTTCGATAGCCATATTGCACATCGAAAACCTGTCGTCCATTGAAAGGTTCTCAATCGTCTCTCCCGTGATCTCAAGACTTTTGTAAAGAGCGCCGGAGACGCCCAGATCTGCGATCGCATGCAATATAAGGTCTTTTCCTCCCACCCATTTCCGGGGTTTTCCGGTAAAAAGCAGCTTGATAGTCTCGGGGACTTTAAGCCAGCATTCCCCGAATGCCATGGCATATGCCAAATCGGTGCTGCCCATACCCGTCGCGAAAGCGCCAAGCGCTCCGTGAGTACAGGTGTGCGAGTCCGCCCCGATCATAAGATCTCCCGGCATTATAAGCCCTCTTTCGGGAAGAAGCGCATGTTCAATGCCCATCTCGCCAAGCTCGAAATAATTGGTAATGCCAAACTCTTCGGCAAATTCTTTCAAGATATGCGCCTGGTTAGCGCTCCGCATATCTTTTGCCGGCAGGAAATGGTCCGGGACCAGCATAACACGTTTCTGGTTAAAGACTTTCTTGCGTCCGAGCTGGCGAAACTCTTTTATGGCTATGGGGCTTGTTATGTCATTGCCGAGACATATATCTATCTTTGCCCTGATAAAGTCACCCGGCGCTATCTTTTTAACGCCTATAGCGTGTGAGAGCAATATCTTCTCTGTTATAGTATGTCCCATTTTGTCTCCTTTTGCGCCGAGTATTTATATACACTTTGAATCTTGATCTATAAACTTGCCTAAGAAAACAGTATCTTAATATCCGGTGAAGAGCCAGTTTACCAAATTTTGCTTTGAAAATCAATAATTAATAAACGGAATTTTCAAAAAGAAAAGCTCTAAGTCCTTCTGTTGGAACAAAATATATTGTTCTTTTTCATCAGATCTCAGGTATAGACTCAAGCAGCTGGCGGGTATACGCATCCTTGGCTGAGGCGTATATCTCTTCGCGCGAAGCGACCTCTACGAATTTGCCGCTTTTCATAACTGCCACAGTATCCGACATGAATTCCACTACCCTGAGGTCATGGGATATAAAGATATAAGTAAGATGTAGCTCCTCCTGCAGATCTTTTAAAAGATTAAGTATCCCGGCCTGGATCGAAACGTCCAAACTGGAAACAGGTTCGTCAAGGACCAGTACTTCGGGGCGCCTTATAAGCGCCCTGGCTATTGCTATTCTTTGCCGTTCGCCCCCGGAAAACTGATGAGGATACTTATCCAAAACATCCGAATCGCCGAGCTTTACCGTTGAAAGGGTCTCTTTCACTCTTCTTTCGATCTCATCTTTTTTTATGCCGCGGACAAAGAGTGATTCGCCAATGATCTTTCGTACGGTCATGCGCGGATTTAGCGAACTAAAGGGGTCCTGAAACACTATATCCGCGTCCCCCCGGACACTAATGGAACCAGAGTCAGGGGCAAGCACCTTTACGACGAGTTTCGCTACGGTGGATTTTCCGCAGCCGGATTCTCCCACCAAACCGAATGTCTTGCCTTTAGGCACGGTAAAACTCACGCCATCGACAGCTTTTTCTTCCTCTTTTTTGGAAGAGAAGAAAAACTTTCTTTTTATGAAATATTTTTTTATATCAACAGCCTCAATGATATCATTCATCTCTCTTGCCTTTTGTACTATATACTATCCCGGCAGTCTCTTTCTTTTGTCCCCAAGCCTTGGGATGCAGTCTATGAGCTTGCGCGTATACGGATGCTTTGGATTTTTCAACACCTCTTCCTTAAGTCCTTTTTCGACAATGCGGCCTTCTTTCATCACGCATACCTTGTCCGCAACCATATTGACCACTGAAAAATCATGCGTGATAAAAAGTATCGCGAATCGTCTGTTATCTTGAATACCTTTGATGAGGTCCAGTATCTCTTTCTGTATGGAGACGTCTAAAGCGGTCGTCGGTTCATCAAGGATGAGTACCTCGGGTTCACAGGATAAAGCCATTGCTAAGATAAGGCGCTGCCGCATACCGCCCGAAAGTTCATGGGGATAACTTCTGACTACCTGAGATGAAAGCCTTACCATGTCCAACAGCTCCTCAACACGCCCTTTTACTTCAGAATCCGTATATCTCTTATGCGCAGCAATAGCTTCTGATATCTGGATACCAGCGCGCATAACCGGGTTCAACGCCGTAAAAGGTTCCTGAAACACCATCGCTATATCGTTTCCGCGGATACTCTCTAGCTCTTCCGCTTTAAGATCAAAAATGTTCTCACCTTTAAAGCTGATCTTCCCCGTTTTGCGTATGACTCCGGATGGAAGGAGATCCAGAATCGACAAGGCTGAAAGCGTCTTTCCGCTACCCGATTCACCCACCAGCGCCGTAACTTCCCCTGAATGAAGATCGAAACTTACGTCATCGATAACGGGCCTCTTGGCGGAAGTGACAGTTAAGTTTTCTACTTTAAGCACTGCATCCATACATTGTTCCTTTTTTACCGGCGGCTTTCACGAAGTTTCGGGTCAAGAACCTCTCTAAGCCCTTCCCCTATAAGATTGAAACTGAGCACCGTCACCAATATCGCAAGTCCCGGAAAAAGCGTAAGCCACCATGCATAATCAATATAATTCTTCCCTGCCGTCAGTATATTCCCCCAGCTGGGCGTAGGTATCTGTACTCCCAGTCCCAAAAAACTTAAAGCGCTTTCTACCAGTATCGCGCCCCCGACACTTAAGGTAGCACTGACATATACCGGGGCCATGGCATTCGGAAGGATATGACGGAATATGATGCGGCCGTTCGGAACGCCCTGGACTCTGGCTGAATAGACAAAGTCCCTTTCTCGAAGCGTTAAAAACTCGGCGCGGACAAGCCGGCAAAGACCCGCCCAGCTTGTCAAGCCGATAACAATCATAACGTTTACGATATTAGGCCCTAAAAAGGTTATCACCATCATTATCAGAAAAAACGTCGGGAAACAGTACATGACTTCGACCAAGCGCATGATAACGCCGTCTACCCACCCGCCGTAATACCCGCTTAGGCCTCCCAGGGAAATCCCTATGACCAAAGATATGAAAACCGCGATAAAACCCACACTTAACGATATACGCGTGCCGTACACCATCCGGCTGAATACATCCCGGCCGAGACTATCCGTTCCAAAAAAGTGTTCTAAAGAAGGCGCCTGCAGCCTCGCATCTGCAGAAAGATCCATCTCCAAAGGATCCTGTGTAGCGACATACGGCGCAAAAACAGCTACTATTGCCATAAGTGCGATGATTGATGCGCCGAATATTATACGCTTATTTAATTTATCTTTCATAATTTCTACTGTCTCTTTCCAAACCGTATCCTTGGATCTACGACCGCATACATCACATCAGAAAGGAATATCCCCAGAAGCGTAAGAATCGTAGCCATAACACCCACACCCATGACCGTCGGGTAATCGTAACCCATGATCGCCTCATAGCCGAGCCGGCCCATACCGGGCCATGCGAATATCGTCTCGAAAATAAAACTTCCCGATATAAGCGCCGGTAGAGTCAGCCCCAAAATCGTTATTATGGGAAGAAGCGCGTTTCTGAGCACATGGACCATGACTACACGCCTTTCAGAGAGACCCTTGGCCCTGGCGGTAAGAACATAGTTCTCGCCAAGAACCTCGATCATACTCGACCTTGTGTAGCGCGACAGTGCCGCCAGACCTCCAAATGCCGTCGCCGCGACCGGGAGGACAAGATGCCACAAGAGATCCTTACACCTGGCGAAACTGTCGAGATACGCGGTATACCATGGACTCATGCCGGATATCGGAAACCATTCCAGTTTAAACCCGAAAAGAAGTATCAAAAGAAGCGCAAGCCAAAAGGTGGGAGTCGCGTAACCGATAAAGACCAGTATCGTCATCACCCTGTCAAATAAAGAGTTCCTCTTAAGCGCGCTTATTATCCCTATGGGGATGGACAGACAAAAAATAACCAGAAGCGAGCATACTTGAAGAAGCAGGGTCGCCGGAAGCCGCGCGAGTATCCTGGCGATGACGGGCCTGTCATCTATCAAAGACTTTCCGAAATCAAGCGAGACGAACCGCTTCATCCATAAAAGGTACTGGATAAGAACCGGTTTATCCAGATCGTACATCTTGCTGAAATGAGCTCTTGCGCTCTCGGAAACGTCGGGATTAAGTCCGTATCTTATGCTCGCGGGATCTCCAGGGGCAAGATGCATCACTACAAACATGATCAGGGAAATCCCTATAAGCATGGGAATGATCAAAAGAAGTCTTTTTATGATATAGTTTCGCATCTTAAAATTTGTATTTTACGTCGTTTTCCGGTACGTACCATTCTATGAAGTTATATCCGATTCCTGCGGGCGCCGGTTCGATGCCTTTGAAGCGTTTTTGGACCGCAGGTGTCGCATACGGAAAGAATAAAAACGTATAAGGCGCTTCCAGCGCTATCCTGCGGTGGATATCCCTGTATATTTCTGACCTTCCGGCCGGATCAAACACTCTTCTGCCTTCTTCTATAAGCTGATCAACGCGCCTGTTCGAATAAGATATAAAATTAAGCCCGCCCGCCGCTGCGGAAGAGGAGTGCCAGACAGAATAGCTGTCGGGGTCAATCGGTATGGTCCAGCCCAGTATCACAGCCTGAAAATTCTTCTTGTCGATAAACTGATCCAGGAACGCCGACCAGGCTACGACCTGCACTTCGGCTTTTATCCCTAACTTAGCCCATTGATTCTGCACTATCGCGGCAACATCTTCCCTTACTTGACTGCCCTGGTTAGTCACTATCTTAAAACGGAACTCTTCCCCTCCCTTCTCAAGCACCCCGTCACCGTCCGCATCCCGCCAACCGGCTTCCTTCAAGAGCGCTCCGGCCTTTACAGGATCATATTCGTAGCCGGGTGCTTCCTCGTCGTAGTAGGGGCTACCTTTTAAAAAGGGTCCCGTGCATGCCTCGCCAAGATCTAGAAGCACGCCTTCAATTATCTCCTTTTTGTTTACCGCGTAACTTAACGCTTGGCGTACTCTTCTGTCGTCGAATAAAGGATCTTTAAGATTATAGCCTATATATGTATATGAATGTGACAGGTACTGATATTTCTCTATTTTTTTCTCAAACTGAGGGGTGCTGCTGCGGTAACGGAACTGATAGGGATTGAGTTCCATCGAATCAATCCCCCCGGAGACAAGCTCCAGGAACTGGACAGCCTGATCCGGAACGATCCGGTAGACATACCGCTCAATGTACGGGGCGTGCACAAAATAGTCCGGGTTATCTTCGAGAATAATATATTCTCCGCTTTCCCATCTCAGAAATCTGTAAGGTCCCGTACCTACGGGGTTCCTTGAGTAGGAAGAGCCTCTTATGTCTTTTACCCTCTCAAAAAGGTGCTGGGGAATAATACCCATACTGAACTTAAGAAGTGCGGGGGCGTAAGGCTGCGCATACCGGAAACGCACAGTGTAGGGGCCCATGACCTCAATATCCTTGATATCCTTATAGTTCGAAATATAGGGGCATCCCGTTTCGGGATCAAGTATAGTCTCGTAAGTAAAACGGACGTCTCTGGCAGTAAAGGGCGTGCCGTCATGCCATTTTACGTTTTTATGAAGATAAAAGGTTATAAGTAAGCCGCCGTCGTCTATTTCCCAGCGCTCAGCAAGATCCCCGATGATCGTAAGGTCCTTGTCGACTTTCGTGAGGCCATTATAGACAAGACCGCATATGGAGCTTGAAGTGGTGTCATCCGCAAAAAACGGGATCAGTACCCGCGCATCTGATATGCCCGAGGATACATAAGAATCGCGTGATGTCGTTACGTTTTCAAGCGAGTAGCTACTTGCGGTAAAAATCAGAATACTTAAAAAAAAGATCACTCTCTTTAAAAAGAACAGCGATCTTTTAAAAACACCTGTGTATTTTTTGATATATAACACAGATTCCTTGAAATTGATGTTTTAGTTATTTATTTAGCTTGAGATGTCTCTTCTGCTGCGGGTTCAGAAGGCGCTTTCGCTTGCGTTTGTGACGCGCTGGGGACTGCCGGAATCCGCATCCCGTCAAGAAGGGACCTGCCCCTTCTTGCGGTTACCATACCCAGGATCAAAGACGTAACCAGAAAAGCTACAGCACTTATGGTAGTCGCCCTTTTAAGAATGACCGGTGCCTGGGTCCCCAGTACTGACTGGGCAGACTCCACCCCGCCGAATGCTTCGGCTAATCCTCCGCCTCTACCGGCCTGAAGTAATATCGTGGCGATTAAAATCAAACACACGAGAATATGTATGCTTATAAGTAATATATACATTTTTTATTCATCCCCTTTTTCCGCGTAAAGCCCGGATGTTGTCTTGATTATATCAACAAAACCGTCTGATTTCAAGCTTGCTCCGCCGATAAGTCCGCCGTCGATATCTTCTTCTTCCATGAGCTGGCGTATATTATCGGGTTTTACGCTTCCGCCGTAAAGGATACGCATCCCGCTTGAAAGAGATTCTGAATACAACTGTCCGATTAGCCCCCTGATCATAGCGTGCACTTCCTGTGCCTGGTCGGGAGTCGCGGTCTTACCCGTTCCTATAGCCCAAACCGGCTCATACGCAATAACAAGCTTATCCAGATACGTCTCTTTAAAGGCCTTCAGCCCCCCGGTTACCTGGGTCTTAACCACTTCAAGAGTCTTATTCGCTTCCCTTTCCTCAAGGGTCTCGCCAACGCACATTATGGGAATAAGCCCGCCATCGATCGCTGCCGCGACTTTCCGGTTAACCGTCTCATCCGTCTCCCCGAAATATTTACGTCTCTCCGAGTGTCCTATAATCACATACCGGCATCCCGCGCTTTTTATCATGGGAATAGATACCTCCCCGGTAAACGCGCCTTCCGCCAGCCAGTAACAGTTTTGTGCGCCTAAAGAGACATTGCCTTCAGTCAAGCATTCCCCTACATCGCTCAAGTCGACGAAAGGAGGACAGACAACGATCTCAACGTTATCTATATCGAACACAGCTCTCTTTATATCGTTTGCCAAGACAATAGCCTCGTTAACGTCTTTATACATTTTCCAGTTTCCTGCAATGATGGGCCGTCTCATGTTATTCTCCTTACATGCTCCTTATTTTCTATTTATCATTCAGCGCCGCTATCCCGGGAAGCTCCTTGCCTTCAAGATACTCCAGAGAGGCGCCGCCGCCCGTAGACATATGCGACATCTCCTCCCCCAGCTTTAACTGGTTGATTGCTGCGGCAGTATCTCCGCCCCCTATTACCGTAGTTGCGTCAAGTTTGGCAATAAACTTCGCCAGTTCGCGCGTCCCCGTCATGAACGGTTTCATCTCAAACAGTCCCACGGGCCCGTTCCAGACTATCGTCTTTGATTCTTTTAAGACAGATTTATAGCTCTTTATAGTCGCCGGTCCTATGTCGAGACCTATCCAACCGTCTGGGATATCTTCTCCCACTATTTTATGCTTTGCCCCTTCCTTTATCTCTTTCGCCACAACATGGTCTTTCGGAAGGAATATGCTTACGTTTTTTGCGCTGGCCATTTCGAATATCTTGTTAACCGTACCGATCATCTCTTCTTCAAGGCGGGAGGCTCCTATCCCCTTAAGCCGGGATTTAAGAAAAGTATAAGCCATAGCGCCGCCGATCAGAAGAAAATCTATCTTATCCAGCATGTTCTCGATAAGCGGAATCTTATCTGCAACTTTCGCCCCTCCGAGTATCAAGCAGTAAGGTTTATCGGGATTTTTAGTTACTTTCTCGAAATATTTGATTTCTTTCTCCACCAGAAAACCCGCTACGCTCGGCAGATACTCGGTAACACCTACAGTCGAGGCATGGGCACGGTGACAGGTCCCGAAAGCATCTTCCACAAAAACCTCGCCTAAGGAAGCAAGCTTCTTCGCAAAAGCCGGATCGTTTGCCGTCTCTTCCTTGTGAAACCTGAGGTTTTCAAGAAGAATGACGTCACCCGCTTTCATCTGTTTCACGGCATCTTCGACATCCTCACCGATACAATCGTCCATCTTCCTGACATTTTTATTAAGTAAAACAGAAAGCCTCTCAGCCACGGGTTCCAGAGAAAATTCGGTCTTGACCTCGCCTTTGGGCCGTCCCAAGTGGCTCATAAGAACGAGGCTGGCCCCGTTATCCAGTATATATTTTATCGACGGCAAGGCCGCCACTATCCTGCTGTCATCGGTTATGTTGCGTTTTTCATCCAACGGAACGTTGAAATCAGCTCTCATCAATACCTTTTTGCCTTTCAACTGGACGTCTCTAAGAGTTTTCTTCATGTTTTACCTCCATGAATCTCTACGGACTTACGTCCGTGATTTCATCTTTTCCGCCTGTCGGCGTCACAACTTCCCGAGATGCGCCTTCACACCCGTGGTGTTCCTTGCCCCCAAGCACCTCTTCGTTACATTACAGGTTCATGGTGAGCAAGCGAAGCGCGCCGAACCATAAACGGCGAAACACCTTTTAATAACAAGAGGTGTCTCACTCCTGGTTCTTTTAGGATCTTTCGTTAAGCAAGATGCTTAATCAGATCGACAACGCGGCTGGAATACCCCCACTCGTTGTCGTACCAGCCGATAACCTTCACCATGGTTTTTTCTATGACCATAGTCGAAAGAGCATCAAATATACAGGAATGCGGGTTGCCGATTATATCCACGGATACGATAGGCTCCTCGGTGTATTCCATGATCCCTTTCATCCGGCTCTCGGCAGCTTTTTTCATCGCTGCGTTTATTTCTTCGACGGTCGCTTCTTTCTCGACCTCCGCAACGAAATCGACTACCGAAGCATCCTTGACCGGCACGCGCATCGCCATGCCATTAAGTTTACCCTTAAGTGCAGGAATGATTTTGCCTACCGCCTTCGCGGCACCTGTCGTCGTCGGTATGATGTTTTCCGCAGCGGCGCGGGCCCTTCTTAAATCCTTATGCGGAAGGTCCAGTATCCTCTGATCGTTCGTGTAGGCATGCACCGTCGTCATAAGTCCTTTTTTAACGCCAAAATTGTCATTAAGCACTTTTACCATCGGTGCAAGACAGTTGGTAGTGCAGGACGCGTTTGAGACGATCGCATCGGTAGGCTTCAGCGCATCGTTATTCACGCCTAAAACTATCATATTGTCGATTTCATCCTTGGCCGGTACTGTCAATATGACTTTCTTGGCTCCGGCTTTAAGATGAAGGGCTATCTTCTCTCTTTCCCTGAAAACTCCGGTTGACTCTATTACCACCTGGGCGCCTTCAGCCTTCCAGGGAAGCTGTGCAGGGTCTTTAATGCTTAATATCTCTATCTCTTCGCCGTTTACAACCAGAGACTTTTCTTTTGCCTCGACGGCACCTTTAAACTTACCGTGAGTCGAATCGTATTTAAGAAGGTGTCCCAGCGTCTTGGCATCCGTAAGGTCATTGATGCCGACAACATCAAAACCGCCGCGTTCCTTCATTATCCTGAAAACCATCCTGCCTATTCTTCCAAAACCGTTAATCCCTACTTTAATCGACATCCTTTCCTCCTTCTTTCTTTTTCCTCAAAACCCTTGATATTAACTATATACCTAAATTAAAGTGTGTATTATATACTTATAAGCTTAATCGTTCAATACTTTTTTTGAGGAAATTACGTCGTATTAAGGAATCCCCGGAAGGGCTCTCTACTTGCCTAAAACCGTGCCTTCTTTGACCCTGTATCCCCGTAAAAACTTATCTGGAGCCATAACTTTTTTTCCCTCCAGCTGGAGGCGTTTTATCCGAATAGCCCCCTCGCCCGTAGCTATAGTAAGTGTCACCTCATCATAAATTCTGCCGGCTGGTATGTCACTTTTTTTGGCATTAACTACTCGGGCTTCAAGTATTTTCAGCATTTTACCGTCAATATACGTAAAAGCACCCGGCCATGGCTGCATGCCTCTAACCAGTCTCTCTATCAGAGCGGCAGGTTTAGTCCAGTCTATTTCGCCTTGTTTTTTCTCGAGTTTCGGGGCATAGGAGGCTTCTGCCTCGTTCTGCTGGCGGAACTCTTCCCTGCCAGCTTCGATTTTCTCAAGCGCTTTTAGCAGAAGTTCCGCACCGCTAAGAGCAAGTCTTTCAAGAAGGCTTTCCGCATCTTCCTTTTCACCTATTCTCGTACTCTCCTGCATAATTATGCTTCCCGCATCCATTCGTTCATCCATTTTAAAAACTGTAATGCCCGTCTCCTTCTCCCCGTTAAGTATGGTCCAGTTTACGGGAGAAGCACCGCGATATTTAGGAAGACGTGACGGATGCAAGTTCACGCAGTATTTACGCGGCAGGCTGAGAAACTCTTTCTTTAGAATCCGGCCGTAATCGATCACTACAAAAATATCCGCTTCGAACCTTTTAAGGGAATGCGTAAACTCCTCTTGAGGCCTTTTCTCCGGCTGAAGTATAGGAGTTTTCGGCGATATCCTCTTAACCAGCGCTTTAACCGGTGTCGGGACAACAGCCCAGCCGCGCCCTTTTTTCGTGTCAGGCTGCGTCACCACCGCTAGCATCTGGTGCCTGCTTTTAAGAAGTTCCTCAAGCGCCGGAAGCGCGAATTTTCCCGTTCCAAAAAATATCAACTTCATGATGTTTTTACCTTCACATTAAATAACCTATCTGAACTAGATTACCTTTAAAATGACAAGTTGTAAAGACTTCCAAGGCGTTATCTACATAGTCATCGGGTCCACGTCAACTGCCATAAGCACACCTGTACCCTTACGGAAGCCTTTAAGTGCCATACGGAGTTTTTTAACTATGCCTGCGCGGTCCTCCGCTTTTATCAGTATATTCCAGCGGTAATAACCTCTCAGTTTTGCCATGGGCGATGGTGCCGGCCCGAGAATATCTATACCTGGTATTTTTTTAAGGAGGATTTTTGCCAATTTCTCGGCGCTTTTTGCTACGTTTTCTTCGCGTCTGGATCTTAAAGTTATCTTAACCAGAGTAGTAAACGGCGGGAAGTTGAGTTCTCTTCTTGATTCTATTTCCTTCGAATAGAATCCGTCATAGTCGTGCTTTGCGGCCAGTTTTATAGCGTAATTATCCGGGGTAAAGGTCTGGACAATAACCTCCCCGCCGAGATCACCGCGCCCGGCACGCCCTGCGACCTGTGTAATAAGGTTAAATGTCCTTTCCCCGGAACGGAAATCCGGCAGGTTGAGATTCGCATCGGCGGATATTACACCCACCTGTGTCACCTTGGGAAAGTCAAGCCCCTTAGCGATCATCTGGGTACCCACAATGATGTCTATTTTATGTTCCTTGAAATCGTTCAGGACCCTGTCATGCGCACCTCTTTTTGACATCGTATCCGAATCCATTCTCGCAATACGGGCCTTTGGCAGTATCTTTTCCAGTTCCGCTTCTACTTTCTGGGTGCCTGTGCCCTTATACATTAGGTAATCTTCCCGGCAGGAAGGGCATATCTTCGGCGGGTGCATTCTCCTGTTACAATAATGGCATATAAGTTCCCTCTTCGCCTGGTGGAAGACCATAGGTGAATCACATTTGGGACATTTTATCAGGTAACCGCATGCTCTACATATAACAAAAGTCGAAAAACCTCTCCGGTTCAGGAAGATAAGCGCTTGCTGTCTCTTTGATATATCCGTTTTTAAAGCTTCCGCCAGAACGCGTGAGACGACATTCTTTCCCGTTCTTGTTTCAAGTTCCATCCTCATGTCCACCAGTTTCACTTTAGGCAGCTCTTTCTCCTGTATCCTCTGGGTCAGTTCTATAAGACGCCATTTGCCGGCTGCAGTTTTGTGGTATGCTTCAAGTGAAGGCGTAGCGCTACCCAGAATAACAGGAACACCTGCCATCCTGGCTCTTTCTATGGCAACCTCACGGGCATGATACCGCGGCACGTCCTCCTGTTTATAACTCGGTTCATGCTCTTCATCCACAATAAATATTCCCGGATCTTTGAAGGGGCTAAAAACAGCCGAGCGCGGGCCTACTACAATTTTTGCTTTTCCGTTTTTTATCCTTTCCCATTCGTTAAATTTAGTGCTTTCCAGCATCCCCGAGTGAAAGACCGCGACACTCCCCCCGAACCTCGAGGCAAATCGTTCCACTGTCTGGGGGGTAAGGGATATCTCCGGGACAAGCATAATACCGCTTCTGCCTCTTTTAAGAACGTTTTCCATGGCTTGGAGGTATATTTCCGTCTTGCCGCTGCCCGTTATACCGTGGAGCAAAAAAACCTCGTGTTTTCCTTCATCGATACATCTGGCGATCTTTTCCAATACCTCTTCCTGCTCTTTATTCGGCACATGCGGGGATGTTGGTATGACTTTTCTCTTTTCCTCTTCTACGCGGGAAGTCATGGAAACTTTTCCTCTTTTTAGAGCGCTTGGAATCATCGCCTCAAGGGCCTCTCCCCATGAACAAAAATAATTATCTCTTATCCATCCGGCCAGTTTTATCATCTCCTCAGTAAATACCGGACTCTCGTCAATAACGTCAATAAGCGTTCTTGGCTCTTCAACAACAGGTTTATTCTCGATTTTGACTATATAACCTATGCGTTTTTGGCTGCGGAAAGGTATATGGACTCTTTTGCCGATTTCGGGTTCATATCCTGCACCGGAAGGCACTTTATACTGAAAAGTACGGTCAACTGGCAGGTTCGTTATAACTTCGACGTATTTTGCCATAATGTACTATAGAAGTGAAGTATAGGAACTGTTGCATCAAAATAAAAATTACTGGGATCTCTTACGCTTAGGTATTACCAGACCCAGCTCCCCGGCTACGGCCTGCATGTCTTTCCATACCTCTTTCTTCCCTCCAGGGTTCCTTAATAGATATGCAGGATGGTACGTAGGCATCAGTTTAATCCCACGATAACTGTAAAACTCGCCGCGCAGTCTGCTTATAGGCGTTTCGGTATTTAAAAGAGTCTGAGCGGCAAACTTACCGAGGGCGCATATTACTTTTGGCCTTATAAGATCAATCTGTTTTTCCAGGTAAGGACTGCACGCAGCGATCTCGCTGGGCAGAGGGTTTCTGTTGCCCGGGGGACGACATTTTAAAATATTGGCGATAAAAACGTCTTTTCTTTCGAGTCCTATCGACTCAATGATTTTTGTAAGGAGTTGGCCCGCCCGGCCCACGAAGGGCCTCGCCTGCTTATCTTCTTCCGCCCCCGGGGCTTCCCCGATAAACATGAGATGAGTTTTCGCGGAACCTTCCCCAAAAACATAATTAGTATTTGTCTTTGCCAGGGGGCAGCGTTTGCACGAGTGGACTTTTTCTTTTAAAGCACTCATCGTTATTTTCTCTAGTATCTTTTTCTTTTTTGCACAATGGATCTCATGCACGCCGGCGAGCTTTTCTGATTCTACAGCCCGCTTGATGCTGCTAATAATTTCATTTATGCTTCTAGTCTTCATACAAAAAGTCTTTCTATCAAAAACTATTTACCGATTTCCTTAAGCACTACATCCACTATCCTCTGGGCGGCATAGGGCCTGCGGATTTTCTCTATAGCTTCTTTATGCGAATCATATACCTCGCCGGATAAAAGCATCCTGTTAGCGATAACCGGTATATCCTCCACCTTCGCAGCCCGCTCGGCCGCTCCGCTTCCAAGCAAGAAATGTTCGTTCCATGTCTCCTGCCCCGGCATAGACGCAAAAAGTATCATCGGAAGTCGCGAATCCAAAGCTTCAGTAACGCTTATCCCCCCGGCTTTGCTCACCATTAGATCGCTTACCAACATAAGTTCAGCAACCTTGTCGGTAAAACCGAAGAGTATTACGGGATATTCAAGTTTTTCCTTCAAAAGTTCCACATCATCATAGACATCTTTGTTGTGCCCGCAAACCGTAATCACCTGGATACTTGCCTTACACGAATTAAGAGATAGGAGTATCTTCTCTATAGGACCGACCCCAAAACCCCCGCTCATAAGAAAAATAGTCTTTTTTGTTTTATCCAAATTATATACTTTGCACAAATTATCTTTATCAAAATCTTTCCGGAACTCATCTCCGGTAGGGATACCCGAGACATCCAGTTTCTCCATCGGGACCCCCCTTTTAAGAACCTCTTTTAAGGCGAATTCCGACCCGACGAAAAATTTATCAATATAGTCTGACAGCCAAAAACTATGAGGACCGTAATCGGTAATAACTGTAAACATCTTGGAAACAAGTTTGTTATTCTTCTTAAAAATCTTGGCGGTATTAGGCAGAAAAAAGTGTGTTGCGATTATTGCGTCCGGATTCTTTTCTACCAAAAGATCCACCAGCTTACCGCAACCGCGAACGTCAAGAATCCCCCGCATGCCCCTTGTCAGGGCATCTACGATCGGATTATTTGAAAAATAATACATCGCACCCCATAGCCATTTCGCGCGCGTCATCAAAAACACATAGAAATTCAAATAGAGAAACCTATAAAACTTACCCGCATATTCCATAAGGTCGATTATCTCGAATTCTATATCGGCTTCCTTGGTTTTTAAAGCATCAAAGATAGCCATCGCTGCTTTCTTATGCCCCATACCGGCAGTTGAATGTAATACGATTATTTTCTTTTTTGTCATCATAATTATTTCCGTAAATTATTGCAGATCTGTTCTTAATTAGCCTACAACCAGATTCACAGCAGCTAAAAGATCATCGCAGATATAATCGGGTTTAGACTGCCACTTTTCCGCGTCCTCAAGCGTAGATTTGCCGGAAAGAACCAAAATAGTCTTAAGCCCCGCCTTTTTACCGGCCTGGATATCACGTTCAGTGTCTCCTATATAAAATAAGGCGGTT
The DNA here is from genome assembly GCA_964527555.1 of uncultured Planctomycetia bacterium. GTDB lineage: Bacteria > Omnitrophota > Gorgyraeia > Tantalellales > Tantalellaceae > CAZGOG01. The sequence continues at coordinate 6,112 of CAZGOG010000031.1, read as the reverse complement.
AAATCGTCAATGCCTAGTTCTTTCTGCGCTTTAATGAACAGTCCGGAATCCGGTTTACGGCAATCGCATCTTTCCTCTTTCGTGTGCGTGCAGCAGTAAACGCCCGCAACTTCTCCGCCGGTCTCTTCTATAGCTTTAACCATTTTCTTCGTAATATCATCCAAAGTTTTCTCAGTGAAATACCCCTTGCCCACGCCCTGCTGATTCGAAATAATAACAGTCTTATACCCGGCATGCGAAAGTCTCTTAAACGCTCCTAAAGTGCCCGGAAGAAAATGGAAATCCTCCCAACGGGTAACATAACTGTACTCCGTCCATCCTTGCGGATCTTTATTGATCACACCGTCTCTGTCCATAAAAACGTATTTATCCACAATTCCAAGCTCCTTCTGTGGCGCTCGAGAAGTTTAACTTTCAAAAAAACTTTTTACTGTTTGGATAATATAATCTATCTCTTCTTCGGTAAGTTCCGGATAAACCGGCAAAGAAATAACTTTCTCAGCCATCTCTTCAGCGACAGGGAAAGTGCCTATAGAATAGCCTAAAGACCTGTAACATGGCTGCAGGTGCAAAGGCACCGGATAATATACGCGTGCCGCAATACCCTTATCGTTAAGGTATCTTAACAGTTCATCACGGTCATCCACCGCTATTGTGTATTGATGATAAGTATGGGTATTACCCTCGGCAACTTTTGGCACGGCTATCCCTACCGGCAAGAATGCTTCATCGTATCTAGCGGCATTGACACGCCTTTTATCAAGCCACTCGTTAAGTTTCTTTAGTTTTATCCTGAGGACCGCAGCCTGGAGGCTGTCAAGACGCGAATTATAACCTATCTCCTCATGTATATACTGCTCTTTGCTGCCGTGAACGCGCAATCTCTTTATGTGCTCGATAAGCACGCTGTCGGACGAGACGATCATGCCCCCGTCTCCAAACCCTCCGAGATTTTTACTCGGGAAAAAGCTTAAACATCCTGCAATACCGAAACTCCCGGCTTGTCTGCCACCGTGCAGCGCTCCTATAGCCTGCGCGCAATCTTCAATAACCTTGAGATTATGTTCGCGCGCAAGAGACATGATACCAGTCATATCAGCGCATTGACCGTAAAGATGTACGGGAAGTACTGCCTTGATTCTTTCTTTTACCTCGCCGGAAGTGTCACGTAATAATTCTTCGATCTTATTGGGGGCAATATTATATGTCACGGGGTCTATATCAACAAACATCGGAATCGCTCCCAAAAGCGATATCGCTTCACCGGTTGCAAAGAAAGTAAAAGGAGACGTTATTACCCGATCCCCATGCTCTATCCCCGAAGCCTTCAACGCAAGTACCAGTGCGTCAGTACCGGATGCTACACCCGCCGCGGTCACCGCGCCTGTATACTTCGCAACCTCATCCTCCAGGGCACTTACCTCTTCCGACAGTATAAAAAACTGATCTTTAAGAACCTTCTCAACAGCCGCATCTATTTCCTTCTTTATGCTTAAATATTGAGCCCTAAGATCCAATAGCGGTATTTGCATGTTTTGCCCTTCTGGATTTATTTTGATATTATATTTTTTGCTAAAATTCAGAATGTATAATTCCTTTATCTACCAGCATCTTTTTTATCCGCACCACAGCTTTTTCCACATCTTTTGGGTTGTCTATTTTAAGATCAACTTTTATATCGGTGGTTATATCCTTACCGATCCAGACAGTTTCTATCTTGCCCTCCCCCATGGCGGTACGTATAAGATCCAGGTCTTCCTGCGTAAGCTCTATGGCTGTCACAAGAAGTATAATACCGGCATCCAATAATATATGAGAAACCTCTGCAAGCCTCCTGATATGTTCTTCCCGGGAATCGCCCGCCTCCTTAATATCCGCGTCAACACCATAGAGAATGTTTCCTATGCCGAGATAATACACCAGTCTGTCTTCTTTAAAAAGATCCTCTTCAAGCCTCTTGGCAATCGATTTTCTCCCCGCACCATGTTTGCCGGTAATAAACACTACCGTAGACTCCTGGTCGTATTTCTGGGTCCTGTCAGCATGCGGGATCATGCTCTTTATCCATTTATAGTTCCTGAGAAGAACTTTGTCCCTTACCCACGACTGTTCATCCTTTAAAGCTTCGTGTATAATCCCGCCGCCGCTTATATTGTAATTGTCGACTATAACAAACCTGCTTGTCTGCTGAAAATCAGATACAAGATCAATTGCAAGGGGTCTATTTAATTTAAGTATGCACTCGGCAAGCATATTTGTCTCAATAACATTTTTTGTGATATTTGCATCAAGATCAGAAGTATCAAACACTTTCTCTATAGTCTCAAGTCTACCGCCTACTTTTGCGGTCCCTATCTTAAATATGTACTCTTTCTCTAGACTCATCGGCCTTTTGCCCAGCCAGAAAAGACTCACCTTCACACGTGAAGTGACATTTGGACGCGGATCCTCAAGGGTTGTGGCAGTCTGCCCTCTTGTCACATAGATCTGTTCATCCAGAGTCAGTCCCGTCGCCTCTCCGGCTACAGCTTGATTTCGCGCATTTGCATTAAACGCTTCGATGGTCTTTACCCTGCTTGTCTTGCCGGAAGGATAAAAAATTATTTCATCTCCAACATTAATTTTTCCCGTTACAACAGTACCGGCTATAATTCGTCTATCATCACCCCACTTTGTAAACTTATATACGCCCTGTACCGGCATCCTGAATGGTTTATCAATAGGCAGATTTTCTGCCTGGAACATATCAATCGTTTCCAGGACGGTTTTACCCTTATACCAGGGCATTGGATCACTTAATTTAACAACATTATCCCCTTCTCTTCCGCTCACTGGGATAAACGCAAGCGGATCTATTTTTATCCTTTCAAGAAAAGCTTTATATTCCTTTGTTATGTTTTCAAATTTTGTCTTGTCATACGCAACTATATCCATTTTGTTTACAATAACCGCTATCTGTTTTATGCCCAACATGGATAGTAAAAAACCATGCCTTTTTGAATTCTCCCGGACACCTTCAGCGGCATCTATCACAAGAAAAGCCGCTTCAGCACGCGCCGCGCCGGTAACCATGTTCTTAAGAAAGTCTATATGACCGGGGGCATCAATTATGAGATATTCCCGTTTTTTTGTCTTAAAAAAGACTCTTGCCGAATCGATGGTAATCCCTTGTGCTTGTTCGTCTTTCAAGGCATCTATTAAAAAAGCATATTCGAAAGGTTTTGAGTTCCTCTGGCAGGTGGCTTTTACCTGCTCAAGTTTACCCTTGGGGAGAGAGCCTGTATCCGCTAACATTCTTCCCAGTACCGTACTTTTGCCATGATCAACGTGCCCGGCCATTACGACATTTATTATTTTTTCTCTTGCCCTTAGCATATCTCTATCCTTTTACAAAAAATCTACATATATCCTTCACGCCTGAGTGTCTCGAGACCCCCGCCGTCCTCCTCATCCTGGGCCCTACCGGAACGTTCGGGAATATTGGAAAACTTCCCCGTCTTTAGCTCTTCTATTATTTCGTCCACGTTCCTCGCATCTGATTTTACCGGGAAAGTACACGGATAACAGCCTAAGGAACGATACCTTATCCCTTCACCCTTATTGTAATAAAGCGAAACTGTGGGGATGTTTTCTTTTTTTATGTATTCCCATACATTAAGTTCCGTCCAGTCCAGAAGCGGATGTATGCGTACATGGGTTCCCGGTTCAAAATCCGTATTAAACTGGTTCCAGAATTCCGGCGGCTGGCCTCCTATATCCCAGACGTTTTCTTTGTCTCTCGGGGAAAAATATCTCTCTTTAGACCTCGAAGCTTCTTCATCCGCCCTTATCCCGGCAATAATACCGGTAAATTCCTCACCGCTTGTATCCAGTTCGTATCGGTCCCGTTCATGGTTAAATTTGTATCGTGGTCCTTTACCGCTTAAAGTATTATGAAGCGGTTCTGTCTTTAGTAGCCTGCAGCATGTAATCCTATCGACATTCCCGTCTTTAAAGGTCCTCTTTTTCTGTATCGCGTCTTCATTGATGCCATAGATCATATTAAGCCCCCATTTCCTTGTAAGGGCATCCCGATATTCTATCATCTCCGGGATTTTATACCCTGTGTCGATATGTATCAAAGGAAACGGAACATGTCCGAAAAAAGCTTTCCTAGCCAGCCAGAGAAGTACAGTCGAATCTTTGCCGATCGACCAAAGCATCCCTAAATTTTTAAAGTTTGCGTAAGCTTCACGCAATATATTAATGCTGATATTTTCTAAACGCTTTAAATGATCCATGATTTTTTCTAATACCCCTTGATTCCCCGGGCTTATTTGATTAATACTCTTCCGATAAAAACAATCTCAAATAAAGAGCTACATGTATCTACGCATATGCTTTTTGATCTTGCGGAAAGACTCTTCAGCCGGTTCTTTTTCAGCATCTATAACGATGTCCGGATTTCTCGGGATTTCATAGGGGTCATTTATTCCCGTAAAATTTTCTATTTCACCTTCACGGGCCTTTTTATACATACCTTTTACGTCTCTTTTTTCGCATTCTTCGGCCGAAGTCGAGACATAAACTTCTATAAAATTCCTGCAAAGTCCCCGTACAAATTCACGCGATTCCTCATACGGGGAAACAAAGGAAGAGACCACGATGATGCCGTTTTTCTCAAGCATCGATGCAAGATACCCAACTCTCTTAATATGCTCATCTCTTTCTTCCTTGGTAAAACCCGTCTCGGGGAAAACCGTTCTTACGGTATCCCCGTCAAGCCTCTCTACCTTATGATCTTTCTTCATTAAAAAATCATAAACCATATCCGCCAATGTACTTTTACCGGAACATGGCAAGCCTGTAAACCAGAGAACAAAAGCTTTTGTTTTTCTTTTAAACATATATTTTTCGTATACTATGGCAGTTATTAGTTAAAAATAATTTTCCTTAAACCATTCTATTGTTCTTTTAAGCCCCTCATCAAGATTTACCTGAGGTTCCCATCCCAGTTCTTCTCTGGCTTTTTTAATGTCGGGCCTTCTTACCTTAGGATCATTTACAGGAAGTTCAGTAAAAATTATCTCACTTTTGCTTCCGGTCAAATCTTTAATCTTTTTGGCAAAATCAAGGATGCTCATCTCATCGGGATTTCCTATATTTACAGGCTCATTTAGATCTGACCTCATTAACCGGACTATCCCTTCGATTAAGTCTGAGACATAACAAAAACTTCTGGTTTGTTTTCCGTCTCCATAGACTGTAAGTGGTTCGTTTTTAAAAGCCTGATCTATGAAATTCGGGACAACTCTACCATCCCGGATGCGCATCCGTTCCCCGTATGTGTTGAATATACGTGCTATTTTAGCATCAATACCGTGGCTTCTGTGATACGCCAGTGTAATCGCCTCAGCAAACCGTTTTGCTTCATCATAAACCCCACGGGGCCCGATCGGATTAACGTTACCCCAATAAGACTCAGGCTGGGGATTAACAAGGGGGTCTCCATAAACTTCCGAGGTAGATGCCAGAAGAAACTTAGCATCATACTTTTTAGCAACCCCCAGACTATTATGCGTACCCAGCGAACCCACTTTAAGCGTCTTTATCGGATAATTGGAATAATCTATAGGACTTGCCGGTGAAGCGAAATGGAGAACATAGTCTACCCCCCCTTTAACTGTAATATGTTCAGTTACATCGTGCTTAATGAATTTAAAATCCGGATTGTTCCCCAGATGCGATATATTTTCTTCTCTTCCTGTTATGAGATTATCCATACATATAACTTGGTGGCCGTCTTTTAAAAGACGTTCTGATAAATGCGATCCCAAAAAACCGGCTCCGCCTGTTAATAATATGCGCATACTTACTCCTTGTTCCCTGAAGAGTTTAGGTCAAATTTATACGTCACGTGCGGAAGTGAACCAATCAACTGTCCGTTTCAGCCCTTCGTAAAAGTCAACTCTTGGTTCAACTTTTAGAACATTTCTAAGCTGACTTATATCCGCAAAAGTCCTCATTACATCACCCGGACGTCTCGGCCCATATGTGGACTCGATTGTCTTGCCGAGTATCTTCTTTATTCCCTCAGCAACATCTATAACCGAATAATCTTCACCGCAGGCGA
>CAZGOG010000030.1:0-24306 GCA_964527555.1 uncultured Planctomycetia bacterium | reverse complement strand
GGATATATCTGTTTCATTATGCCGATGCAGAAAATACTTTTTATGATACGTCCCGATTCTTATGTTCACTTTGTTGAGGGATTTTTCCAGTTCTTTGCGCTTATGTAGCAACGCTTCATAATTGCTGTCCAAATGGCAAATCAGCCTTTCTTTTCTCGGGGAATGCCCAATCATCCGGACACCCTTGCATAATAACTGCCTGATTCTTTCCGGGGTTACATTATGCTTTCTGCTGACAGTTTTCAGCGTGGACAGCTCATCGAAATAATAATCTGTGATGATTTTTGATATTCTCTCCGGAATATTGGCTCTTGCCGTAACCCAGTCTAAAATATCTTTGTATCTGTCCGCGTAAGCATGCAGGTCTATTTCACCTATGAATTTTCTGTATTTGTCATTTACATCTAATCTGCACATCACTTTTCTCCCTGGTTAACTTCGCTCCACTTTTTCCCGTCGGTTTCCCGAACAGCGTCTTTTCCTGTAAAATCTGCCCACCTTTGTATTGTGACATCGCAAAAGACCGGTTCAATTTCCATAGCAAACACCCGGCGGTTCAGCCGCTCTCCAGCAATAATCTGTGAGCCCGAACCGCAGAACGGCTCATAACAGATATTGCCCGGCGAGGTATGCACCCTCATGGGAATGGCAAATACCTCCGTGGGTTTTACCGTAGGATGTTTAATTCCGGTGTTTCTCTTTTTTCCTTCCCAGTCCAGCTCCCAGATATCCGAATAATACTCGGGGTTCGTTGGATCTCCTGAGCGCAGTAAATCGACCGTCCAGACACTTCCGATAGATTTGTCTTTTGGCCGGTAAGGCGGTTTCTGGCCTTTTACCCACATCAAAAGGCACGGTTCATGCCGCCAGGAGTAAAAAGAATAGGTGAGTATGGCGCAGGGCTTTACCCAGATAATCTGCTGATGAAGCAACAACTTCAATTCATCGCAGATTTCTTCGATCATCGCTTTGCGCTTTGAAGCATGCCACAAATATAGGGCGGTGTTTTCTTTTACATGGTTCAGTCCCACTTTATAAAACAATTTTATGAATTCCTTTGCGTCGGGAATATCTACCTCATGGTACACATCCGACCAGTCCTTACCGCCGGTCGGCCTGTCGGCTCCGGTATAGTCGACGCAATAAGGCGGATCGGTCGCAAACAGGCTTGCCTTGTTACCAGCCATAAGCCTTGCGACATCTCCTTCGCAAGTAGAGTCACCGCACAAAAGCCTGTGCTCTCCTAATATCCACAGATCGCCTTTTTTGGTAATTGCTTCTTCCGGCGGCTCAGGGATATCATCGGGCAGTGTTTTACCGGCTCCCATGTTTTCGGTTTCGAACTCCGAAACCTCATCCCGCAACTCCTTCATACGAAGCGCAAGGTAGTCATCCGAAGCCTCGGTACGTAGTTTCTCCAAAAGCGGAATGATTGCCTGTGTCCAGGACCCGACAATCTCCTGAGAGTTCAGGGTAACATTCATGGCCATCTCGGATATCTCATCAAGATCCACCATGATTGCGGTCACGTTCTCCACGCCTTCCTGCTGTAGGATTTTATACCGCTGATGCCCTGAGATGATACGCATGTTGCGCTTGTTGACCACCAGAAGATCCACCAGTCCGAACTTCTCCAGCGAGTGCCGCAGGCCGGTAAGGGCCTCATTCGAAATCTCCCGCGGGTTGTAAGGTGCCGGTTTTAATTCGGACATTTTTACTTCCAAAATGTCCGGTTTCACGTTGATTTTTGCCATTTCCGCCTCCTTTTAAACATAAATTCAAATATCCATAACCCTTTTATTTACAGCGTATTTCAAGCGAGGTGCCCCCTTGTTGCCGCTTTCCCAGCCTTTGACCCATATGACCACGACATCGATTTCTAAACCCGTAATCACTGACAGACTGCGCCTCACCTGACCCTCGCCGCACGCCCCCTCTGGAAGGACCCGCATCCTCTGGCCGTAAACGTTGTGAGGATTGTGAGGGTAAATTCCGGTATTTTCTACGTGCACCTATCCACCCTGCCCTGTTATCTGTTTTAATATATCCGCCATCTTGCCGATACCTTCCTTCTTGAACTTCTTGCTTTGTTCGATATTCATCTGAGCGAAATAAGCCGAGCTTTCCATCTTGAGTACTTTGATAAGCCAAGGGTAAGGCTGGCTGATCCTGCCTTTGTCTTTCTCATACTGCTGGCAGATCTTAAGCAATACTTCATCCGGGATATTCTCGCCCTTGCGCCACTTCGCATCCTTCTTGAATTTATTAATAAGCTGGTAAATATTGAATCCCTGCTTATAGACTGCATCCAATGTCTCTTTGGTCTTTAAAGAAACAGCGCCAGCTGGCTCTGCCTGTTTATTAACTATCTCTTTTCCATTCTCTTTCCCATCCCCATCCCCATTCCCAACTGAGGATTTTGTAGCGTAACCGTTAGTTAACGGTTGCTTAACGGTTAATAACTCTTTAGGCGCAGGTGGGATAACGCTCTCACGTTCGGTCTTGTGAGGTTTCTGATGTTTCTGCCAGTTGATTATCTGATAATACTTCTCGCCGTCTATCTCATAACGGATTATAAACGGCCGCTTACCGTTCTTTTTGGGGCAGGCTAAAATCTGCATTATTTTCTCAGCGTCAACCTCATCATAGGGCATAATCTCGATCTTAAGCCGCTCCGGACGGTCTTCACCACGGCCATCGCGGTCTGCCTGCACCCATAAGCCCTGATAAAAAAGCCTTGCTTCGAAAGAAAGTTCCTTTATATCTTCATCTTTAAAGAAATCAGGTTTTAGATATCGAATCCGTGCCATTTTTTATTCCACCTTTACGCATTCATACCAGGCCATGTTGCCTTTTAAGTTTCTTTTAACGCACTCATCCTTATCCAGTTTGCGTATTATGCCTTCCCGGACACAATCCCTGATCGTCCTGTCGGCCCGCAGATAATAGTTTCTGCTTTCATATGCGATAACATCCGCTTTTGAAAAAATACCTTTCTGCCTGCACCAGGCCAGTAAATCTTTTCTTTTGTTAACCATTTTTATCACCTCCCGATTATCAGTTCATCTTATCCAGCAGAACAAACCCCATAGAGCCAGGAAAAAGTACACAACAAACAAAAACGCCTGCGCGTATAATTTCTTCCGGAAATCTATCACGGCCCAGCAGGCGTTGGTAAACATCCACAAAGCAAATCCTGCCGGATTCTTCTGCACATTCAATATGACGCCGGTGATTGAAAGCCCGGCCAGAAGCCACATCATCATTTCAGTGAAGGCTTTCGGATCCTTGTCAAAGGGGCGGTTTGCTTCGACGAATTTGCCGCGGTTATACCAATTTAGTTTTCCGTAAAGTTCTTTCCAGCCTTTGTTTACTTTCATAAGTCTTCTTTCCTCCTTATTCTTTCCACAGTGAATTTGTCCTCACCGAGCTTGCGGGTCATGAGGCCAATGAATATCTGGGCGATGTATTCACCGACCTCGCTCGAGGCATCGATAACCGCCTTGTCGTTCGTGGCCAGATACCCGGCGTGAAGCCGCACCTTGGCCTGGCCAAAGGTGTATTCCGCAGTCTCAATGGCACGGGCGATTTCTTTCTCAATGGTCTTTTTGCTTACTTTTTCGTGAAATTTGAATTTGCATACATCCGTCATTTCAACTGCCTCCACTGCATGTATATCCCGTTTTCTTTCAAAATGTCGCGCGGTTTTTAAAAATTATTTCAAATAGTCTTTAAGACCTTCTTCCTCAAAGATTTGCCTGATTCTAAGAACATCCCGATACACATTGCTTCTGTGTTTATCGAAGTGCTTGCAGGCTTCATTTATATTCAAGCCCTCTTCTCCGAGAAGTTTGCATAGCTTCCTCTGATGAGGCGTAAGTTTTTTGTATGCTTTGGAAATTCCTATTTTGAGTTCGGTATCGATTGGGGAAGGGATATTGCTGGTGTCTGGGATTTTATCTTTTAAGGCAGGTGCGTCTTCGTCATCGTTGAGAGGCTGATCTAATGATACGCTTTCATATATCGTTTTTCGTTTGTCTCTGTGTGCGTCTCGCGCAACATGTCCGAGGACATGTCCGACAACTTCGGCCATAAAAGTCTTTTTTGATCCGCGACCAGGATCATGCTTGTCCCGGACCTCAAGCCAGTGTATAAGACATTCCTGCAGGAGATCATCGAAGTCTTCATATTCTAAATATTTCTGTTTTTTTCTGTAATCATTGATTACGCGTTTTGCAACAGCAAGTTCCCAACTCTCAAATAACCCTCCGTAATTCAAAACACCTCCCCCTCAGGCTTCTGCAAACAGAAACACTCGAGCAATTCCCCAGGTGTTATGGGTCCGCCTTACGGAGGGCTGTTAGAGAGTTAGGTTATTTATTCCCTTTTATCCGGCACTTCGAAATATCTTCTAACCCCAATAATTCTCTCTGCGTCGGCTCTCTGCCTAGAATGCCGGTCAGCACTTTTATTATTGCTTTGCAGAGTTTTCCGTCCTGGAGTTGTTTTTCTGATGCGGAACATTTTTGAGCATAAACTATACGGATCCGGCCTCCGAATCGCTTGTTAAAATTGTATCGCGTCCCTTTTCCCATTAGTCACCTCTACCGCATGTATATCCCGTTTTTTCTTAAAATGTCGCGCGGCAATGCGACAAAAAGCAAAAAAAGAGGATATACATACAGTAGATGCCTCTATTTTAGGCCACTTGGGGAGAGCGGCAAAACCCATTCATATAGCTTGACTTGTATGCCTTTTTGTTATAGGGGGTGTTGTGAAAGGAGAAGAAACGATGCTGACGCCCAACAAAAATTCAGTTAAAAAACGATATGTGATCTATACCCGTTGTTCCACCGATGACCAGGCCCAGGGTGATTTTACTACCCTTGACGCCCAGGCCCATCACTGCAAAAACATGCTGGACGCTTTTGGATATGAACTCGCGGATATCGGAGATAAAGGTGTAATAAATGATGACGGATACTCTGGCAAAGACCTCAACCGTCCCGGCATCCAAGCGATCCTATCTGACATAAATAAAAAACAGTCGTTCGACGGAATTATATTCTTCCGCCTCGACCGCTTAACCCGTAATACCCGGGACCTTTATTGGCTCATCGACCAATTCAGGGCAAAAGAGATCAATTTCGTCTCCGTAAGAGAAAATCTCGACAGCTCTACCGCCATAGGCAGAGTTGTAATCGGCATTCTTGGAATTCTGTCAGCCTTTGAGCGGGAGCTCACCGGCGAACGCGTGAAGGCTTCCGCGATCGCCCGGGTACGCCAGGGCAAATGGGTGGGAGGCGCTGTACCTTATGGATACAAACTTATTAAAGACGGCCCGCAACTGCCGAATGGCAGACAGCCGCATAAAATTGTCATAGATGAAGTAACAGGGCCAAAACTAAAGATGGTCTGGGAAATGGCCGCCGACAACAAGTCTCTGTCCGAAATAGGAAACGAACTGCTGAAGATGGGCTTTAAAACATCCAATGGCAAAGCGTGGAGAAAACAAGGCATTTCAACAATCATCAAAAATCATTTTTACAAGGGATATTTGAAATACAACGATGAGATCCATAAAGGCAGGCATCCTGCGATTGTGGATGAAGCGCTGTGGGATAAGGCGAATAGAATCCTGGTGGGAAAACTGCCCGGACACCGCTTTATTAAAAAAGCGAGAAAGTACATATACCTTTTATCCGGACTGCTTAAATGCGGGAAATGCGGAAGCCATTATATCTGCGAAACCGGGAGCGGCCACGCTAAACAATTCTTTTATTATCTGTGCGGCAGATCCAAGCAGAAACTGGGATGCGACGGCGGAAGATTGTCTGCTACAGCCTTTGACGCTGAACTAATCGATTACTTCAAACGGGCTTCCGAAGATCAGAACATTATCGCAAAGGCCATAGGCGACGCGATCCTGAACGCCCAGATAAAACTGGAAAAGCTGGAGGCGCTTATTAAAACAGCGGATGGCCAGCTGACGGCAATACAAAAAGAAGCCAATAAACTGCTTGAACTCGGCATGAATAATTCGATCTCGCAGGGCAAAACCTACAAGATAAAAATGGCAAAGCTTGATAAAGAGATCATAAGGCTGGAAGACGAGCTGGATAAACTGCAGGCCAAAAAGAGCGTGGCTCAAATGTCCGCTAACTCAGGCGAGTTTCTGCACAAAAATTTCAGGTTTGCCCTGCAGTACATCGAGCAATCTCCGCCGGATGCCCAGCAAGAACTAATGAGAGCGATGATTAAAGAAATACTGGTTTACGAGGATCATCTCGAAATCAAAATGTATATCAGCGATCCTGACCAGGACAGCATCTCTTACAATGTACCTGCCGTAAAGACCGCCAACATCCCCCAAAAAGGAAAACACCCCACAGAAAACTGTGGGGTGTTAACCGCAGAGGCGAATGGTTCGCCTGAGCGTCATATTTGGCTCCCCGGGTAGGATTCGAACCTACAACCTACTGGTTAACAGCCAGCCGCTACTACCATTGAGCTACCGGGGAACGGTTTTTACAAATTGTACGGCGATTTCTAATTATAGGTAAAACATGAAATATTGTCAATTGGAAAGACTGTCATAACACTGTGTTTCTCAATATATTCGTTATCTATATTCTATACGCTTTCCTTCAGTTATGATACAATTTTAAATAATCATTTTAAACATTTTTAAAGTTATGGCTCAAAAAGAAAGATATATTGTTCACATTGATATGGATGCTTTTTTTGCATCTGTTGAACAGCGCGATAATCCCGCATACAAAGGTAAACCCGTTATTATCGGCGCGGATCCAAAAGGTGGCAAAGGACGGGGCGTTGTCTCGACCTGCTCCTACGAAGCCAGAAAATTCGGCATCCATTCCGCCATGCCCATCTCTATCGCCTATAACAGATGCCCGCATGGCATATTCTTGCGCGGTAATATGTCAAAGTACGTAAGCGTTTCCCATGAAATACTGCAAATCCTGGAAAGATTCACACCCGAAATAGAACCCATCAGTATTGATGAAGCATTCATGGATATTACCGGCAGTTACCATCTTTTTGGCTCACCCGTAGAAACATGTTATAAGATTAAAGAAACAATTAAAAAAGAAACCTCCCTTACTTCTTCGATAGGCCTGGCGCCAAACAAAATGACAGCGAAAATAGCTTCGGACCTTGAAAAACCGGATGGACTTGTAATAGTAACTAAAGAGAACCTGCTCGCTTTTCTTCATCCCCTGCCGGTTAAAAAGCTCTGGGGTATCGGTGAAAAAACTGAAAAAGCTTTAGGGAAAATAGGAATAAACACAATAGGAGATCTAGCCAACCGGGACATAAAAAACCTTGAACAAATCTTCGGTCAAAACGGCGTGCACGCCTGGGAACTTGCCAGCGGCATTGATCCGCGCACAGTAATGGTAGAAGAGGAGATAAAATCCATCAGCAATGAATATACATTTGAGGAGGATATCCGTGAAATGCGTCTAGTGATGGACACCCTCATGTTTTTAAGTGAAAAGGTCTCCCGGCGGCTGCGTAAATCCGGTCTAAAAGGAAGAACTGTCACGCTAAAGATAAGGTTCGCAGACTTTAAGACCTATACCAGATCCATTACGCTCGATACCCCTACAAATTTCGAAGATATTATATATGAGAACTCCCTACAAAAAGCTCAAGATTTTGATTTGAACAAAAAAGCGGTAAGACTGCTCGGGGTCAAAGTATCAGGCTTAATCAATCCTCTGATTGAAAAAGATCTCTTTGACGGGGATTCCGCCCAGATAAGAAAAAAAGAAGAGCTGCATAAAGCGCTCGATCGTATTAAAGATAAGTTCGGGGAAAGCTCCGTCAGACGGCGTTTTTAACCTGTGAAGCTCCATGGGCTAACGCCCATGGGATCCACATTTTCAGTCTTTCCGTCAAGCAGAACCCTGCACCGAAGGCCATTCATCCACGCCCTTACGGGCGTGGCCTTCTGGTGCATGGGTAAACAGCATATGATCTGCGACCATATCCGCTTTTGTTTTCCCTATAAGATTTTCAGCTATTTTAAGCCCGAAAGCAAAAGTTGTGCCGGGTCCCTGGCTTGTAATAATATTAGCGTCCTGGACTACTTTTTCTTTTGTAAATTTGATATCAGTAGAAAAATTCTTCTCCGTCCCCGGATAACAGGTTGCCTTCCTGCCGCTTAAAACGCCCGTGGGGGCAAGAACTAACGCTGGAGCAGCGCATATAGCAGCTATCAGCTTACCTTTCGAATTCATCTTCAAGATGAAATTTTTCACTTCAGGGGAAGAAGCAAGGTTCTCGGCCCCGGGCATGCCTCCCGGGAATATTATGGCATCGGGAAGAGAATCGTAATCGGCAAGGATCATATCGGTCTTTATCTTAACGCCATGAGAACTTGTTACCAAGTCTTTTCCAAGACCGGCTATAGTAACATCCACTTCTGCCCTGCGTAAGATATCAGCAGGAACAAGCGCCTCGACCTCTTCAAATCCATCCGCGAGAACAATTAATGCTTTTTTTTTCATTTTCCCTCCCCTCTTAAATAACAGCAAACTCTACCGAAAAACGCACCACCTCTTCTATTGTCTTATTATAATTATTTTTCTCTTGCGATGACATTTTTTGCCACAAAGGTTTTTCCAGGGGCAGGTCACTTACAAACATAAGCGCGGTAATCTTTCGTCCAATAACTCCCGCGGCATGGTACACCGCTGAAAGCTCCATATCTACAGCCTTGAACCTTTTTTTCTCTATGAGGTGCAGGTTTTCACGGTCTTCCGCCAAGATCGAGCCGATTGTAAAAATATTACCGCTTTTTAAACTTTTCTTGTTCTTTATATGATCCTCTAAAAATGTTTGCAGGCTTTTCGTATAGTCCGAATCAGCCGGGATTAATTCACCTTTATTAAAAATTTCTTTTATATCGGAACTTTGCATATGATACCTGGTAAATCCTTCGCCGTTAAAGGCATTCTCACCCACCAAAAGATCCCCTATATTGCACCCGGCCAGTCCTCCGCAGGATCCTGCAAAAATTATTTGTTTTACTTGAGTCTCTTTAAAAAGCAAAACTGCATCCCCGGCAAAATGCGCTCCCATATTGCAGCAGATGATGCTGAATTTGCGTTCATTTTTTGAAGCAGTCATTCCGGAACATAAGCGGCCCCTGAAAGACGTTAGCGTCTTACAATACTCGGCAAATTTCTTGGCCGAAAAAACAGGGGTTATAATAGCTGTCTTTTGCAGGGTTTCCGGGGGACAGCCGAAAGAATATTTGAATAGTTTTCTATTTTTCTTCTGACTTTTATCTTCCGTCATTTATTTTTTTCTTTCTGCTTCCTCCCGGGGTCTTCCGCACTTACCGCATACTTTACTGAGATCGGGACTCATCTCTTCGCAATACCGGCACACCCAGAACCCTTCCGGAGGGTTATTCAGACGGTGCCTCCTCTTTAGATACGGCCAGCCTCTAAAATAGATAAGCCCGAAAATAGCTGCAACGGCTATAGTTATTAAAAACGGTATGACAAACGTCGGAAATGTGAAAATCGGACTCACCTTATCTAGACTGATACCATAAAGAGTCAG
The DNA here is from genome assembly GCA_964527555.1 of uncultured Planctomycetia bacterium. GTDB lineage: Bacteria > Omnitrophota > Gorgyraeia > Tantalellales > Tantalellaceae > CAZGOG01. Next base: position 14,706 of record CAZGOG010000030.1, on the reverse strand, counting down.
CCTTTTCTCAACAAGGTCATACGCCCCTTCATACTCTTCAATCCTGCGAGAGGCAAGACTGCGTATCAAGGGTTCGGAAATGCGGTATTTTCCGGCATAAAGATCATCCAGTTTAACAAGATAACTTTTATAATACCGGGCGGCAGTACTATAATCGCCCTCTTCTTCATAGACGCGCGCGAGTAAAAAATCCGGGGCGAAGTGTTCCGGCCAGATATTACGCGCTTCTAAAAAATCCTCTTTCGCCACTTGCAAGTCCCCCCTTGAAAAAGCGTAGAGTCCATCCGTGAAACTGTCGGCAAATCTGACCAGGTCTTTTTGCGTTTTCCCGTCACCTGAGATTCTCGCAACAACACTCTGGTCGAGGAAAAACCTTTTATAAGAGAAAAAGTTTTCTTCTTCCGCGGAAGTCCGGCTGTATAAAGCAGGGGGGGCTGAAAATATCAAGATAATGAGGAATATAAAAAAAATAAGCGTTTCTTTTGAAACGGGAGTTATCTTCTTAAATGGAAAAAAAATAAGGGTTTTCATGTCGCGACAACTGAACGAGGTAAGGACTGTTCTACTCTGATAAATACCGAATCTGCAGCAAGGTTATACAGTGTTTTTAATAAGCCCCAGAACTTGATCTATCTTGAATGGTTTATATATTATTTCTGATGCCTTCTCTTCAAGGGCCTTATGAACCAGCTCGTCAACGGAATACCCCGTCATCATTATGACCATGGTTTCCGGCCGGATCTTTTTGACCTCTATAAGGGTTTCAACCCCGTCCATATTCGGCATACGTATATCCAGGAACATAATATCGAATGGGCTGGCTTTAATCAATTCGATAGCCTGGGCGCCGCCGTAACAGCTTTCGGCTTTGTAATTGTTGGATTTGAGTATATCACAAAAAACGTCGGCGAAATCTTTATTGTCATCGACGATCAGTATCTTGTGTTCTTTTTCCATAATATACCTATCCTCCCCTTTTTGGGGATTTCTTCATTATTAAATTCCCTTTTTCTTACGGCAATATAAATTTTACACTAATAAACCTCTTTTGTCGATGACTTTTTAAATTCGCCGTTTTCCGCATTTTAAGGTGCTTTTGAACCTTTCTTGCTTTTTAAAAAAATATGTGTTAATCTAAGTTCGCTATGGAAAAATGTTCCATAATAATCGCCTCTTATAACGAAGGCAGGAACCTGGAAAAGTGCCTTTCTTCCATTCAAACTATTGACTACCCTAAAGAATCCTTCGAAGTTATCGTTATCGATAATAATTCCACTGATGATACAGCTGAGACCGTCCAAAAATTCCCTGAAGTAATCTACCTCCAGGAGGAAAAACAAGGTGCTTCTTTCGCGCGCAACAAGGGCATCCGTCATGCCAAAGGAGACATACTGGTCTTCCTTGACGCGGATACTTCTGCTGCGAAACCGTGGCTCCGGTCTATCACCGAGGCATTCCAAGATAAAAGAATAGGTATTGTAGGCGGGGCGATATACCCATTCAATGAACATAACATTTTTTCAAGATACCTGGCAAGTTCACTCTTCCTCCGGTATCCCCGTTACAGAAAAAAGAAAGAGATTAAAGGCTATCCGAGCTGTAATCTGGCAATACGGAAACAATTAATAGCTGGGGGCTTCGATGCGGCTGCTTTTACAACATACGGCGAGGATAAAGATATCTGCTACGAGATACTAAAAAAGGGTTATAAAATAATCTTTGAGCCCAAAGCGATAGTCTATCACCGTCATGCTGAAAGTCTATCTGAGCTTTTAACGCTTTTCGTGAAAAGCTCACAGGGTAGAGCTGATTTCTCAAAAAAATACCCTTATGCACCTGACATAATTCTGTTAAACTTACATGTGCCGCTTATTTACATAATACTTCTTGTGGTTCTCTCCATATGGCTGGGAATAAAGGGTTTTTTAATTGCAGCGTTGCCGCTTTTGATTTATCTTGCTTATAGCAGTATACTTTCTTTTGTCGAGACTAAAGACTTCCTTGTCAGTTTTTTTATTAAACCGCTTCTTGATGCTGCTGCGGTCTGTGTAATATACGGCTCATACCACTGGTACAGACTGACTAAGCGGTCTAAAGACCAATAATATTTAAGGAGACTCTTATGGATATCAGCGTAATCATACCCGTCTATAATGAAGAGGATAACGTGCACACCCTTTATTATGAAACAAAACCCATACTCGACAGTCTCAATAAATCATATGAAGTTCTTTTCATAAATGACGGGAGTACTGATAGCACCTTAGCGGAACTTAAGAAAATCAAACAATCAGAACCGCAGGTAAAAATTATCGATTTTAATAAAAATTTCGGTCAGACCCCGGCTATCATGGCCGGATTCGACTGCGCTGAAGGCGAAATAATCATAACTATGGATGGGGATCTCCAGAATGACCCTCAGGATATCCCGTCACTTATAAAAAAAATAGAGAGCGGATTTGATCTCGTAAGCGGCTGGCGCAAAGCACGAAAGGATGCTTTTTTCAGCAGGATCTTGCCGTCAAGAATGGCCAACTGGATGATATCACTCATATTGAAAGTCCCGCTGCATGATTACGGTTGTACCTTGAAAGCTTACAAAAAATCTCTCATAAAAGATATACGGCTCTATGGCGAGACCCACCGTTTTATCCCGGCAATTGCTGAGTGGAGGGGCGCAAAAATAGCCGAGATAGAAGTCGGCCACCGCCTCAGAAAGTACGGTAAAACCAAGTATGGGTTAAACCGCACCATGAAAGTGTTTCTTGACCTGCTTCTTATCGCGTTTCTTTCTGAATACAGCACAAAACCTATACGGTTTTTCGGTGGCATGTCCCTTGCAAGCGGCGCTCTTGGCTTCTTAACGCTCTTAGCTGTCATATACATGAAAATCGCTAATCACATAGATATGACGGGAAACCCCCTTTTGATATTAAGCGTACTCTTTTTCCTCGTAAGCGTGCAGCTTATCTCTATGGGGTTTTTGGGTGAGATCAATATCCGGACTTATTATGAATCGCAAGATAAAAAAACTTATCATATCAGAGAGATCTTCAGGTGAGAATACTTATAATAAACTATGAGTTCCCCCCATTAGGCGGCGGTGGCGGGGTTTTTTGTCGTGATCTTGCAATTGAGCTGGCTAAAGAACATGAAGTCGATGTTTTAACCACCCGTTTTCCGGGACTGGGAAAAGAAGAAAAAGCTGACGGAATAAATATATACAGGGTTCCGGTTCCGGGAAGAACATCGCTTCATTACGCGACACTTTTGTCTCTTTTAAGTTTCCCTCCCTGTGCTCTTATAAGGGGGTTCGGGTTATTCCATGATAAAAAATACGATATTATAAACACCCATTTTGCCGTGCCTTCAGGGCCTGCCGGGCTTATACTTTCCCGCGTCTTTAAAACGCCTAATGTGCTGAGTATCCACGGGGGAGATATTTATAATCCGCTTAAGAAAACTTCACCGCACAGGCAAGCCCCTTTCCGCTGGGCGGTACGCACCGTTCTAAAAGAAGCTTCAATAGTTATCGCACAATCAGAAGACATTAAACGTTTCGCTGAAGAGCTTTATCTCCCCGAAAGAGAGATAAACGTAATCCCCTTAGGGCTGGCTAACACGGGTTTTGCCCCCTTGGATCGCAAAACCCTTTCAATGGAAGATGACAAGTTTTATGTCATCTCCATAGGAAGAATGGCAAAAATAAAAGGATATGATTTCCTGATAAAAGCAATCGGTTTACTTAAGAGTAAGGGTGAAAATATCAGTCTCATTCTCATAGGGGACGGCCCGGAACGCGCTTCCCTGGAGAGGCTATCGGCCGACCTGGGGTTGACCGACCGCGTAAAATTCACCGGATGGATATCGGGCGAGAGAAAATTCCAGTATCTTTCAGCATGCGATATCTACGTGATGTCCTCCATACACGAAGGCTTCGGGATGGTGCTCCTAGAAGCGATGTCATGCGCCCTTCCGATCATCGCTACAAATAAAGGCGGACAAACCAGGATTATCGAAGATGGTAAAAGCGGTATCTTAATACCTCCGGCTGATATAGAACAGCTTGCCGCCGCCATTGTAGCGTTAAAGCAAAATGCCGGTCAGAGAAAAGCTATCAGCCTATATAACAAAGAACATGTTAAACAGTACGGGATTGCTTCTGCCAAAGAAAAATATTTAGAGCTTTTTAATAAATCACTTACTGCTGACTAAAATTTTTTATTAAAGAGATAAATATGCTACACTAAGTAGCAAACTCAAAAAACCATGAATATTAGTAAATATTTTACAGGAAAACCTGCTCAAAAAATCACTGTAGCTATTTTTATAGCAATCCTTGTTCTCGCTTTTAACGTTAGAAAACACACCTTTAATCTCCCCCACATTAGCGGTGACCAGCTTCACTATGTAGGCCTGGCTTTTAAGCTCGACACCCAGGGCACTAGCGGTTATAACCTAAGAGGCATAAATATCGATGTAAATCTGCAATATCCAAATCTTGTCAGACTCGTCCCGACTGAGGATAAGGGGCATCTGCTTACGGCGATGGACAACGAAAACATTACCTATTATGATCAGGCGCTCCATCACCTGCCGTATGGTTTTCCGTTAGCTATTATGCTGTCCCATAATATATTCGCGCGGGGTGAGCCTTATTATCTCCTGGCTTTACCCAATGCCGCGGAAATCATCCGAAACGCTCCCTCTGGGGCAGGTTTAAGGGATTTCCGTTTCGATCCGCCAGTAGCGCCAAAGCAGTTTTACTCTATAATAATCCCGCTTTCTTTCAGTCTTCTTCTAGTTATCCTGACTTTTTTCCTGGCTAAAGAGTTTTATGAAAGCTACGCCATAGCATTAGTCGCCATGTTCCTCGTAAGTATCAGCCCTATCGACATACTGACATCCCAAAAATTATGGTCAGATGATATGACAACTGCTTTGATGGTGCTTGCGGTACTCTTTTATGTTTTGTCCGTTAAAAAAGATAAGGCGCTTTTAGCGTTTACGGGCGGCCTTTTCTGCGGCTTAAGCATCCTTGCCAAACAAAGCGGCGCTTTTATCATTTTTGCCATAATCATCTGGCATTTTATAACAAACTTCACCAGACTCTTTAAGAAAGAGACTTTCCTCACAGTAATATTCGACAAAAAGCTCATCCTCTTTGGTCTAGGAACGTTCATAACCGCGGGATACTGGTTTTTTAAGGTACTGGCGACTTACGGCAGCCCCTTCTACCGGCCCCAACAAGCGAATATCAGCAAAGTGGCCTTAACAGAATGGTTCAAAGTCGTCGGAAGCCGTCCCTGGCATCTCTATATTGCCGGCATCCCCTACCAGAACCCGCTCTTCTCTCTGGCTTATATATCGCCCTTTTGGCTGTATTTCGATAGAAAGCGTCTTAAAAGCACACTGTTTCTCCTCTTATGGATAGCTGTATTTTTTTATATATTCCAGGTTTATTTCGCCGGCGGAGGCAAAGAACACCGTTATATGCTGCCGGCATATCCGGCTTTTGCGATCCTAGCCGGATATATCGCGAACCATATAAGGATCTTTCTTGATAAGTATAGTAAACTTTATATAGGTACAGCTCTACTAATAATCATTCTGCTTGCTTCAGCCGTATGGTGCATACCTATGGCAATGGAAATAGTGTTTTATAACGGGGCGCTTATACTAAAACCTTTTTGATGTTGTTGATAAAATGATGAACCCTAAAATCTCAGTAATAATAAGCGCATATAATGCCTCGGGTCATCTAGCCCAAAGCGTTGAAAGCATCCTGAATCAGTCTTTTAAAGATCTTGAGCTTATCATCATTGACGATGCCTCAACGGATAATACGCTAGATTTGATAAAAAAATACGCACTAGAGGACGAGAGAATAATATATATAAGCAATGAGAAAAACCTGGGTCCCGGTAAATCACGCAATAAAGGGATAAAAGCGGCAAAAGGAGAATATATCGCCATCCAGGACGCGGATGATGTTTCTTTTCCTGCGCGGTTACAATTGCAGTATGATTTTCTTCAAAGTCATCCGGACATTTTTCTGGTCGGCGGCGGAACAAGTAATATCGCTGCTAGCGGCAGGAAGACTACAACGTTTACCCCTTTAACCGATGAAGCAGAATCAAATAAGGCTTTTTCAAGAATATGCCCGATCGTCAACGCTACAATAATGTTCAGAAACGGGCAACGCGTCCTCTACCGGGACAAGTTCAGATATGCCATGGATTACGACCTTTTCCTGAATCTCTTATCACAGGGAAAAAGAATGACAAATCTTCCTGCGCCTCTTATAAAACGCAGGATGCTCCCCTCTTCGATTTCTTTCGGGAAAAGAGTGCATCAAGAACTTTTTGCAAAAAAGGCGCGTGAATTTTACAGCCAGAGGAAACTCTACGGAAAAGATGAATATGACAGTTTCGAACCGGATGAAATACTTAAAATCAATGTTGAGAACTTACGCGATCCGAGGCTGATCGCTTATGAAATCGAAGCACGATTCAAAGTGAACGAATTTAAAGAGGTAAAAAAGTTATACGTAAAATATTTCAAGCATCGCAAAGTACCGGATAAATATCTCCTGTATTTTATGACGAGTTTTTTGCCCAAGCCAGTCGTTGATTCTTTAAGAAAGATCTTATGGGGCTGATTATCTAAAAGCGATTTACAATGAATGATGCGAACAAAACAGTCACAGTAGTTATCTGCGTCTATAACCGCCAGGGTTTTATAAAGAGGTGTCTGGAATCCGTCCTTGCGCAAACCTACCAAAATACTTCTGTCATCGTCATAGATGACGGCTCAAGCGATAAAACTACAGCGGTTTTGGAAGACTTTTCAGAAAATAAAAAGATAAGTATATATCATAACAGTCAGAACCTCGGACTAATGGTTTCACGGAACAGGGGCGCAAGTATGACGGATTCTGAAATAATCGCTTACCTTGATTCAGACTGTGTGGCAGAGCCGGACTGGCTGGAAGAACTCATCAAACCTTTTAGCATATCAGCCGATATAGTCATAACCGGAGGCAGGATAGAGGATCCCTTACCAGCTGGTTACTGGCAAGCCGTTATGGCAGGAACTAACTTCATCAGACACAAAAGCGGTTACACCCATAAAATAATGGGCGGCAACATGGCATTTAGAAAAGATTTTCTGATTAATAACAAATTTGATGAAACTTTAAAATATGGCGGCGATGAGACCGACCTATGCCTGCGAACTCTTAAGCTCAATTTAAAAATATACTACCAGGATTCCGCAAGGGTTACCCACTATCATAGAAAGAACTTCATACCGTTAGTAAAACAGAGGTTTTTTACAGGAGTGGGTAATTATTACATACGGCTAAAAAACAGGGCTTTCCCGTTTATCTCCGTTAAAAGCCTTGTGCTTTTGATGGGAGCCCTTTCCCTGGCGCTGTCAATATTTATCCCCCCGATGCTTTATTTATCAATAGTTTCCTTTATCCTCTATGCGGGAAGAGTCCTTTATGAAAATTACCGTCCTAGAAGGAAAAATCTGGCAGAAGTAATCTTTTCGTTCCCGGGAAAACTGATTCTTGCAATCATAGAAGATGCAGGTTACATTTACGGAATAGGCCATATCGCCCGTCTTAAGTAAGTTCTCTATAGATATCAATTAAACGGGCGTTGAGATTTTCTGCTTCAAAATTCTCTTCAATATAAGTTCGCGCGAACTGCGTTACTCTCTCGAAGGTTTCCGGATGCTTGATCAAGTGTTCTACTTTCTCTGCTATAGCGCCTGTTTCTCTTTCACTTGTAAGACAACCTGTTCTCCCCTCTTCAACAAGTTCCGGGATACCGCTAGAGTAGGTGCTTACAACTGCAAGCCCCATGGCCATAGCCTCCATAAGAACAACTGGGATACCTTCCTGATCGGCATTTTTCGCCGTTATACTCGGCGCTAAAAGAATATGTGCCTCATCAAGCAAATCTATGACTTCCTTGTGGGGTTTTTCGCCCAACAGTTTCACCGCGTCAGCAAGTTTAAGCTCATCGATCAACCTTTCTAGATCTTTTCTCAAAGGACCATCCCCGATAATGTTATATTCGATTTTGAGTTGTTTTTCTTTTAAATCCCTTACCGCGCGAATGCCATAGTCTATTCCTTTTTTCTCAATAAGCCGGCCAATTGTTATAACTTTCACCAGCTCTCCTTCTGGTACTTTCCTTATTCTAAACGGAAACTTCTCGCTTTTGATCCCCATATGATGCACCCGTATTTTATCCTCATCGCATCCAAGCTCTAGCAGCCGGGCCTTTAAATGACTACTAACCGGCAGGAAAATGTCACCCTTTTTAAACAAAACATCATATACCTTCTTCCCATGCTCTTTCACGTACTTGCTCAGGTCATACCCATGAAACGAAGTGACAATTTTTCCCTTAATCGCTCCCACCTCCCTAAGAAAGACTCCGGTAAGACCGTTTGGCCCGAAATGGCAATGCACAATATCATATGATTTTTCCGGCAGAAACGGAACGGCCGAATAAACAAGTGAAAAAGATAAAGCTTTTGTGCCGAACTTAAAAACGTTCAAAGTGCGCAGCATAATTTTTGGATTTTTTGAAAAATTTTTCAAAAATAGAAATAAACCCTTTATAAAGACCAGAATAAAATCGGAAGGCATGCTGGGCCGGTAATACGTATGCGTTAAAAGGTTATATTTTTCTATATCTTGATGGCTTTTAGGGTCGTCGCCTTCCACTAGAGAATAAATATCGATCTCATGGCCGCGGTCTGCTAGACCCGTTATCTCGTCTAATATAAAAGTCTCTGACACGGCGGGAAATTTGCTAAGAATAAACGCTATCTTCACGATTTTTTCCGTTTTTTGTATATTATTTTCTTAAGCGCAAAAAAGGAGCGCCACCAAAGGGGCACTTTTGTCCCGGTCACTTCATAGCCGAGTTCTTTTAAAAGCGAGGACTGTGTGCTTTCAAAAACGCCGATCTTCCATTTCGACAGATTCCTTTTCCAGGCATACACCCTTGAGCTCTCTAGCGGTTTATCCGCCAATTCGAATAAAGAAGCATGCTCCTTGGGGATAACGGCGTGACTATCTTTATAATACTTAAGCATTTCACCTGTATATTCGATATGCAGCCAGTCACATAACTTTTTAAGCGTCGCTTCAGGTTGTGCAATCAGCTTTTCATAACGCACTTCACGGTATCTTTCATCCCCCAAAGAAAGGCCTGCTTTCCTTCCTGCCTGCACTTGTTTAACCCAGTAATACGCAGCTTCAAATGCATCTTTAGTCCAGCCGGCTTTCAGGATACTCGCCGCCACATCACGCCCATCGCGTATAACATGTATAAACTGCGCATTGGGAAAGGCGCGGGCCAGCCATAAGATATCGGAGACCTGTTTAGGCGTCTTATCACCCCATCTTTTCTTGTTAACTTTATGCGCGGAAGCGGCAAATAAAGCTGCGGCCGCTCCGGGGTAATTGGTGGGTGCGGCACCGGCTAACGCTTTTTCGGCTTCTTCTTCCGTTAATTTAAATGCCGGGAACGTATACGTCGTGGATGTAGCTTTATTGCTTTTAAGATCGTTTACAAAGGTCCTGCGGCGGTATGCCTGGGCAAAGTCACCATAAACCCTGGATTTCTTTTTAAGAGATGTAAGAAATCTTGTCTCGGCCGGTATATGCAAAACCGGGCTTTTAACAAGCATAAGTCTGAGCAGTGTCGTCCCCGAACGATCGCATCCCACAATAAAAACTGGTCCCATACTTACCTCTTCTATATAAAATTTACCTGATACTACTTACTATCTCCGTCAGCTCTTTTCCTATTCTATATCCAAAAAACTTGCCGAATAAAACAAGTATCGCAATGTATGCCAGACCCCCTGTAATTATATAAACAGCTATTCCTAATATATCCGCAGGAGCCAGGTACCCCCGAAGAGATTCCAATAAATAATAAACGATAATAGCCGCTATAAACGGCATAACAACCAACTTTACGAACCGTCTTGCGCCGCACCCGGTAAGCTTAATAACCTTATAATCCGCAAGCGGATTAGAGACTATCGAAGAGCCCAAGAGCGCAAAAGAAGTCCCAAGTATCCCGAATTTTACAGTCAGCGGAAATATCAATACAGCCAAAACTGCAAGTTTAACTGTAGTTAACTTTGTAATAATGCGGGGGCGCCCCACTGCCTGAAAAACCGGTCCTGTCGTAGCCCCTATCGCCCTCACTACGCCGCAAAGTACCAGGACTTTCATTGCCGGCACCATCGGCATCCATTTACTGCCTAAAAAGACCTGCGTTAAGTCTCCCGCTAATGCAAACAAAAGAACCGCCGGTAAAAATGAAAAGAAAGCCGCAACCCTGAGGACCCGTAAATAGGCTTCCTTAAGTCTCGGCATATTATCCTGGACCATCGAATAGGCCGGGAAGGTAACCTGGGAGATTACATACGTTATCTCCGTAGCTGGCAGATTTGAAACGAGGTATGCCATCTGATAAAAACCAAGTGCAGTAGCTCCGATAAGTTTACCTACGACGATATCATCCCCTTGAGTAATGAGAAATACGAGTATGCCTGAGCCAAGCACCCACCTGCCAAAACCAAATAGTTCTTTTGCTTTTGCCCTATCAAGGCAAAAACGCGGCCGATACGGGTCAATGACATATGATGTTACGCACCGCGTGAAATTACCCGCTAACCTTCCAAAAACAAGCGCCCATACACTGCGGAACATAAGTGCCGCACCGACAGCGACTACTAGATCTACTACGGATCCGGCAATCTCATAGACAAAGTATTTATGGAATTTTAACTCTTTCTCAAAATAAACGACAGCGATATTCGTCAAGCTTCTAAAAAGAATTGCAAGCCCGATGACTCGCAGAATAGAAACGGCTTGTTCCGTTTTGAAGAATGCCGCTACATATGGAGCAACTATGAAGAGAATAAAAGCAATTATAAAAGCTCTGATTACACCTATCGTCCATGCAGTATCCAGGTAAGGGGTAGTGTTTTCTTTTTTTTGTATAAGAGCCTGCCTGAACCCTGTCTGTGAAAAGGTATCGAGCATAGACAGCGTCAGGAGCGCAATTCCAAAAAGACCGAAATCGTGCGGTGAAAGAAGCCTGGCAAGAACAATAGTGCGGATCAGATAAAAAACTTGCTGGATAATGCGGCTAGCAATAACCCACCTGCCGCTTTTAATAGCTCTATTGTCTAAAGATTCTATTATGCGCATGTCGGGTCTTTACACTTTTTTAAGACCAAAACTAACTCGTGGTTCTGCCAACTATTTAGACCGTTTACGTAGTTCCTCATGCCTATCCAGGGAGATTCTTTTTCAAATATTGTCTCAAATCTGTCTTCCAATAATGAGTAGATTTCCTTTTTTCCCAAAAGATGAGGATGAGCTGCCGTCCTTTTCATCTTTTCCTCAAAAATCTCTACCGTCAATACAAAATAGCCGTCCCTTTTCAGCACCCGGAGGATCTCATTTATTGCTTTTTCAGGGCTTGTAACATGGTCTAAAACATTGGAACAAAAAACAATATCAAAATAGTCTGTGTCAAAAGGTATGCTCTCGCCCAAGGCTTTACTGACGTGCACGCCTTCAGGGTATTCATATAGTTTTGAATACTCATCCGCTAACGGATCTATACCGAATCTTTTACCTTTTATAAACTGTAATACAGTGGATACCCCGCACCCTACATCCAGGACTTTACTGTCTTCTCTGATCTTACAAATCTTCTCTATATCATCCAGATACCGGTACTTTTTCCAATAATCCAATACTCTGTCTTTATTAGGCGTGAACTCCCTGGCCCATCCCTTCTGGAACATCAGTTCATGGTCGTATTTGTCATAAAATAGTTGCAGTATTTTATCAAGTCCGAGTGTTTTAAGAATATTTTTAACTGGTTTAGGAATCCAGACTGCAATTTTTTCTAACATTGTATGAACTAAATGAAAAAGATGCCGCTTAAGCAATTTTTCCTGACTTAATGAATGCTTCCGCTGTCAGAAAATCCGTTTTATCCGTAAGTTTCATATTATATATGGAACCCTCCACTATTTTCACGGGCTTGCCCATAGCCAGTACCAGCCCGCAGTCATCTGTCGCGTCCAGAATGCTGTTTTCCAGGGCCCACCTATGCGCTTCAAGTATCGTCTGGTAACGAAACCCTTGCGGGGTCTGCATTCTTTTAAGGTTGTCTCTGGCGGGAATTTCTTCTAAATAATCGCCCTTTTTTATAATTATGGTGTCACCGGTCTCGATGGCTGCTCCAGACGCTCCAACTTCTTTTGCTGCTACCAAAGTGTTTTCAATCATCCGGTCATCTGCAAACGGCCTTACAGCGTCGTGTATCAATACCAATCCTGTATTCTCCGGACAGTTTTTTACGCCGATATAAGAAGATTCCTGGCGTGTGCTGCCCCCTTTAAATATCCCACGAATTTTGCCAATACCCTCTTTTTGTATCATATCGGATAAGGCATCCGTATAGTCTTTATGCGAAACTATGACTATATCTGATATAAGGGGATTTTTTTCAAAACGTTTAAGCGTGTGGATTATGACGGGTTTTCCTGCCAGGGGCATGAACTGTTTGGGCATGTCCGCACTCATGCGGATCCCTTCACCCCCTGCAAGTATTATCGCGACTGTCTTTTCTTCCATTTTTTGCCGCTGCACCTCTTTAGAGCCCAATAAACTTACCTTTTTCCATGAGCTTTTTATCGTCCACATAGATATCCGGGTTCGTCAGCACCCCATCCAGATGCAAAGGAACATCGTTATCTCCCCCGTAAGAAAGGTTATTCCCTACAGCTATGTGTACCGTGCCGATAACTTTTTCATCTTCAAGAATATTACCGATTATTTTTGCCTTGGGGTTGAGTCCTATGCCCAGTTCCGCCACACGGTACGCTTTCGACCCGACGCGGTCCAAGCGTTCCCGCACCTCACCGGCTCTCCCGCCGGTAATTTTGCGCACCATACCGCCTTCAGCTTCAAACGTAAGAGGTGATTTTAAAATCCCCAGGCTCGGGAACGACGCGTCAATTACATAAATTCCATCGCAGCTCTCCGGGGCAAACGATATTTCCCCTTCCGGAAGGTTCCCATATGCACCCGGATAATCGAGCAGGCCCCCGTTTTCCCCGAAAAAGTTTCCCGCACCGAGCGTGAATGCTATATCGGTACCCAGCTTCGTCGTTACACGAACCCTGGAAGCGTTTTTAAGTATCTTATACAGCACCTGTGATTTTCTCTTAAGATCATCATAATCGACATCAAGACATCTGTTCGCGATGTCCTCCGTTATATCCGGCATCGTCGCTATTCTTGCTCCGCGGCTATTGGCTTCTCTCCTGGCTCCGGTATGAGTAAGCGATTTCTCCGTCACCAGGATCTCTACGTCATATTCAAGCATTGTCCGCGCAACCCTTGCAGGCGGTTCGGCGGCATGCTCATCTGCCGGATCCATAACTATGATTTTTGACCGGTTAGTTATCGTCTTTGCATATTCATAAAATGCGCGGCCGATTGCTTCTTTGATCGTATCGGTAATAATAAGACAGGATTCTGACCCTTTAAGCTTAAGAGCCCTTTCAAACACAGCTTTAACGGCATTTTGCGTAATCATCTTTTATCCCCCGCGTAATGACTGTTTATCTAAGAAGCAGCACTCCCGAAACGATCAAGATCACACCCAAGAATTTTGAGACAGTTATAGCTTCATTGAATAAAACAAGTCCCAGAACAAAAGCTATAAGATAATACGACCCCGATATCGGCACGACACGGGAGACTTCTCCTGTTTTCAGTCCGTGATAAAATGTTATCTGAGCCAGAAAACTTGCCAGAAACCCGGCAATCACCAGGATTGTTATCGTACGCACGTCAACAGCTCTCATCTCGCTCTTTTTTACCACGAAGACCCCCAGAAACAAAAGCCCGATCAGTACACCAAAACAGCGGTAAAAAAGCGCAACGAAGGGATCCACTTTTGTAAGACAAAACTTCTCTAAAATAGGTACAACCCCCCATATGCACGCGGTAAAGATCGCCCACCAGAAGGCGTTCATCTCCAGCTCCTTTTTTAAAATTAAAACTTAACTTGCGGAACCTCTGCGGCTCCTTCAGCCGCCTCGAAATACTCCCGTGGTTGGGTAAGTCCGCGCATTGAAGCGAACATGCTTCCAAAAACGGTGCGCCTGTAAGCATTAAACGCCTTTACGGCGTCATTATACCTCATCCTTTCAACGGCTATCCGGTTCTCGGTGCCTTCAAGCTGTGCCTGAAGCGCAAGAAAGTTCTGGTTAGCTTTAAGGTCCGGATAGTTCTCAGCAATAAGTAAGAGCCGTGAAAGCGCTTCCGTCATCTGATTAGCTGTGTCTATTTTTTCCTGACGGGTCTGGGCTGTACTCCACTGGCTTCTCAGCTGTGTGACTTCCGTAAGAAGGGTTTTTTCATGGCCTGCGTAACCTTTGACAGTGCTTACAAGATTGGGTATAAGGTCGTTTCTTCTTTGAAGCTGGTTTTCAACCTGTGCCCAGGAGGAGTTTACCGCTTCGTCCAGCTGTACCACATGATTTAACCCGCCTATTAGCCAGCCGCCTATTATCAGCACGACCAATGCGATTACCCCTATTATTATCCACACGTTTTTCATCATATCCTCC
>CAZGOG010000029.1:0-24472 GCA_964527555.1 uncultured Planctomycetia bacterium | reverse complement strand
TATTTCAAGTATACCACTTGCTTCAGTGCGCTAAATTATCATTGTAGCTCCTGTTCGTTTCTGAGATTTTATAATATTATTAAAAAGTTAGGAGTATCATACTAAAGGGAGGAATATTTGTCAAGTAAGACATAACTTATTGAATAAAATAGACATAGCGTTTTTTAGATGCTGTATTGATGTGCCGCTTTAGGACGGTACTTCCTCGACGACCAGGCCGTCTTTATTATGCTTATAGCCCCTCCATCTCATCTCGCCTATGATGCCCTGGGCTATATTCGTAAGGTGATCGCCGATCTTCTCCATATTATCGACAAGATCCATAAAAATTATACCGGATAAGATATTACAAGAACCTTGATTAAGCCGGTCTACATGTGATTTTTTGAGATCTACCTGAAATTTGTTAATACGCTGCTCTCTCGCCAGGACGTTTTCGGCTAATCTTTGGTCATTTTTTCTCAAGGCTTCCTCTGCCTCTATCATCATGCTGTTAAGTTCATTCCACATCAAATTCAATTCTTTGATAGCGTCATCGGTAAAGGGAAGTTTCTTCTCCACCCTTCGTTCGGTAAGTTCCACTATGTTCTCCGCGTGGTCGCCTATTCTTTCAATATCATTCACGCTATGGATAAGTACCGGAAGCTCCCCGGAGACCTCCTCGCTCAGATCTCTCTGCGAAAGTTCTACCAGGTACTGCGTGATCGCCGACTGAAGATTGTCGACAGCCTGCTCCAAGTTTGTAACGGGCTTAAAAGCGCTTAAATCGCTATCAAGGAAACTTTTTACAGAACAGGACACTGACCGGCAGGCAAGCCCCATCATGCGAACGGTCTCCCTGCGCGCCTGTTCCATCGCGATGGGAGGTGTTTCCAAAAGATGTTTCTCAAGATACTTCGGCCCGAGTTCAATCGCGCCTTTTCGTTTAGGAACAAGGAAGATACATGCTTTTTCCAGCCATCCTATAAAGGGCAGGAAAATAAGCGCATTGGTCCCCTTAAAGACACTGTTTGCAACCGCAATATAAAACATTATATTTTTTGTGGTTATCTGGCCGGGGATTATGAAATCTATGGCTTTTACGAACCAGCCTGTGTACACAAAGAACATCATATACCCGACACCGATAAAATTGAAAAGCGTATGCGCCATAGCAGCCCGCCGAGCTTCCAGATTAGTACCGATAGCGGCAAGCTGTGCGGTTATGGTCGTTCCAATATCGCCTCCGAGCATCAAGGTAATCGCGGCCGGGAAACTTATTATGCCGTTAAAGGCCATGAGCTGGACTATAGCAATCGTAGCGCTTGAACTTTGTATCAGCATGGTCACAACCATACCGACCAGAACACCCAGAAGGGGGTTGTCCCCGAACCTGGCGAAAAGATCTATGACTCTCTGGCTTTCACGTAAAGGCATAAACGCATCTTTCATGAAATCCAGCCCCATAAAAAGGATACCGAACCCCATGAGGGTAAGCCCCCAGAATCTTACCCTTTTTGTCTTACCAAAGGTATTGATCCCGAAACCTATACCGATAACGGGAAGAGCATACTGAGTCACCTTAAAGACAGACATGGAAGAGACAAGCCACGCCGTAAAAGTCGTACCAATGTTTGCGCCGATAATCACACTTATGGCTTGCTTTAATACCAGAAGCCCCGCATTGACAAAACCAACAACCATAACGGTCGTGGCGCTTGATGACTGTATAAGACAGGTTACTGCCATACCGACTAAAACGCCTATAAGCGGAAGCCTTGTTACCATCGCGAGGATGGATTTAAGACGTTCTCCGGTTATGCCCTTAAGCCCTTCGGACATGAGTTTCATGCCGAAGAAAAAAAGTCCTAGCCCTCCTATAAGCGTAAACGTAAGATTTATTCCCATAATATCATGTTTAGAATTTTATTGAGAACAACAGCAACTTGTCTATATTTTATACGGTTCTATCCGTGCACCTTCGCCTTTGTATCCCCGCCACCGCATCTCGCCAATAATACCCTGAGCGACGTTAGTAAGATGATCCCCTATCTTCTCAAGGTTATCCACGAAGTCCATAAACACTACTCCCGACTTAATATCACAGACTCCTTCGCTGAGACGGTTTACATGCGCTTTTTTGAGCTCAATCTGAAACTTGTTTATTCTTTCTTCTCTCTCAAGCACATTTTCCGCTATGCCTATATCATTTTTATTTAAAGCTTCCTCCGTGGCTATCATCATATTTTGAAGCTCATTCCACATAAGCGTAAGTTCTTTTACCGCCTCGTCAGAAAACGGAAGTTTCTTCTCAACTTTGCGTTCGGCTAGCTCCACTATGTTCTCCGCGTGGTCCCCTATTCTTTCAACATCATTGACGCTATGGATAAGCACGGGAAGCTCCTCGGAGACTTCCTCGCTTAAGTCTTTCTGCGAAAGCTCTACCAGGTATTGCGTTATCTCGGACTGTAGATTATCCACTACCTGTTCATATTGCAGTATGGGTTTGACTTTGTTTAAATCGTTTTCAAGAAAACCCCCGGTAGCCTCCGAGACGGATCTACACGCTAAGGACAGCATACGGACAGTTTCCCTCCTGGCCTGTTCAATGGCGATAGGCGGTGTCTCCAGAAGATGTTTCTCGAGATACTTCGGTCCCATTTCAATCGCGCCTTTTCGTTTAGGAACCAGGAAGATACTCACTTTCTCCAAAACTCCTATAAAAGGCATGAAAACCATAGCATTGAGAATATTAAAAGCGCTGTGCGCCACAGCGATATGGAACATTATGTTTTTTGCAGTTATCTGTCCCGGTATGATATAATCCACGGCTTTAACATACCATCCGTTATAGACAAAGATCATCATATAACTAACACCGATTACATTGAAAAGAGTGTGTGACATTGCCGCCCGCCTTGCAGGCAGAGTCGTTCCTATAGAAGCAAGCTGCGCTGTTATGGTCGTGCCTATGTTATCACCGAGTATAATCGGAATGGCCTGCGGGAAAGTTATGATTCCGCTAAAAGCCAGAACCTGGACTATCGCGATTGTGGCGCTTGAACTCTGGAGCAGCATGGTAAAACCTATACCGACAAGCACCCCGAGAAGCGGCCTGTCACTGAATGAAATGAATATATCTTTGATATGCTGACTGTCTTTAAGGGGGTCAAAAGCGTCTTTCATAAAACTCAGGCCCACAAAAAGCATACCGAAACCCATAAGCACCTGTCCCCAGAACCTTGAACTCTTTGTCTTGCCGAAAGTCATGATCGCGAACCCTATCCCCACGGCAGGAAGCGCGTAATCGGTCACTTTAAACACCGACATTGAAGAGACCAGCCATGCGGTAAACGTGGTCCCGATATTAGCGCCCATTATCACGCTTATCGCCTGCTTTAACGCAAGAAGACCCGCGTTTACAAAACCGACTACCATGACGGTGGTAGCGCTTGAGGACTGTATAAGACAGGTAACAGCAGCTCCGACCAATATCCCGACAATCGGAAGCTTCGTCACCATGGAGAGAATGGATTTGAGGCGTTCTCCGGCTATCTTCTTAAGGCCTTCCGACATGAACTTCATGCCGAAGAAGAAAAAACCCAGACCCCCTATAAGTAAGAATACTGACTGTGTCATCTAATATCTTTTATTCAAAATGTATTGTTTTTTTATAATCTTTTTGGTTGGCAGGCTTAAATTAACATGAAGAGTCTCGGATGTCAAGAACTTACACCACAATTTTTCAAGAAAAAACTGGACTTATGTGCCGATGCGGACAGTGTCAAAGTATCCTTTTAACGAGGCGATAGCCGCTAATGCGGCGAGATAGCTGGTTTTAGGATTGGCCGGGGAGGGGACGTTTTCGCAGCGCGTGGTAATTATACCTGCTTTACTTCTAATCTCTATCTCGTGGATATTCTTTGTGCAAGCGGGTGAGACCACTATTTTTACGTGCGTCTTCTCCCCTCCTATACCCGCCAGTGAAAGAAGCGCGGAAACATTGATGTTCTTTGGAAAGCCTTTCATGGCTTCGGTGGCCGCACCTTCAAAGACAACTGCCTCCCCCTCAAGCGCGTCAACGTCGATATGATTCTCAATGAGGTAAGGCGCTCCCTTGATCGACTTGGGCGGTTTACGGGTGGTTAAAGTCACCTTCTCTATCCCGCTAATCGCGGCGGCTTTCACCGCATCTATTCCTGCGATCGCCCCCGAAGGCAGCATGACTTTTACGCCTTTTTCCCTGGCACCTTCGAGAAGCTCTTCCTCGCCCAAAAGTCCGCCTATACTCATGATGATAATATCCTTTTTCGCTGAAATAGCTTCTCTTAAAACCGCGGGGGACACTTTACTGGAAGCCGCCTCTATCACAAGGTCCGATTCTTTAACCGTCTCTTTTATCCCGGGACTAACCGCAGCGTTCGACACTTTTCCGGCTAAACTTTCAGCTTTGGCGGGATCACTGTCACAGAGAACTATTCCGGCTATTTTCGAAGCAAGGTTCTTCTCTATATATTCACCGAGAATGGTCCCTATCGCACCGCATCCGACAATACCAATAGTTTTTTTCTGCATGTTTTCTTTTCCTCGAATTATTTAACGACTTCGAGCATCCTCTCCAGCGTCTTCCTTGCACGGGAGGCGATCTCTTCCGGCACCTCCACTTTATAAACCATTTTCTCAAGCGATCTTGCAAGCCAGCCGAGCGTTGTAAGCTTCATGTTGGCGCATATAAACTGTTCCGTGGGCACATAAAACTTTTTATCCGGGTTATCCCGCTTGAGCCTGTAAATAATGCCTATCTCGGTACCTATTATAAATTCCCTGCACGGACTTTCCTTGACATATTTTATCATGCCCGCGGTGCTTCCTATGTAGTCAGCTTCTTCAAGTACTTCCTTCCGGCATTCGGGATGCGCGATGAATTCCGCATCGGGGTAAAGCTTTTTTGTCCTTATGACCTCTTCCCTGGTTAACCTCATATGGACCACACAGTAGCCGTCCCAAATAATGAGTTCCTTATCCGGAACGTGTTCCCTTACATAGCGGCCCAGGTTCTTATCCGGGACAAAAATGACCTTATCCTCCTTCAGGGACTTTACTACTTTGATGGCGTTGGAAGAAGTGCAGCATATATCGCTTTCCGCCTTGACGGCGGCTGTTGAGTTAACATAGCATACGACAGCGGCTTCCGGGTACTCTTCTTTTTTCTGGCGGAGCTTCTCGACAGTCGCCATATCAGCAAGCGGGCATCCCGCTTCTTCTACCGGAAGCAATATTGTCTTCTTGGGGTTCAGAATATACGCACTTTCAGCCATGAACTTTACCCCGCAAAAAACGACAAGTTTCTCTTTAGCCTTGGTCACTTCACGGGCCAAAGCGTAAGAATCACCCGTAATATCGGCTATCTCCTGGACTTCATCGCGCTGGTAATTATGCGCAACTATGAGCGCCCCTTTTTTCTTCTTTAGGTCCAGTATCTTGCGTCTTAAGTGCTCTTTATATTTAAGGTCAAATTCCGCCTTCAGCATGCCGCTTCCTTTCTATCGGTGGTGGATTATTGTATTATCTATGAGCCTGGTACCCCCGACAAACGCAGCCACTGCTATCAGCGTATTATCCCGCACCTCATCAAGCGCTTCCAGACTGTCCGCATCCACGATCGCGATATAATCTATACGGACGCTTTTACCCTCCAGTAAAATCCTTTTCATCTCTTCCTTGATACTTTGCGCAGAAACTTCTCCGCCTCTAGCCATCTCTTCCGCCCTCTTCAAAGACTTAAAAAGCCCTGTTGCCTGGCGCCTCTGGTCTTCAGAAAGATAACTGTTACGGGAACTCATCGCCAGCCCATCTTCTTCCCTTACTGTCGGCAAGACGCGCACTTCAAGCGGCATATCAAGATCCTTTACCATACGTTTAACTATGACGGCCTGCTGAGCGTCTTTCTGGCCGAAATAACTTTTGTCCGGTTCGACGATATTAAAAAGCTTGGCAACCACAGTCGCAACCCCCCTAAAATGCCCGGGACGGGCACCTCCGCACATGGTCTGGCTAAGCGGCCCGACGACTTCAACATATGTCGCATACCCATCCGGATACATTTCACCGGTTGAGGGCGCAAAAAGAACGTCAGCTCCCGCATCCTCAGCCAGTTTTTTGTCCCGTTCCATATCGCGGGGATACTTCTCAAGATCTTCAGAGGGGCCGAACTGCGTCGGGTTGACAAAAATACTCATAATTACAACATCGCATTCTTCCCGGGCGGATCGGAGGAGACTTAAATGTCCCCCGTGCAGCCAGCCCATTGTAGGCACAAACCCTATGAGCTTCCCCTCCCGGCGCGCTCGTGTCACATACTCTTTTATCCCGTATACTCTGCTTATTACTTTCATCGAGGTTTTTCCCCCGCTAAGGAAGAGATTTCAAAGTACAGCTCTTCCATGGTTTTTCCGAGCACCGGGTGCATGACATCCGGTGCGATCTCAATCATTCCTTCTAACACGAAAGACCTATGGTGCATCCTCGGGTGCGGGATTGTCAGTTCCCCGCTATCCATAACGATATCGCCGTATATGAGTATATCAAGATCAATGATCCTCGGGTGATTCCGCTCTTTCGAGAAATCACGTCCCATATCTTTTTCTATTGTTTTTAAAACCCGAAGGAACTCACTGGCCTCGATTTGAGTGCTGACTTTCAGCACGCCATTAAGGTAACTTTCTTGCGGAGGGCCGCCTGCGGCTTTTGTTGTGTACAGTCGCGAACGCGCGATGACCTTTACATGTCCTATCTTCTCTAGCCTAGCTACAGCTTCGGCACAATTTGCGTCTTTGTCCCCTATATTGGACCCTATAGCCAGGTAAGCGATAGCCATTGTTTAAGTTTATTTAGCAGAAGAACGCTTTCTTTATGCGCTCTACCGCCTCTTTCAGCTTCTCCGGCGTCACAGTAAGCGCCATACGGATATATCCTTCACCGCTTTTGCCGAACCCTACCCCCGGGGTTACGATTATATCGGCTTTCTCAAGCATCGCTTTGGCCAGCGACAGGGAATCGTATTTCCCGAAAACAGGCGCCCACACATAAAATGTAGCCAACGCTTTAGGGATAGGCCAGCCGGCTCCATTGAGTCCATCCACCAGTGTATCGCGTCTTTCAAGATACATGCCGTTTAACTTTCCCCTGACTTCATTAGCGTGTTTTAGAGCCTCTATCGCTGCTATCTGAACTGCGGTAAAAATACCGGAATCGATGTTTGACTTGACTTTCGCCAGACCGTTAAGGATCTCAGCATTACCCATGGCCATACCTACCCTCCAGCCGGTCATATTAAAAGTCTTTGAAAGCGAATGGAACTCAACCCCCACTTCTTTTGCCCCAGGAGCTTCCAGAAAACTTACGGGATTATAACCCTCAAAACTCAGTTCCGTATATGCCGCATCGGAACATACGATGATATCGTATTTTTTAGCGAACGTAACGACTTTTTTATAAAAAGCTTTATCGCACACCGCACCCGTGGGGTTATTGGGATAATTTATGTGCATGAGTTTGCACTTCTTTGCCACTTCCGCGTCTATGGCGTCCAAATCAGGCAAAAATCCGTTTTTCTTAAGTAGCGGCATGGGATGAACTTTGCCTCCTGCAAAAAGCGTACCTGAGGTGTACGGCGGGTACCCCGGATCCGGCACAAGGACAACGTCTCCCGGGTTGATAAATGCTAAGGGGATATGCGCTATACCTTCTTTAGAACCAAGAAGAGGCAGCACTTCCGAATCAGGATCCAGCTTTACATTGAAACGCGATTTATACCAATCCACCATCTCTTTTCGCAGGGACCTGAGCCCTCTGTTTAGAGCATATTTATGCGTAGCCGGATCTAGACTTGCTTCATGCAGTCTTTTTATAATAAAATCCATCGTCGGCTGGTCCGGATCCCCCACCCCGAGATCGATGATAGGCCTGCCCTCATCAATGGCCTTCTGCTTTGCTTTATCGATTTCTTCGAAAAGATACGGCGGAAGCGCTTTTATCCTATCAGCATATTCAAAGTCCATCTACTAGCTCCTTAATTTATGTCATTTATTTTTAAGCCCGAGAACGTCTTTCATGCTGTAAAGCGCTGGAGCCTTGCCGGCTGTGAATTTCGCGGCTTCTATGGCTCCCGAAGCGAACACATCCCTGTTTTTAGCGTCGTGGCGTATCTCAAGCGTCTCATATTTCCCGTCGAATACGACCCCATGATTGCCTATGACTTCACCTTCTCTAAAAGCTTCAATCGGCGCGTCAATCCCGGAAGAAGCGGCAATGACCTTTTTAATCATCTTAGCGGTCCCGCTGGGAGAGTCTTTCTTATGGACATGATGAGTTTCGTCTATCTTTATGCTGAAATCACGTCCTAATACGCGAGAAGCTTCTTCCACAAGATTAAAAAGAAGGTTAACTCCTACGGACATGTTCGGTGAGAATACAATAGGCACTTTTTTGGCCTTTTCCGCGATCGCCTCTAGCGCTTTCTCATCCAGTCCAGTCGTACCTATTACCATGCTGATGCCTTTTTTTGCGCAGACTTCCAGGTGCTTCATTGTAGCCTCCGGAGAAGTGAATTCTATAAGGCAATCTATCATCCCGGAAACTTCCTCTAAACTTGATGTTATCTTAACCCCCGACTCTTTAGCCCCTATGATAAGACCAAGATCTTCCCCGATATCGGAAATGTCCGGCCTCTCCAGAGCACCTTTTATCTCGACCCCGGGGTCTTTCATCGCCAGGGAAGCGATCCGTTTACCCATCTTTCCGCATACACCGCTAATACCCAGTCGCAACATAAAACCTCCGCACCTTAAACAAGTCCGTATTTCTGGATGACTTTCTTTAACTTTTCTTTGTTCTCCGGCATCATTTCGCAAAGCGGCAGGCGCCACTCTTCCTTGATCTTGCCCATCATACTAAGCGCCGTCTTAACCGGTATCGGGTTCGTCTCTATAAACATCGCATGACAAAGTTCCAGTATCTCATAATGGATCTTGCGGCTTTCCTCTTCTTTGCCTTCTAGATACGTCGCAACCAGGTCATGCACTTTTCCCGGGATGATATTCGCAGCCACACTCACGACGCCGGTGGCCCCAACAGACATGAAGGGAAGCGTCATAGAGTCGTCGCCGCTCATCACGGTTATATCACAAAGCGAGAGTATATCTGTAACCTGCTGGACACTGCCGGCGGCTTCTTTGATAGCGACTATATTGTCTATTTTTGAAAGCCGCGCTACCGTAGCGGGAAGAAGCGAGATGCCGGTGCGTGAAGGCACATTGTAAAGCATTATGGGGATATCCACTTCTTTTGCTATTTTCTCATAATGACGGTACTGGCCTTCCGCTGTCGGCTTGTTATAATACGGCGTGATAATAAGCACTCCGTCACAGCCGGCTTTTTTAGCATGAGAGGTGAGCTCTACCGCCTCCATAGTGTTGTTCGAGCCCGTCCCGGCGACTACCGGGATGCGCCTGTCACAAACCTCTACCGCTATCTTGATAAGACGTTTCTGTTCGGCCATGCATAAAGTCGCGGCTTCACCGGTACATCCGCATGGAACCAGACCGTCAGTCCCCTTATCAATATGAAACTCTATAAGATCACGAAACGTCTTCTCGTCTACCTTCCCGTCCTTAAAAGGCGTAACAAGTGCAACATATGAACCTTTAAACATAACATGTCTCCTTTGCTGGTAAAGTTTTTATCATATTTTCCCCTCATAGACGATCTCCGCCAAGCCTTCCAGCTTTACGTCCGTGACTTTCCTGCCGGAGATCTTATAATAAACCGTAAGAACTTCGCCGCTGCGGGTCTCTATTTTAACGGGACTTGAGGCGGCCCCTAAAAGACCCAGTACCACCGCCGCTGCCGTAGTGCCCGTCCCGCATGCCAGGGTCTCATCTTCCACTCCCCGTTCATAGGTTCTTATCTCCGTCATCCCGTCAGACGTTTCTTTCACAAAATTTGCATTGGTCCCCTCCGGGGCGAACATAGTATGTTCCCGGATCTGGCGGCCTATACCTTTTACATCATACCCTTCAAGCTCATCCACAATATGGACAACATGCGGCACGCCGGTATTAATAAAATGGACTGCCATAACGGTCGGGCCTATCCCGAGGTTTATATGAAGTTTTATATCCTTGGGGTCGCTCATGTTTATCTTTACATTATTCCCGCCGACTTCGGCGGGTAAGACTCCCGCACCTGTCTCGATGGTAAAATCCTGGCCCCAGCCATGATAGTTCGCGTAAAAAGCGCTGCATCGGGCACCGTTACCGCACATAGTCACTTCCGAACCATCGGGATTGATTATGCGCATCTTAAAAGTCGCTTTTTTTGAGTCTTCCAGGACCAAAAGACCGTCAGCACCGATAGACAGTTTACGCCGGCAGAGATCTTTTGCCAGTTCTTGATAATCAAAGCTTCGCGCATCCAGCTGGCCGCTTTTATTGTCAATCACAATAAAATCGTTGCCGCTTGCAACCATTTTTGTAAAACTGATGCTGTAGTTTCCGATCATATGAACTCTTTCAGTATTTTTTCACCGTGTATAAGGTCCTGATACGTCTCTGCGTCCCGGATCACTTTGACTTTACCGCCGGCCACCAAGAGCTCCGCCGGTCGCGGCCGTGAATTATAATTTGAAGCCATTGTAAAGCCGTAAGCGCCGGCTGCCATGATCGCCAGATACTCACCGGCCATAAGTTCCGGAAGTTCCCTGTCCAGCCCCATGTAATCACCGCTCTCGCATATGGGGCCCACTACATCATAATCATAATGATTCGCCCTGCGTACGACAACGGGCCGTATCTCATGATAAGCATTATAAAGGCTGGGTCTGATAAGATCGTTCATCCCTGCGTCCACTATGGCGAATTTCTTGTCTGTTGTACCTGTCTTGACGTATATCACCTTCGAGACCAGAATACCGCTATTACCCATGATAAAACGTCCGGGCTCAAAAATGTACTTAAAGGGTTTGCCCTTGAGAAGCGGTACGATCTCGCTGGCAAATTCCTGTGCAGTCGTAGGCTCCTCCTGCCCGTAGACTATACCAAAACCGCCGCCGAGGTTTAACCATTCAACAGTAATATTGCCCTTCTCCAGAAAATCTAATACCTTTTTTATGGTAGCAACAAACGGTGCGGGATCCGTTATCTGCGAGCCTATGTGTATATGCACGCCTTTAATGTCAACGTTGGAATACTTGTTCGCGTTGTCAAATATGTCTTCGGCCGTGGCAAAATCTATCCCGAACTTCTTTTCCTTCGTGCCGGTAGTTATGTAATCGTGCGTATCAGCCTTAACGTCAGGATTAAGACGCAAAGCTGCCGTGGCTTTTTTGTTAAGGCGTCTGGAAACGGTATCGATCATTATAAGTTCCGGCAGCGACTCGACGTTGAAAAGAAGTATCCCTTTCTGAAGGGCGTCTTTTATCTCTTCTTCGGTCTTGCCCACACTGGCATAGACTATTCTTTCGGGAGGACACCCTACTTTAAGGGCTTTGAAAAGTTCGCCTCCCGAGACGATATCAAGCCCCGCGCCTTCATCCACCAAAGCCTTGCATATGCTCAGGTTCGAGTTGGATTTCATCGAAAAGCATATGAGGGGATTGAGTTCCTTAAACGCATCCTGTATCTTTTGGAAATGGTCCATTATCGTCTTATAGCTGTACAGGTAGAACGGTGTCGGATGCTCTTTGACGATATCGGTGATAGCTACATCCTCACAATGAAGAACCCCTTCTTTATAATGAAATTCATGCATGACTTCAGCCTCTCAGTTTTTTCTTCCAGGCGGATATCTCTTTTTTTACCATATCCGGATTCGTGCTGCCCTGGGTTTTTTTGTTTGCAACGGAAGTGGCGGGATTTAAAAGCGCAAATGCGTCTTCCCCCAGCTCGCCGGAAAACTTTTTAAGTTCCGCGACCGATAGATCCGAAATATTTATATTCTTCTCTATGCAATGTTTAACGATATTTCCGATGGCTTCATGCGCGTCAGCAAACGCGACGCCTTTACGTACCAGATACTCGGCCAAGTCCGTCGCATAGATGAATTCGCTTTCAAACGCTTTTTCGCAAGCATCTTTTTTTATTTTTATGGTACCCGCCAGTCCGCACATAATCTTAAGCTCTTGCTGAACGAGCTCGACAGACTCAAAAAGAGGCTTTTTGTCTTCCTGAAGATCCCTGTTGTATGAATGCGGTAGACCCTTAAGAAGCACAAAAAGAGTATTAAGAGCTCCTATCAGGTTCGAGGCCCTGCCACGCACGAGTTCCAGGACGTCCGGGTTTTTCTTCTGGGGCATAAGGGAACTACCCGTGCAGTACTCGGCGCCTATCTCCAGAAAGCCGAATTCCTCGCTAGCGTACAGAATAAGGTCTTCGGCTATCCTCGAAAGATGTACGGCGATAAAACAAAGCGCGCTCGTCACTTCAGCAATAAAATCGCGGTCACTGACGCTGTCAATACTGTTAGCGGATACTTTTTTAAACCCCAGTTTTTCCGCAACGAATTTCCGGTCGGCTTCAAGCGCGGATCCGGCGATAGCCCCCGAACCCATGACAGAGACGTCGCAGCGGCCGGCAGCGTCCAGAAGCCTTTCAGAATCACGCTGGAGCATTTCCACGTACGCCATTACAAGATGTGAAAAAAGAACGGGCTGGGCGCGGTTTAGATGGGTATACCCCGGGATGATCGTGCCAAAAACCCTTTCAGCCAGATCCGTCATCTCCGCCTGGAGAGACTTAATCAAGCTCTGAATGTCGCCTGCCTTGTCCATGCAATACAGGCGGACATCGTTTACCACCTGTTCATTACGCGAGCGGGCAGTATGCATCTTTTTCGCCGCCAGAGGCGCTTTTTCCGAAACATAATCCTGGATAGCGGAATGTATGTCCTCGTATCCCTCGGCTTTAAACTCACCTTTCTTGATCTTTGAGGCGAGCTCACCGAGCGCATCCAGAAGCTCTTTCTTCTCTTCCTTTGTTATGACGCCGATCTTTGCGAGCATCTCTACATGCACTTCGCTAGCCCTCAAGTCATATTCAGCAAGCACTTTATCTATATCAAGACTGGAGGTGAATTTCATGACCTGGGGATCCATATCTTTCTTATCGAACCTTCCGCCCCATAATTTGGCACTCATAATAGCTCCTTTTCTTAAATTATGTTGACAGCTCCGCAAACTACTGCTTCTTATCACTTTTTATACGGCAGTGCCCAGAGGTCAATGAACCCTTTCGCCAGAGACTGGTCGAAAATATCCCCCTTACCGTAAGTGGCAAGTGCCTTTTTGTAACGCGTATTGGGGCTCTTCCTGCCAGAGACCGTAACGCTGCCCTTGTAAAGTTTCAGTTTCACTTCACCTGAGACATTTGCCTGGGTAGCATCCACAAAAGCGTCTATAGCCTCCTTGAGCGGCGTGAACCATAACCCGTAATACACAAGTTCCGAGTAACGTATAGCAAGAATATCTTTATACCTACGGCTCTCCCTATCAAGCACAAGCTCTTCCAAGGCCGTGTGCGCCGCGTAAAGAATGGTCGAAGCCGGCGCTTCATAGATCTCGCGGCTTTTTATACCGACAAGGCGGTCCTCGATCATGTCAACCCGTCCGATGCCGTGGACTGCTCCCAGCTTGTTTAATTTCTGGACGAGCTCGACGCTCTTCAATTTTTTCCCGTTTATCGCTACCGGAATCCCTTTTTTAAAAGCAACTGTCACGTACTGCGCTTTGTCTAAAGTCTCTTCGGGGGACGCTATACTGATATACGTATTAGCGGGAGGCTCAACCATCGGGTCCTCAAGTTTACCGCCTTCGACGCTGGTGCCCCACAAGTTGACATCGATGCTGTAGAGCTTCTCTTTTGTCTGTTCGATCGGCACGCCGTGCTTTTTCGCATAGTCTATCTCGGCTTCACGCGTAGTGAGCTCCCACTGCCGGACCGGTGCTATTACCTCGAGTTTCGGGGCTTTAAGATGAAATGTCACCTCAAAACGGACCTGATCGTTCCCTTTGCCCGTACAGCCGTGGGCAAGAGCGCTCGCCTTCTCCTTTTTCGCGAAACCCGCCATCGCTTCAGCTATTATCGGACGCGACAGCGCCGTTGCAAGGTTGTATTTGC
This sequence comes from uncultured Planctomycetia bacterium, assembly GCA_964527555.1. Lineage (GTDB taxonomy): Bacteria > Omnitrophota > Gorgyraeia > Tantalellales > Tantalellaceae > CAZGOG01. The sequence continues at coordinate 10,322 of CAZGOG010000029.1, read as the reverse complement.
CTTCGTACAACGCGCCCGCTTTAAGGGTGCGGAACGCATACTCCTCTATAAACTTCTCTTTCAGGTCCATAACGACACACTTTTTCGCGCCGATCTTCAGCGCACGCTTACGGCTGCGTTCGGTGTCCGCGCCCTGCCCCACGTCCCCCATAAAACAGATGACTTCATAGCCCCTGTCCATGAGCCACTTTACGGCCACCGAAGTATCAAGACCTCCTGAATAAGCCAAAACTATTTTCTTAGGCATCTTTCAACCCCTTCTCTTTTATTGTTTTAATGTCTTCAGTAAAATCGCTTTCTGAACATGCATCCTGTTTTCCGCCTGGTCATAAACGATGGAGTTTTTCCCGTCAATCACATCAGTGATCTCCTCGCCGCGATGTGCCGGCAGACAGTGCATTATCAAAGCGTTTTTCTTGGCTCGCTTCATAAGCTGTTCATTCACTTGAAAGCGCGCAAAATCCTTAAGCCGTTTTTCTCTTTCCATCTCCTGCCCCATGCTGACCCACACATCGGTGTAGACTATATCACACCCCTCGACAGCCTCGTACGGGTCTTCAAACATCTCAAAGACTGTCTTGTTCCTCCTTGCGATTAACGCAGCTTCGTTATAGATCTCCAGTGAAGGCCTGTACCCCTCGGGGGTGGCTATCCTCATATCAAGACCGGTTTTCGCACAAGCCATAAGAAGCGAATTAAGCACATTATTGCCGTCACCGACATAAGCGAGCTTAATTTTCCTGAGTTTCTTCTTCTCCATTACGGTAAAGATATCACTTAAAGCCTGGCACGGATGCGCAAGATCAGAGAGCCCATTTACGACCGGTACGCTTGAATAAGCGGCAAGATCCACAACATCCTGATGCGCGAAAACCCTCGCTACAATACCATCGACATACCGCGAGATCACATGACCCACGTCCTTTACCGACTCCCTTTTGCCCATATCTATCTCGCGCGGACTGAGATACAGCACATACCCTCCCAGATGCACCATAGCCACCTCGAAGGATATCCTTGTGCGGTTGGACGGCTTCTGAAAAAGAAGCGCAAGCGTTTTGTCTTTAAACATGCTTTTCTTGCTAAGCGGCGCCTTTTTGAGCTTCCGGGTGAGATTCATGATATCAAAGATCTCCCGCGAACTTAAGTCTTCCAGCGTTATTAAATCTCTTTTCTTTTTCATATCCTCTCCAGCACTTTTGATAACTTTTTTATGGCCACGTCGACCTCTTTTTTCGTAACGGTAATCGGAGGCATTATACGCAGCACCTTTTTCTGAGTACAGTTTATTAAAAGTCCTTCCTTCATGCATTCTTCCGCGACTTTGGAGGCGTCTTCCATATTCATCTCAACGCCTATCATCAGCCCCTTACCCTTAACCTCGCCGACAAGAGAGCTTTTCCCCGCTAATTCTTTAAACTTCTCGGCTATATACACGCCCATTTTAAGAGCGTTTTCTAAAAGATCCTCTTTTTCGATGGCTTCAAAAACCCCCAAAGCTGCGGCACAGACTATCGGGCTTCCTCCGAAGGTGGAAGCGTGCGAACCGGGCACAAGCACATCCTTGTGTTTTTCGTTTACAACGAGAGCGCCGATCGGCAGCCCCCCTCCCAGGGATTTGGCAAGAGTCATGGCATCTGGTTCGATCCCGAAATATTTATACGCAAACATCTCACCCGTACGCCCCATACATGTCTGGACCTCATCGAGAATGAGAAGAATATCTTTCTCTTTACAGATGCGGCTCATCTCGCGCATATAATCTTCACCCGCAACGTTTATTCCGCCTTCACCCTGTATGGGTTCTATGATAACAGCCACGGTCTTACCGGTAAGGGCGGAAGCGAAAGCATCAATATCGTTAAAGGGGACGTGCTTAAATCCTTCCGGTAGAGGCGAAAACCCTACTTTCACCTTATCCTGTCCCGTCGCCGTAAGAGTCGCAAGCGTGCGTCCATGGAAAGATTTCTCCATGGTTATAATCTCGTACCTGTCCGGGGAGCCGTACTTGCGAGCCAGTTTTATTGCCCCTTCGTTAGCTTCCGCGCCGGAGTTACAGAAAAACACTTTACCCGGGAAGGAATAATCTATTATCTTTTTCGCCAGAAGCGGCTGCACATCACTATAGTAATTATTGGATACGTGCAGAATCCTCTTAAGCTGTTCGTTAAGGCGCCTGATAACCGTGGGGTGACGGTGGCCTATACCGCTGACAGCCCAGCCCGGGAAGAAATCCAGATACTTTTTACCGTCTATGTCTTCCACCCACGCGCCTTCTCCTTTCACCAGACATAAATCCGTACGCGTATACGTGGAAAGCACGTAATCTTCATAGAGCTTTTTCACTTCGTGTATGTTCATCTTTTTTCGCTCTTCCTTTTGTGTCTCTGTAATCAACTGTGAATTATCTCTGTGCCGATACCCTGATCGGTAAAAATCTCAAGCAGAAGCGCGTGTGCCAGGTTAGCGTCAACAATGTGGGATTTGCGTACATCTCCCCTTAACGCATGTATGCAGGCCTTTATCTTTGGTACCATACCGCCTTCGATGGTCCCGTTTTTGATCAAGCGTTCGGCAGTCTCCATCGTTATGGAGTGAAAGAGAGACCCGGGATCGTCTTTGTCCTCCAAAACCCCTCTTACATTCGTCAGGACGACAAATTTCTCCGCCTCAAGCGCTATTGCTATGTTGCTGGCAGCCTCATCCGCGTTTATATTATACAGCTTGTTATCTTTACCCCTGCCGATCGGACAAATAACGGGGATTATGTTCGTATTGACAAGACGGTTTAAAATCGTCGTATCGATCGCTTCGACACTGCCGACAAACCCCAGATCCACTCCTTCGCGTTTGGCTGCCAGTATCATGTTGTTTTCCTTGCCGCTCAAGCCGAAAGCTTCGCCGCCGTGTGAATTGATCTCCTCCACCAGACCTTTATTAACCTGCATGAGGACCGAATCCACGACATCTATTGATTTTTCACACGTCACCCTGAGTCCGTCCACAAACTTAGTCTCTATTCCTGCTTCCTTGAGGCGCTCGCTTATATTGGGCCCTCCCCCGTGGACCAGGACGGGTTTCATGCCGGCATAGCGCATAAAGACAATGTCCTGCAGGATCATGGCGCGGGCGTTTTTGTCATGCAGGGAGCTTCCGCCGAACTTTATGACAACGACTTTACCGAAAAACTCTTTTATGTACGGAAGCGCCTCTATAAGAACTTCGCTTTTTTTAATCGCTTCTTCCATGGCCTTTTCTCCGCGTACCTTTTCTCTGGCGTTTAAGTAGTATAATACGAGTTCAGTGTGATATACTTTTTGGAAATATCACAGGAAAAATAAACCGCTTCGCCCCTGCCGCTATGAAGGTTTACCAGTATCTGTACGTTGTGCTTTTTAAAAACCGGCGTCGTCTTGCGTTTTACGCTTGAGACTGCTTTGCCTCCTTTAAAAAAAGTCACGCCATCAAGGACTATTTCCATCTTATCGGGATCAAAAACAGCGCCGCTGGCGCCTGCTGAAGACGCTATGCGGCCCCAGTTAGGATCGCCGCCTAAAACGGCACATTTAACCAAAAGCGAATCGGCGATGGATTCTGCTATTCTTTTCGCGTCGTCACCACTCTTGGCGCCCTTAACGTTAACCTCGATCAGTTTGGTGGCGCCTTCCCCATCCCGGACGATCATCTTGGCCAGGCTCCTGCAGACAATTTCAAGATTTTTTTGAAACGTCCTGAATGCTCTGCTTTTCTCGGTAATGAGACTGTTGCCGGCCTCCCCGTTTGCAAGAAGCATGATAGTATCGTTGGTGCTCATATCACCGTCAACCGTTATCGCGTTAAATGAAGTCTCTACACCGCTAGTAAGCGCTTTCTTAAGAGCAGCTTTTGAAATATTAGCGTCCGTCAGCACGTAGCAAAGCATAGTCGCCATGTCCGGCTTTACCATCCCGGCTCCCTTGGCTATCGCCGTCATCATGACTTTCCTGCCGCTTGCGGTAAATGTGCGCGACGCGACCTTCGGGAAACGGTCCGTCGTCATGATACCTTCGACTGCATCATCTATACCCTTCGCGGATAATTTAGAGACCAGTAGCGGCATCCCGCTAAGGATGGGTTTCATGGGCATGTTCTCGCCTATTATCCCGGTTGAAGAGACCAAAACCGCGTCCTTGGAAACATCTAAGAGGTCCGCCATGACACTTACCATCTTACGCGCATCTTTGAGCCCGCGCCTGCCCGTCATACAGTTGGCGTTGCCGCTATTAATCACAACAGACCTTATCTCGTCGTTTTTTGCAAGCTGCTTCTGCGCCAAAACAACGGGAGCGGCCTTAACCACATTCGTAGTAAACAGCGCCGCCACCTTACAAAGTTTTTTAGAATAAAGAAGCGAAAGGTCTTTCCTCTTCTTCTTCACTCCAGAATGTATGCCGCTGGCAAGAAACCCTTTTGGAAGTTTATGTTTTCTCATGTTTTTTCTGCCAAAAAAAACGCTTCGCGCGTTATATAAGGCCCGTCCTTTCATCGAAACCGCACATTATATTCATGTTCTCGACAGCCTGACCGCTTGCACCCTTTAAAAGGTTATCGATAACCGAAACTACTACAATCATCCCGCGGGCTACCTTGATACCGATGTCACAGAAATTAGTCCCTACAACATCCTGCACTTCGGGCAGCTGGCCCACCGGACGAAGCCTTACAAATGGTTCATCCTTGTAAAGGGCCTGGTACATCTTATATACGGTATCCTCGGAAGCGGAAAAACCTTCGTGCTGGATATAAATAGTCGAAAGTATCCCCCTCCTTATCGGCAGGAGATGCGGCGCGAAATTCACCTTTAGCTTCTTTCCGGCCACTCCCGAAAGCACATGTTCCATCTCCGGCATATGCTGGTGCTCATTAGCCTTGTAGCATTTAAAGTTTTCGTCTACTTCGCCGAATGAAAGGGGTATCGACGCTTTCCTTCCGGCACCGGTGGCTCCGCTTTTGGAATCCGCGATAACAACAAGTTTATTTTCCGCTACAATTCTTATAAGCGGCAAAAGGGCCAGGATGACACTGGTCGGGTAGCAGCCCGGATTAGCCACGAAATCCGCACCTTTTATCTTTTCCCGGTTAAGTTCAGGAAGCCCGTATACGGCTTTTTTCAGGTTCTCCGTATCGGTATGCTCCGTCATATACCACTTTTTGTATTCCTCTGGAGGCAGACGATAGTCCGCGCTGAGATCGATGACTTTTTTACCTTTAGCAAGAAATGCCGGCGCAACTTTCATAGACACCGTATGCGGGAGAGCCAGGAAAACCACTTCGCTGGTAGAAGAGACTTCTTCAATATCAAGGTTCTTGCACACCATAGAAATCTTCTTGCCGAATTTCGGGTAAAGATCCGAAAACTGCATCTCTTTCTCCACAAGTGCAGAGAGAGATGTAACTTCCGCTTCAGGGTGCTTTAAAAGAACTTCTACAAGCTCTTCACCCGTATATCCTGTCGCTCCGACTACTCCGATTTTAATCATGATTTTTACCTCGCATATGCATTTAATATATGAATTTTTTCAGGCTATATATATAATACTCGTCTTTGATATAACTATGAAAATCCAAGTATAAAATAAATGTTTTACCATGTCAATCAAAAAGGTTTTTTATACTTAAGTGCCCTTAAAAAGCTGTCCACTAAACTTAAAAAAAACAGGCCACGTTAAACGTGGCCTGTTCCCAAATGATCTATAAGTTATTTCAAGTACTAACGTTTTGAGAACTGGAAGTGCTTACGGGCGCGTTTCTGACCGTATTTCTTGCGCTCTTTGGCTCTAGGATCGCGGGTAAGAAACCCCGCCTTCTTTAAAACGGGCCTAAGGTTCTCATCATATTTAAGTAAAGCCCTTGCTATACCGTGTCTAAGAGCCCCGGCCTGGCCGCTTATGCCTCCCCCATCTATTGTCGCTACAACATCGAATTTCTTAAGCGTTCCCGCCTCTTCCATAGGCTTTAAGACGATGATCCTATGGGTTTCTCTGGGGAAATAGTTTTCAAATTTCCTTCTATTGACATTAATTTTGCCGCTTCCCGTGCGCAGTCTCACCCTTGCTACGGATTCCTTGCGCCTGCCAACGGCTATATATTCTTCCATTTAACACCTCATCTTTATATCGTTTTAACTTCTGGTTTCTGGGCTATATGGGGGTGATCGTCCCCGACATACAATTTCAGCCTCTTAAGCATACGACTGCCCAGTTTGTTCTTGGGAATCATGCCCTTTACGGCATGTCTTATAACATACTTGGGATCCTTCTTGGACATTTTGTTATAAACTGTCTCTTTTTGGCCGCCAGGGTAACCGGAATATCTTTTGTAAACCTTTTTGCTACCCTTTTCTCCGGTAATCCTTATCTTGTCGCAATTTATGACAATGACCCCTGCGCCGCTATCCACATGGGGAGTAAAATCTGGACGATTTTTACCCATAAGGAGCGTCGCTATCAAAGTAGAAGCCCTGCCCAGGACCTTGCCTGAAACATCGACAAGATACCAAGGATGCTGGACTTTTTCACGTTTTATCATCTTTGTTTTAGTCATGATATACTATCCTTTAAATCAGCCTTTTCCTCCTCCGGATCATTAAAACCAGCCTCACCAGGCGTAAAGGAAAAGGAACCATTACCACAATAGAGTCGTAAAATTAACATATTTGAGTGGGTTTGTCAAGAGGATATTGTCAATACGCGCGTCTTACTAATCCTCTGCAATTAGAGAAGCATATATATAATCTTAAATAATGGGAAAAACAGCCCGGCAGACTGACGGGACAAATAAAAACAACGGTTTCTATTTCGGACCTGTAACCGCCCGGTAAAGTGCCCTTACCTGGTCCTTATAGTAAGCATTAAATACCTGGTTTAATGTTTTTTTAGAGACACCTTTCTTACTTAGGTCACTTGCCTCCTTGTTTACCCTGCGCTGGTCGTTGATCGTAACCTTATGAGTATGTAATTTTCTTGCCATCACTCCTCCTCCCCCTTCTTCTTCCTGAAAACTACGCTACCGTCGTCCAGGACAACAAAAGTCACTTTATCGCGCCTTCTTATCCCGAAATACCTCTGGAGTACCTTTGGAATAAAGATCTGCCCCCTGTCGGAAACAGTAGCAAAAAATCTAAACCTTGATTTCTTTATCATACGATTACCTCTGTTTTTAACAAATCAGTAACAAGTATATAACAAGTAAAAATACTTGTCAAGAAAAAAATTAAAAACGGCGTAATACTCATTTTCTAAGGGATCAAGCTATTGGCGAGTTTTTGGGGATAAACGTAAAAAGGTGGTTTTAATCCGTAGAATCAGTATTTGACTTCGACCAGAAAGAGCCCTTTTGCCGGAGCGGTGGGACCGGCTGTGCGTCTATCTTTATTCTTCAGGATTTTTTGCATGCTTCCGGGAGGGAAATAGCCTCTGGCTAGCTCAACTAATGTGCCCACAATATTACGGACCATGTTATAAAGAAACCCGTTCGCCGCGATATCGATTATAAGGGAATTTTTTCTCTTGGTGATGTCTATGTAAAAGATATTCCTTACCGAAGACCTCTCCCTTTTGTCTTTTGCCTGGAAGGATCTAAAGTCATGTTCGCCTATAAGAATAGACGCCTCTCGCCTCATAAGAGGTACGTCCAGCCTGTAAGGAACGCGCCAGGAGTACTTCTCCTTGAAAGGATCCCTGGACTTTGAATTGAAAATATAATATCTGTAATGCTTCTCTTTTGCATCGAACCGGGCATGAAAGTCCGGGTACATTTCTTCGGCTTTTTTTATCGCGATATCTTCCGCGAGTAACGCATTCAGCGCACGGGGAATCTTGTGGATGGGTATAGCTGAAGCAGCCTTGAAGTGCGCGACCTGTTCTATCGCATGTACGCCTGCATCAGTACGGCTTGCCCCGTAAAGGCGATGCCTCTTGCCGAAGACTTTCTCGACAGCGTCTTCCATCTCCTCCTGGATGGTCTTAGCGTTTTTCTGAAGTTGCCAGCCTTTGTAAGCGGTACCGTCATAGGAAATAGTAACTTTAATCGTGTGCATGATCGGCTGTTAAATGCAGTTTACGGGATACCCTCTTTTATACCCCGGATATGAGACATTCCGCGATCTGAATCGCATTGAGAGCCGCGCCTTTTCGAAGATTATCCGCAACGACCCACATATTTATGCCAGAGGGGATAGATTCATCTTCCCGTACGCGTCCGACAAAGACGTCGTCCTTGCCTTCTACGTCGATGGGCATAGGATACCTGTTTTTCCCGGGATCATCAACCACGGTAATGCCGGGAAACTCTTCCAGTAAAACGATGACCTCTTCCCTAGTGAGTTTTTTCTCGGTCTCGACGTTTACGCTTTCAGAGTGTGCGTAATACACCGGTACCCGCACACAAGTCGCAGTGACTGCGAGGGACGGAAGTTCCATTATCTTACGGGTCTCTTCGACCATCTTCATCTCTTCCTTGGTATAGAAATTTTCCTTAAAAACATCGATATGCGGTATAAGATTATACGCTATCTGATGAGCAAACTCCTTTACCATGTCTTTAGAGACGTTATGCTCGCCTATGCCGTAATGTGACTCTTTCCTGCTGAGGGTGGTGGTCTCTCTCTCCATCTCTAGGATATTCTTTTGTCCCGCGCCTGAGACAGACTGAAAAGTGGTTACGACAACCCGCTTGATACGGCTTGATTTATTTATGGCGCATAAAGGCAATACCATCTGTATGGTAGAACAGTTCGGGTTTGCTATAATCCCCTTGTGCCCCCTGATGGCATGCGCGTTAACTTCGGGGACCACCAAAGGAACTTCCACATCCATTCGGAAAGCGCTCGAGTTATCGACGCAGACCGCCCCGCAAGCTGCCGCATGCGGCAGAAACTCCCTACTTCTGGAAGCGCCTGCCGACGCCAGTACTATATCAATCCCGGTAAAAGAACCTTTCCCGAGGACCTTGACCTCGTGCTCGCTTCCCTTGAAATATATTTTCTTTCCTTTTGAGCGTTCGCTGGCCAGAGGACGCAGTTCGTCTATGGGAAAGTTCCGTTCTTCCAGTATGGAAAGAAACTGCCCTCCCACAGCGCCAGTGGCGCCCATAACAGCAACATTATATCTATCTTTCTTCTTCATGTTTATCTTAATCCCATAAATTAAAAATAAACGGGACTGGTTCAAGCATGCAGTTTACACTACTGCAGGGAACCTGTCCCTACCGTCCATTCTTCATCCGAGAGCTTCTACCACCAGATCCCCGACTTCAGATGTGGAATGACCCATCTTGCCGGCCGAAAGGCTCTTTAATTTCTTGGCTGTAACGTTCATCACCGCTTTTTCGATGAGACTGGCGGCCTCCTCTTCTCCCAAAGTCTCAAGCATCATGCCTGCGGCACATATCGCGGCAAGCGGATTGATAACGTTCTTACCGGTATATTTCGGCGCGGATCCGCCGATTGGCTCGAACATAGAAACGCCTTCGGGATTGATGTTGCCCCCGGCAGCTATCCCCATTCCTCCCTGTATCATCGCGCCGAGATCGGTGATAATATCACCGAACATGTTATCCGTAACAAGCACGTCAAACCATTCGGGATTCTTTACCATCCACATGCAGGTGGCATCGACATGCGCGTAGTCCCGCTTTATATCCGGATAATCTTTTTCGCCTATTTCGTGAAAAGCGCGTTCCCAGAGATCAAAAGCGTGCGTAAGGACATTGGTCTTTCCTACCAGGGTCAACGTGTTCTTCTTTTTACGCTTTCTTGTGTATTCAAAAGCGTATCTATGACACCTTTCCACGCCTTTACGTGTATTGATCGAAGTCTGCACGGCCACTTCGTCAGGAGTCCCTTTCTTCAGAGCCCCGCCCGAACCGGAATAGAGACCTTCAGTATTCTCCCTGACAACTACAAAATCAATGTCTTCCGGACCCTTATCCTTTAAGGGCGTCTCCACACCGGGATATAATTTAACCGGCCGGAGATTTATGTACTGGTCGAGAGAAAACCTCAATTGAAGAAGAAGCCCTTTCTCCAGAATACCCGGCTTAACATCGGGATGCCCTATTGCGCCAAGATATATGGCATCGACAGTCCTGAGCTCTTTAAGAACGCTATCGGGAAGAACTTCACCGGTTTTTTTATAACGTTCTCCGCCAAGGTCATAGGTGATCTTCTCAAATTTGATGCCTTTCTTCCGGCCGACTGCGTCTAAGACCTTTATACCCTCTCTCACTACTTCCGGCCCTGTTCCATCTCCCGGTAAAACTGCTATCTTGTACATTTATCCTCC
>CAZGOG010000028.1:0-26066 GCA_964527555.1 uncultured Planctomycetia bacterium | reverse complement strand
AAAATTTTGTCTCCTCTGAAAATAACTTGTTCTCGAGCGTTATCATACATCCTTATATATGCTATAAAAGTTCCATCCAGAGAAGCATCTATCAAAATCGGGTTTTTGTCTTTATTGAGTTTTAGCACCTCCTCAGCTGCTGCTTTGTATCCCTTGAAAACACGAGCCTGGGTAGATAAAATATTGGTGGACAAATATAATATTAGAGAAACGAGCAAAATTAGTCTTGTCCGGTTTTTTGTTAATTTAATTAGACTGTTTGCCCCATACCCTGCCGCCAAAGATACGCAGGGTAAGAGATACAAATTAAAGCGATCCGATGCAAAACGACGACTTCCTATGGTAAAAAAAACAGCAAAAAAAGTTATTGAAAATAAAAAGTAAAATAAAAATTTATTTTTTTCCCCGTTCTTGTAAGCAAAAATCCCTCCTAACAAGCAAAGCAATAACCTCATATACCCGAAATTCTTTATCAATTGAAATTTTGTTATTAGTATGGAGAGGTTTTTTTCTAAAATAAGCTCCTTTATATCAAATAGGCTCACCATCTCGTAACCATGAAGAGTTCTGTAAAAAAATGGTATTTTAGCAATATCAGCACTTGTTCCAAAGGCAACGAAAAAAAGCACTATTCCCGAATATAAAATTATTAGAACTCTTTTCCGTGAAAGACCACTCTTCTGCGCTATGAACTTGTATGCTAAAAATACGAGTATAAAAAATAAAACAAAAGCTGTTTTTATTGCTGTCATTACTGTTAAGGCTAAAAAAAGAGCAGCATATATGAAGGTTTTTTTATCTCTTAGCCGATCCCACCTATCGAAATAATAAAGAAAAATCAACATTAAGGACAAACTCGGAATATCAATTATCACATTTCCATAATTTTTTAAAAATATTGTTGTAGAAATAAATAGTAAACTGCTTAATAAGGCTGTTGTTCTGTTGAATTTTTCATTTACGTACTTGAAAAAATAATAAAGACCTGTTATTACAATAAGAAAAGAAAGCCACTGCGCTGTGTTTTTGCTTACTCCAAAAACATTGAAAGCTGCTGCTTCCAATAAGTAAAAAAATGGGGGGTACTGGTATATGCTTAGCGCTGGATATTGGGCATAATAGCATATTGTATAGTCAATGGGGCTCTTCCATCCTTTATCCCAGAAAAAATCTTTGTAGAAAACACCATTCATGAAATGGCGCGGTTCATCGCCCCCATAATAAATTAGTTCGCTTTTGCTAAAATTCACCGTCAGCAACGCAAGAATAATTATAATTATCCCAAAAAAGAGAATATTATATAAAATCTTCCTTTTTTGTTTCATACCATACACCAATTAATTTTACTTTTTCAGCATGTGACTAGCTGTTTTTTCTTGTTTTTTCAAAAACATACCTATTTAAATGTGCTTGATCTTTTTTTATCCTAAGCCCATCCCTTTCTCCCCAGAAAACTTCCAATGAGCCTGTGTTTGCAGGTATTTATGTAAAAGTCCTGATTTATCTCCAAGAACACGCTGTTAAAGTTATTCCTTGTGCTGCTTTCTTAAAAATAAATTTTTTTGGGACAAAAAAATTAAATAACATAGCTGATATTATACCAATAAAATTGATAGCCACATACCCATAAGGAAAAGAATCCAGCTTAGTTGTTAGAATAAGGGCCTGCATAACAATTAATCGCACACCTACCCCCAAGAAACAAAGCATATAAAAAGTTATATACCCTTTTATTGCATTCGTTTCTTTATCTTTAAATGTCCATATCCTGTTAAGCAAATAATGCGTAGTTACTGCCACTGAATATCCGCAAACCCCGCATATAATAGTGCTAAATTTTAGTATTTCTTTTGTGAAAATTACCACACGTATATCAACTAAAAACCTGATGTTCCCACAACACCGAATTTTACAAATTCAACAAAAGTACGTTTATGGTTTTAAATAATTTTCTGATCACACTTTTCCCCTTGGCTTAAACCTATAAAGATGCAGCCCCATACGTAAAACCAAAAACACTGCTTCAATTATTATGACTTTATTGCTCTCTTAACCCCATTCCACTGGCGGTCGTGAAAAGCTAAAAAACCACCCTTGACAATTAATGGCGACCATAATAAAAAATCTTGTTTTACATTTTTATATTCGTGCGAACCATCAATAAATAAAAATGAAATAGATTGTTTGAATTCCCTGATTGCATCTTGAGATGTTTTTTTATGAGATGGATTAAATAAGAAACTTGGCTATTAATAACATTTTTTCTGAATATACTCCATGTGCTTCCTGATTCCGGAAAATCTTTTTGAGAAGGTGTTTTTTTGACCCTAACATTATATTGTGGTAAATCTCCTCCATCAAATGGATCTACAGCATACACTTTATTCTTTGCTCCAGTATGTTTAACTGCTGCTTTAGCAATGTATATTGTTGATTTCCCTTTATAGCTTCCGATTTCAACCAATGGCTCTTTATGTTTTTTAACTACAAACTTGGTTAAATAATAAAGAAACAACCCTTCTTTAGTGTTAACGCTTACACCTTTCATAGAATCTATGGAAAACAACATCCAATGAATTCTTTCTATTTCATTAATACTCTCTTCAAATTGTTTGTTAAAATTCATTATTATTCTTTTTTAAAAAAATTTTTGGCTGGGATGCCTGGACTCGAACCAGGAACAAATGATCCAGAGTCATTCGTGTTACCAATTACACCACATCCCAGTGTTGAAAATTTTTCGACGCTATTATACTATAAAAATCGAAATATGGGGACTGGTTTATACAAAAGTTTACGCAACAACTGTTAACCTGTCCCCATCAAAGCGCTTTACCCGGAGCCTTTATCAATCTTCTCCCACGTATCCCGCAGGGATACCGTGCGATTAAATACGAGTTTTTCATCAGTAGAATCTATAGAATCAACACAAAAATATCCTAGTCTTTCAAACTGATATTTGGTCCCAACTGACGCATTTTTTAATCCTGGTTCGATATAGCATGAAGGCAATATCTCCAAGGAGTTTGGATTTAGATTTATTTTGTAATCAACCCCCTCCCCTACATCATTGGGGTCCCGTCTCGTAAAGAGATGATCGTAGAGACGCACTTCTGCTTTTTTCGCATGTTTTACCGAAATCCAATGCAATGTGCCCCTAACCTTGCGCCCATCGGGTGCATCGCCTCCGCGTGTTTTTGGATCATAAGTGCAGCGTAGTTCTATCACTTCTCCAGTTTTTTCATCCTTTATTACATCCTGGCAGGTAATGAAATAGGCATACCTCAAGCGTACTTCCCGTCCGGGAGCTAGCCGGAAGAATTTCTTCGGCGGATCTTCACGGAAATCATCCCGCTCTATATAAAGCTCTCTAGCGAAGGGCACTTTTCTTGTTCCCATTCCCGCGTCTTCCGGATTATTAATGGCTTCCATCTCTTCCACCTTATCCTCCGGATAATTAACGATTACTACCTTAAGCGGCCTGAGAATCGCCATAAAGCGCGGAGCATTTTTATTTAACTCTTCTCGAATGCTGTTTTCAAGAACAACCATGTCAACAATACTGTTGAATTTTGCCACTCCGATACGTTCACAAAAGTTTCTTATAGATTGCGGTGTATACCCGCGCCGTCTTAATCCGGATATTGTAGGCATACGGGGATCATCCCAGCCATTCACATATCCCCCTTCTACCAGTTCAAGGAGTTTTCTCTTACTTAAAACCGTATGACTGAGATTGAGACGCGCAAACTCGATCTGCCGGGGGTGATGCACCCCTAATTCGTCAAGTATCCAGTCATATAAAGGCCTATTGTTTTCAAATTCCAGCGTGCAGATAGAATGGGTAATACCTTCAATCGAATCAGAAAGGCAGTGCGTAAAATCATATGTAGGATAGATACACCACTCGCTTCCTCTCCTATAATGAGCAAGTTTTTTTATGCGATAAAGCACCGGGTCACGCATAAGCAAATTAGGAGACGCCATATCGATTTTTGCGCGCAAGATACGTGATCCCTCTTCAAATTCTCCCGCTTTCATGCGCTTAAATAAATCCAAATTTTCATCAGCTGAGCGCGTGCGATATGGACTTTCTTTGCCCGGTTCTGTAAGAGTACCCCTGTGTTCCCTTGTTTCGTCTACACTTAAATCACATACATAAGCTTTCCCTTTTTCTATCAGTTTAACCGCATATTCATAAAGTTTCTCAAAATAATCTGATGCATAAAATAACCTCTTGCCCCAATCGAATCCAAGCCAACGCACATCTTCCATAATGGAATTAACATATTCGTGTTTCTCTGTTTCCGGATTTGTATCATCAAGACGCAGATTACATAGCCCCTTATAATCAGCTGCTATACCAAAATTAAGGCAGATGGATTTGGCATGCCCAATATGAAGATACCCATTGGGCTCCGGCGGGAAACGCGTGTGCACTCTGCCGTCGTTTTTACCCTTTTTTAGATCTTCATTAATGATTTCTCTGATAAAGTTAGAAGCTTTCTTCTCCATCTCTTTCCCTTGTTTCTCTTATCCGGCAGCATCTCTCATTCTTTTTAGCACCTTGCTTTTACCCAGAACCTCCATCATCTCAAATAGACCCGCTCCCTGCATTTTCCCGCTTATTGCCATGCGTGTCGGGTGAATGATATCCCCGGCTTTAAGCCCTTTTTCTTCAGCAAGCCTGCGGCATGTCTTCTCTATATTTTCATGTGAAAACTCTTCAAGATCTTCCAGTTTATCAGCAAAAATATTGATATTTTTTTTATTTTGTTCTTTCACTAAATATTTTTTCTTTCCTTTTTCATCTATAATGAAATCATCCTTAAAAAAACAATCGGTCAACTCCACAAATTCACTTAAAGTCTTTACTCTGATCTTATATAAATTGATGAGTTTTATGATATACTCATCTGACAACTTAGACACGTTAACCCCACCAGCCAAAAGGTGCTCTTTGACGAAAGGCAGAAGTTCCTCTGTCTTTTTCTTTATTATGTATTCGCCATTCAGCCATCTAAGTTTTTGCACGTCGAACTTGGCCTGGACATCGCTTATATCCGCTATATCAAATATCTTTACTGCTTCCTCAAGAGAAATGACTTCTCTATCTTCGCCCGGGGACCATCCCAGAAGTATTAGATAGTTGGCTAGCGCTTCCGGTAAAAAACCCTCTTTTTTATACTCCTCTACGGAGACCCCTCCATGCCTTTTGGAAAGTTTCGCCCCGTCAGTTCCCATCATAAGGGGCATGTGTCCGAATTTTGGCGGAATAAGTCCGAATGCCTCATAAAAAAGTATCTGTTTTGGGGTGTTGGATATATGGTCATCGCCTCTTATTATATGCGTTATGCCTAACTGGGCATCATCCACTACACAGCAGAAATTATACGCCGGTGAGCCATCGGATTTAATCATGACCTGATCTTTAATCTCATCGGTATTAAAAGTTATTTTTCCGTGCACCATATCATCTATTTCGATAGTGCGCCCACTCTCGACTTTGAAAATAATCGCTTCCCCTTCTCTGTAGGCTTTTCCAGCGGAGAGGATCCTCTCCGCCTCTTTCTTATAAAGATCAAATCTCTGGCTTTGATATATTAAATCACCATCCCAGCCGAGCCCCATCCATTTAAGGTCTTTGAGAATCTCGTCTAGATATTTTTTGTCAGATCTTACTTTATCCGTGTCCTCTATCCTGAGAAGGAATTTTCCCCCGTTATGTCTTGCATAGAGCCAGTTAAAAAGCGCGGTTCTGGCGCTTCCCATATGAAGGTACCCTGTAGGACTCGGCGCAAATCGGACTGTTACCATCATTGTCTCCTTAAAGCGTTTTCTATTTCTATGCCCTTCTCCACTGCTTTAATATTTATTG
Organism: uncultured Planctomycetia bacterium; assembly: GCA_964527555.1. Taxonomy (GTDB): domain Bacteria; phylum Omnitrophota; class Gorgyraeia; order Tantalellales; family Tantalellaceae; genus CAZGOG01. Next base: position 20,188 of record CAZGOG010000028.1, on the reverse strand, counting down.
CTATTAAATCCTTTTTGCCTGCGCCCATTTTATTGATAACGCTGGTTAAAATATATTTACTGAATATTTTTTTTCTGGATATAAAAATGCCCGCTGCGATAACATTGGCAACCTTAAGATTCCCCAGCTTCATGGCCTCATCGCTTAAGGGGGCCTCGATAATATCAATATCTTTTCGCCTCTTTTGGCGTCTTGCCATGGAGGTATTCAGTATCAAGAGTCCGCCGGGTCTAATCCTTTTTTCAAACTTATCCAGTGAGGGGTCGTTCATAATAATAGCTGTGTCCGCCAGAGAAACCACAGGACTGCCGATAGGTTCTGAACTGACGCGAATAGCCGTGTGAGCCGTTCCGCCTCTGACTTCCGCTCCGTATGAGGGCAGCCACGTGACATGGAGTCCTTTTTCCATCCCCGCGTTTGCGAGAAGCTTGCCCAGCACCATTATGCCTTGCCCGCCAAATCCGGCGCATATTATAGTCTCATTAATATTTTTCATTTAACTTTTCTGTAAGGGTTAGCGGTTTTCCTTGATCACCCCTAAAGGATACTCTTTAATAACTTCTTCTTCAATCCTCTTCATGGATTTGATCGGATCAAGCCCCCAGTAAGTGGGGCACGGGGAAAGAACCTCCACCATGGAAAATCCTTTCTTATTAAGCTGCATATCAAACGATTTTCTTATGGCTCTTTTTGTTTTCATTATTTCTTTTGGAGAGTGGACTGACGTTCTTTCCAGATACACCACCGCCGGCAAAATAGCCATCATCTCCATTATCTTAAGCGGGAACCCTTCTTTCTCCGCCCGGCGGGTAAACTGTGATGTTGCAGTCCTCTGTCCGAGAAGTGTAGTGGGAGCCATCTGTCCGCCGGTCATCCCGTAAACGCCATTATTAACAAAGATAACCGAGATATTTTCGCCTCTATTTCCCGCATGAATGATCTCGGCAGTCCCTATAGCAGCCAGGTCACCGTCCCCCTGGTAAGTAAAAACGAGTCTATCCGGAAGGACTCTTTTAACGCCTGTCGCTACAGCGGGCGTCCTCCCATGAGGAGCTTCCATAGTATCAAAATCCCAGTAATCATACGCAAGCACAGCGCAGCCCACCGGGGCAATAGCTATTACCTCTTCTCTTATATCCATCTCATCTATGACTTCACATATAAGGCGATGGATAAGGCCGTGCCCGCATCCCGGGCAATAATGGGTCGCGGCATCTTTCATCGATTTAGGTTTTGCGAAAAGTTTGCTCATCTTTTTCTTATTTGTTCTATTTTAAGGGTGATCTCTTCCTCCGTCGGGATCCCGCCGCCTGTATGGCCTAAAAAAGAAACTTTTTCATCGTCCTGGACAGTCAACCTCACATCTTCTAGCATCTGCCCCGCACTCATCTCGACAACAAGGAATTTAACGCCTTTTTTGGCAAAATTTGAAAGTTCTTTATACGGAAACGGCCATAGCGTAATCGGCCTGACTAGCCCCACTTTTACGCCGTTTTTCCTGAGGCTATCGATGCAAGAGCGCGCGACCCTGCTTGCCAGCCCATACGCAACAAGCATTACTTCAGCTCCTTCAGTATTATATAATTCGGTTTTTACTTCCTTCTTTCCCATAAGTGCGTATTTTCCCTGCAGGTGTTCGTTATGCTTCTCAAGAAGGCCTTCTCCGAGCACCAAACTCTTTATGCTTTGCGCCTTGCGTGCTTTCGCCCCGGTCATTGCCCATGGTTTATCGATTATTCCGGCGGGTTTAATATTTTCTTTAAACTCCAGAGGCTCCATCATCTGCCCGATCATCCCGTCGGCAAGTATCATTACGGGGTTCCTGTATTTATCGGCCAGTGAAAACGCTTCATACGTAAAATCGAACATCTCCTGTACGCTGGCGGGAGCCAATACTAAAAGTCTGTAATCCCCATGTCCGCCGCCTTTTGTCGCCTGAAAATAATCACCTTGGGCTGCATCGATATTGCCTAGGCCCGGTCCTCCTCTCATCACATTCGCTATCACAGCGGGTAGTTCACATCCCGCCATATACGAAATACCCTCCTGTTTAAGACTTACCCCGGGGCTTGATGAGCTTGTAAATACACGGCTCCCGGCGGCTGAGGCGCCCAAGACCATGTTTATTGCTGCGAGTTCGCTTTCTGCCTGGATGAATACGCCCCCTTCTTCCTCCATCCGGCGGGACATATATGCGGTAAGTTCGTTCTGCGGCGTTATGGGATAACCCGCATAAAACCTGCAGCCGGCTCTTACAGCGCCTTCACCGCATGCCTCGTTTCCTGTAGATAAATATTTTATTGTCATTTTTTCCTAAGTATTTCAATGGCACAATCGGGACACATAATCGCGCATAAAGCGCAGCTGGTACACTCATCGGGATGTTTTACAACAACGTATTTTAAGCCGCGCTTGTTGACTTTTGCCGAAGCTTCAAGAATCCCCTTGGGGCACGCATGTATACAAAGCATACATCCCTTGCATCTTTCGTTATCAATTTTTAGTTTCGTTTTTTTCGCCGTCATTCTTCTTCCCTATAGTTCCGCCTCTATTGTTGCTGCTATCTCATCGGGTACGAGGTGGTATTTCCGCAGGAGCTCTTCCCTTTCACCATGCTCAATAAACTCATCCGGGAGCCCCAGGCATCGAACCTTAATATTCGTGATGTTCTCTTTTTCGAAAAATTCAAGCACGCTACTGCCAAATCCGCCGTCTACTATGGCTTCTTCGATAGTGAATATTTTTTTCGCGCTCTTAGCTAGATCTTCCAGGATTTCCTTATCAAGAGGTTTTATAAACCGCGTGTTCACCACCTTAGCTTCCATGCCTTTTTTGGACAACAGTTCACTAGCCCTCAGCGCGGCGTTCACCATGCTGCCTACCGCAAGTACCGCAAGGTCTCCTCCTTGCCTAAGCACTTCCGCTTTTCCAAGCTCAAGCGGAGCGCAGGAGGAGGAACTGACAAGTTTTTCGGACTTTGCGCGGGGATATCTTATAACAACGGGCCTGTTCCATTCCAGAGCTTCCTCCAGCATGATTTCAAGTTCCGTTCCATCTTTCGGCGCCATTACTATAAACTCCGGCAGGCTTCTGGTATAACTAATATCAAAAACCCCGTGATGAGTCGGTCCATCTTTACCCACGAGTCCCGCCCTATCAAGGCAAAAAATAACAGGAAGCTTTTGAAGTGCAACGTCATGTATTAGCTGGTCGTATGATCGCTGCAGAAAAGTAGAGTATATGGCTACTACCGGTTTCATCCCGCCCTTGGCAAGACCTGCCGCAAAAGTCACGGCATGCGGTTCAGTAATACCGACATCAAAAAAGCGGTTTGGGAATCTCTCAGCGAAAGTCTGCAGGCCCGTTCCATCCGGCATGGCTGCTGTGATCGCGACTATGTGGCGGTCTTTCGCGGCTAATTTCACTATTTTCTCGGAAAAATGTTGCGTAAATGTTTTCTGGTCGCCGTTTTCGATACAGGCCGTCTCCCCCGTCGCTACATTAAAAGAAGTGACTCCATGAAACCTCGTAGGATCTTCTTCGGCAAACTTATAACCTTTCCCCTTTTTCGTGATAGTATGAATAAATATCGGCTCTTTCAGGGAAAGTGTCTTTTGAAATACTGATATCAGTTGTTCCAAATCGTGCCCATCAATCGGCCCGAAGTAACGAAAACCTAATTCCTCAAACAATATTCCCGGCACGAGTAAATTCTTCAGGCCCTCCTGGAACTTCTTGACTGTTTTAACTGCTAAGGGGCCCAGTTTCGGGATGTTTCTCACTATCTTTTCAGTCTCAGCCCGCACTCTATTGTAAAGAGGATTGGTAATCACATTCGTCAGGTACCTGCTCATCGCACCCACCGGTTTGGAAATAAAGTGTTCATTGTCATTAAGAACTACCACGAGATTCGTTCTGGTGTGGCCTGCCTGGTTCATCCCTTCAAAAGCAAGTCCCGTGGAAAGTGACGCGTCGCCGATAACGGCCACTACCTTATACTTTTCTTTCATAAGGTCCCTGGCCGTGACCAGCCCCAGCGCGGAGGATATGGATGTGGCGCTATGCCCGCAGGTAAAAGGGTCGTGTTCGCTTTCTTCTTTATTGGGAAATCCGCTCAAGCCTCCCATTTCTCTCAAGGCATCAAACCTTTTGGCCCTTCCGGTAAGCAGCTTATGCGCATAGCTCTGGTGCCCGACATCCCAGACGACCTTGTCTTGCGGGCTTTTCAAACAATAATGTATGCCGATTGCGAGCTCCACAGCCCCCAGGCTCGCTGCGATATGCCCGCCTTTTTTCGCCGTTACATCAACGATTTTAGTTCTAATCTCGCCTGCAAGCGTTTTCAGCTGGTTTATATCCAGTTTTTTCAGGTCTTCCGGTGATGATATTTTATCTAAAATTTCGCCCATCGCCTCTCCAAAGCATGTCTCTTTTTACTGATCAGTTTCTTCCGCAAAAGGTTCTTCTACAAACAACCCCTCATCCTTCTTGATAAGAAGCTCTATCTTTCTCTTTGCCTTATCCAGCTTCTCTTGGCAGCTGCGGGCAAGTTTTACCCCATCTTCATATTTTTTAAGTGAAGCGTCTAAAGAAAGGTTTCCTTCTTCCAATTCTTCCACTATCTTTTCGAGTTTCTCAAGCGCTTTCTCAAAACTTATGTCCTTCATCTCTTCTCCTGTTTTGCCGGATCACTTTCTCGCGAGCATTCTCTATGACACGTCTTCTCCACTCGGCTCTTTACCTCGCCTTTTGCAAGCCGGGTTAATATGCGCTCCCCTTTCTCTAGGAGTGCAGCGTTTTTTATCACCTTGTTTTCCTTAAACGTTATGCTGTATCCTCTCTCAAGCACAGCTAAAGGGCTTAAGGCCTTCAGCTTACCGGAGGCACTTGCCAGTTCTTTTTCTCTTATCTCAAGCGTATGAGTCGCATTTGTCATAATCATTCTAAGAAGATCATCGACCTCCTGTCTCATGCGCAAAAAAACGTTCATCGGAGTCCTGAGAATGTAACTTTCCCGAAGTGTTTTAACTTTTTTCTCAAGCGCTTCTACTTTTGTCTTCAGGGCGAGATACGACGCCCGACGATACTCATTTACGCGATTCTTGAGATCCCTTTTAAGCGGGATTAAAAGTTCCGCTGCCGCCGATGGAGTGGGTGCCCTGAAATCTGCCACAAAATCGGATATTGTATAATCAATCTCATGCCCTACGGCGCTTGTTACCGGTATTCTTGAGGCATATATCGCGCGTGCCACTATCTCTTCGTTAAACGGCCATAAATCCTCCAGGCTGCCTCCACCCCGACCGACTATGATCACATCTACCGGATGCTCATCTTTCTTCCCATCAATAAGAAACCGGTTGAACTCGTTAAACTCTTTAATCGCCTGGGCTATTTCATCTTTTGCCCCGTCCCCCTGGACTCTGACAGGTCTGATCAAAATATCGATGTTTGCAAACCGGCGTCGTGCCACCTTTAAAATATCTCTTATAGCCGCGCCTGTCGGCGAAGTAACCACACCGATGCGCATCGGTAACGCCGGTAGCGGTTTTTTGTGTTCCTCGTCAAAGAGCCCCTCTTCATGAAGCTTTTTCTTAAGCTGTTCAAACGCCAGCTGAAGCGCGCCCATGCCGCGAGGTTCTACCTTACTCACATACAGTTGATACTGGCCCCGCTTATCGTAAACGCTGATCCTGCCGCGGCAGAGAACATGGAGCCCGTCTTCCGCGGTAAAGGCAACACGTACATTATTGCTTTTAAAAAGAACGCAATTAAGGAGGCTGTTTTCATCTTTCAGGCTGAAATAAGCATGCCCCGCGGAGGAAACAGTATAATTCGAAACCTCCCCTTCAACCCACACCTCTTGAAAAGTGTTTTCCAGGATCAATCTGATGTCTTTAGTCAGCTGACTGACTGTATAAACATGTTCTTCTTTCATAATAGGTGCTTGTTGAAAGTGTGGATCATTAAAACCGGAACGTTCACGCTTTCTCTTGAATCCTTTCGATACTCAGGGCTTTACCCGTCACATTATCAATCTCAATTAGAACTCCGTGCATTTCTACGCCTTCCGTGGCCATCTCAAAACGGGTGGGCAGCTGCGTTAAGAATCTCGTCAGTATCTGTTCTTTCCTGCGTCCTATTACTGAATCATACGGCCCTGTCATCCCGCAATCGGTGATATATGCCGTTCCGCCGGGAAGAACCTTTTCATCGGCAGTCTGGATATGAGTATGCGTCCCTATTACAGCGCTTACCTCACCGTCTAAATACCATCCCATGGCCACCTTTTCGCTGGTGGCTTCTGCATGCATATCCACTATGATCACTTTTGTTTCAGTGCGGATTTTCTCTATCGCGGCCCTTACTCTTTCAAAAGGGCAATCCACTGCTTCCATGAAGACCCTGCCCACAAGATTGATGACGCCTATCTTGCCGCAGTCCTGCATCTCTATGACAGTGGCCCCTTTACCAGGAGCCCCTTCAGGGTAATTAAGCGGGCGCACCACTCGATCGCTAGAATTCAAAAAATCATATATCTCTTTCTTTTTCCAGATGTGGTCCCCCGAAGTTATGACATCTATACCGCTGGCCAGCAGCTCTCTAGTTATCTGCGGCGTAAGACCGCTGCCGCCGGCTGCATTTTCGCCGTTGGCGATCACCGCATCTATCCCCTCTTTTTTCCTTAAATTCTTGAGGTTGTTCTCAGCTATATTCCGTCCGGGTTTACCGACAATATCTCCGATAAAAAGTATTTTCATTTTCTGCCCCTACTTCGCGTATTCAATAGATCTTGTCTCCCTTATAACTACAACTTTAATCTGACCCGGATACTGGAGCCCGCTTTCTATCTTCTTCTTCATCTCCTGAGCCAGTACCGCTGCTTGAGCGTCATCGATCTTCTCCGGCTGGACAATAACGCGGATTTCCCGGCCTGCCTGGATAGCATATGTTTTTTCCACACCGCTAAACTCGTTAGCAATGGCTTCAAGGTCCTCCAGTCGCTTTATGTAATGTTCAAGCGTCTCCCGTCTGGCACCGGGGCGCCCCGCACTTATGGCGTCAGCTGCCTGCGCAAGAACCGCAAGGAGCGTTTTAGGCTCGACATCTCCATGATGAGCCGCAATAGCGTGAACAACCGTGTCCGGCTCCCCGTATTTTTTGGCCAGATCCGCTCCCAACGCTGCATGGGTACCTTCCATCTCGTGTGAAAGCGCTTTTCCGATATCGTGCAGGGCGCCGATCCTTTTCGCAAGGTTAACGTCCAGTCTCAACTCACCCGCCATCGTGGCCATAAGATACGCCGTCTCTTTAGAGTGCTGGAGGACATTCTGCCCGTAACTTGTGCGGTATTTAAGTCTCCCGAGCAGTTTAACGAGTTCCGCATGCACGCCGTGGATGCCTAGATCGAGAAGCGTGTTTTCCCCTTCTTCTTTTATGGTCGCTTCCATCTCTTTTTTTACCTTGGCTACGACTTCTTCGATGCGCCCCGGATGAATCCGGCCGTCTTCTATCAGTCTTTCAAGCGAGATCCTGGCTATTTCACGTCGGAATTTGTCGAATCCGGAAATAATCACGGCTTCAGGCGTATCGTCGATTATAACGTCGACACCGGTAGCCATCTCCAGGGAACGGATGTTTCTGCCTTCCCGTCCTATTATCCTGCCTTTCATCTCTTCCGACGGCAGGTTCACCACGCTAACCGTCGTATCCACCGTATGATCTACTGCGCATTTCTGGATGGCAAGACCCACTATCTTTCTTGCTTCACGATCGGCTTTATCCTTCGTCTCCTCCTGAATCTTCTTTATCGTATATGCGGCTTCCTGACGGGCCTCTTCTTCCATTTTCTTAACCAGCATACTTTTAGCCTGCTCTTTACTCATGCCAGAGATCTCCTGAAGCCTCTCTTTCTCTTCCTGGACCAGGCGATCCAGGTCTTCTTTCCTCTTGTTGACTTCCGCGTGTTTATGTCTAAGATGTTCGTCGTTCTTCTTAAGTTCCCTGTCCTTCTGTTCGATGAATTCAGCTTTCCTGTCGATATTCTCTTCCCTCTGGAGAAGACGCTTCTCCATGGCGGATATCTCTTTTCTTCGCTCCTTCGACTCTTCTTCGAACTCGGCTCTCAGTTTCAGTGAAAGATCCTTGGCTTCAAGTATAGACTCTCTTTTACGCCTCTCGGCTTCGACTTTTGAATTGTTTATTATCGTTTTGGCTTTGTCCTCGGCGTGTTTTACTTTCATCTTGGCGGTATATTTTCTAAGGATATATCCCAAGAAAAAGAAGAAAATACCGCCAAGAATTGCAAATCCTAAATGAACAAATGTGATGCCGTTTTCCATGTGTGTCCTCCCTTTTTTTCAAAAGGCGCTCTGCATGGCATGTATTTTCCAGGGCGGGTTGCAAGAATGAAACGCTTTTTAAGCGCATCTTACTCTCTTAGCCGCACTTACTGGAAGCTTTGCATGCACAACTAGTCTGTAATAACCCGGGAAACGGGCCTGTCATGAGGATCTGAGGGTAGGCTCTCCAGCACCTGGAAATTAAAGGCTAACCCGATGGTCTTTACCAGAGACAAATCTTTTTCGGTGAGGAACTTGTCGTAATACCCTTTTCCTCTTCCCAATCGCATGTTTTTCTTATCGTATGCTATTGCCGGTACCACTATAAGATCTATCTCCTTCAACGGTATCGCCTTAATAAGGTCTTTTTTCGGTTGCGGTATTCCATAAGGACCTTTTTCCAGGCTGTTTATTGCTATAAGCTCAGAAGCTATTATTGTTTGACTGTTCCCTTTAATATAGGGAACGGCTACCCTTTTACCACGCTTCAATGCCTCTTGATTTAGATAGCTAGTACTGACTTCCGTAGGCAAAGAAACATATGTCATGACAGTCTTACTGGACCTGAACTCCTCGCTGGAAAGAAGTTTTTCTTGTATAATCCTGCTTCTTTCCTCTTTCAGGGAGGAGTCTTGTTCCCGCAGACGCCTGATTATCTCCTTTCTGATTTCTGCTTTTTTCTCTCTAATAATATCTACGTTATTAGCCATGATATTATACACCTACATAAACGATCTGCCTATATTTTTTAATATCTGTTAGGCAAATTTAAGCCATGAAGCCCTGCAGTCTCGTCCGAATAGGCTTTAACTTGCCTTTTTCTTGCTATAATAATCCTCAATTGCTTTTTCAAGGGCCTCCTCGGCAAGAACAGAACAGTGAAGTTTCACCTTTGGCAGACCCCCCAAAGCTTCAACTACAGCTTTATTAGATATTTTGCGGGCTTCTTCAACGGTTTTCCCTTTAACTAGTTCCGTAAGGATGGAGCTTGAGGCAATGGCGGCACCACATCCAAAAGTCTTGAATTTAGCGTCAGTTATAACGTCATTTTCGTCGACTTTTATGTATAGTTCCATTATATCCCCGCAAACGGGGTTGCCCACTTTTCCTCTTCCGCTGGGGTTCTCAATTTCGCCCACGTTTCTGGGATTACGGAAGTGCTCCATGACTTTTTCTGAATATTCTTCCATTTTTCTTCCTTGCTTTTACTGTTACTCTTCTTTATAAACCGGGCTCATTTTCCTTAGCCGCTCTATTATCGGCGGCAGCTTTTCCATGACATAATCAATGTCTTCATCTGTATTGAATATCTGCAGGGAAAACCTGACAGAACCTTGGGCAAAAAGCGGATCCACTCCCATGCTTTTTAGTACATGTGAAGGCTCCAAGCTGCCCGAAGTACATGCCGACCCGGTTGAGACTGCAATGCCTTCCAGGTCCAAACTCAGGATAATGGATTCACCCTCCAAGTAATTAAAACTTACGTTTAATGTATTAGGCAGGCATTTCTCGGGATGGCCATTCAGCTTCGTCTGCTTTATCTCGGAAGTGATCCTTTTAAATAACTTATCTTTTAAATTTTTTATCTTTGCATAATTTTGCTCGCCTTCTTTAAGAGCGATCTCACAAGCCTTACCTAGCCCGACTATGCCGGGAACGTTTTCCGTGCCGGCTCTCCGGCCTTTTTCATGATGCCCTCCTTGCTGTGTGGGTTCGAGTTTCTGGCCTTTTTTGATATATAACGCACCTACCCCTTTGGGGCCGTTTATCTTATGCGCTGATATAGAGACCAGATGCGCGCCGCACTTTTTCACATCGAAGGGGCCCTTCCCAATATACTGCACGGCATCAGTATGAAAAGTGATCCCTTTCTCTTTTGCGATACCGCCGATCTCTTCTACCGGCATGATAGTGCCGGTTTCGTTGTTTGCCGCCATAACCGTTATAAGAATAGTGTCAGTTGTTATACTCTTTTTGAGCTCATCCAGGTTTATGATCCCATACTCATCGACTCCAAGATACGTCACCCTAAACCCTTGCTTCTCAAGGTACTTACATGTATTAAGCACGGCAAGGTGTTCGACAGAAGAGGTTATTATGTGATTGCCTTTACTTTTCAAGGCAAACGCTGCGCCCTTGATTGCAAGATTGTCGGATTCCGTACCGCCCGAGGTAAAGACGATTTCATCGCTGGAATCAGCTTTTATAAGCGCAGCTACTTTCGCGCGTGATTCTTCCAGGTGTTTTTTAGCTGCTCTTCCAAAAGCATGAACGCTTGAAGCGTTACCATATATCTGGTCAAAAAATGGGAGCATTGTTTTGACTACTTCGGGATGCACTTTTGTCGTGGCGTTAGCATCAAGATATACTTTCCTCATAAGTCTTTATCCTTTTCAATTATTTCTGGAATCTATTTCAACGGCTTTCTTTGCTAAATATCCGATGGAAAAACTTCCCAAGGTCTTTTGTATCTGCCTGGTCACTTCATCCCATACTTCTTTTGAGGCGCATTTGCCTAACCGGATGCACTTCTTTTTGCTCCTCTCAGATACACATCCAACGGAAGAAACTCCACCCTCAAGCGCCTCTATCGCATCATAAACACTTACCTTCTCCGGATCCCTGGCCAGGATATATCCTCCCTTGGGACCCCGCACGCTTTTCACGATGCCATGGTTTTTAAGTTTATTAAAGATCTGCTCAAGATAAACGCTTGAAATGCCTTCCCTCTGTGATATGTTTTTAATTGTAAGCGGCTTACCCGCACCGTGCATGATAGCAAGGTCAATAAGAGCTCTGATCCCATAAGAAGTTTTGGTGGTAAGTCGCATGATTAAGTTTGGTTCCTTATTTATACCGTTTCCACTTTTTCTACGCCGGGAACTTCTTTTTTGATAGTCTGTTCGACCACCCCTTTAAGAGTCATCTGGCTCATGGGGCAGCTAGAACAGGCGCCCTGCAATTTTACCCGCACAACCCCATTCGCAACGGAAACAAGTTCTATATCTCCGCCATCTCTCTGAAGAAGGGGCCGTATCCTCGCAATTGATGCCTTTACCTGCTCTTCCATCTTATTACCCTCCTAACTCTATGCATTTTGGTTCCATGTTCGTTGAAACATTGCCATTTAAAGAAAATGTTATGCTACTATACCTTACTAAAAAAGTCAAGTAAAATTGGCTTTTTAGCACCAATCGCTCAAGAGATCTGCCTTAATTTATATGGTTAGGCTGGAGTGTCTTATATTTATAAGTCTTTGTAACAGTTAGGCTTATCTGTTTTTTACACAAATGTCCGGGGAAAAGTTGAAATTCCGTCTAATATAAAATCCTACCATGAGGTATGCCAAAAGAGTAGATATGAAAGCCCCGATAAAACTGATAATCGGCGATTTAAAAAACGCGTAAAGGCTAAATACGCCTACAACAAAAGCTAAAAGCGGCACTCCGTATAAAAGGATATAGATCTTCATCATAGACGCGGTGCTGATCTCGATTTCCACATGGTCCCCCATGGAAAGCGCTTTTGCTTTCTCTCCGCTGATGGTAATATGCCTGAATCTGGCCGCATTACAGGAGCAGCATTTGGTACATTCTTTCCGAGGGGTTATCTCGATAGTAGCAATGCCTTTACTGATCTTTATTACTTTTCCTTCTTCCTTCATCTTTTATAAACTTTCACACTTTAGTTTTTGCATCTCACCATCAGCAATTGTATTCGCTATTAATATGTTTATATCAGTCTTATCTGACCAGAATTCGACTTCTGTTTCTTTTGCCCTTTTTTTCTTGGAGAGACCCACGACAAAAGAAGAGGCTTTCTCTATATTCTCACGCTTAGCATTCCCTCTAAGCAGCGCGTATGGTCCCGGTTCGTCCTTTAGCCTCAATATTACATCATTATCTTTCTTAAGATTAAGGATCTCGCCATTGTCTTTTTCATTCCGTCCCACGACGACTTTGGTCCCCTCATCCAGACGGAAGTGCCTGCCATATTTTAAGAGCGAGACGTTCTCCAGGTCCAGATCATTTTTATCCATAAGTTCTTTGAGTTTTTTAGAAAAAATCTGGTCGGTTAAAAGGCACCCCCCGGCAGGTGAGAAAAATTTGCGAATCCCGTATTTTTCAGCGAGTTTCATCTGTTTATACCGGGACCGTCCCTGTATGTCTAACAGCTTTGCGCGGTTTATTATCCCTTCTTTTTCGGGAATCGTCTTCTCAAGCAGTTTCGCGGAAAGAGGACGAAGTAATAGCCCCTCTAACCCTGATCTTTTTCTTATTATGTTAAGTGCCCGCTTCCTCTGCGACATGGGCCGCTCCCCCAGCACTTCGCCAGTAACAATAAAACCGGCTTTTTCTTTTTCCATAATCTTTTTCGCAATACGAAGCATCAATATTTTACAATCTATGCAGGGGTTGATATTTGCACCGTACCCGTGTTTCGGGGCTTTTAATACATTCAAGAAATCTCCCGAAATATCTATCACTTTTATCGGAATAGCTGCATCACTAGAGGCTTCTTTGACTCGTTTTTCAAAACGATTAATGTCCCGGGAGGCAAACGGCATGATAAAAGTCACACCGAAAACTTCTATCCCCTCTTCCATAACAACTTTTGCGGCAAGAAGGCTATCTAATCCGCCGGATATCAATGCTATGGCCTTTTTATCCATGCTTTTTCCCAATTTGCCTAAGCATCTCCATCCAGGCTTTTATCTTTTTCTCATAACCCAGATCTGTCGGGGTATAATATTTCTTTTTCCTTCGGACATAGTCCTGTTTTACGTAATGTCCTTCATAAGAATGTGCGTATTTATACCCGTCCCCATGTCCCAGTTTCTCCGCCCCTGGGTAATTTGCATCTTTCAGGTGATCAGGCACTTCCTGGGCCCTCTCCTCCTCAACATCTTTTATGGCCGTTTCTACCGCCATATAAGAGGCGTTACTTTTAGGAGCGCATGCGACATAAACCGTTGCCTGCGCAAGAGGTATCCGCGCTTCCGGCAGCCCCACAAAGTCAGCCACCTGCATAGCGGCATTTGCAACTACCAAAGCATTTGGATCGGCGTTACCTACATCTTCAGAAGCGCATATTACCAGGCGTCTTGCGATAAACCTGAGATCTTCACCGGCGACAATCATCTTGGCCAGCCAATAGAGCGCCGCATCAGGATCTGAACCGCGCATGCTTTTTATATACGCGCTTATCGTATCGTAATGGGCGTCCCCATCACGGTCGTATACCACGGCTTTTTTCTGGATGGATTCCTCTGCTTCTGTAATTGTTATCTTAATAGTACCGTCTTTTTGTGAATGGGTAGTTAACACTGCCACTTCCAAGGCATTTAATGCCCTTCTGGCATCTCCGTCAGAGATTTTTGCAAGATGCTTGAGGGCCCTTTTTTCTATCTGGATCTTTTTATCCCCAAGCCCTTGTGTTTTATTCTCAAGTGCTTTCTCCAGAAGCATAGTAATTTTTTCTTCGTCCAGAGTTTTAAATTCGAAAATCTGGCTTCTGGAAAGAAGTGCGGAATTTACCGTGAAAACCGGGTTTTCTGTGGTCGTTCCGATCAAAAGAACATTTCCCGCCTCTACTTCCGGCAGGAGAACATCCTGCTGGGCTTTATTGAACCTGTGGATCTCGTCCAAAAGTAGTATAGTCCTTCGTCCGTCGAGTGTTTTCTGCTTTTTGGCACCGTCAATAATCTTCCTCATCTCGGCAACGTTACTGGAAACGGCATTTTTTCTTATAAAATGCGCCCCGGTCCTCTTTGAGATCACCATTGCAAGAGCTGTTTTACCTACGCCTGACGGCCCGTAAAATATCAATGAGCTTAAGCGGTCCGCCTCAATTGCTCTTCTTAAAAGCCGTCCTTCGCCCATTATGTGCTCCTGTCCCACGAAATCTTCTATTTTTCCAGGACACATCCTTACTGACAAGGGGACAGTTTTATCTTTATCCATTCCATCTTGAAACAAATCCATGTTTTTCATTATGTTATCGGGTTAATCTTTTTAGAAAAAACAGGGCCGGAGAAAAATCCGGCCCTGTATCCATCAAGTCGTGTGCAGGAAAAGAATTGGTGGCCTGGTAATCCAGGTGGGTGCCCTCCTGACATCCTCACAAGGTCATCAGAGTTAGACTCCCAGTTCTATCATGTTGGCCCAATTCATACAACCCGCTTCACGGGCTCGACAGACCTTTCAGCTTTTATTGTATCACCTTAAAGATACCGCTGCAATGGTAATTTGAGAGACGGATGTTACCGGAATCCGACTTTGAACTGTTTTATAAGAGCTTCTTTGATTTTTGAATGAACGGCTTCGACTTCTTCATCCGTAAGAGTGCGGGTATCCAATCCGTAATCAATACCGTAAGAAAGACTCCTTTTATCCGGAGGGATCTGCTCCCCTTCATAGACATCTAAAAGTTTAACTTGACGGATTATTTCTTCTCCGCTTTCTAGGATTGTCTTCCGGATTTCCGCAGAAGCAAGAGCTTTATCACAAAGGATGGAGATGTCTCTTGAGGACGAGGGGAAGCGGGCAACCGCATGATACCTGTTTGTCAAAACGGATTTTTCCAGAATTTCGTCCAGCTTAATCTGGCAGATATAAACCGGCTGGTCAATATCATATTCATTTAAAAGTTTTGTGCTCACTTCGCCGAGGAAACCGATATGCTGGCCGTCACCTTCAAGTTTCACCCCGGCGCAGCTTGCAAGAAAGTCTATTTGCATCCTGGAGAAGTCTGCTGAAAGCCTCAGAACCTTGAGGGTTTTTTCCAGAATCCCTTTTAAGTCGTAAAAATTCGCCCCTCTCTCGCCTTCCTGCCAGTTAGACCGTAAAGTCCCGCTTAATCCTATAGAAAGCGCCGGAACTTCTGAAAATTCTTTGCCCCTAGCGCAAGAATAGATTTTCCCTATTTCAAAAAATCCAAGGTCTTTATTTTTTCTGTTTATGTTCCACGAAATAGCTCTGAGCATCCCATCCAGAAGCTGCGGGGTAAGTATTTTCTGTTCCTCGGAAAGCGGATTTTTTAAACTGACAGTGTCCTTTGCAATAGATGAAAATCTTGTACTTGTCGCCTCACTTATCAGGCTATATGTCATGATTTCGTTTAGCCCCGCAGCGGAAAGAGTTTCATATAACTTCTCTAAGACCTTACGGGGGTGCTCTTTTCTTTTAACCTGCGGGATGAATTTTGTCATTGTCGCGGGGACATTATGATACCCGTATATCCTGGCGACTTCCTCAACCAGGTCAACCTGGTTCTTTAAATCTTCCCGGAAGGTAGGAATCCCTACCGAAAGATTCTTGCTGCCTCTCCCTGAAACTGTCATCCCCAGTCTTTGGAAAATACGTTCCACTTGCTTTTTCTCCAGTCGCTCGCCTAACATCTTCCCGGCTTTTTCTATGTCAAACTCTATAACTTTTTTTTCTATATCACTCTTCCCGGCATCATAAAACTCACAGATCTTCCCGCCGGTCTCTTCGGCAATGATAGATGCGCTGCGGTCAGAGGCTCTGGCTATCATCCCCTTGTCTACTCCGCGCTCAAAGCGATAGCTGGAGTCACTTGCAAGCCCCAGTGCCCTTGCTGTCTGCCGTATAGAAATCGGGTTAAAATAGGCGCTTTCCAAGAGTATAGTTTTAGTGCTTCCGGTAACTTCGGTATCCTTCCCTCCCATGATACCGGCAATCGCTATGGGTCTTTTACTGTCAGCAATAACAAGCATCCCGGGCCTAAGCTCTCTTTCTTCTCCGTCTATGGTGACAATCTTCTCGCTTTTTACGGCTCCCCGTATAATGATTTTGTCTCCCTCTATTTTGTCTAGATCAAAAGCATGTAAAGGCTGGCCCATTTCCATAAGACAAAAGTTTGTTACGTCCACCACGTTGTTTACGGGGCGTAAGCTCACCGCAAGAATATGCTTTTTTATCCGGTCGCTTGCTTCTTGAACCTGAACACCGGTAATAACCCTGGCAGTGTAGCAAGGGCAGAGATCATTGTTTTTTATGATACATTCCACCCTCGGCCCTTTTGCCCTCGCTTCTTTCGCAGGAATCTCCATGCTCGGAAGATGCAAGTCCGTATCAAAGACAGCGGAAGCCTCCCTTGCCAGCCCGATAATGTTAAGACAATCCGGCCTGTTGGACGTGATCTCAAGGCTCATAACCTTATCTCCGCCCACTTCCTCTATCGCTTCTACCTCTGAACCGGACATGGTAAGCTCTTTTGCAAGCTCTTCAGCGCTTACGTTTATATTTACATATTCTTTCAACCACTGGTAACTGAGTTTCATGCTTTAGCCTTTTTATTTAAACTGGCGCAAAAACCTTATGTCATTCTCGTAAAAGAGCCTTATGTCTTCGATCCCGTAAAGAAGCATCGCTATTCTTTCAACTCCCATACCGAAGGCGAATCCGGTATATTTATCCGGATCGTACCCTACAGCCTCAAAGACTTTCGGGTTTACCATGCCGGCTCCGAGTATCTCAAGCCATCCATTACCGGAACATACGCGGCATCCTTCACCTTTACAGATTATACAAGAAATGTCGACTTCGGCACTTGGTTCAGTAAAAGGAAAGAAATGCGGACGCAGTCTCATCTTGATGTCTTCTCCGAACATGCTTTTGCAGAAAATGGAGAGCACGCCTTTAAGGTCCGAGAACTTCACGTCTTTATCTACCATAAGACCTTCAACCTGGTGGAACATAAAAGAGTGCGAGGCATCTACCGCGTCGGGCCTATAGACCCGCCCTGGCATAATGACTTGGAAGGGCGGCGCCTGGTTTTGCATAACGTGAACCTGGACATTGGATGTATGACTGCGCAAGAGATACTTATCATCAATATAAAACGTGTCGAACGCGTCACGCGAAGGATGGTCTAGCGGAATGTTTAATGCTTCGAAGTTATAAAACTCCGACTCTATCTCCGGGCCTTCGGCAATCCTGAACCCAAGTGAAATAAAGATCTCATTTATCCGTTTAGTTGTACTCGTTATCGGGTGTAGTGTGCCTACTCTAGGTTCTATCCCGGGAAGAGTAACATCTATCCCGGCACCTTTTTCCCCGGCGTCGCTTTCCAGACTTTCTTTAAGTTCTTTAAGTCTTTCTAAAAACTCATTTTTTAGCGTATTCGCCACTTTGCCGGCTTCCCGCTTTTCTTCAGCAGCAAGATCCGCAAGGGACCGTAAAACGTTAGTTAATTCGCCTTTACGCCCGGTGAATTTTATTCTTATTTCCTCCAGGGTTTTTATGTCCCGGCATTTTGCAAGAACCTTTTCAAAGTCTTTTTTTATCTTATCAAGCTTGTTTAAAATTTCCATTTTACTTCTTTTCCGGCATGTTTTTACTATCTATCCCTTACCTTTAATAACTTCTATTTTTTTAATCTCTTCTATCTTTTCGTTTTCGCCGAAAACTACTAAGATATCTCCTTTTACAAGAACATCATCCGCCTGGGGGGTAACGTTTATCTTTTCCTCCTCAATCTCTTCGCCTTCCTTAAGAGCCTTTACTTTTTTCTTAACGGCTATCACATTTACACCGTATGTTGCTCTTATATCAAGTTCCCTTAGACTTTTTCCGATAAACTCGTCCGGCACAATAAGCTCAATAATACTTGCCCCGCCGGAAAGGCCTATATGATCGAGTACCGTATCTGACAGCGATATGAGAGTATCCGCGATCCTTACGCCGGTATCTTTTTCAGGTAAAACAACTTTGGTTGCTCCGATTTTTGCGAGGACCTTCTTATGCGCAACACTAATAGCTTTACATAATATTACGGGAATGCCCAGATCCTTAAGCATTAGCGTTATGAGAATACTGGATTCGACATCCGTTCCGATAGCACATATCGCCACATCAACGTTCTGGAGGCCCACTGACTTCACGGCTTTTTCATCGGTAGCATCAAGGCATACCGCCTTTGTTACGCCGTCCATAACCTCATGCACCAGTTCCTCGTTCTTGTCTATCGCAAGTACCTGCTGCTTTTTCTCAGCGAGCCTTAGCGCCACACTTGAGCCGAACCGCCCTAACCCGATAACAGCGAACTGCTTCATTTTAATCCTCCTATCCCACCATTATATTTTCTTCGGGGAAAATATACCTATCCGTTCTTTCGCGAACAGCAACAGCCAGGGCAAGGGTAAGCGGCCCTACCCTGCCGGCAAACATAGTGGCGATTATGCATAATTTACTGAGATTATTAAGCCCGCTTGTCACGCCTGCCGATAGTCCCACAGTCCCAAAAGCGGAT
Source organism: uncultured Planctomycetia bacterium (assembly GCA_964527555.1). GTDB lineage: Bacteria > Omnitrophota > Gorgyraeia > Tantalellales > Tantalellaceae > CAZGOG01. The sequence goes on along the minus strand of CAZGOG010000028.1, from coordinate 1,571 downwards.
GTCACTTCGAACAAAGATTTTATAAAAGAGCGTCCCTCCGATCCGCCTCCGCTCAAGTACACAAGCAGCATCGTAAAAACAAAAACCCATGAAAGAGCCAGAAAAAATATAACCAAAGACTCCCTGATTACCTGTTTAGGGATAGAACGGTTAAAAAGCATCGCGCGTCGCCTGTTTTTCATCATGCTTAAGACAACTGCTATAATAACCGCAAAAGTGCACGTCTTTATCCCTCCTCCCGTAGATCCCGGAGAGGCCCCTATAAACATCATAAAGACCAGAGACATCAGCGAAGGCGTCGAAAGCTGACTCGTAGGCAGCGTATTAAATCCAGCTGTCCGGGTTGTCACTGCCTGAAAAACCGAACCCAAGAGACGCTGGGGCCAAGTCATAGCCCGCATGACATTGTCTTTTTCAAAGATAAGGATCAGAACGGCCCCTACTATTATCAGTGTAACTGATACGGTAAGCGCGATCTTTGACTGCAGGCTCATCCTTCTAGCCGTACCGCGCCTTCGAAATAAATTTATTATGTCCATTACAACTATGAACCCTATCCCGCCGAAAAATATGAGAAGTATCATAACCAGGTTAATACACGGATCTGCCTGGAACTGCATGAGGCTGTCTCTAAACAGCGAAAAGCCCGCGTTACAAAACCCTGAAACCGCGTGAAAGACCGCCTGTTGCACCGCTTCAAGAACGCTCCAATCCGTTATGGCCCTCCACCTTAAAAATAGAAGGAGTGCCCCAGTCGTCTCGGCGGTAATCGTAATACCCAGTATATACAGAATGAGTTTCTTAAGCCCCAGGATATTGTGCCTATCCAGAGTGCTTCTTATGATATCTGTCTGGTGAAAGCCGATTCTTCTGCCCAGTAGAACCGCGAAAAGAGTCGAGAACGTCATTATCCCGAGTCCGCCTGCCTGAAAAAGAGCGAAAATAACCCATCTTCCGAATACGGAGAAATAAGTCCCCGTGTCTCTTACAATAAGACCCGTAACACAGGTAGCGCTGGTAGCGGTAAAAAGACTGTCCGTAAGGGATAACCTCCCCGGCCCCTGTGTGGCTATCGGCAGAGAGAGCGCAATCGTCCCGATAGCTATCACGCACAGGAAACTCACAATTAATAGCTGCGGAGGGGTTAACCTTCCCATGAATTTACCTATACTTTAACCTTTTTAACAAGCGCTTTAAACCCGCCCCTGTCATTTGCCGCAAGTTCCGCCAGAATCTTCCGGTTAAGTTCTATCTTGGATTTTTTGAGACCTGCAATAAACTTGCTGTAAGAGATCCCTTCGTCTTTACAGGCTGCTGTAATGCGCGTGATCCAGAGAGCGCGAAAATCGCTCTTTTTCCTCTTCCTGTCAATATAGTTTGCGATCATGCTTTTTCTGACAGCTTCTTTTGCGATTCTAAACAATCTGGACCTTGCCCCACGCTGCCCTTTCGCAGCTTTAAGAGCTTTTTTTCGTCTTCTACGCGAACTTGCCGCGTGTTTTACTTTAGTCATGACTTCTCCTATGTTAAAAGTCAAATTCTCTACTCGAAAGACTTTCTTTCGTTAGCTG
>CAZGOG010000027.1:0-27463 GCA_964527555.1 uncultured Planctomycetia bacterium | reverse complement strand
AACTCTCTTCCAAACTCATCTATTTTACGGAGCATCCGCCATGTCCCGTCTTTCAAGTAAGGCTCCATGCTGTAAAAATACTGTACATATTTTATTCCCTCACCGCCGCGCTTTATTTCGACCTTTTTGATCTTCTTATTCTCAAAATCCCACTCATACAAAGCCAGTTGCTCTTCCACCCCTGAAACCTCACCGTCCTTTATCGTAAGCTTCTCGGGGTTAAGCTCTTCCACCAAATAATATTCATCTCTTTCAGGGAAATAAACCGCTTTAAAAATCACGCCTTTCCAGGTTGATGGTGCTTTCGGGTGCGTGTAATATGTATAGCGGTATTTCTTCCCGTCATCCCCTATCTTATCCGCTACTTTTGCGAAGTTCGTTCCTGCTTTTTCAATCCTATTCATAACATTATCATGCTTGCCGGATGAGAATACTTGTACACCGACCGGGGTAACTGCATTCTTATCTACCTTCCACTGGTTGTTTTCTTCATCCCATTCAGCATTAATATTATATTCTGCACATTCCGGCACATCTTTTCCGGCCATGGGGACTTTCATGTGGGGGCCGGTAACAAACATCTTTACGGGACGATATCTCTTATGTGAGTTTTTAGGAGCCGTTTTATCTTCCTCATACCAATAACGATGCGTATAAGTCCTGCCGCCTTCTGTTGTCGTGCTTACCAGCCCATTAGGAAGTAAAACAATTTCAATCTTACCTTTCTCCAGCTCATGTACGCCGACATTAACTCCTGGCCTCCGACCTGTGTCTGAAGGAAGCTCAGACTCAGGCTCTTCTATTTCAGGCTCCTCTATCGTACTGGGTATCGCCTCTTCCGGAGCTTCTTCAGCCTCTTTGGTTTCCCTTCCAAGGGCTCTTTTAAGGCCTCTTACCCCTTCGCCATACTCGTTTGCCGTAGTCTTGTCAGAAGTCTTTTTATCATTGGCCGGTATACTTCCGTCTCTATTAAGACTGATCCATGGCGCCGCGCCAAGACAATTATCCGGATATTTCTCTAAAAGCTGGCGCGCAAAATCCACTCCGCCGCCATGCTTAATAACAAATTCGTTTACATAAAATTTCGCACCTGGCAGTTTCTGTAGGATAGCGTCAATATAAGCAAACACAGTAGCTTGATACTTGACCGGGTCCTTTTCTGTTGCATCGCCTAAATAAGCATGTAGATCAAGTTCGCAGTTATCGACCCCAAGCCCTTTAACAATAATTACAATAAAATCTATCTCAGTAAGTGTAACTCCGATTCTTATCTTTTCACTGGCGGGTAATAGCGCTTTAAGCTCTCTAAGGATTGTGAGTATTTCATTGTTATTCTTTTTTTCCAGTTTCGGTCCGCCATGATAAGGAGTGAATTTCTCCCATAATGGGCCCATGTGTTCCGGCTCATTGACACTGAAATCTACCAAAGGATGCTTTCCGTAGCCCATATTTATAAGCGTTCTAAGTCTGTTTTTTATCCTCTCGACGCTGTCTTCCCGTCCTACTACCAGAACCGAGTCAAATACGACTATCTCGAGTTTCCGTCCGTTTTCAGTGGCAATCTCTACAAGCTTGCTCAATTCCTCGTAACTGAATTTTCCCGTCTTTCCTATATTAATACGCGCGTAATCATAACCTTTAAACTGTTCACGGAACCATGCAACATTTCCGGTCACTGAACCCGGCCATAGATCAAATCCCGGGATACGTATGTTAACGCCAAAAGTTGAATCAGGTGAAATAGTCACCCCTCCTTTGGCAGCCGGCACCTTTATAGATATATCCTTTATCTGGCCCGTATACCCCTCAGGCCCTCTGTAATAGAAATGAAAAACTATTCTTCTCACATCCGTTATATCAAAACCTTTGTCTGTATGTTCTCCCTGCGTGTCTGTAAGGTTGCCCTTAAAGGTACAACGGAGTCTAGATCCGCCTTCTTCTGTAAGTATGTTCTGAACGTCGCCAAACTGGTTTCGCCCTTTACCGTCTACATACTGGATTTTTACATAGTTCGGGGTTTTCTCCGGAGAAGTAATCCCCTCCTCTGGCAAAGTAAAATCAACTTTAAGAGTTGCTTCTCTCATGTCGATGGAGTTTTGCCCGCCGCCAGCGATTTCACTTACATTCATACCGAATTGGTTATCTTCTCTGTCAACTGTCATGGTGTTTTTCGTTTCCTTATCAGGAACTGCGCCAAATACGTGTAATAAGAAACCATATTTGGGCGGCAAGCCCATACTGACCGGAGACTGTTTAACAGGCGGAGTAGCCGTTGCAGGGGCTTTTGTGGTTTTGGGTTGGGTAACCGGCATTAAATCTTCTCCGAATTTTATCTCCAGACTGCCGACGCCCTGTGGCTTAAGTTCCTGGCTCCTGTACTTTCTCAAGACATCGTCCCAGTCCTTGAACCAATTTTCCCGCCAAAGCCTCCTGAGATTATCTATCGTCTTAATATCTTTTTCCGGGTCCAGGCGTATTCCTAAAACCTCTTCCGCTCTTTTAATCTTGTTTGCCGGGATATACGTTGTAGTCGTTTTCTTCCGGCGGTTCTTTTTATCCCAAACTGTCTCCTCAAGCACTATACTAGCCCCGTCAGCAAGTTTGGCTGTAATTCTCTCGCTTATCTTGTTTCCGTCGTCGTCATAACTAAACTCTTTCTCCTCATATATGCCTCTGGCTACGGGAACGCGTTCCCTTTCTGCCCTTACCCTTTCTTTATCAAAGACGAGGATATGCCCCGCCTTGGAAGAGACCCGGTCTCTGTTTTTGGTCAAAACGTTATATATAGCGTCCATCTTGGACCCATAAAATTCCTTGCCGTCAAGCTTAAGCTGATACCCGCTTTTTACGCCTTTAAGCCTGTACCACTGGACTGTCCCGTCCTCGGCGATATATCCGTTTCTGCCGAGATCGTTCCATAGCCCGTTTACATCCGGCACTATGCCCGCAAAGTCAGTTCTTTCAAGTGCCGGACCGTTTAAGTACGCGACATGCCATTGCTGCTCTCTAGCATCCCATCTTACTATCTGTCTCGGCTGCCAATCATGTGAGTGTATGACTATGACATCGCCCATAGGTACCGCACGCTGGGCATAGAGCGCCACGACCCAGCCTATTATTTTCTCCATGATCCTGTCAGAAGGCTCTGTCTTTAAAAACTCATCCAGAACCGCCGAATTGCTTGAAAGTGCCGCTTCGTATAGCATGGGGGCATGTTTGAGAAACCCTGAAACCTCACTGGCCAATAAAGGCATATTTTCTTCGGTAAGTACGTCTTTCAGCCTGAGAGGCCTGCCTTGACTGTCCTCGAAGGCGATCTCTGCCAGGAGGGTCGTCAGCGTCACTATGTCATTTATCTTTCTTTCAACCTCGATCAGGGCTTCAGCTCTTTGTGCGTATTCCGCAAAGTCTCTCCTCATCCTGGCACGGTTTTCGGCTATATTCCGCATCTTGTTCTCATACTGCCATATGATATCTGAGGTTTCCTTCTCCAGATAATAAAGCGACTCTTCCGCCCACCTTTCCAGCTTGAACTTTTCTCTGTCATATTCAGCGCCAAATAATGCCATTTTATATGAGAAATCGATCATCGCATTCTGCTGACCGATAGCTGCATACAAATCACCAATACTTTCGCCAGTACCGGTCTGATAAGCACTTGCTTGTTCCGTCTGGTATGCGGCATCGAGCCTCGCTCTACCCATATATCCCTGGCGCTTCGCCAAGTTTTGCTGTTCTCTCAGATTGCGCATAGTCTCGCCTTTTTGGTAACGCGATCGGGCTGTCCATTCTCTTCGTTCTTTCTCCGTCTGAGCCCGGAATTTCTGCATTTCTCCGCTTTGTATGTATCTTTTCAGAATCGCCCGTAACATCTCATTGCTGTGGCGCACCTGTGCCTGTGACTCAAGAACATCATAAAACATTGGAGCAATCGGCCTTAACTGGCGGCCAAGGATTGCCAGCTTTTCCATTTGTTCCGGCGTAAGACCCTTCAGCCTGCGGACAGCCTCGACTTTCATGAGGATCGCTTCGTCAATTTGATTCTCCCCAGGATGCACCCCCCAACCCGCAAAAAGACTGCTAGCCTTAATTAAATGTTCGTCTTCAAGGTGTTCTCCTCCGGGCGCGGCTGCGGTCTCCTGGGCAAGTAACGCCTTTATCTGGTTAGCTATCCTGTTTTCGTCTACACGACTTAAAGGACCGCTGTTTGGCTTTGCCATTTTCATGATGGCATTCCATTCCACTATGGTCGCTTCATCACTCGGAGCTCCTTTTTCGCTGTACTTTATAGGATGATCCCCGTATACTTCCGTCAGATTACAATGAATAGCTATACCAAAAGCCCTTAAGAAAGCCCCATTATTGGCCCTTTTAATATTGTGAGCGGTTGTCGGATGTTCCGGGTCCCGGGCATATTGCTCGTATTGTACGAATGCTTTATGCCTGTTAAGATCGATCGCCCCTTTCGCATGACCGTTCATCGCATAAGTGAATAAAAGATTGATGCCTCTTAAAAACGCCTTTTCTTCGCTGGGGGTAAGTTTCGGATTGTTTAATTTAGCTAATTTCAGACTCGTGGCGAGTATGTTGTTTATATCGATAACTTTGATGTCCCTCCTCAGCTCTTTACCGGTTTCCTCATCGATATATTTGAATAGATTTTCATAGAGTTCTTTAGCATAAGGATACGTACCTCTTTCTTCCGGCGATATAGCCGCTAAGGCTTTCTTTTCTTGATGGAATCTGTCACTTTTAGCCAGTTCTTCACCGGGCAGCTCTACTTCTTCCGTCTGGTTCGACACACTGCTTATATTGCCGTTACTGTCATAAACCTCTGTTTTGACAAGTTTTGCACCTTTTTCTTTAAGGCGTTCGGTTTTTTTAAAATCACCCTTTAATTGATGGCGGCTTACTAACTTGCCGTTAATATAATCTTCGAAAAATATACTTCCCGGCTCACTAGAGCGCTTACTATTACTGTATTCTATTTGCCCTTGCCTATTACGAAATATACTAGCGGTCCCTTGATACCCGCCGTCAACATCATACTCATGACAGACAACGACCTCTCCTTGAAATTTTTCGTTGACCCTTAAAGCGCGCCCTTGTGAGTCATAATAGGTCACAGGACCGGAATATGACGCTGTTTTAGCAATATGCAAATACGTGTTTTCGGCGCTGGTCTTGCCGGATGTAACAAATAAAAGAGGTTTTCCGGGATTGTCTTTGGATGCGATGATCGTGTTTCCTTTCCAGGCGCCGAATGTCTGTTCGGAGTCAAATTCTGCAGTTACGTATTCACCTCTTTTTGCCTCCTTTGAAGAGCCGACTGCGGTAAGTATTTTATTTACTGTATCAGTGGCCTCTGCATCCAGAGGAGTAATAGTAACACTTTTTCCGGTTTCGCCGCCTGTAAGCGTCCCAAGTCCGTCATCTTTACTTCCCGTCTCTGTAGTAGTCATACTTGCAGTAGTAAGAATGGTACCCCTTTTTCCTGCAGCTACTGTTTTCCCCCCGTGCTTCTTTTCTCTGTCAGTTTTCACGAATTTAGCAAGTTCTTCCTGCGGCATTACTGCTATTCCCGGCATAAACTTTGTGGGCCTTTGGTTTCCTTCATCGTCATATCCCCACACGTTAACAAGTTCCATACCCGCTGTCCCCAGGCTTCTCATATCGTAAGAGCCTCTGAAACGAAATCTTTCATATGGATTCCCATTTTTATAATTCCCTAAATATACTTCATTCGTTCTGCCTGAGGCAAACCCAGCATAATAATCAATATGACCGGTCTTGCTGTTTCTGTATAACCATGTCTTTATTGTTTGTTTGCCCCACGCATCAAACTGATATTCAATAAACTGTGTTCCTTCAAAATCAACATTTGCCTTTAACCCTTTTTCGAAAGAATAAGTCGTAAAAGGAGTGTTAAACGCCTCTTCCTGAGTAAAATGTATATATCTGGTGTCTTTATCAGTCTTACCATAATAGATGTGGAAAACAGGCGTCTCCGGAGAATTTTTAGAAGCGATAATGGTTTTACCGCGAAGTTTCTCAGGCGCGTACTTAGAATCCGTAAACGTCGAGATCACGTACCCGGCGGGATCCCTCTCTATACCTATCGCGTTAAGCATATTATTCAGCTCTTTATTAAAAGGCGGGTTTATCGGTTCACTCGTAAGATAGTTCCTTTGCGCTTCCTCCTCTGCTAAAATTGCTTGACGCTCTTTCTCCGCCTTCTCTGCCGCTATCTTTGCCTGACGCTCTTTTTCTGCTTCGGCTGCCGCTATTTGCTGTTTTTCTTCTTCTGCTTTTACCGCAGCTGCAATTTGTTCAAGTTTATCTTCTCCGAGAATCGTCACCATCGCCTTGGTTAGCGCTTCATCCCTTGCCATGCCGCCGGCGACCAGAAGTTCTACATATGCATCTCTTGCTTTGACTATCTCTTTACCCAATTTTATGGCATCTCTTAAATCACTTAAAGTTCTTCCCGGCCTATTCAACCATCGTTCGAAATTAGCAGTGGGTGTATTCGTTTTCGCGGCAACATCAAGATATTCCGCAGATAAGTCCTTGAATTCGCTTCCCTCGCGGACTTTTTCTGCCTCTACCAGCTGATTGATCTTTTCAAGTTTGGTCTGACCGGTGCGCGCGTCCGTGCCACCGATCGCTTCAAATATAAATTCTTCTGCTTTGTCCTCGTCAATGCCTCTGCCTTTCAATATCTGCATATATTCTTTTTTTGCCGTCACCAGTTTGTTCCCCAGATCAACGGCTTCTTCCAGCTTTTCCAGGGGCTTTCCTTTGGCCCAGTTCCTGGCAAAGTCTTCCGGTACGTTCATTTGAAGAGCAAGATCAATGTATCTTTCCACTTTTAATTCCTTAACTTCCGACTGGTCAGTCTGGCCTGCTTCAGGGATCACGGCCTGTGCCAGCATATCACCTGTTTGGAAAGGAAATACCGGCTGCTCTACCGCAAGAATACCTTCTGCGATGTTTCGAGAGTTTTCTCCCAAAGCAGTTATATCCTGGTAAAGAGCTTGTGAAAAAACAGGCACATCCGCACCTAACGCCGGTGCACCCAGATCCAGCGCCCCATCACCATCTATATCCGTAGTTCCACCCTGGGCTGCAAACAAACCTAGAGCAGGTAGTATTAAAAGTATTACTAATGCCAAAACCGTTCCCGTAACAAGGGGCCTGTATGGAGCAGGTACTACCTGGGATATTTTAGTGCTGATTATTGACTTCCACTTCCTGACAGACTGAGTCTTTACGCTTTCCAGCATATTAAGGCCTTTTTCTACGACTCCTATGTCTGTTGGGTACACTATCCTTGTATGGTAACGCGCCTGCGGATAAAGATTTAGAAGCGCAAAGTGGATGTCAAAAAATGTTTTCAGTCCTTCCTTACCAAGAAAAGCTCTGGTAACACCTACATGGATCGGATCTTCTTCTATATTCTTGCTTTTATCTTCCGTCTGGGCTAGTACTTGCGCCTCTTCAAAAAGTTCTTCCCGCATCTCTTCGTCAGAAAGCAGCTGCTTTATAATGGCGTCTGTTATATCGCCAGCTTTTCTTATTTTGTCAGCGCCTTTCAAGGTTTTAGCCCTGTTTTCCCTTTTCAATACAGTAAGCGCGGCTTTACGCACATCTCCTTCCCTGAAAAACGGCACGCCCATAAAACTTAAAACATATTCATCCTGCCAGTTTGCAAAGACCGCGACTTTTTGTTTATACGGAATGCTGTCACTGGCATCCTCGCACGCTATTTCGAACAATTCGTTAATGACTGTTTTATCCCGCGTAAGCGCATATTCGAAAACCTTGGCATGTCCGCGATCTATAAGTTCATATCCCTTATCATATTCAACCGTCTGCTCCCGTAACAGGCGTGCTATCCTTTCTTGGCCCTCCCTCAAATATGGCCAATACCCCAAGCCCTTCACTAGGGCTTCAAACTCTGCATCGTCTTTTGCGGTTATTGCATCTATCACTTCAGGCGAAACAAGCTTTTCAAACTCTTCATAGCCCTGCTCTGTCCTGAAAAGTCTGTAAAGATACACACCGGCAAGCTCTTTTTCTTCCGAATCACGGGTTCTCCATTCCGATAATCTCTTAAATTCCTCTACCTCTTGCTTGGTTAGATTACCCCCACCCTTACTGGTCCTATCGATTGCAAGATGTTCTTTCAGGTCGCCCACCTGCAGACGGGTAAAGACATGCGCCAGGTCAGCTCGAAATCGTTCAGCACCTAATTCTTGAGTCTTTATCTTCGCAAGGAAACCGTTATCTAAAAGCGCGTTAAGCCCCGAGTCCTTGATGGCGTCATGGACTGTAAACACAAACTGTTGAACTGTATGAGCAAGGAGTTTCCCCTCATGGGGAGCTAGTTGGGAGGTTATTTGGTCATTCAGCTTCCCTGGTGTTGTCATTTCTTCCAGATTACTAATCTCATCGAGCTTTTCGAGGACCACTTCCAGCCCGGCATGTTCGCCTCTTCTGACAAGATCTGCTCCTTGTTTATCACCATACAAGTCGGCGTCGTTGGCTATCTCGTTCCTTGCGGCGTTTTTTACGAGCTTTAAAACAAGGTACACCAACCGTTCACGGTCCTTTGAAGCCATTTTTTGTTCATTTAGCGTTGTCACATGGTTCTCGACCGCTTTCGTGATCACTTGCTTCTCAGTGTAACGGAGCGTTACATCCGTAAGAGGAAGGCCATACTCATTAACTAGTCTTGCCCGTTCTTCCACATATTCAACCGAACGGGTCAATAGATCCGGTTTTAAGGGAACTCTATATCTATTCAGTGTGGTTACTCTTTCTATGAAATCCTCGAAGCTCTGGCCGAGAACTATCTTTTTGAAGTAAGAAGGTGTATGTAGTCTGGTGAGATACGCATCCTCTATGCCTGCTTTGTTCAGTATCCTTATCGTCTCTAGATAATCATAAAGAAGCTGCCGATATTCTTCATCTCTTATTGCTTCGACAATAGCAGTTTCGGGGTCCTCAAGAAATCTAAGTACCTGCCTTAATTGTTTTGCTTCCTCTATATTAATGGTCTCATTATCGATCTTCTTAAGATAAGCAACCCTTGCCTCACCTTTTGGCAGGATCCTGTCATAATCCGTACCGGCATTACTAAGTGCCCTCAGCAGGCTCCTTCTGATCCTATTATCTTCTCTGAAATATTCGGATATAGTGGTAATGCTATGTCTTATCATATCAGCTACATTGGGTGTCTTTACGGCTATTTCCACAGTCAAAGCCAGGATAACAGCAATAAAAGGTATCCATAGCGGCATTGTTAGCGGCAGTGCTACCACGATAGTATTATAGACTGTCGGCACCAGCCCTGCAGCAGCGATCGCTGCCAGCAGCGTCCAGGCAGCCATTCTATGAGTAGTATCCGGTCCAGCAGGTTTTTTCTTTTCTGGCTCTGCTTCCTCTTTAATAATTTCTTTGGGTCTCCCGCCGGCACCAATACCGTCTTTGGCTCCTGCACTCGGACCGCCTTTTTTATCCTCATCTTTTTCTTTTGCTAAAGCCAGTTTCTTAGCGTGTTTTATCTCAGCAATATATGCATTGACGGCTGATCTTATATCTTCTTGTTCTCTCCAGTTAGCTGGTAGCTTCAGCCCCTTAGCCTGTAATAATGCAAGTATTTTCTCATCGCTTACTTTAGTTAATTGTGCTGCAAGCTCCGGTATATTTAATCCACCAAGGAACTCTCCTACCTCACGGAGGCCTATCTCCTCTATTCCAATTGCCTTTTCAAGCCTCTCTAATCTTTCTTCAACGCTTTGGGCAACTTCCTCTTCTTCACCTTCAGCTCTCTCAGCCATAAACGCATTAAATTCTTCCGGCGTCATCTTCTTCGCCATATCCTCTTCGCCGCGTTCTCTAAGTAACCTTTCATACCTAGTTTTATACGCATCCTGCCAAAGGTTTCTAAGAGACTGGCGCTGGCGGGTTCTTTTTACACCTTCCATACCTCTGTCGTAAATCTCAGTAAATAGTTCCCTTTGAGATACTTTATCCAGCTTGTCCTGGAATATAGCTTCTACTGCTAGCTTGTACTTGCCGGAAGCCAATATCTTCTCATACGGTTTCTTTTTGTTTGTTAGAATGGCTATATAAGGCCTTTCTTTACCACTATCAAACTTGGGTATAACCACAAGGTACGACAACTTATTCTTACGCATAAGTTCAGTCAGGCCCTTAGTGTGATATCCGCCTGTTATAAGCGCTGCAGCGTGCGTACCGTCTTTACGCATCCTCTTGATTGTATTAGTCAGCATCGCGTGATCCCTGGCTTGGGCGTCACGATAGAACTTTAGCGCCTTTTCTATATCCTCCTTGCCGAGGACACTGGCAAGATCATACCCCCCGCTAAGAGGCAGTTGGTATTTCTTAGCCGCTTCTCTAATGAAAGCAGCAGTTTTACCCGCGTTAAAATTCTTGTAGTTCGCCTCGACAAAAACATATTCACTGTTATTTAGCTCCACGCTGTAAAGCTGTTTTAAAAGGCGAACTATCCTCGTTAAACGGAAAATCTCTCTTTCTTCGCCGTTTCTATAAAGTTTTTCTCTGATGCTTTCCTCAAACTCCTCTATCTGACGGTAAAGCTTAAAAAGCTCTATGGACTCGTAAATAGCGACATACCTGGCAAACTTTATAAGGTTCTCGTAATCATCGGCAGCTACACCGTGCTTCTCAGCCAGACCTATCAGATAGGCGTGAAAATTTGCCTGTGAGATCTTGTTCTGCTTAAAAGAAAGTGACTTTAGAACAAGCTCTTCCAGCTCTTCTTTATCCATTTCTTTACTCAGTTGGTCTATGAGCTGGCGCCTCTCATTGTTTGCTTCGGAGAAATCAATGGATTTTTCAAGCTTGACCGTACTCAGGATCTTTGCAAGCTCCCCGTATCCTGAGACATCTACCTTATGCTTCTCTGCAAGACTTCCTAGGTACCCCCAGTAATCTACAAAAGAAAGGCTGCCCTCCCTATGCATCATGCAATTACGGTTTAAGTTCCGCAGTTCGCCGGAGGAAACCTTCTCATCCAAAGCTTCCAGCTGTCCAAGAAGTTTATTGATGTTTTCAACGTGGATAGCCCTCTCTAGAGCGACTTCTCTGAAGCTTCTAAGATTCTCCTGATAAAGTTCTTTGTCTTCAATACCATAAAGATCTATCTCTCTGGCATCGTGCGTTATCGCAAAGAATTCACCTGCACCCATACGTCCTTCTTGCACTAACGCGCTAGCCACATCATCCCTGATTTCCTTATCCGGAAAAGTCTTTAATAGTGACGTATCTACAAACCCGCTTGCGCCCTCAATCGCTATAAGATTTAGATCATAATTTGTAACAAGTGAATTTAAAAGACTGGTGATCGACTCTTGTGCCGCCAGGGAGGCATGCGCATCCTGGATATTGATTATGACTTCATCGCCACCGTTTGAAAGGACTTCAGTCGTCTCTGCAATGTCATACGGTATATCAATGCCGTTTGTGTCTAATTTATCGTTTTGGATTTGAAAACTTTTGGCCTGTGCCCAAACAGGTTTTCCTGCCTGTGCCCACCCGATTTGCTGATCGAAGAATAGAATTGCCAGAATAAGGCTTACGCATTTAATAAAAAAGGCATGGCGCTTTTTCCAGTGCGCTATGCCGTATGTGAAGCTCCATGAGCTAACGCCCATGGCATCCCCACTTTCAGGGTTCCGTCGAGCGGAACCCTGTACCGAAGGCCATTCATCCACGCCCTTATGGGCGTGGCCTTCTGGTGCATGGGTAAAATCGTCTCCGCAAGTCCCTGTCGGACTTTTCTGAGGCGCATTAGAAGAAATATTATTTCCTCTATATTCGATACTCTCAACCTTCCCTTTTTTCATCTCAACCTTCCTGCTTTGTCGAACTTTTGTATCACCTAACCCAACTACATTGTACCATATTTCCTTTCGTATTCAATTCTTTTCTTTCTAACTATTTTATATTCTAACATCGTCTCTTTCGTTCTTTTTCTATACATCATAGCTCTACATTTTAAACATTTTAACTTTTCTTTAGTATAACATCATTATAACACCATGCGTGCCTGAGTCAACCTAATATTAACTAGCTTTTTTATATCCTAATATCTGTTGTAAAATCCTTTACTAATGGGTATTTCCGCATTGAAGATATGTATAAATTTTTGGGCTAGTACAGGAAAATACGGGGTATTTTATAAACTATCGTCCAAAAATGTCAGGTGCTAAATTGTCGCTTGTGGAAGGATTTTAGGTCTCTGTGGTTTCTTCTTCTATCTCTTTTGTTAATCGGTTTTTTATATTCTCTTTGAGTTTTTTTAGATTAGCTTTTAGATTCTTAGGGCTTAATATGTCCCGGACGACTTTGTCGAATTGTTCAAAAATGGAATATATCGCCGGCACCAGCACCAGCGTAAGGGGCGTTGCAAACAATAGTCCCCCTATGACTGTTATAGCCAGAGGATTCCAGAGATTGGACCCTTCGCTTCTATCAAGCGCCATGGGCAAAAGTCCAAAAACTGTTGTCGCCGTTGTCATAAGAACCGGCCGGAGCCTGTCGCGTGCCGCCTGCATCAACAGGCGGAAAAGATTATGCCTCTCTTTTTTCAGTTCATTCGCGTGATCTACAAGAATAATACCGTTATTTACCACGATACCGGCAAGCATCATAAGCCCTATAAGAGCGCCCATGCCTATGGAAGTCCCGCTTATGTAAAGAGCCCCGATAGCCCCGACGGTCGCCAGCATAACAGTCACCATGATAATAAAAGGCTGACGATAAGACTCGAATATAGAGGCAAGAACAAGGTAGATGAGGATAAGAATAACGACTATAGTAAGCAGAAATTCCTGCTGCGTTTTAACCAGGGTCGGGTAATCGCCTCCTATCTCATAAAAATAATCCTCCGGAAGCTGAAGATCCGCAAGCTCCTTGTTGAGCAGTTCCACGGCCTTTCCAAGCGGGAGCTCCCCTATATTGGCGCTGACCTGGATCATGCGGGCCCTGTTTTTCCTCCATATCTCACTGGGGCCGAGACTATATTCAAAATCTACCACCTGGTCAAGAGAGGCTCTGTCGTCGCCAATTTTGGAGACGGTGAGAGCGTGTATGTCTTTGACGGTTCTTCTGTCTTTCTCCTGCATACGCACTATCGTCTCGACCTCAGAGGCCTTTGTATGGTACATCGTGGCCCTGACTCCTCTTACTTTCGCGTGGACCATATCGGCTATGTCTCTGGTCGTAAGACCGAACTGGGCGCTTTTCTTTTTATCCACCTTAAGATCCAGTTCAGGCCTACCTTCACGCATGCGAATCTTAGTGTCGGTAAAGTACGGGATCCTGCCCATCCTGGTGGTGATAGCAATCGCGATTTCCCTTAATATGTCATAATTAAAACCAAATACATTAAGCAGCACCTCTTTCGTCCCTACTTCCTGTTCCTCCTCAAAGTAAATAAAAGCCGGCTGAAACCTTGCGACTTTCGGCCGGAGGCTGTCTATTACTTCTGCAATTGATCTTTTTCTTTGTTTAAGCCCTACAAGCTTAACGTATATTTTGCTCGACCATGCTTCCACGCGCGCGGTGAATTCCTCTACTTCCGGCACTTCCCGCAATAGCTCTTCTACTTGTCTGACGGTCTCATCGCTGGAGTCCAGCTTTGCCCCCGTGGGAAGCTCTATGAATATTGTAAAGCGGTTCTGTTCCGTCGTCCCCAGGTATTCCTTGCCCATCTTGCTATAGACAAATAGCGCTATTACGAAAAGAACCACCGCGATCGCTATCATTAAAAACCTTCTCCTGAAAACGTATAAGAGGGCCCTTTCCTGCATCTTATAAAAGGGTTTTAAGAATCCTTCTTTTACCTGCGCAGAGGCCCCGCCTTTTTCCACTATCTTTATCCTTGAGCTCATAAGGGGCACTATCATTAGGGCCACAAACAGCGATACACACAAAGAAAAGGTGACTGTCCACGCAACCCCTCCATAGAGCAGGCTCATGGATTTACTGACAAAAAGCATAGGCAGAAATACGATGATCGTGGTAAGTGTAGAAGCGAAGATCACGACGTTCATCTCGGTGCTTCCCTCAACAGCGGCATCCACCCTGCTTAAACCCTGCTCGCTTTTTGTGACGATATTTTCGAATACAACGATCGAGTTGTCAACGAGCATCCCGACTCCGAGCGCCAGGCCGAAAAGCGTGATGAAGTTTATCGTCAGATCCATGATCCCGGAGAGAAACATGTTGGATATATCCATAAACCCGAAAGTTATTATGAGAGATACCGGTATTGATACGGCAACTATAAGTATGGGGCGGTGCCTCTTGAAATATAAAAGAAACCCTATTAGACCCGCCAAAAGAAAATAAAGAAGTATGCTGGGCGCGAATATTGCCGCCAAGAGACCCGCCGGTATTATGTAACCGGCATTTTTGCCGAGTTTGCCCATAAAGAGCATCAATACAAAAATTATCATCACCGCCCCGCGCAGGAGGGAATTACGGAGGTTTGTTATCGAGGTCTTTATAAACTCTGCCTGGTTTTTTGTGACAATAATTTCAATGTCCTCGGGCATAAACGTCTTTATATTCTCGATCTCTTCGAGTATGCCTTTTGACGCCTCTATGGTATTGGCTTTGGATTCTTTCTGGACATATACTGAAACTATCGGCTTTATGTTTATTCTGGCGTAAGTCTTGGGCTCCATGTAAGAATCTTTGACTTCCGCCAGGTCCCTTACCCTTACGACGGAGCCGTCCGGCCTGGTTAGTACGACCGTTGATTTAATGTCATCGACCGTTATAAACTGGCCTATTGCCCTGATAAGTACTTTATCCTTGGTCCGTTCCATCTCCCCGGTAAGAAGATTAAGGTTGCTTGCACCCAGCGCGGATATAAGCCTGTTAAGGGAGACCGCATACCTGTAAAGCGCTTTTTCATCGGCTTCGATTATGATCTTGCGTTCCCGTCCGCCGCCGACTTCCACATTGGCGACACCGGCGATCCTTTTGACGCGTTCCTTTACTTGTTCATCTACTATCCTGCGCAGTTCTTCCGTAGTGCGTTTGCGGCTGGTAACGGCAAATATCACGATCGGAACGTCCGTTTGTGAAAACTGCGCGATGATGGGTTTTTCCGCTTCTTTGGGCATTTTTTCTTTGACCTTGGCGAACTTTTCCCTGACTTCCATAGCAGCCAGCTGCATATTTATGCCGCGCTCAAAGCTTAAAACAACGGTCGCTTCCCCCTCTTTCGATATGGAAAGTATCCTTTCCAGGTGCGAAACGGTGCTGACGGCTTCCTCGATGGGCCTTGTTACCATAGATTCGACTTCGGTCGGCGGGATGCCGCCGCGGATGTACACGATGATGCTGATCTGGCCGAAAGATATATCCGGGTAAAGCTCGACCGGAAGGCGCGTAAGGGATATTATCCCCATAAGGGACATGGCGGCAAATATCATGATCGTGGTTATCGGCCGCAATATGGAAAATCGGGATAAGCTCATAGCTTTTTATCTGGTGAAGCCCCATGGGCTAACGTCCATGGCATCCACAGTTTCAGTCTTTCCGTCAAGTGGAATCCTGCACCGAAGGTCATTCATCCGCGCCCTTACGGGCGTGGCCTTCTGGTGCATGGGTAAAAGCTCGTTTGATCTTCTCTCTAATCTCATGCTCAAGGATGAAAATAGAGGGGATCACAACAAGCGTAAGGAAAGTGGAAACTATCAGGCCTCCCATAACGCTTATGGCCATGGGGGACCTGAGTTCCGCGCCTCTACCGACTGCAAGCGCCATGGGGAAAAGCCCCAGCACGGTGGTAAGCGCCGTCATTATTATCGGCCGAAGCCTTGCCAGAGACGCCTCTACAACGGCATCCATTACGCTCTTGCCGTTTTTCATGAGAATGTTCGTGTAATCAATAAGCACGATACCGTTATTGACAACGATACCTCCAAGCATGATAATACCCAGAAAAGCGACGACGCTGACGGAAGTGCTCGTTGCAAAGAGTGCCAAAAGAACTCCTATCAAAGAAAGCGGAACAGTAAAAAGTATTATGAGGGGCTGGGTGAGCGACTCGAACTGAGCGGCCATTATCATATAAACCATCACGATTGACAGGATGAGTGCAAAACGCAGGCTGTTGAAAGATTTTTTCATTTCTTCCGATTCGCCGGCCAGTTTCACCCTGTATCCGCCTTCGAACTCCATGCCCTTAAGCATATCCTCGACATCCACAGTAACGTCTGATATCTTCCTGCCTATGATGTCGGCTGAAACTACGATCGTCCTTTCCTGCCCGAGCCGTTTGATCTCACTGGGGCCTCTGCCCTTCTCGAACTTTGCGACCGTGCCCAGAGGCATCATCCCGCCGGCAGGTGAACCGACACGGATCCGGTAAAGCTTATCGTAACTGTCTCTGTCCTCTTCCCTTAACCTTACCCTTATGTCTATCTCATGTCCCCCCTCCTTGAACTGGGATGAAACATATCCTCTTAAGACCATCTGTGCTATCCTGGCAAGATCAACAACCGATATATTCGATAAGGAAGCTTTGTCCTTGTCGATATTTATCCTGACTTCCGGGGACGGCTCCGGCACGTCGTCTTCAATCCCGAAAATGCCGTCTATCTTCTCAAGGCTCCCTTCTATCTCGCGGGCGATCTTTTCCATTATCGTGAGTTCCTCGCCCTTGATCTCTATCGTTATGGATTTTCCGCCGCCGCCGAACGCCCCTGAGATTACCCCCTGCTGGAGCGCAAATTCTATGCTTGCATCCCTGAGAGCCTTATCCTCCTTAAACTGCGCCTGAAGGTCTTGAACAACGTCAGTTGTCTTTACTTTTCTTTTTTCTTTGAGGCTGACTATCAGCTGCCCCTGATGCGACCCCAATCTTTTGACTATGTCCTTGGCTGATTCCCCCATTGTGGAACCCACAACGGCACTTACGCTTTCAACGGCAGGATACTCCTGGATCTTCTCTTCCATTACGAGAACGGCCTTGTTCGTTTCCGAAAGTTTTGTGCCTACCGGCAGATCGACTTTTATAATAAACTGGCCCTGGTCTGTCTTTGGCATAAGTTCTTTTTCAAGAACGTTAAAAATAAAGAGGCTTGATATAAAGATCGCAAGGACTATAAAAAGCCCGATTTTTTTGTGGCGGAGAAATCTTCTTAAGAGAACCTCATAGTCCTTGAGGAGTTTTTTCCACTTCTCTCCTCCTGAAAAGGCTGCCGCGCCCTGTGCTGCTTCTTTCTCACCGCCTCCCAGTTTACAGCTTAAAAGCGGGATTAGCGTAAGCGCCACCCACAACGACCCGATTAACGCGAACGTGACGGTAAAGGCAAGTTCCTTAAAGAGCTGTCCGGCGACTCCCACGACGAATATCATCGGCAGGAAAACGGCTATGGTGGTAAGCGTAGAGGCGACGATCGCGTTTGAGACCTCCTCGGCGCCTTCGGTCGCGGCTTTTTCGGCGCTTTTGCCCATTTCCCTGTGCCGGAAGATATTCTCTATTACAACTATGGCATTATCCACCAGCATACCCACACCCAGCGCCAGGCCTCCCAGCGACATCATGTTTATGGACAGCCCCCCGAAATACATAAAGGTGAAAACTATCATTATAGAAATGGGGATGCTCAGCGTGACTATCGCCGAGGACTTAAAACTGCGCAGGAACAGAAGCAGCACTATAAAAGCAAGCACGCCTCCCTGCAGCGCCGCATCACGCACGCCGTTAATAGCGTCTCTTATGAATATTGACTGGTCGTATATGACTTCAAGTTTTATGTCCGGCGGCAGCATCTTCCTGAGGCGATCGAAAGACTCCCGTATGCGGTTTATAACCTGCATCGTGTTGGTCTGGGCCTGCTTCTGTATTGAAATCGATACGTTTTCATCGCCGTTATACCGTGAATAACTGCTTCTTTCCTTGAAAATGTCTCTGACTGTGGCTACGTCCTTGACTAGGACGACATTGGCTTCAGGGCTGATTTTCCTTTGACGCAGCTTCTCTTCAAAAGGAAGCATCCTCTCCCGTTCTTCCTCCTCCGGACTTTTTACGACAACCTCTTCTATCTCCTGGACCTCTTCGAACTCGCCTAAAGTACGTATGAGATATTCATAGAAACTTTCCTTGATCGTGCCCGCGGGATAGTTGAGGTTTGCATTGGTTATCGCATCGGAGACATCAAGGATGGAAACGTTGTAGGTCTGAAGTTTGCCCTGGTTGACCTCGATAAGTATCTCCCTTTCGAGTCCGCCTTCCACTGATGCCGACGCCACGCCGTCTATCTTCTCCAGCTCTTCCTTTATGGTGTCGGTCGCGATCTGCCTCAGCTGGACGGGACTGCGGTCCCCCGTTACGCTAAGCGTCATGATGGGCATCTCGAACGGGTTAAACGGGACAACCAAGGGTTCCGTGGCATCCCTCGGAAGACGCGCTTTTATAAGGTCCACTTTCTCCCTGGTCCTTAAGGACGCGAAATCCATGTTCTGGTCCCAGTCAAATTCGGCTATAACTAACGATATGCCTTCTTTTGATATGGACCTGATCGTTTTCAGGCCGCTTACGGTACCTACCGCCTCCTCGACGGGTTTTGTCAGAAGCGTCTCTATTTCTTCCGGAGCGGCATTTGCGTAGCCGGTAAAAACAGTAAGCTGCGGGTACGTAATCGGCGGGAAAAGTTCCTGCGGGAGCTTGGTCAATGAAATAACCCCAAAGAGCATGACACCGACAAATATCATGACGGTGGTTACAGGTTTTCTTGTGGAAAATTCAGGTAGCCCCATACTTAGAAAATAGTTTCCTGGATCTCGGTTATCTCGACTTTGTCTTTATCCTTGTATTCCTGGTGAAGTTCGCGGATTATAAGTTCCCCCTCTTTAAGGCCTTTGCCGATCTCCGCGACATCATGAGTGAGATACTCTATCTCTACTTCTCTTTGTTCGACAATGCCCATTTCGCTGCTAGAGGCGCCTTCCGGAGCTGCTGCAGCTTCTTCGCCTTCTTTTTCCTCGGCCTCCGGGTGTACAACATAAACAAAATACTTGTTCTCCTGCTTCCTGAAGGCGGCTGCAGGGATGATAAGAGCGTCTTTTTTCTCATAAGTGTTGATGATGGCTCTTGCGAACATGCCGGGTTTTAGCTTGTTGTCTTCGTTTTCGAGTTCGATCTTTACTTTCTGCGTGCGCGTTCTTCCCTCTATTAGCGGCGATATCATGTCTACCGTCCCCGTGTACGAAGCTCCCGGATATGCATCAAAAAACATCTCCGCGGTCTGCCCGAGTTCCACCTTGGATGAATCCTCCTCAATCACGTCAAACGCCGCGTATACCTCGCTAAGATCGACAAAAATGCCGATTTTGTCCTGTGAAGTCACAAAAGCTCCGGCGGACTTTTCTTTGCTGCCAAGGTAGCCGTCGCTGGGCGCATAGATGTTGGTTTTTTCAAGGTCGCGTTTGGATGATTCATATTCGAGTTTCTTCTGGTCAAGCGCCACTTTATCTATCCCGCCGAGCTCATACAGTTTTTTGGCTTTTTCCAGCTCCAGACTCGCGTATTTAAGCTTCAGGAGCGCGTCCTTCTGGTCGATACTCGCGATTATATCTCCCTCCAGGATGCGTTCCCCTTCTTCAAAGTTAAAGCTTTCAAGTATCCCTTTGCCGTCAAAGGTAAGTTCTATCTCCTTAAAACCTTCTATCCTGCCCATAGCCGGGAGGGTGTCTTTAAAATCCATACGCTTGACTTTATAGACCTTGACGGGCACCGTCTCCAGGAATTCCACCATCTCCTTCATCTCTGCCTCTGAAGGAGCCCTGAAGATCTCTTTTATCTTGCCTATGCTGCGGGCCAAGACAAATGTCACGACTAGAATCCCCAGAAGGATCCAGATATAATTCTTTTTCACCTTCGCCAGGTTTATCCTGCTCAGTCTCCCTTTCTTGGGCGCTTCTTCCTGCGGAGTACCGAATTCTTCTTTTATTTCGTTATTCTCCATGATATCCTCCCGAAATCCTATTGGTCTTTCGTGCCGTTTTAGACCACAGTTTTATGCATTTACTTACTTTTTAGGTTTTTTTACTTCAGCTAAAAGCTGTTCCGCTTCCTTCTTCTGGTCAACCCCTTCTTTCCACTGGTTATATTCTTCGTCTTCAAACGCGGGTCTGAAATAATCCGGTACGCCTATTGCCTTATTTAGTTCCGTAAGAGCTATGAAATAACTCGCGTCTCCCTGTATGATGGAGTACTCGTCCCCGGCAAGTTTTTCGCGTTCCTCTATAAGTTTTGACGTCTCGCCTTCCCCGTAACGGAGTCTTTCCTGGAGGACAGCTACATAGCTTTTCTGGTGTTCCACCTTTGCTTTTGCGACATCAACCTGCAGAATAGCTTTTCTATATTTGAAATACGTTTCCTTAACTTCAACGGCGAGGTCCTTTTTGGCTTTCAGGTATTCATATTTAGCGTTTTCGAATCCGGCACGTGACTCCTGCAGGTTTGAAAAATACGCAAGGTCGTCCAGGACTTTTACATTCAAATAGCTGGTATGTGTCTCCGAGCCGAATCCCAAATAACCCTGGAAGTCGGAATAACCGGGGGCCCATTTCTCCGTCACATAATTATACTCAACAGTGTTTCCCCAGGCGGGGAAAGTCCCTTTCACTCCGGCGAACCATTCCGGTTCAAAGTCGCGGCTCGCTCCAGGAGTGGTGGTAGGCTGGAAGTTTTCCACAGACTCGCCGAAAGAACCGTGAAAAGTTATTTTAGGCCAGCCTCTTGCCCTCATCATCTTCCTGTCGAAATAGTAATATTCGATCGTCTTTTCTTTGGCTTTAAAGTCAGGCCTGTTTGCTTCGGCCAAACGGTAACAGTTCTCAAGTCCCACCGGGACAGGTTCGCCCACTCTTTTTACCGGTTTTATTTTAAGCGGCTGGTCAGGCTCCATGTTCATGGCCTGGAAAAGAATCATCTCCGCCAGGCTTATATCCTCTCCAGCTGAGATATACTGAAAATCAGCCTGCAGATTCTGCCCTTTGACCTTGAGGTATTCCACCCGTGAGACGAGTTCCTGCTGGTAGGACTTTTCTATAATATCATATAAGCTGTTTACATCATCTTTGAGGCGCTTCTGGATATCGAGGGCTTTAAGGGCTTTATCAAGATTATAATACGCAGTTTTCGTCTCCGCGACTATCTCGTTCTTTATTTTCTCCCTTTCAAGCTTTACGATCTCCAGATTCGCTTGTGCCTGTTCCACGTCTGCCCACGATTCCATACCGTCAAAGAGGGTCTGTTTCATCTCGACTTTGTGTTTCTCACCCTGGTAATGCCGCGTTCCCGTCGCCTGGCCTATCTTTCCGAAAGTCTGCTCCAGTCTTACGGTGACTTCCGGCAAGAGGTCCCTGCGCGCTTCCCACACCCTCATTTCTGCGAGTTTCACCTGGCGGTCGGATACGATCTTTCTCTGGCTTCTTTCCAAGGCGATCCTTACGCAGTCATCAATGATATATGTGCTCTCCTCCGGGACGTATCCCAGATTATATGTCTTCTTCTTAAAAGAATCCGTTACATACTCAAACCAGCTCTTTTTTTCGTTGAAGTCATCGAAGGGGTCGCCTTCCGGGGCTTCCTCAAGAGTCTCTTCTATCCTTTCTTCTCTTGCTTCTTCCCTCTCCTCGCGGGCGCCGAACATCTCCTCTTTGGTTATTTCTGTGATTAAAACGGCGACTTTGCTGTTTGTCGGATCAAGTTTCTTTGCTAAATAAGCGAACCTTTCCGCGTTATGATAGTCTTTTTCGGTAAGATACTGGCGGGACCTTTCGATGTACCTATCGATCTTTTTCTCAAGACGGCTCCATTTGGCGTCGTCTCTCGCTTTGTCCTTAACAGCCTTATCGGCACTTTTCTGCACCTCTGTCGGTTCTTCTTGGGTCTTTACAGCCTTCTGGGTGCCCTTTTCTTCCTGGTATACCCCTTCCGCCTGGTCTATTCTCTCAAGCATATCCTGAGCGGCCTGATTATCCTCCTCAACCTTAAGAGCCGATTTTGCATACCGCCTGGCGCTGGTGAATTTATTCTTTGCCAAATATGCTTCCGCACGGCTAAGATAACGGTTTATTTTGCCGGTACGCTCCTCTTCCTTCTTTAATTCCTTCGCTTTTTCCCGATCTTCTTTTTCCTTGAGTGCAAGCGCTTCTTTTTCGTCATTGTAAGCTTTTTCTGCCTCATCTATTTTTACCAGTAAGCCTTGAGTCTCTTTATTGTTTTCATCTACTAAAAGCGCTTTTTTTGCGTACCATCTCGCGCGGCTGAACCAGTTCTCATCAAGACGCTTCTCCGCTCTCTGCAGGTACCATGCGATCTTTTCTGCTTTTTTTCTTACTGCTTCGTCATCGACTTTCTCGCTACTAGCGGCAATCTGTTCGCCTTCAGGAGAAGCCGTTTCACCTATGGCCAGGGTTTTCCAGAAAAGAACAAACGCAGTAAAAAATACTATGAAAATTCTTTTCGTATATTTACGCTTTCGAAGAATATTCACCTTTTCCTCTTTAGATTAATTGCAAAAAAATAATATTTTCCTAAAACTGCCGGTTATAAAAGAACCCTGCCCGATGAGGTGTCTTTTTAGCCCTGTTTTTCACTCTTTTCCTGCTTGCGTTTTTTCTGGCGATATTTACGCATATAGTCCCTCATGTACTCGCGATGCCGCTCCTTGTTAGCTTCCCGGTAAAGCTGGAGATACTCGGTATGTTTCCTTCTCCAGTCGAGAGACCTTTCCCGGCAGGCCTGTTTCCAGGACTTGTCCTGCGATTCCTTGTATTTGAAGTAATTCGGGTTGGACTCCCTCCAGCGCTTCATGTTTGAAAGCTGCCTCTGGTACTGGCACTCAAGGGATGAACACACCTCCTGGTTGGGCCTGTACTTGTTGGGGATAAACGGTTTTCCGCACATCGAGCATTTTCTTTCTGTTCTTTCGCTTCTTTCCATAGCTAAACCTCCATAAATAATTCTCGACGGCACAGTGACGCCGCCCCGATCGAAGATACATCTTTCCCCATTTCAGCGGGGATGATATCCACTTTATCTGCTAAGTCCTTAAGTAAAAATTTTCTTGTGCTTTCTTTTACGAAATCAATGAACATTCCCTCTTTCTTCTCTGTGCCACCTCCCAGGACTATTACCTCCGTGTTAAACATATTCGCTAAATATGAGACCCTTACACCTAACGCAAGGGCTGATCTTTTTACCAGCTCTTCAGCCAGTTTATCCTTCTTCGCTGCCGCATCCAGCACGATATCCAAGGTTATTTTATTTACATTACCGCCTACTGCCTCTACTATATCAGTGCCGAGGCCTTTGTCTACGAGACTTTTTGCCGTTTGAGCTATACTGAATTGATTCCAGGGGTGCAGGTATTTTTTTCCTTTTTCTTCGGTTTCACCTTCCGCTTCAAATATCATCTCGCCTTTAACTACCGTACCGATCCCTATGTCTGAATACATGTATAAAATATCTTTGCCTAGAGTTTTTTTGCCGAAATCTTTTTCGCCATATCCCGCTGCCGTTGCCTCTTTTGCCATAAACACGCCGCAGCCGAAAAGACGGCTTATTCCTCCTGCAAGAATATTGATATTCTCCTCTTTTACCCTCTCCGGAACGGCAACTCCCGCGAAATACAATTCTTCTGCGCGCAGATTCGTTCCCTTGGATATTTTCTCTATCATCTCTTTCATCTCTTTATTTGTGCCTTTAAGCTCCGAAAAGGGTTTAACGGCGATTTTCTCCTTAGCTATAATGTTCCCGGCAAGATTCATAACGGTTAAATTGCATGCGTCATCAGTAAACCCTATTCCGAGCACCTTTTTACCGGAAGCATTAAACTCAATAAGTCCTTCATCTGGCGCCCCGGTTCTTTTTAAAACACCTTTCTCAACATAAGATGTTACATACCCCGTTACAGAGTCTAAAGACATCCCGGACCTTTCTCCTAACCCGCTTAGGGAAAGCGTTTTCTTTTCCTTGAGCGCATTAAATATATTAAGCCCGGACTGAACGCTTTCATCTTCAGGATATATCTTGAAAAATTTCGCATTTTCTTTTATTTTACTCATATCATATCTCCCTTATTGTGAAGCTCCATGGGCTACCGCCCATGGCATCCACGGTTTCAAGGTTCCGTCAAGCGGAACCCTGCACCGAAGGCCATTCATCCACGCCCTTACGGGCGTGGCCTTCTGGTGCATGGGTAAATAATAAAAACTTGGTTTTATAAAAATAAACCCTCAAACTAACTTTTGACCGCTTTATTAATATACATAACGATAGGTGAAAAGTCAAATCTGACTTTGAGAAATATTTATTTCGCATTGTGCTGCTTCTTCATATCTTTGCTTCCAGCGATGCTTTTAGTACTAACCGCTTCTTATTTAATACCAGATCTTGGCTAAAATCACGGATAAATACCTTTGTTTTTTATAAAATTTGGTAAAATATGTGTATTTTCTCAGCTTTTATGCATATTTTTTGGGTTTTTTTATGGATTTTGTGCTTTTTTTTGCTATTTTACTCCACTTTTATTTTTATCAGTGGTGTAAGCATATCGGCATTAATATATATCTCTATTTATTTGCAAACTAGTATTGCAGCTGAAAATTTTTCGTGATATTATTTAGATGAATTTGTTTTAGACTCAAAATAAACCTGTGGTAAATGTCCCCTCATTAAGGAAACCATGTTGAAGCTGGCCATAATAGGACTGGAACAATCCGGAAAAACTACCGTCTTTAACGCCTTGACCGGTTCCGACAAAGAAGTCGGTACTTTCGGCAAAATCGAGGCGCATATCTCCATGGTTAAAGTGCCTGATGAACGACTCGACTATTTAGCTGAAATCTATAATCCCAAAAAAACGGTATATGCGGATATCGAATTTGTGGATATCCCCGGCAGTATAAATAATTCTTCGGACGCTAAAATAGTGGCTGCCGCCCGTGAAGTCGATGCCTTGGTCTTTGTTATACGCGCTTTTAACAATCCGGAAGTTCCCCATCCCCTCGGCGCTAACGACCCTTTGCGGGATTTCGGCGAGATCAAGACGGGACTTATCCTCTCAGACATGTCTATTGCCGAGAAAAGGCTTGAAAAGCTTAAGAAAGCAACCGGGAAAGGCGCCGGCAGCCAGGAAGAAAAACTTGAGCTTCTCGCGCTTGAGAAGATCATGAAAAAGCTGGAAGACGAAAGAGCCGCTTCCGAAGCTGAGTTAAGCGATCAGGAAGAAAAGGTTGTCCGGTCTTTCCAATTCTTAACGCTTAAACCCTACTTTATTCTGCTTAATATATCTGATGATGCGATAGGCTCTAGCGAGACTACCGGGCTTGTGGAGAAACTGCCAGGTGCGATGGCCATCTGCGCCAATATCGAGATGGAAATCCGTCGTCTTGATGAAAAAGACAGAAAGGTGTTCCTGGAGGAACTCGGGATCAAGGAGCTTTCTTTGAACTCATTCATAAGAAAAGCATATGAAACGCTTGACCTTATTTCTTTTTTTACGGTCGGTGAAAACGAGGTCCATGCCTGGACTGTACCGAGGGGAACGCCCGCAGCCGCCGCTGCGGGTAAAATCCATTCAGATATGGAAAGGGGTTTTATAAAAGCGGAAGTGTTTACATATGGGGATCTAAAAACTTACGGTAGTGAACGAGAGGTTAAAAATGCCGGGCATTTGCGCCTTGAGGGCAAAGATCATATCGTTCAGGATGGGGATATAATCCGGATAAAATTCAACGTTTAAGTCTTATCGCTTTTGAAACTCCATGGCTGGAGAAAACTTAAATAAACCCTTCTAACGCAGATATTCTGATAAATATCTGCTCGAATGCCTGAGGATCTTGGAGAACGTTATTCTTCTATTGTACTGGATAATGTATCTGCCTTTGCCATTATTGACATCTTCGTTCAGGTTGTGCCGCGACTCGATGTAATCGCCTTTAATATCAAAATCCTGTCCTTCCGTCCAAATTACAGGTTTTACCTTTCCGGAACATCCTTCATACGAGGTATAAAAAAGCCCGATCGTGTTTATTTCCTTGGGGAAACGGATCCGATACCTGTTTCTTCTGCCTTCCTCAATCCGTTCAATAATATACTGCCCGGAGGCGTCATCTATCTCTATCTGACCGTTTCTGGCAAGCCCCGGAGAAGACAGGTCATAATCCAAGGTTATGAGTTCACTGTCAACAAAGGGCATAAGTATATTCCCCAACTCCGGAATCGAAGAAAACGTAAGGGTAGTCAGGATGAAAAAAATCATCAAAAGAGCATAATTTTTTTCTAGAGCGTTTAGGATAGACTTTATGAAAAGTATGAAAATGCCGCCAAAGGTCAGAAAAATCAAAAAATCAATCAATTTATCCAGCATCGTAACACCAAAAAACGATGCTAATATAATTGATATTATAACAACCGCATTTGCCAATATATTCAGTATATTCAGCTTCATAACACACTTCCGCTAGAACAATTTGTACCCCACCTCATTAATAGTGTACCATAAAGATTTATCAAATGCCAAGAAAGTGCACGCTTTTCACGCAGGTTAATCAAAATTCTAAAAAGTCGGATTACACGTGCGTCATAAACAGAATTGTTATTGAGGAAGGCTAAAAAAGTGAAGCTCCATGGGCTAACGCCCATGGCATCCACAGTTTCAGTCTTTCCGTCAAGCGGAACCCTGCACCGAAGGCCATTCATCCACGCCCTTACGGGCGTGGCCTTCTGGTGCATGGGTAAAATCCGGCAGTTTATTTTTTAAATGCTAGTGTTCCCCGGTCAGATGCATCAAAGTGTGTTTCATTCTTTCAACATCCGTGAATAGGCTAGAGAACATAAAAGCGGTTGCTATTACATATATTACAATAGCTGCAATAAGCAAATGCTTGTAAACAGGACGGGTATTATCCATTTAATATTCTCCTAGTCTGGCAGCCCCAAGGGGATTCGGCGCCTCCGGGCTCATCTTACCTTACCGGCCCTCGTTAACACTCGTGCCGGAAAATCTTCTCGCCCTCCGGTCGGCCACCCGATACCTCATTTGTGGTCGCTTACTCACCGGTTCGTAAGCTCCCTGAATTAAAGGTTCGGCATCTCCCTTCGAATCCTGCCACTTCGTTTCCATGAGAAAGCCTGTTTTAAAAAAACAGGCTTTTAACGCTTTGGCAGCCCCAAGGGGATTCGAACCCCTGTCGCCAGAATGAGAATCTGGTGTCCTAGGCCGGACTAGACGATGGGGCCACCCTGAAATGGTCAACGGAACATTTAGGTAAAGATGTTAGCATAGGCAAATATTTTTGTCAAGTTTATCGGATATATTAGTAGTGTCAAGATAATTGGGCACTTTGATATTGAAGTTCTTTAAGCTCTTCC
>CAZGOG010000026.1:0-27927 GCA_964527555.1 uncultured Planctomycetia bacterium | reverse complement strand
GGGCGTGGATGAATGGCCTTCGGTGCAGTCTTTCCGCTTGACGGAAAGACTGAAAATGTGGATGCCATGGGCGTTAGCCCATGGAGCTTCACTCGACTTTAACAGAAAGGACGCTTACAGGATGAAAAGATTTTATTATCTACTGGTTATATTAGTATTGGCTGTTATTATAACGATAGGGGGATGTCTCTTCCGTGACAGGGAAGTCCTCTTCCAGGTCTCGACGATAGATACCCTTTTAGAGGGAGTCTACGACGGAGAGGTGACTTTCGGTGAGCTTGCTACGCATGGGGATTTCGGGATAGGCACTTTCGATCATCTTGACGGGGAGATGATCGGTCTGGACGGGAGGTTCTATCAAGTAAAGTATGACGGTAAAGTTTATCCCGCCAAAGGCGATATGACAACGCCCTTTGCGGTAGTTACATTCTTTGATGCGGATAAACAAGTTTTCTTAGACAAGGAGCTTGATTTTGAGGCTTTGGAGGGATACCTGGACTCGCTCATCCCTACAGAAAACATATTCTATGCCGTGAGGATAGACGGCACTTTTAAGTATATCAAGGCAAGGAGCGTCCCCCGGCAGGAGAAACCGTATCCGCCGCTTCTGGAAGTGACAAAAAAGCAGTCCATATTCGAGTTTAATGATGTTGAAGGCACGATAGTGGGGTTTCGTTCTCCCAGTTATGTCAAAGGCATAAACGTTCCGGGTTACCACCTTCATTTTATCACCAAAGACAGGTCAGGAGGGGGGCATCTTCTTGCGTGCCGGACCGCTCAAAGCGAGATAAGGATAGACAATACTTCCAAGTTTTTCATGGTGCTTTCCGAGCGGGAGGAATTCCTCAGAGCGGATCTGGCCAAAGATAAACAGGCTGAACTTGAAAAAATCGAGAAATAAGCACAAATGTTAGTATTTAAAAAAGTAAGCTATTTTGGTTTGTTTATCTCCTCTATAAGATGTAAACTATAATTGTGAAAGTTTAAGTATACATACAAATATGTCCAGCATATATAGTGGAAGTCTATTTGTATGTATTATGGTTCGGCGCGCTTCGCTTGCTCACCATGAATCTTTAATTTGATGAAGAGGTTTTTGGGGCAAGGAACACCACGGGTGTGAAGGTGTGGATGCAGAAGTTGTTGCGCCAACAGGCGAAAAAGATGAAACCACGGACGCAAGTCCGTGGAGATTCATTTTAGGGGACTAATTAAAGAATTTTAAAAAGTCCCAAAAGGTGGAAACTATGATAAGAAGGTGGTTTGACAGTCACATGATCGCAAAGAGGGTAATGAGCTGTATAGCCTTATTTACCTTTGTCTTTTCATTTGTCTGCCAAGACGCCTGGAGTGCGATTGATAAGGGCCCTTTCCCTTATCAATCGCAGCAGAATGAAAGGCGGCAATTTGCCACTCTCGATGTCGATACCTTTTCAATTCCCCCTCACCTCGGAGAGGTAAAAGATGCTTTTAAAAGCACTTCTAAAAAAGTCATTATTCACCTGCAGGACGCCCACTGCAATTATTTCGCCCAGGAGAAGATCTCCGGACTTATTGAATACCTGAATAAGGAATACGGCGTTGAAATGATAAATCTCGAAGGTGGATGCGGAAATTATGATCTTACGCTTTTTACCTCCATCTTGAATAAAGACATCCGCAGGGAAGTATCAAACCATTTTGTCAGGACGGGAGACATAAATGGCGCTGAGTTTTATGCTATTAATTATCCGCAAGACGTTATGCTTTGGGGTATAGAAGACAAGGATCTGTATGTAGCGAACCTTAAAATATACCGCGACTCCCTGCAAAATAGGGAAGAAGTCGATGCGTATCTCAGGGCTCTTACCTTTACGCTTAATAATATTAAACGCCATGTCTACCCGCCGGAACTTCTTAAAATCGACATCTCTTACAGTGCATACAAGGCCGGGAACATGGAGTTCCGCGCGTATCTGGAATTCCTGATAGGTGAGAGCAAGAAAGAAGGCCCGGGAATAGAAAGTTTTAAAAACCTGCATCTTTTAGCAGAAGCGATGGCTCTTGAAGAGAATATAGATTTTGAGAAAGCCAACGTCGAAAGAAACGCCCTCGTAGATGAGCTTAAAAAGGGCCTGTCAAAGTCCGAGGTTAAGGAGCTTGTTTCTTATAGCGTGGATTTTAAAACTAAGAGGATATCGCACAGGGATTTTTATAGTTATCTACTGGAAAAGGCGAAAGAAATAGAGCTTGATGAGAAACGTTTTTCCAACCTTTCAAACTATCTTAAATATGTGTCGCTTTATGAAGCAGTCGACCGGAGCAAAGTGATGGAAGAGGTGGATACTTTTGAAGCCGGGATAAAGGAAAGATTGTACCGGAACGATGAGGAGAGAGAGCTAAATAGGCTCTCACGTAATCTTGCCATAATGAAGAATATCTTCGACGTGCAGCTTACAAGGGATGATTACCGATATTATCTCAATAATAAAGACGCGTTTAAGGTAAGCGAATATATGCAGTTTATAGATAAGGAGTCCGACAAATATAATATTGCCACAAGACCTTCCGGTGACATTTCTAAACTTGATGAGTATCGTGAAAATATGGACCGCTTTTATGAATACTCATTTAAGAGGGATGAAGCATTTTTGGAAAACCTGCGTTTTTCGTCTCAAAATTCCCCTAAAGAAAGCGCCATAGTGATGACAGGGGGCTTTCACTCGGAAAACCTGTGTGAGCTGTTTAGACGAGAGGGAATTTCTTATGTATCGATTATTCCGAAGTTTACCAGCAGTGAGGACTATAAGTGTCCTTATTTCGATCTTCTTGCAGGTAAGCCCACTAATATGCAGAGGATATTTTCGTCTCTGGTTATGAGGGGCGCAATGATAGCTGTAACCAGTAAGTTGTCTCCGGAACTGGCCAGAGAAGTATACGACAAAGGCCTGATGGGTGGGTTTTTGGCAGAGGTACGGGAGGAAATCGCAAGAGCGGAAGGCAAAAGACTTATCCTGACAGAGGGTAGTACGGTAGTTTTTGAAGCTGGAGAAGGCCCGGAAGAAAGAGTTGATGTAGGAACTATCCTGGCAAGGCTGCCCGGGTACAGGGATGTGCCGGAAGCTCTTGTAAGCGGTGTAGGTGTAGGCATCGAGGTAATTGAGGATACAACTGTAATACCTTCCATAGTTTCTACGGAACCGACAGTCACTGTCAGGGCGGATGAAATAATCCCTTCCTATGAGGAGCTTAAAACCACCCTTATGGCGGCGATGGAAAAGATCGCAGATGCCGCCAGGGCGATTGAACACGATATTCCCAGCGAGAAATATACTGTCATGAATAAAGTAAATGATATTGCCGATGAGCAAATTGAAAGTCTGCTCAGAGTAAATTATTCCAGAAGTAATTTGGAAAAATTCAATGAGCTGGAGGATATTGTAATAACGCTCAGGAATCCCGAAAATATTAGCGAGAGCGCCGGTGTTGACCTGGAATGGACGGCGGAATCAAAAAGGTTACTCGCTGAAGCGGTCATATTGATCGAAAACGCGCAAGTTTTAAGGGATGCGATCTTAGCTGTCGCCCAGGAATCCCGCAGAGCCCCCCTTCCGGGGATCGGAGAGGCAGTGTTAGCGAGAGGGATAGTTTTTCTTTCGGTTGTTCTTACCGCGGCGACGGCAGATGCCGCAGAGAAAGGCGGCAGTTTTCTGCAGTCTTTGAGCCCATGGATGCTTGCCGCAGGGGCCGCTCTTCTGGGATTGTTTATATTCGCGCGAATGATTTTTAACAGAGACGGAGATTTTTTGAGGAGTATGGCGGCAAATATGTATAGCTCGGGAATGAACGGAATCCGCCGGTGGTGGGGATCAACCAGGCCGTATGTGCCGGAAGAAAATCCTTATTTGGCGCCCAGTCTAGTGGCAACGATCACCTCTGAAGCGGAGATTATTAATCCTAAGCTCATAGATGCAACACATAATATTGAGATAGCCATGAAACGGGGCGATCTCGGTGAAAATGATCAAATAATATTAGCACAGGTTAGGTATAATCTTGCGGAAACGCTTAAAGCAAGAGCCGAGCGCCCCGGGCAGAAGTATCTTGTAGATAGTCCCAGACATCTGGGGATGTTCGCTGTTCAGATTGATAATATCATTCAAGGCATGGGAGATACCGCGTCTGAGAATCTGGGAGAAGTAAACATATTCCTGATAAGAGCAAGGGATTCGATAGTCAGGATCGCGGAGGCATCAAAATATTTAAAATCACAAAGGATGTTACCGGAGATGGCGGAGCTGGATCTAACCGTATATAAGTATGGGATAGTCTCACGCATCTGGGAAAGAACCCCTCCGGCTTGGAAAGCCGCAGCGGTCTTGTTTCTTACTTTTACAACGGGGTTTCTATATAGTCTTATTATTTCGGGGGCTATACCGGCACTACCTTTCATGGAGGAAGTCGTAAAGGGAGAATTCTTTGAGGTCAGAAACGTATATGACTTAGCGGTTTATGCCGGGTACGTTTTTCTCGGGATTGTAGCGTTTGTCAGTTTTCTGGTGGTACGTGCGCGGGCACAAAGAAGAGCATTCCTTGAAAGTGCTCTCGAACCTGTAGAAATCGGGATAGTTGTAAGACCGGCGGAAGAGGTTGCTGTAGGACTTGAGACGGCTGAGCCCGCGCCGGAGGAAGAAACCGCGCCTGCCGCTAAAGAAGAGCCTCTTAGAAAAATTTCCGAAAGACCCGGAATAAACAGATTATTGGTCGGAGGGCTTACGCTTACCGGGGCCCTTTTTGCCAATGAGGCGCTTGCAGCCGATGCTTCTCTTGGCGGCGTTTTACAGGAAACCTTTTCCGCATCCCCGCTTCTTTCCGTAACAGCAGTTATTCTTTTGATCGTTCTTTTATATAGACCTTTTAATTTTTTGATGGGGAAATGGGTATCTTTCCAAATGCGTTTAGAGATGGCGGCAATAAACATGTTTAATTCCCTGATGGATAAAGCAGGCGAATGGTGGGGGTCTCTCTTTCCGTCTGAAGAGTGGCTTGAAGCCTATGCACCACCTACCAGAGAATATGAAGCCGAAATCCTTCGCGGGCAAATCGGCCTCAATCTTAAATATGCGGTGATGCACATTGATTTAGCCATCCCCGAGGTCACAGATAGTAGCGCTAAAATAGCGTTAAGAAAGATCAGGGCCAGGTTGAGAGAGCTGGCCGGACAGAAGTTTATAGGCAGAGTACGATATTACTGGTTGGACTTTAAAGAGGTCGATGCTTTGCAAGCCGAACTTGATCGCATCGTTCATGAGA
This sequence comes from uncultured Planctomycetia bacterium, assembly GCA_964527555.1. Classification (GTDB taxonomy): domain Bacteria; phylum Omnitrophota; class Gorgyraeia; order Tantalellales; family Tantalellaceae; genus CAZGOG01. The sequence goes on along the minus strand of CAZGOG010000026.1, from coordinate 22,635 downwards.
TTGAGGAAAATTTTCCCGCAGCTTTAAAACCTTTGGAATGGGCAAGAAATTCACTGCTTCGAATTTTAGATATATTAAACGAATTAGGAGAAGATGCTAAGGACGTTACAATTATGATATCGTCTAAGGATCTGGAAAAGATGCTAGGCGTTTACCCCGGATATTTATATAGTACGATCACAATGAACATAAAAGAGGATCTCATAGCTATGCTTACGATACCTATAAAGGTTTGGAAAAAGCCCCTTTCATATTTAAAAGGCGGAGTGATTGGCTTAGTCATGTCACTGCCATTTCTTCTCTTTATTCAGGTTCTTACGGGGAACATTCCTCCGGGGATGCCCTATTCAAAATCTTTTATAATCGCAGAAAACCTGGGCATTAAAGGTATGAGCGACCTCATGGTTGTCTCGCTGGTTAGCATGGCACTTTATCTTATATCTGTAGGCTTTTACACTATAATCCGTATGCAGCGGACAGCTGCAGAAAAAGCCATCGAAAATATTTTTGAGGAAAAGACTGCTGAAAAACTACCTCCTGCTCCCGGTGCGTGGTGGGTTCCGGGGAATTTCATGGCTAGATTGCTTTATATAGGCGCTATGGCGGCCCCGTTTGAAGGCGGAGTTTCTGTAGGGGCAGGCGGCATCTTGATGTATCTGGGGGCACAGTTTTTCCTTTCCGGCGGCCTTGGAACGATTGTGCTGGCGATTGTCTCGGCAACCGTGGCAGCGGGTATCTTTTATTTTCCACACAGTAAGAAGCTTAAAGAAAGTACCACCGTCAAGGTCCTGACCGCGGGCACTTTCATCGCAGCGTTTATAGCTTTTAACTTCCCTCTTGCCAGTTACGGGTGGATCGCTTTGGCTGGCCTGACGGCGTTACATTATGCGATGAACTGGTATTATTTGTATGTTACGCCCATTTCCGAAGAAGGGGCTGCCGTCAAAGAAGTATCAGTTGAGGAAGAACCGATCAGGATATTGCCATTAGCCGGCATGCCTCTCGCCGAACCCGCACGGCCGATGACAGAGGGCGAAATAGATGAGGCGATGCGAAGGGAATTTGAGTCTAAATTAGATCGACTCAAACAGAAGTTTATAGGCCAGAAGGGAAAGGGCGTGAATTTCGGAGCTGAATATTGCGCCCTTATGGATGAAGAAATCACACTCCTGGCAGAACGTTTAGGGGTTAAGGATAAGTTTACATTTATAGCAAACGGCAGTTATGCCAGAAGAACGGCGCCGTATGGCACTGATCTTGATCTATTTATAATAATGAATGATGTCGAAGATAAAGAAGAAAGAAGAAATTTAGAGGTGAAAGCAGCAGACTTTGTGATTAAACTGGAAAAAATCACAGGAGCGGATCTTGATTTTATAGCTTTCCCAGCCGGAGTAGAGGGCAGGGAAGACATATATTGTATGACGATGTCAGGATTTGAAGAGGCATATAAGAACTATGGGCGTGCGAAAGACCAATCGGGGCTCAGGGCGATGTTGGACTGGCGGTATATTACTGGTGCTAAACCGGAATCGGAGGTAAGAGCTGATTTTGAAAGAATTAAGAGCGAGAGGAACCAAATGGGCAATAATGTATTAGAACAGCTTCAAACTGAAGAAATGCTGGAGAAGGATTTAAAATTAATGCTGCCGGGACAAGTTGCTTTCGATTTCAACGGCGAATATAAATACAATATCAAAGAGGGTAGCGGAGGTTTGAGGACGATTGACATATTAACGTGGACATTGCGTTGCAGGACTGGCGTTCAGTACTTGGATTGGACAAGGGATGGCATATTTAAAGAATTTTTATATGAACTGGTCAAAAGAGAACTATTGTCTGCTGAGGAAGCCGACACACTGGTAGAAGCATATACTTTTTTGACAAACTTAAGGACTGCTGTGAATATTGTATGGGAAGACAGGGAAGCAGTAGAGAATGGTAAGACATTGAGGGAGCTTGTAACGGACAAAGATAAAAGGCGGGATGAAATCGATAATGTATTCAGGAATGAGATATCAGAGAAGGTTGCGATTCTGCTTGGCACAACGGAAAGGGATCTTGTGAGACTGCTCGAGGATTATAACAGCGATGTGACCAGGATTATTGGCCGCTTCTTTACCCCGGAGGAATACTTAGATCTTAGGGCTAAAGAGATATATGAAGAGGTCACAAAGGTGGAAGATGCTATTAAGAACGGAGAGATATCAGATGCCGAGCTTAATAGACACCCTGAAAAATACAACTTGGATTTTCTGGAAAACAAGAAGGAAGCTTTGGTCGCCGAGGCTGTTAAGACTGCTTTTAAGGCAAAATCGGACCAGTTTAAAAAAAGAGGTGAAAACGCAGATATTGGAAAAGAGTACTCGGACTTTCTGGATCAAGCGCTCAAATTTGTAGTCAATGCTTTAGGCATAGACTATTTACTTATTGTCACGGCATCAGGCGATTATGGTCAGAGGAACGTACAGGATGGTTCCCAGATAGCCCTTTTTATTATATATGACGATGCGTTTGGAGAAAAACTCCTCCTGCCACTTTTTTATGTTATAGAAAATATAGGTATGAATGTTGCCGTTGAAGCGGTTTCTTATTCTGACTTCACGGTCGGTCGTTTAAGCCCTGATTCGAGGATTATTATGGATGGAGGAGAAGACCTTGTGCCGGGAATGCAAGAGGCGAAGACGGCTATTGTAAGCGAAATGGGCGAAGCAGCTTTGGCATCTGCTCGTATGAGTCCAGCGCTGGAAGGCATGACTTTCAGGGAACTGGTCGCTACGGAGGGAGAGCCCCGGCAAGAAGCTTTAGAGAGGCTTACGGAAGTCGCAGACGGTATGGGTACCGAAGAGATCATGGCTGAACTGGTCCTTTTAAGTAATGAAAACTTAAGAGATTTGATGGAGGGGATTAGAGATAAGAATAGTCTTCTTTTCAGATGCGCTGAAGCCATGGTGGAAGAGCAATTAGGTAACGGTTTCTTTGCCAGGACCAAACCCGGTAAATATCCCACAGTGGTACTAGTGCCTGTTTCTGTAGATGCGTGGCCGCTTAATAAAAGAGAACTAACAAAACAAAGTCAGGACCTGAGGAATACTTTAGAAAGGACTTACGGTATTAATGTACAGGTGCGTTTTTACAAGGTAGATGCAAAGGGTAATCCTACAGATGAGATGGGTAATCGCATAAATCCAGGGGAAGTTACAAAAGATATCGGGGATATAAACGGATTTAATCTGGAAGAAAAATCCCGAGCGGTAGTTGTAGTATGTAATGAGACATTGCACAAAAGTATGACAGAAGCGCTTGACAAAAGTGTCACAGAGAAAAAGAATGCCGGGGTAATACGCGCTGATAAGGATTTTATATCCGAGGGGGAAGGAGAGAAAGCTTTTGTCAGACGGTTTGCAAGGTTAGGTTTTGCCTTTGCGGAACGGCACAGAAACCTCCAGGAAGAGGAAAAAGCGCTTGAAATAGAAAGAGGGATACTGGAACTACTCAGGCATATATGTAGTAATAGTGAGGTTTTTGCGGCTACCACCTTCAGAGAGATCAAAAATGCTATTAATAGACTTCTGCAAGGCATTGAATCTATGAAGCTTAAACCGCTTACAGGAGAGCTTGGTGACTTGATTACAGCAGACGAGGAAGTAAGGAGGTCGTTATAATCTAATATAGGCTTTTGTTAGTATTTAAAAAAGTAAGATTTTTTAATTTGTATATACATAAAAAACCAAGTATACTAATTACTGGGTAAGTTAAATTATAAAAAGGAGGCCTATATAGAGATTATTTAATGAGGCGAGGGATTAATTTATATTTTTTTCCATACTAATTAAATAATTTTAAAAAGTTACAAAGGGTGTGGTTTATGTTTAATCGATGGATGGACGGACATAATTTTATAAGAAAATTCATAAGCGGAATAGTCGTTTCTGTGTTTATGGCTTTTTTTGTGTTTGCTGACGCTTATGGTGCGATAGATTTTGGTTTAATTCCCGCTGCCATGCCGGCAGCTGAATTCGCGCGTCTTGACGTAGAGACTTTTACCGTTCCGGCGCACCTGGGTGAGGTCAAGTTTTCTTTTAAGGGAGATACAGATAAACTTATTGTTCACATACAGGACGCGCACTGTAACAGTTTCGCTCAGCATAAGATTTCCGGTCTCATCGATTACCTTACCACCGAGTACGGCATACGTGTACTTAATCTTGAAGGCGGGGTGGGCTCTTATGATCTTAATATCTTTACTTCCATATCGGGCGAGGCTATTAGAAGAGAAGTAGCGGATCATTTTGTCAAGACCGGCGAGATAAGCGGAGCGGAATTTTATGCCGTTAACAATCCCGGGAAAGTGGAACTATGGGGCGTGGAAGACAAGGAACTTTATCTGGCGAATCTCAAAGTATATCGCGACTCCCTCGCATATAAAGAAGAAGTCGATGGTTACCTAAAAGAACTTACTTATCTACTTAACAACCTTAAAAGGCATATTTATACTCCGGAACTCCTAAAGATAGACATTGAATACAGCGCTTATAAAGCCGGCAATAAAGATTTCCGGGATTATCTGGAGTTTCTTATCAGAAAGGCACGCGAAGAGGGGATAGAGGTAAGAAGCTATCCTAATCTGTACCTTCTCATGCAGGCGATGGATATGGAGAACGATATTGATTTCGACAAGGCGAATACCGAAAGAAGCGTGCTCGTAGATGAACTTAAGAAAGTCCTTTCCCAGAACGAAATGAAAGAGCTGATTGCAAAAAGCGTCGGTTTCAAGACAAAAAGAATATCAAGGAAAATTTTTTATGACTATCTTTTAAAAAAAGCTGGCGATATCAATCTTGATATAGCTAATTTCCCCGCTTTATCGAATTATATAGTCTATGTTTCTCTTTATGAGGCCGTTGACCGTACCAAGGTGATGGATGAGCTTGACAGGTTCGAAGCCGAGATCAAGGAACCTTTATTTAAAAACGATACTCAGCGTAAGCTTGATAAACTTTCCAAGAACTTGGCTATCATGAAGAACATATTCGCCATAACGCTTACGAAGACGGATTACCAGTATTATCTTGATAACAAGGACTCGTTTAGCGTTAAAAATTATCTAGATTTCATAAAAAACGAAGGCCCCAAATACCGCATAACGGCAAAAACCTCAGAAAGCATAGAAAGACTGGACTATTACCGAGAGGAGATATCAAGGTTCTACGAATATTCCTTCCAGAGGGACAAAGCCTTTTTGAAGAACCTGCGTTTCAGCCAGGTTCCCAACAACGGCGAAAGTGCCGTGCTCATGACCGGGGGTTTTCATACGGAGAACTTATGTGATCTTTTAAAGGAAAACGGGATATCGTATGTATCGATACTGCCAAAGTTTACCAGTGAAGAAGATTATGAAAGCCCGTATTTTAAACTGCTTGCAGGCGAGACCGCCAATGTCCAGCAGATGCTGCGTTCGGCGATCGCACAGTCCATGAAGCTGGCGATAGCGAGTGTGCTTAATCCGGTACTTGCTGAAAGCGTCTGGGGCCAGGCTAATATCACCGCGTTTGACGCAAGAGTAGTCATGCAGGATATGGCTAATAGGGGCGCTAAGGTAGAACTTGTAAATAATGAAGGTGAAGTTGTATATACTGCACGGCCTGATAGAGCTGAGGTAGAAGCCAGGACTACGCTTAGATTAACCCCCAATGTACTCGTTGATTTAACGGTGGACAGGCTCCTCATCGCCCAGGAAATAGAAGAAGCTAGAAGGGCGGGAAACAGATTAATAAACGTAGACCAGGAATATATAGATAATGCAATTGCAAGACTGCAAGATGTAAGGGATAAGTTGGAAGCCGCAGGTGCCACGGCTGCCCAGCTAGAGATGATGGACAAAATTATTGAAAAACTTAAAACAGGAGAGATGGAAATTCAGTTTATTAGGGATATAAGCCGACCTATTTTACGCGAAATGATGAGAGGTCATGCATATGAAGGAGGTATAATTATCTCTGATAAATATATCAATGAAAACGGAAAGGCTAGAGACAGTATAGATCAAAGAGAGATAGAATATATTATCGTACACGAGGCTGTAGCACAGTTTGCTAGAGTAGATAGTGTTAGTGTACATATTGAAAATATGGGTAGACCCATAGCTACAACACATCCGCTTACGCCCGAGGGAAGGAGGGCATACCAAGAAGAAAAAGCGCGAGTAGTGGAGAAACCCATTATAGACTGGTTATTAGGGAATTTATCTCCCGAGACGATGAGGGATGTAGCTTTAGTGGATTTACCAGAGGATTTGGTAATGCAGTGGAAGGGCGGCAAGGATATAACCGCCTTGTTTGGAAAAGCCGGACCTAATACAGCCCAGAAAGCACTTATGCGGATACTGGGTATCAAAGAAGGCGAATATAATAGTCTTGTGGCGGGCAGACTCCAGAGTGAGGTCGCGCAATCTACACCCCGGAAGTTGGAACAGCTAGCCGAAGTTCAGAAGCTGAAAGACAAGTTTGTAGAAATAGTGAAAGAAACAGTAGGCGAAGAGAACGCCCAGACACAGGCCGAGAAAATCCTGAGGAAAAACACAAGCTTCAGCAACTTGAATAGTTTTTTAAAAGCCGCAGTTAAAAGCGGTGAAAAAGAAGCGCAGCTTACGCCTGAAACAAGAGCCACGCTTTTCGAAGCTTTGGGAAGGGATGATAATATACCCCCGCATATCGTTATGGCAAACTTTTTGAGTTTAAGTACGAGTGAGGAGGTTAATGAATCGGCTAAGGTATTAGCGTCTTCCCTTAGAAGGGAACTTAATCAAAAGATAGCCAGTATCAGAGATGAGGGACGCACTGAGTTAACAAGAGAGGAAAGGGTGGAATTGGGCGAGCTTCGAGAGGAAGCTACGAGAGCTCAAAACGAACGAAAGGACCTTTTAAATGAAATTGCCGGCCAGCCGGAACTGCTTTATTACCTTAAAAGAGGTGAAGGCGGCAGGGATTATCTTCAAATATTTTATGATATGAACGGTGTAACGCAGGTCTTGCGGGCGCTAGTGGTAAATTATAGTGATTATACGAAGCTTCCTCTCGTTGCAAAGGCTAGAGGTGAAGAGAGAAGACAAAGAATTGATAACCTGATCGAAAAGTATGCTGAAAGCATTGAAAGAGGCATACCCATGGCGGGGCCCGCTGCTAGCGTCGCTAGAGAGCCTTCTTCTGCAGGACACAGAACCTATAATGTAGAACCTTTGATTATAGCGAATTACAGTCTGCTGGGAGTAGCAAGAGGTGAAGTCAAGGAGAGGGACCTGGTGGAACCCGTGCTGGATGTCGCCAATTTTGAAGTGGATCCTATTTTAGCTTCAGCGCTGGGAGAGATAATAGTAGAAGACACGGTTTATGATGGAAGAGGCGTAGCAAGTACTGTACAGACTCCCTGCAGGGTTAATACCCAGGGCTATCTGGAAAGAATCTCTGACGGACAGTTATACGAAAAGGTTAATTATATTGTGACTGAGGAGAGGAATCCTAGAACGGGAAAAATCGAGAAAGTGCGCAGGGAAGAAAAACGTCCGGTAAGGATATTAAGCGCAGATAAAATCGTAAACATCGCAGGTGAAGAGATCAGAACCGTTAAAAGAAGAACCCTGGGCGAGGGGGGCCAACAGTCAGGACCGATTTCAAGCGCGGTAGTTATAAATCGGACCAATGTGGGCAGCGATATAGTAAGAAGAGACGTTATAAATATCGTGATCAATACCAGCAGGATGAGCGGCAAGGAAGAAGAGGCGACAAGGACCCTCGTCAAACAACAGCTTAATCTTGTTCCGAGTAGGAGCATGTTTGAAGAACAACTTCCCGGTGTTGCCGTGGGACTAGTGGTGCGGGAAGCGGAGCTGCCAGGCTATATGGGGGCAAAGGGCGGGGCAGGAGTAGAAGTAGCAGAGAAAGCACGTGGGATTCTTGCCGGACGCGGTGCCGCTGCACTTACCGGCATATATGACGAAGCTGCGAAAGCTTACCGGAATATCGGCAGGGGAGTGGTAAAAGAGGACGGGACATTGGCTAAAGTGGTAGAGACAAGAGAAGAGGCCGGCAATTTAGTGGTTGTGCATGATACCGGGGAAGAGATCAGGATCGGTATCACCGGAGAACGGGCGATTACTCGAGAGCAGTTAGTGAATAGTATAAACTCGTTCCTTTCTGACGTTCAAAGAGACCATAATCTGACGGAAGATGAAGAGAGGATAATCTATGCAATACCGGCGATGCTGATGGGCGCCGGTTTTGATAGTATAAAATTCATAGAGTACGATGAAAGGATCCAGGGGCATTTCGGCACTAACGGTGTCCTTTACCTGGACAAGGCGCTGTATGATACTGAAAGGCCCCAGGCGCTTATTCATGAGCTTATGCATGGATATTTTATGGATATCGCAGAAGCCGAAGGTGTTGATATGACGGCTATAGCAGGGGTCAACATGCATACAGTGGCTAGAGGTGTCGGAGAAGACGTGCGGATAGCGTATGAGCTTTATATAGAAGAGTTTGACTCAATGCCGACAAATATGGAAGATTATATCGACAGGCTGGATGAAAAAGTAAAGATTGTTAGAGGCTCATCCATGACTCCGGATGAGAAGAAATGGATTGAATACAGGTATAACACGCGTTCGGGGAGGAACAAAAGACTCCCGGTCAACAATATCGGAAAAGTGCTGCTTATGGGACTGCAGGAAGACTTAGACCCGGAAAGCTTCCAGGCGCTTACGGAGCTCATAGCTCATACGCGTGATAATGCCAGACGCGGAACGCAGAACATGGTCTATGACGAGCATTATAATGTCGCAAAATCCGGCGTATTGGATAAATGGGGCAAGAAGGCGAGCAGACAGATAAGCCGGAAATGGGGAGTGGACAACACCTATCAGTCTTTCGACGCCACAAAAGATAAACAGTCAATCAAAGACATCCTGGATAAAATAAAGGAAAATACCGCAAAGGGCGAAGATGAGAATAAAGCTCCGATGACGCTGATAAAGTGTGTTAAAAAGAGCACGTTGAGGGAACTACAGCTGCGTCTTGGCCTTATCGGTCTTGCGGATGTAGAGGAAGAGTACAGGGACTCTCTTAGGGATATCGAACCGGAATATATAGACCTGGCAAAGAATATAGTGATTGTAGACAATACCGAAAAGCGGGAGGACTATACGGATAACGTCCTGCGCCTCCTTACTTATGCGAACCTCCTGCTCAATGAAAGAAGGTTGGGAAGATATTTCAACATGTCGGAGGTAGATCCGATGCGGGTTGAAGTCAGAAAAGATACGCTGGATTTATTGGGCAGTGCCGGGTATCTTACTAGAGATGCGGTAGATGCATATGTAGCTGGGGTGAAAAGCACAGAAGAATTGAATAATTATTTTAATGCGCTATACGCGGGTAACATTGTGGTAATGATAACTCCGATAGACTGGCAGGATGTACGGGATTATAATGATGCTATGGAGGCAGTGTACAGGTCACTCTAATATTTTATGGTTCGGCGCGCTTCGCTTGCTCACCATGAACCTCTAATGCAATGAAGAGGTACTTGGGGCAAGGAAAACCACGGACGTGAGTCCGTGGAGATTCATCTCTGGCTGTATAAAAACAGGACACTTTTATTTCAGTGTCCTGTTTTTATGGCTATTTTGTTAAGATTTAAAATAGCTTGATATTATGATTGATATTCCTTTTAAAATATGTTAAATTGACTACGTTAACAATATAAAAAGGGAGCATTAATTTTATTTATTAATGAAGGGAGCTATCATTGAGTAAAGTTTATCATAAGACGCATATATCCTTAATATCAATGGTGCTTTTTGCATCATTGATAAATCTTACACTGGCATCTTCATATCCAGTGGGAGTGTATCCATCCGTGAAATTAAATCATCTTAGCCCTCAAACAGGCGTCTTTAAATCTTTAGTCAGCGATGTTATTAATGAAAAGACTATGTTCGAGGCTGTTATACTTGATAGATATGCGAGAGACTCTGAGATGAACTTTACTAGAGGTGAAGCTGTAAGCTGCACCGGTAACCTCTTCGCGAATTTGCGTCTGGAAGAATCGAGAGAAGCACGTAAAACAATCGAGGTATTTTTTAAAGGTGCAGTAAAATTAGGAGATATAGTCTCGCATCTGGGAGAGAATAACTTTATTGTTCCCGGGCAGATTGACGGCAAATCTTATTTTGCCGTTGTAGTCTGCTCAAGTGATGGCGCTGTCGTAAGCAGCACGGTCTATTCGGAAAAAGAATTTGATAACTATTGTGATCGACTGGTCATCCATAATGACGTTACCACTAAAGAGGTCACCGCGCTGAGAGAGAGATTGGCTGAAGCTTTTGCAAACGATGATAAGAAGATAAGTTTTGTGGAGATATCAGACGAAGCGGTACGGGCTAGTGTTTCGTTCCTTGAGAAGCTGGGTGCGGTGAATATGAGCAAGACCCTCAGAAAGAAAGCCGAGGAGAAAAAAATAGTTCTTATGGCCCAGCCGTCTCTCATTGAGGGGAGCATCGTGGTCGCAGAGGTCCGGGATGAAAAACTCAGGGCGGAGTCGATACTCAGGGTCGTATTAAACGAAAATGACGTCAGTGCCGAAATGGTCTCGGCAGCATTTGAAGCTTTCTGGGGCTTGTGGCAGGCAGGCAAAGAAGATGATTTTAACGCGGCAGATTTTATAACCGAAGACTTTAAACTCTTGGTAAGCGCCTTAGACGCAGAAGCTTCAAATGAAGGGGGGATAAACCTCAGCAAAGAAGCGTATGAGCTGGTTATAGGCGATAGGGGGATAAAACCCGAGGAATGGGAGGAGACGGTTCGAGACATAAGGGATATATTTAAGAAAATTGCGGAACATGACATGCCGGCAAACTTCAAACCGGTATATGAGCTGTATTGCCAGATGGAAGAAGCCGTAAAGGGAGAAGACTTTGAGCGGGCTGCTCAGCTTCGGAATGAAATAAACAAAAGAGCCAATGAAGATCATATTGATTATCTAGCACGTATTAAATCCATGCCCGGGATAGACCCCGGCAAAATAATAATAGAAGAAATTTCCGAATGCCATGTGCCTACGGACGTTGTAACAGGTGACGGGACCGTAAGGATAAACGATAAATTCGTCAAACTGATGTATTGGCTTAAGAGAAAGAAACTGGATGAGGTATCCCTTACCGATTATTTTACCAATGTCGAATCGACACTATATACTTCGATTCTGTATTCCCTTGCGATACATACTTTAAGGGGGCACCTTCCGGTAGATTCTTTGGGCGAAATAAAATTTAATAAAAACGAAGAAAAAGCTCAGGGCGAGAGAGGCCGAAGACATCTTTACCTTAACGTTCTGGCCATGATGTTTTACTGGATAATGTTTCTGGAGCGTGAGAGCGATCCGGCATATAGGGCGAGGTTCTACATGACCGCGTATCCAGGACTTTTTTCAGGACTCACCGCTAAAGAAAAAGAAATCTTACCCGATCATATTTATACGATAGCCAAGAACCTGAACGATCATGGAGTATGGCAGCAAAGACTACCCGCACGCAAGTCAGGGGCAACCAAAGAAAAAGTCGATGAGATTATTGCCAGCAAGTATCCGGGAGCGGTGTATAATGAAGGCGGTATTTCCCATTCAGCCAAGACTTCCGCGATATTTAATACCTCAGCCGATATTTTCAGGATGCTTTCCGAAAAAGACAGGACCATGACGATATTCAGTATCGCCAGTAAACTGAAAACAGATGATCTTGTAACGGTCGGGCGCTGTCTTGATATTCTTAAAGAAATAGGAGTGGTCTCAGAGTTAAGCGTTGCGTTTGATACCATTGAAACAGCCGCATATAAAGCAGAAACCATATCCAGCAAGCAGAAAGACGAGATTTTTAATCTTATCAGATATGCGGGCGATGAAGCTGACCTGATGGATCTAAAGGGTGAGATACTCGAACTTACCGAAGGGAAATGGGCGCACGCGCTTCGTCATGATCTTCGCGGACCGGGCCGCGCCGAATTGGCGAAAGCCGAGGAAGGGGAAATAATAGTCGCGGTCGAGACGGATTCCTGGGTCCCCGGAACCCAGAAAGGATATATCCAGGCGCTTGTCCAGGATCTTGAAAAACTCAACAAGGAAAAATCAGTCAGGGTGATAAGAGGCACCAAAGATGAGCTCGCCGTTAAACTCCAGAAAGCCATAGATGAGGGTAAAGTTCCCCTGAAGAACGTTGTAGTCCTCGCTAATGAGGAGACGCTTGCTTCCGATGACTATTTTAAAGCGATGATGGAGATGGATGCGAGCGAAGAGAAACCCTTTCTTGCCGGGGTCAATGCCAAGGATCTGGGAGAGGACTCTTACATAAGGCTTCTTGAGATGATATCAATGGCCATGCGCATGGCATTCGGCCAGAGGACTATATCCGATCACTCCGCCGTAGAAGTCCGGCACTTAAATGATAGGTATGTCATATTCACCCCGAAAGCAGACCCCGTCAACTTCGAACGCCTTAAAGAGATATACGATATTCAAAGAGATATTCTTACCAAAGCTTAATTCGTGGTTCGACGCGCTTCGCTTGCTCACCATGAATCTGCGAGGTAGAGATTCGTGGTTCGACTCACTTCGCTTGCTCACCATGAATCTGCGAGGAAAGATATCTTGCACTTAGAACGGAGGAACACCACGGATGTTAATCCGTGGAGATTCATAGGCTTATCTCATAAACTGAAGAAGATGTATCGTAAAGATACACGCGCCTATAGTCACTCTCAGGATCCTGGTAAACTGATCGGTGAAGGCAGCTTCTCTCCGGGTAAATATTCTCCACGATCCTTCGATCATGAGGAAAAGTCCAAACAGAAAAGCAGACCAGTCCAGGAAAGCCTGCTTGAAAGGCGAGGCAAGGATTTCACAGTCGACTCCCAGGGTATGCTGCAAAAGATGCACGATGAAAATATCCAGGCCTATTATTATCCTGAAGAGGCGGAAAAGCCCTTGCGGGAAGAAAGGGCTCTTAAACTTGAGCATTTTATAGATGGCTTCAAAGGCCAGGAAAATCCCGGCAAAAAAGGCGAACCAGTCCACAGTAGTATCCGCAAAGGGCGTCTCAAAGAGATTGCATACAGCGACAAACGCCGCTATTACGAGTATTATTACGATAATGAGGTTTCTTATAGGGCTCGTCATACGGTAAAAAGTAGCATATTAATATGCGTAATGCAAATTTTCCTCATAATTTATATATAGACCGCATTTTATTTAATCGGTATAATGCTTAAGAAAAAAGAAGGGCAAGATGGAGAAAAGAAAAATCGGCAACTCAAACCTAAACGTTTCCAGCATATGCCTTGGTTCCTGGGTCTTCGGCGGCGACTGCTGGGGTGAGGTGGATGATGCTGAGTCGATACGCGTCGTCGAAGAGGCCGTAAGTGGCGGCATCAACTTTATCGATACGGCGCCAATATACGGAAGCGGACGTGCCGAGGAAGTAATAGGCAAGACCTTAAAAGGCATCTCTGGCGAAGTTCTCGTCGCCACCAAGTTCGGGCTTGAGAAAAAAGGCTCCTCCATAAGGCCCAATTCAAGCGCTTCCTTTATCAGGAAAGAGATAGAGGGCTCCTTAAAGCGTCTCGGAGTGGCGACAATAGATCTATATCAGTGCCACTGGCCCGATCCGAATGTGCCCTTGGAAGAGACGTTCGGTGAACTTAAGAAACTCATCCTCGAGGGTAAGATAAGATATATAGGTGTGTCCAACTTTGACAAAGACCTTTTAGAAAAAGCCTCTAAAATAGCCCCCATCGTAAGCAATCAGGTCCAGTATTCTCTCCTCGACAGGAGAATAGAAGAGGACCTCGTTCCCTTCTCCCGGAAGAATAATATATCGATCCTTTCGTACGGGGCTTTGGGCGGGGGGATCCTGACCGGGAAATACAAGACGCCTCCACAGCTCAAAAAGGGAGACGTAAAATCCTTCTTCTACCAGTTTTACAAGGAGCCCTTCTGGGGCAAGGCGAAGGAACTGGTAAAGGTTCTTGAGGAGATAGCCGGAAAACACAGAGTTCCCACTTCGGATGTCGCCATCAACTGGGTCTTGAGTCTTAAGATAGTAGCAAGCTGCATCGTCGGATGCCGCACTACCCGGCAGCTTAAGGAAAACCTTCGCGCAGGACTATGGAGCTTAAAAGAAGAAGAGAAGAAAAAAATAGAGGATGAATATGCGAGGATATTTTCTTCTTAGGGTTTTCCGGATTCGATGACTTGCGCGTAATACCTGGCGGCGTCTGTTATGGTGCGCTTTTGAGTCGGGTAATCGACTCTTACCAGCCCGAAACGTTTGGAATAGCCGTCAGACCACTCGAAATTATCCAAAAGCGACCAGTGGAGGTACCCGATTACGGGGAGTCCCTCGTTTATCGCACGGAGTAACTCGAGCAGATGCCTTTTAATATAATCTTTTCTTAAGGCGTCGGAAGTTGTCGCAAGACCATTTTCGGTTATCATTATGGGAAGGCGCCAGCGCGCGAAACTTTTAACGACCTCATAGATCCCCTCGGGATATATTTCCCAGTTCATATCGGTCATCTTCCCGGCATGGGCATGATGATCAAGCGAGCAGATCACCCCCAGCGGATTTTTTGAAAGAGGCTTTTCATAATGGATAAACTGCCTGGAATAATAGTTAAGGCCGAGGAAGTCTATGGTCTTTTTTGCCGAAAGCTTCTCTCTGGCGAGGCCCGGAAGGCGCACCTCGCCTTTTATGCTGGAAGCGATAAACGCATGATTGTGGAAGCAGCTCCTCCAGTATGTGACAAGACGGTCAAGCGGCGAGTAGCGCGAACACGGATGAAAGGCGGTCACGGCTTTTGCTATTGTTATTTTCGGCTTTTTAACCCCGGGTGTGCTTTCGGCTTCTTTCTTCATGAGGGAATACGCCATAGCGTGCGCTTTCAGCATGTTTTTTAATACTATGAGGGCTTCGGCGAAGTTTTTTCTGCAGGGCGTCCACCGGCCGTAAAAATATTCAAGTATCGCCAGAATATTAGGTTCGTTAAAGGTTATCCAGTATTCGGTAAAGTTTCCCAGCTCCTTGACGGCTTTTGCCGCGAAACGCGTGAAGTGTCCGGGCGACTCGTCGCTAAGCCATCCGCCTTTATGTGACAGCCAGAGGGGTATTGTGAAGTGGTTGAGCGTCACTATCGGCGTGATCTTGAGTCTGGTAAGCTCATCCAGGACGCTTTTATAATGTCCCCATTCACTCTCGTCCCAGATGCCTTCTTCTTTTTCAAGTCGGCTCCATTCTATCCCAAGACGGTGAGCGTTATGCCCCAGCTCTTTTGCTATTTTAAAGTCTTCCTTGAAGCTCCTGTAATGATCGCAGGCTTCCCCGCATGGAGAGGTGCCGCCGGAAGCCTCCCACTCGTACCAGTCGTTATTGTAATTACCGCCTTCGACCTGGTAGGCGGAAGTCGATGAACCCCATAAAAAACCCTCAGGAAATCTATCTTTCATGAGAACTATTATACCTTGTGGGGCACTGCTAGAGCAAGCTATTTATATAGCAGACAGGCATCATTTATTGCAAAAAATCAATAAATTCTTGACAAAAAATCAAATAAGGAATATAATAAAAGGCGGGTGAGGGTAGGGGATATTCACCCGCCTTATCACGCGAAACCCTGAATCGGGTTTGCGTTTTTATTGACGGGTACTATTTTATCAAATCTTGGCATCTTGTCAAGAATAATGTGTTTTTTGAAAGGAGCGGGTAAAGATGAAGTGGATCATTAAAATAACCTGTATTTTTATGTTTTGTATGGGTTTTGTTCCGATTCTAGAGGCTAATAACGCTTTTGGGTATGACGTCTATAGAGGTCTTGATGGTAAGGTCCTATGCATCAAGGGTATAGACGGCCGGGATCTTGTTTACGCAGGTACGGAAAACGGTCTTTATGTGATGGATGGCGAAGTCTGGCAGAGGGCCGTTTTTCCTCAAGGGACTTTTCGCGTGAAAAGTATTGATCTCCGGGAAGGCGGGATAATTGTTTCAGCTAGTGGGAGCGTTTACGAAGGCCGTTTTCCCGCCTCAGGATTTAATGAGCGTGACATTTCATGGAAGCGCATCCTGGGACGGACGGATATTGAAAAAGTCATAGCTCTTCCTCTAGAGGGCTTCTTGGCCTGGTCGCCCGGAGAACTTTTTTGTGTCAGGGAGGGGGGTTGGAAGAGGATAGGACCGAGTCTTGCCGCTGGAGAAATAGATGGGGTCGCGCTTTCGGGGAAGAATATCTTTTTGGTCTCGGGGAAACAAGTGTATTTTTCACAAGATGAGGGAGCGAGGTGGCTTAAGCTGCCTCTTTCAATGGACTCTCACTTATCCGAAGAGGATGACATTGTCTATTCGGAAGAAGAGGAGGATTTCTTTGGTTCGGGTAAAGAGGTCATCTCCTCTGATAGCGCCGGATGCGCGGTTCTAAGCAAGCGTGGGGTTTTCATTATAAGCGGGGAGGGTGAGCTCTTGAGGAAAATAGACACGAGCGGACTTCCTTCAAGGGAAGTAAGGTGCCTGCAATATGACAGCGGAAAGCTTTTCGCGTCTACGGATAAAAAAGTTTTTATTTATAACGACCAGAAGAAAGTGTGGGAAAACCTTTTTGAAAAACCTTTCGCTTCTGACATATCTTTTCTGGAAGTTGCCGCCGACAGTAAAGGGGTAAGATGGCTTTATTTCGGCGGTGGGAGGTCTTTATACAGGGTAAGGGTTGATTCTTATATTAAGGAAGTAAAGAGAAGCTTTTCCGCGGAAAAAGGTGTTTCAGTAAGGTGCGTCCAGGAGATGGCGATAGAATACGCCGAAGTGAGCCCGGAAAAGATCAAGAGGTGGAGGACCGGCGCCAGGTGGAAGGCGCTCCTCCCCCGGCTTTCAGTAAATTTTTCAGAGTCAAGGGATGAAAACATCGAGATCTATAAAAGTTCCAGTACTTCATATGTTATAGAAGGTCCTCCGGAATTCGGCAATGACTGGGGGGTGGATCTTACGTGGGACCTTTCGGATCTCGTCTGGAATGATGCCCAGACGAGTATCGATGTAAGAAGCAAGCTTATGGTGCAGCTCAGGGAAGACATACTGGAGGAGGTGACACGCCTCTACTTTGAAAGGAAAAGGCTCCTCTTTGAGATAGAAAACATGGAAGCGGGTAATATAGAGGAAGAAAAGTATGCGAGTAGACTTCTTGAAAAGCGTCTAAAGGTTGAAGAAATCACCGCTTATATTGACGCTTTAACGGGAGGGGAGTTTTCCAGGGCACTTACCTCAAATTGAAATTAATATAACTCATTATATTAAAACACTTTACGTAATCACATAGTTAAGAATGAAATAGTTATATCTTTCTATTGACCTAACAGTATATAATTGTTATAATAACCTAAATATTTATTACATTAACAACAATATGTCTACATAATTGCAAGGGAGTTATGAACAAAAGATTTAGAACAGTCAGCATAATCGTACTGGTGTCGTTTATTGTGAACACGCCCGTGTATAATACTTCTTTTTCGTTTCCTGCTGCGGGAAACGCCCCGGAGTATACGCTTTCGACCTCCTCGATATTTAACGACCTTGAAGGCGCCCAGCACAAGGATATCGGCAGGATCAAGCTTGGCGTCGAAGCAAACCTCATGAGACTCGCCGGAGTGGCGGAAAAGATAGACATAGAGACTTTAGCCAAGAACGCCTCCAAATACAATCCAAGCATATTCGATGACACGCATTTTTTCTTCAGTGAAGTAAAATCTTTATCAAAAGATACCGGCTATCTCGGGGTGATGTGCCGCGTCAAGGACACTAAAACAAGGGATAAGGATCGCCGCCCGATTGTAAGAACTTATTATGCGGTTTTTTCACCCAACTTAGACGCTTATGGCGGATTTCCCGTAGAGGTCTATACCGAAGAAGAATGGGAAGGGGCCAGGCGCGTTATTGACCGCACAAATACCTTACCGCTGCGGGAGCTGTGGAAACAAGAAGACGCTGAAGCCATTAAGCGCTATCAGGAACATGAAACTTCCGTCGACGAGTGGATCCGAAGGAAAATGGAAGAAGGCGGATACGCGGTGAACGATATTTATAACGTACCTTCTGAACATTCAAAACATGACAAATTATACGAAAACGCTGGATATAGATATAGCTGGACAGATCACATAGATATCTTCAGGTCGCCGATAAGAACCCGGTTAGAAAATTTAGGCATCAGCACCGATGATGTGGAAGCACTTTTGCATGTTTTAGTTAAAAAACCCTTGATTCTCTTAGCGAAAAAGAAGGATGAAAACTATCCACAAGTCACGATGGCTGATAAAGAAGGTAAATCCGTTTCTGTAGAAGTGCACGCCCATTCAAGCGATAATGCAGTTTACATAATACTTGATGAGGAGACATTTTCTGCTATCACTGCCAATTCCAGGGAGCCGTTGCATGAGAACGAACTGAGACGGAAAGGACAACCACGTATAATCCATGATCTATTGGCGGATCGGAAGGCGAGGAAAGAAGTTGTAGACACTTGTTTTTATGAGGCGGGGGTGCACTTGGGGTTAAACGGTTGGGTCAGCGACGAAGGCAGTCTGACCAATAGTTTGCTGGAAGCCGAGAAAGTGTACAACAAAGACCCTGAAGGCTACAAACCGACCGATGAAATCCTGGCACTGGAACCGGTTGCGTCGTTAAGCGAGATTTCCAAAGAGCGCGATTACGCGGCGGCAAAAAGAAAGAAAGCGGCGAAGAAAACGCCGCGGAAGAAAGCGGCGAAGAAAACGCCGCAAAAGGCGCCGGCGGCAATAAACGGCAGCGAGACCAAACGCCGGAAACTATTAGATCTTTATATCTTGTATTCCGAGGATGTATGGAAAACGATAAGGGATAGCGAGGAAGCCGTTACAGCCGGGTTTTTGATGAGGCTTGTGGATTCTGCTTTCCGGGACGAGATGGCAAAGGATTTTCAAGAATCAGACATCAAAGATACCGTAGAAGAGTTTATTGAAGAGATCGAGGATGTCGAAGCTGATGTGCTTGAAAACGCACTTCACGTTCTTCGGCTTATGGGGATGGACCGCGGCAACACGGAAAAATCCATCGTAAGCGGACTTATGGCGATACTGCAGGCAGCGTCTGAGGGGAAAGATTTTAGCGGTATCCGTGATCTAATGATAAAGAAGAAAAGGATGGACAAGGACCCGCCGCTTTCCGCTATCCCGGTTAAGATAGAGTGTATTGTACATAATAAGATAGGTCTATTCGATCAAAAACGCGGATACTGGGCTGCCCAAAAGATCGCGAAAGTGATTTACAGCGCCTACATCGATGAAATTAAAGAGGTGGTGAGCGGCTGGCAGGTAAAAGAACACATAGAAGAGCTTATCGGGAGTGAACCCGTGAAGGTCGAAGACATCGACAGAGCTGAAGAAATATTGAACGATGTTTGCATGACGGAGGGAGAAAAGACTTACGCTAAAAGAGTGTTAAGTCTGTCGCGCGTAAAGATGCGGCAGGGAAAGAATGTGGCTGAAGCGATTTTTTCTGCGGTTTCCGCCGAAAGTATTACCCAGGCGCACAAGTACGGCAGGTTCCAGAAGAAACCCGGCAGGAGCGATAAGGATGCGATAAAGGTGATAGCCCTCTATGACTTTATGCCCGAGCGTTTTACGGTCGGGGACTATAACAGGATATACAGCAAGATGAGGATCCTCTACCCGTATCCGGAATTAGAACTTTCAAGGCTTCCGGTTGCAAGCCCTGAATCACAAAGCCGCAGGGACCTTGATGAGCTGGTTGCAAGCGGTCTTTTAGAGAAGGATGTAAGCGGTACTCCTTATGTGTATGAGCTGACGGACAAGGGGCGCAATTATGTCTCAGACTTAAGGAGTTACGGAGCGTTCCGTCCTAAAGTGTCCGGAGAATACCTTGAAGGCAAAATCACGGAGGTAAGGGCTTCTATCGGCATAAACCCGGCTAACGGCGAGCATTTCATGCGAGACCCGCGTAGTGCTCTCACCCAGAGGGCGTATGAGGAAATCATTTTAATAGCAGAGATAATAGAGGATTATGATGTTGTAGTTTCACCGGAGACATATGCTCATATCTGTTTTGCCAGATTGTTTGGACCCGGTGACTGGCGGAAGGTTCTTGACTTTTTCGAAACGGTCAGACTGGCACCCCGGGAAAGCCCGATGCGGCGCGAACTGTTGTTTAACCACCAGCTTGTCATAGCATATTTTGCCGCCAGAGTAATGGATACTGAAGGTATAAAGCGTGTTAAAGAGTTAAGGCCGCCGGAATCCTTTCTTGATTATTACTGGAGAGAACTAAGTGGGATTTCACCGGCTCCTGTTGTAGGGGGGTTCCAAGAGGGTATGGTTCATAGAGCAATCGCGCCTTTAGTGGATATAGGTGAGACCCGCATGCCGGCTTTCAGAAATCCGCTCTGGTTGGATGCGGTTTCAGATGGCATATCGGTTATGGCAGGTATCTATAAGATAAAGGGAAGATCATATAAGAGAGAGGGAAAGACAGGCAAGGCCAGGGATGCTTATGAAAAAGCGATACAGTTGGTTGATAACATCACAGATATCTATGAAATCGAGAAACCGTTTTCCGTTGGAACATACGAATACCTGGACGCGTTTGCTAGATTCTCTTATGCAAAAGAAAAGCTGATTGATGAAATATTGCAGTTGGGTCAAGATGAAGGTCCTTCCGCAGCGGCCCAGCAGGACGGGCCCCTAACAGGTGAGGAAGCGAATAGCGCCGTCAGCGGCATGGAACCATCAGGTGAATTGTATACCGACAGCGAGGAAAATAAGAGTCTTCTTAAAGTTTATAATGACATAGAAGAGGCGATAAGTATGCTTTCATACGGCATGGCCAAGGGCAGGAAAGGCACTATCATTACGGATGAAGTTGGTATCATCCCTGTGGGAGAGGAAGACCTCCCCGCTAAAGCTACCTACACTTTGGCCGTAAGGATTTATCCTGATAATGCGTTAAGAAAGATCGGTGTTTACCAGACGTTTATAGAGGGCGTAAACAGATTCCGCGCTCTTATGAAAAGTTCCGACACCCAGCGTGTTTCCTCTCAGGGGGAAGTTGTGAGGGCCATGATCCAGGGAAGTATACTGCATGAGCTGGGACACGGTTTTGAGATCTATTCGGGACTTGATCTTTACAGTATGATCTACGGAGAAGACGCCGAAGAGCTTTGCCGGCAATTTGCGGATATAAGCGGCTATGATTTTAAAAATTTCGAAACTGTGAAGGAAAGAAGAAAGTTCGCGGAGTTTATCGCGGATCTCAACATGGCCGGGTACGGCGGCGAGGAATACGTAAAGAACAAAGCCGCCTGTCTTTTCTATAAGTTTGTGACCGCGAATCCCAGACTATATATAGAAGAGAGGGAGAAGCTTGCCAAAGCAGTAAAAGGTTATTATGAAGAAAGTCCGCATCTAAATGCTGCGCTCAGGCATGTCATCACCGATAAGGTCACCGATGAAGAGAGGATGGGAAAAATAGTCGATGAAGTCCTCTCCTGTCACGAACTCTTTTTCGCAGAGGGAACTTACGGCAGAGATAACTGGGGTGATGTCTTTCCTCCTGCAGAGGATGATACATCTGCGGTGGATACCTGGTCCGCATCTATTAGTGCCGGAGATTTACCAGCGGCAGAACAGCAGTTAATAGCCTCGCTTGCCGGTGGTACGCCGGGTTTGGAAGATGCAGACACTATTGTACATATCGCTTTGCATGGAGAAACAGTGTCAGAGGATGTAGCAAGTGAAGACAAAACCGATAAACTCGCAGATCCAGAAAGAATTAAAACCCCGGCTGAGATGAACAGTTATGCCCAAGAAGTCGGGATCGAGATCGCCCCGCCGGTAAAAAACTATACCATCTTTACGTACGGTGATATGTATATAGACGAGGAAGATTACAGGTCCGATGAGGCCGAGTATGCAAGCAGGTTTCACTTGGAGAGGATCAATCCCGCCAGGGCGGATACTGTCATAAGAAGGATACTGGAAACAATAAAAGAAAAGCAGCTTAATCCAAAAGAGGTGATTGTGCAGCTCCCGATAATGTTCAGCGAACCGGAGAACCGTTCTTTGGCGAAAGAGCTTGCAGATAAAGCCCCCAGGATAAAGCTTATGCTTATAGATACGACCGGTTTAAGGGGTCTAGACGAAAGAAAGATCCACCGCAGCAGCATATACTCCATGATGCTTCTTGCAAGAAAGATCGACAAGGACACTTCCGAGAGTTCGAAACTATACATGCTCCTGGAGTATTATTTACAAGGATGTATAAATGAAGCCATAGTCGTAGACACGTATATGAAAGCCCTTAAAAACCCGGACGGAAACTGGGGCACCGTGTTCAGTGTAATCCTCAGGCCTGTCCAAAAGTACTCGGTGCCGGAGTACGGTATCGTTTCAAAGACTCTTCTTTCGGCATAATCTCGTTAAATAACAATCTAATTAATAATCTTAGCGGACAATTCCCTTGACAAAATACGTATTACTGTTACAATCTAGTGCGGA
>CAZGOG010000025.1:26868-27945 GCA_964527555.1 uncultured Planctomycetia bacterium | reverse complement strand
GCGGTACTTAGAAAGGCGAGCGCCGAGGAGATCTCTATCGCAGCCGAGGAACTTAAGCCCGCACCGACCGGAACGGAGCTTGAGATCAGCATATCCGCTCCGGGCAAATGTATTCCTTCAAGTTCCAGCATACGCGCCACACCGGCAGTGTAATCGCTCCAGTGGTCCCGTTTCTTCTGGTTATCATCAAGGGAAAAGGTGATGGAGTTATCCATGTTAACGGACAGAAGGTTAACCCTGCGGTCATCTCTCGGCGAGACGGCGACTAGTGTAGAGTACTCCAAGGCCATGGGGAAGACGAACCCGCCATTGTAATCGGTGTGTTCGCCGATAAGGTTTACCCTTCCGGGAGCGGAAAAAACGCGCGCGTTTCCGGTAAAATACTTCCTGAAAGCTCCAATGATCTCGTCTTTTTTCATTTTTCGCTTCTTACCCTTCTTATCGTTCCCAGCCTGCCAGGTAAACGCCGGATCCCACGAGGTATTTTTTCCCGTCGGGACCCCCCGTGACAGCCTTATGGTATGACACCTTGCGTGACAATAGCTTTTCTCCCGGTTTTGCGGTAAGATACGCCGCCCACACGGTATCTGTGGTAGCCACGGTATTCTTGAACATCTTGCTGAATTCTTCGGACGTTTTCGGGTATGCGCCGGAATTGGCAAGCGCAATCGCTCCTTCCATGGTCGTGCTGAAAACCGGGTATTTATAACCTGGGAACATTTGCGGGTAATCGACTATATTGTTTCCGACGTATTCAGGGTTTCCCGGGTCAAAGAGCATGTTTCCCATGCCGTCCATGACATATATGTAAGTGTTTTTAAACCGGAAAACAGAATCTTCCTTGGAGAAAATATCAAAAGCTTTTTTACCGTCCTGCTTAACTACCTCTGAGGCAGCGTTGACCACTTCTACCAGAAAATGCTTTTCCTGAGGCAGGTTCTCGTTTCCCGCGGCGATCGCATACACACTACCGGTGGGGGAGACGGCTATCGTGTTTGCACGCGGAAGCTGGCCCGGAGTTCCCGCGATGAAACCGTACCAGACCGGTTCTTTCTCTTCCTTTTGCGCTGCTGCCTT
>CAZGOG010000025.1:0-26768 GCA_964527555.1 uncultured Planctomycetia bacterium | reverse complement strand
GTCTATGCTCCGGATCCGGTCTTGCTGGGGGATAGACTCGGATATGTACTGGGCAAAAGCCGGGCCGACCCATACCTGGAAAGCGATAATGGCAGTTATAAGTGAAAATATTGTTTTATTCATTGTTCCTCCTTTTCAATCAGCGGCCGATCTTGACCAGCCGTTTACCGGACAAAAGGTTATGTTCGATTTTCTCAAGCGATACTCCCTTGGTCTCTGGCACGAAGAGTAGCAGAAAGACGATGAAGAGCACGTTTAGCCCTCCGTACAGCCAGAAAGTATTAGCCGGTCCCAGTGTGTTAAGCATGGTCAGGAATGTCGCCCCGACTATCGCGTTGCACAGCCAGTTGCTTGCCGTGCTTGTGGTTATACCAAGATCGCGTCCCCTGAGGGGATAGATTTCCGAGCAGATGACCCAGATGATTGGGCCTGCGCTCATCGCGAACCCGATGATAAAAAAGAGAAGCGCCCCTATAGCCACGAACTGGAGCGCGTGGTAAACATCCATCCCGATATGGAACATAAGCCCCAGAAGACCCATGCTCAGGCCCATTACTATGAAGCCTGAAAAAAGTATGGGTTTACGGCCGATTTTATCTACAAAAGCGATCGCTATGAATGTGGCAAGGACATTGATCAGGCCCACCAGCACTGTTCCCCACATTGCCTGGGAGGTGGACACAAAACCTGCAAGTTTAAATATTTTCGGCGCGTAATACATTATAACGTTCATCCCCGTGAACTGTTGTACCGCCTGGAGGCCGACCCCCAGAAGGAGGACTTTACGGAACTGTTTGCTCGCAAGTAACAGCTGGAGCCCGCTTTGTTTTGTCTCAAGAGTCTTCTCTATGTCGTCAAGTTCCGCTTCTACCTCGTCTTCGTGCCTGAGTTTTGCCAGTACGTCCCGGGCGTTTTTTCGTCTGCCGGCAAGGACCAGCCAGCGGGGGCTTTTGGGCAGCATAAGTATGCCGAGAAACATGAGTGTTGCCGGCACGACAAGGATGCCGAGCATCATCCGCCAGTGACCGCCGTAACTCAAGATGGTATCGCTTATATACGCTATCAATATTCCTATAGTTATCATGAGCTGGTACATCGAGATAAGGGCCCCGCGGATGCGATAGGGGGCCATCTCCGAAAGGTAAAGGGGGGCGGTAAATGACGCTATACCTACGGCGATCCCCAGGAAGAGCCGCACTCCTATCAACATCTTGGTGCTCATGGCCATGGAAGAGAGGATAGAGCCCAGAGCGAATACCACCGCGCTTACAAGCAGTGTATTTTTCCTGCCGTATTTTCGGGAAAGCATTCCGCTGATAAGCGTGCCTATTACTGCTCCTACAAGAAGAGAACTTACAACAAACTCCTGGGCTTCGGTGCCCGCTTTGAATTGATCGGCGATGAACGGAAGGGCGCCGGAGATGACGCCTATATCGAGTCCGAATAATAGCCCCGCCAGCGCAGCCGTAAGCGCTACCACATAGACCAGAGTTTTACATTTCCTGGCCTCCTTGAGCTCTTCGGTTAGAAGCTCATCTTTCCGAATAGTGTCGTTACCCATAAATCGTTTCTCCTTTCGCTTTTAAAAAGCTTCGTATATAATAGCCGCTCTAGAGCAGTTGTACCCCATAGCCGGCATCGAATTTCTCGTTTGGTTTCAAGACTATCAGTCCTTCAAGGTTGTTGAACGCATTTATGTTAGAGGTCACCGGCTCTATTGCTATGGAAGTTCTCTCAGGCGGCGTGTAAACCTGAATATAGTTGTATTTGTTTTTGCCGGTTTCCTGCCAGAGTTGTATGCCGATTTCTCCCTCCCCGTCATAAAGTTCGGTGACTTGGATGCTTCTGGGGCCGGGCTTTATTTTGAAACAGTCGTCAAACGTAATATTACCGATTTTGTGTGATTTGTCAAATCTGCCATAGCGTGATGACCTTCCGGTCGGGATCAAGCGTTCATCGACTTCGATTTTTTCTTCCGCGGCCAGTTTCAGAAAAAGCTCATCGACAGGCTTATGAAAAGTGAAAAAAGGATGCCAGCCGTCGCCGACAGGCATGGCTGTTCTGCCCAGGTTTTCTATTGTGGTCCGGCACGCGAAGCCGCGGTCTTTCTCTAAAGAATAGGTTAGTTCTATCCGGCACTCAAACGGGTAGCCGGGCAAAAACCCCGTATAGTGATACGAAAGCTTTACTGACGCGTAAATGGCATGAGCTTCACGCTTCTCTATTTCAAATTCTTTGTCGTAGATAAAGCCGTGACAGGCGTTGTTCTCTTCCGGATAATTCAGCTCCAGCTGGTACCGGTTACCTTCGAAAATATAAGCACCATCCTTGATCCGGTTGGGAAAGGGTATGAGCTTGGCGCTTTTAAAAACGCTTTTGTCCTTAAAATCGGCGGCGGTTTGATTACCGGCGATCACTTTGTGTGATGCACCTCGTTTGGCAAGGGAAAGTTCGTTTACGTTTGAGCCGAAACGCGGGAGGATGGAAACGAACTCACCTGTCTCCGGATTTTTGATTATTATCCGTTTAAGGCCATGGGGGGTTTCTTCTTTTATCTGGAACGTCTCGGCCATTGCGTCCGTCAAGAGCTTCTCTCAGCTTTCTTTTGCCCTATAATGTATATCGCTCAATCTTCTCAAGCTGCCCGCCGCCTGTTCGGCTGTTATGTCTCTCTGGGGTTCGGACAGCATCTCGTAACCGACCATGAATTTTTTCACGGTTTGGCCCCGGAGCAGTGGCGGGTAATAATGCGCGTGAAGCTGCCAGTAAGTATAATCTTCTTTGTCGGTCGGCGCTCCGTGCCATCCCATGGTGTAGGGGAAAGAGGTGCTAAAAAGGTTGTCGTACCTCGTCAGGTGCTTCTTTAATATGTCTGCGAGTGCATCGCGTTCCTCTGGGAGAAGTCCCGGTATTCTTTTAACCTGTCTTTTGGGCAGAAGAAGCGTCTCAAACGGCCAGACGGCCCAGAAGGGGACAAGCACGACCCAGTGATCGTTTTCAATGACTATCCGCTTTTTAAGCTTAAGTTCCTCCTCCAGGTAATCCGCCAGGAGTATCCTCCCGGTATCTTTAAAATATTCGGCCTGCCGGTTGTTTTCCTTTGACGGCTCATCCGGCAGAAAGCTTCCGGCCCAGACCTGGCCGTGCGGATGCGGGTTGGAGCAGCCCATTATGGAGCCCTTGTTCTCAAAGATCTGTACCCACCGGTATTTTTTGCCCAGTTCCAGGACCGCGTCACTCCAGGCGTCGATGACTTTTCTTATGCTTTCAGCCGGCATTTCAGCCAGTGTCAAATCGTGACGCGGCGAGAAACATATCACACGGCAGGTGCCGCTTACGCCTTCTATTTTGAATAAGGGGTTTTCGGTTTGATGGAAAGGCTGCCTCTCGGGAAGAAGCGCGGCGAAATCGTTTGTAAATACATATATACTGTCGTAATCGGGGTTTGTTTGTCCGCTTGCCCTGGTGTTACCGGGACAGAGGTAGCATTTTTTATCATATCGGGGACGGTCTTCTTTAGCGGGTGTTTCGCGTTCCCCCAGCCAGGGACGTTCTGCCCTGTGAGGGGAGACGAGGATCCATTCCCCGGTAAGGGTGTTATAACGCCTGTGCGGATGGCTAGTCGCGTTTGTAAACATTAAAGTGCCTCCACTAGTCATTATTATCTGGTGGTTTGCATGTTATTTTATATCTAAATCTTTCTTTTGGAAAGCATTTTTGTATCTGGGCGCCTGCTCGCGCCCTTGTTTTTGGAGTGAAGTTAAGTATACTTTTAATAAAGTAGCACTATCTATTATATTAATATCGTTTGATCCGTTTTTTTTGAGAATATAACCGTAACTGGAGGGGCATAATGATGAGGATTACAGCGCGTAAAGTTTGTTGTATCTTGTTGGTTGTTGCCGCCATCATGTTATCTGGTTCCTTAGTGTACGCTGAGACTTCGCCTGTTAACATTACCGCAGACGCGTCGTCAAAACCCCAGACGGTGTCTCCCTGGTTTAGGCCTCCGGGGCACCAGGAATATCTTACAGGTGATTGGGGAGGTATGCGTGAAGAGCTTGCCGACAAAGGGGTGACCGTAACAAGCACCTATGTCTGTGATATCCTGGGCAACCCCACGGGAGGAAGGGCTCAAGGCATACGTTATGACCATTCAATGGGAATGGACGTTAATGTCGACCTTGAGAAGGCGGCGGATATAGAAGGGCTTCAGTTCCATGTCTCCGGCATATACCGGGCGGGTCACAACCTCTCCGCGGATAAGATCGGCAACGCCTTCACGGTAACAAGTATCTTCGGCTCGGAACAGTTAAGGTTTTACGGCCTTTATTTTGACAAGGCACTTTTGGATGGCCGGCTTCATATACGTTTCGGCAGGATAAGTACGGGTGATGATTTTGCCGCCTCCCCGATCTACTGGATTTACGTCAACAACGCGATTGACGGCAACCCTATCAGTATTCCGTTAAACCTGCCGTTTTTTACATATCCGACAGCGGTATGGGGCGTGCGTACAAAGCTGGATGTAACAGATACGTTTTATTCGATGACAGGTGTTTATAACGGGGATCCTGATGTCGGGCGTGACGAGTACCATGGACTGGATTTCAGCATGCGTCTCTCAAAAGGGGTGCTTTACGCGCAGGAATTCGGCTACACCCCGAATAACGAGCCAGATGCCGAAGGTTTACCCGGCCATTACAAAATAGGCGGGTACTATCATAGCGGTGTTTTCTGGGATCTTTTAGACGACGCGAACGAAAACTCTTACATACTGACGGGGCTTTCCCCGAAAAAACACGTTGGCAATTACGGCTGTTATGCGCATGCCGATCAGATGGTTTACAGGGAAGGCTCACCCGGAAGCGACCAGGGTCTTACTGCTTTTGCCGCTGCGACATTCGCGCCTCCGCATCTTAACCAGTTTCCGTTCTTTGTGATGGGCGGTATCTTCTATAAGGGTCTTATCCCGGGTCGCGATGATGACATAATCGCGGTAGGCTCGGCGTACGGTTTATGGAGCCGTGATCTTAACCGCGCACAGAACGATACTAGGACTGTCATGGGCGCTTCGGCCCCGACTCCACAGGATTATGAGATCATGGTGGATTTTACATACAAGGCCCAGATCACGCCCTGGTTTTTTGTACAGCCCGACTTTCAGTATATCATTAATCCCGGAGGCACGGACGATTATCCCAATGCGGTTGTTGCGGGAGTCCGCCTTGGTGTGACTTTCTGAGGGGGCTAGGTTAGGCCAAAAAGGAAGGAGATTTTTATGAGACGGTCTTTGCAGGAGAAGCGCTATGAATCGCTCAGCCCGTTTGAGCTTAAGAACAAACTTATAAAGATGGCCGGCTCACATCATGAACGCATCATGCTTAACGCCGGCCGCGGGAATCCCAACTGGGTGGCCACGATCCCGCGTCAGGGTTTTTTCCAGCTGGGGCAGTTTGCCATCGAGGAGTCTATGCGCCTGGTCGATCTTCCCGGCGTAGGCATGGCGCCCGAGAAAAAGAACATAGCAAAGAGATTATACGGCTATCTCAAGAAGAACCCGGGACTTCCCGGTGCGGGGTTTTTGAAAAAGGCTTTTGACTATGCGATAGGTGAACTAAAGTTCGATCCCGATGAGTTCGTGCGGGAGATGATCGATGCAATACTGGGAGATCATTATCCGGAGCCTGACAGGATGCTCACTCATTGCGAAAAAGTAGTCCATAAATATCTTGATAAGGAGATGTGCGCCGGTGATGCGCCCTCCGGCAAATTCGATCTTTTCGCTACAGAAGGCGGGACGGCGGCAATGGACTACATCTTTACGAGTCTTATGGAGAATAAACTTTTGCACAAGGGCGACAAGATAGCTATCGGCACCCCCATATTTACCCCGTACCTCGAGATCCCGCGCCTTAACGATTACCAGTTCGTTGAACTCGAGATAAAACAGGACGAGAAAGAGGACTGGCAGTATCCGGACTCGGAGATCGACAAGCTTTTGGACCCTAAGGTAAAAGCTTTTTTCCTTGTCAATCCGTCAAACCCCACATCCGTCAGCATGCAGGAAAGCACCCTTAAAAGGCTCGCGAAACTCGTACGTACCAAGAGGAAGGATCTGATAATACTTACCGATGACGTTTACGGGACGTTCGTGAACGGGTTCAGGTCCATTGCATCCGTCGCTCCGAAAAACACGATACTTGTCTACTCGTATTCGAAATATTTCGGCGCCACCGGATGGAGGCTTGGCGTTATAGCTATCCACGAGGACAACGTCTTCGACAAAATGATCGCAAAACTTCCCAAAAAAGATTTGAAAGAGCTTCATGCGCGTTACAGCACGGTAGCGCTAAATCCCGGGAAGATGAGACTTATCGAAAGGATGGTCGCCGACAGCCGGTCAGTGGCGCTGCACCATACTGCGGGCCTGTCTACTGCGCAGCAGGTGCTTATGACTCTTTTTTCGCTGTTTTGCCTCACGGATAAGAAGGATATATATAAGAAAGCCGCACAGTTCATAGTGCGGCACAGGTTCAGTACCCTTTATGCAAATCTGGGGGTAAGCGCACCTGAAAATGTCAATGATGCGCATTATTACACCACGATCGATATTCCGGAAATAGCCAGACAAAGGTACGGTGAAAAATTCGCGAAATATCTGGTGAAAAGTTTTGAGCCTATAGACTTTGTGTGGCGCCTTGCCGACAGGAAATCGGTTGTCCTCATGGACGGCGGTGGTTTTGATGCGCCGAACATGTCGGTACGGGTGTCTTTGGCGAACCTGCCCAATAAAACGTATGAGGAGATCGGAAGAGGCATTAGCGAGCTTCTTGAAGATTATTACCACAGCTGGAAAACATCGAAGAAAACATAACATGGAGGAAAGATGATAAAATCCTTAGTACAGGTCTTGCACGAGAATCCGCAGATACTGGTGTTTCTTGCGCTTGCTATGGGGTATTTCCTGGGGAAGAAAAAGATATTCGGCATAGCCCTGGGGCCGACAACCTGTGTACTCCTCTCGGCACTTGTACTCGGACAGATAGGCGTCAAAATACCCGCGATACTGAAAAACATCAGCTTTGCGCTTTTTACTTTCTGTATCGGGTACAAGGTTGGTCCCCAGTTTTTCGGGGCACTCAAAAAAGAGGGGCTTAACTATATCTGGATATCTTTGATAGTGGCTTTCGTAAGTCTCGCCACAGCGATTTTTCTCGGAAAAGTATTCCACCTCGACCAGGGGACTACGGCGGGTCTATTTGCCGGTGCGGTAACGCAGTCCGCGGCTATCGGGACGGCGGAAGGGGCGATAAGGCATCTCGCCATAACAGATGCCCAGAAAACCGTCCTGGAGGGGAATGTCGCCGTAGCATATGCCATCACTTATATATTCGGGACGGCCGGGACGCTTATCTTTATTAAAATGGTCCCGGGTTTCTGGAGAATAAACCTTAAAGACAAGGCGAAAGACCTTGAAAAAGAGATGGGCGGGACAGCCGGCCTGAACGAGGATTCCGGATTTTTTCCCTGGTCCCAGCAGCTGGATTTCCGGGCGTATAAGGTGACAAACCCCGCGGTTATCGGTAAGACCGTCAGCCAGCTCGAAGCTTCTTTTCTTCCGGGGAGACTGGCAGTGAAGAAGATCAAGAGAGAAGAGAAGATCCTGGATTTTGACCCGGGGACAGAGGTACAGAAGGACGATGTTCTTCTGATGCTTGCCAGAAGCCACGAGTTTCTTAACGCACCCCGGCTTATCGGGCCTGAAGCGGACAAAAGGGAGGCGACGGATCTTATAGGAGAGGTGCTTAAGATCTGCGCGCTGAACCCCAGATTTGTCGGCATGACCATTGGCCAGCTCAGCCGGATGGACGAAGCACATGGCCTTTTCTTAAGGAGGATAATGCGGCAGGGGCACGAACTACCGATAGTAAGGGATACCGTGGTGCAGAAATGCGATGTATTGCAGGTGATAGGCGAGAAGAGCGATGTCGAAAGAGCCGCGAAATCACTCGGTTATCCGGAACGCCCCACGGCGGTCACGGATCTGGTCATGGTGGGGGCGGGCTGCATGTGCGGTACTTTTCTCGGGCTTGTGGCGATACCTGTTGCCGGCATACCTCTTACTCTGGGGCTGGGTGGAGGAGTGCTTGTAGCGGGTCTATTTGCCGGGTGGCTGAGGTCCCTTCACCCGACTTTCGGCCGGATACCCAGCGGTGCGCAGTGGATACTTACGGATCTCGGGCTTAATCTCTTCATAGCGTGTGTGGGGCTTGCTGCCGGCGCGCAGGCTATTAAAGCGTTTGAAACCACCGGTCTAACGGTCTTTCTCGGCGGGGCGGTGTTATCGCTTTTACCCATGATAGCGGCACTTATTGTCGGCAAGTCGGTTCTTAAGATGGATCCGGTCCTTCTCCTCGGAGCCGTATCAGGGGCACGGGTTTTTACCGCGGGTCTCAATATGCTGCAGGAAGAAGCCGCCAGCACTACACCGGTTCTTGGATACGCCGCTCCATATGCTTTTGGCAACGTCCTGCTCACTATATGGGGTTCTGTTCTCGTCTATGTCATGTGATGATACTAGAGCCGAGACAAAAGACTTAAATGGAGAAATATTTTTTCTATATACTTGTGATCTTCCTAATACTTGTCCTTTGGGAGACGGTCAAGTACCGTTTGCATCTAATTAGAAGAAAAAAGATAAGCACGGTCATAAACGTTAACGGGACGCGGGGGAAATCTTCCGTAACCCGTCTTCTTTGTTTTGCTCTCAGGGAAGCCGGGTTCAAGGTCATGGCCAAAACCACGGGCACGGTGCCCCAGATCCTGGCGGTCAACGGCGAAGTGAAAAGCATAGAAAGAGGCGCCTACCCCAACATAAACGAGCAGTTGATGGTTGTCCATGAGGCGTCTTCAGAAGGCGCGGATATACTCGTAATAGAATGCATGGCAGTTGACCCGAATTACCAGAAGGTCGTGGAAGAAAAGATGCTCAGGTCCGATATCGGCATTATTACGAACGTCAGGAACGATCACAGAGAGGTCATGGGCGCGACAAAGGACCAGATAGCCGAAGCTTTATGTAATACCATACCAAGAGGCAAGGTGGTGTTTGCCAGCGGGGGCGACGGTTTCGGGGTTATCAAGAAAAACACCGAGAAAAAACGTTCCAGGCTTATCAGGTACCGGCCGGCGGAATCGCTGACGGATGAACTTATGAAGCCGTTCCCGTTTCTCGAGCAGCGCGAGAACGTGGCGCTGGTCCTGGACGTCTGCAAATACCTCGGGGTTGACCAAGAAACAGCGTTAAGGGGCATGTATACGACCATACCGGACCCGGGCGTGCTCACGAGCATCAAGCTGGACTGGGAGGGCAAATGGTTCGAATTCGTGAACGCTTTCTCCACAAACGACCCGGATTCCCTGGCTATGATCTGGAGAAGGATGAGCCGGAAGTTCCAGGCGGGGCAAAAAAATTTCTTTCTTTTTAACTCCCGCATGGACCGCCCTTACAGGTCCGTGGATACCGCGAGCGTTTTTTCGACTTTTCCGATCGATTTATTCCTAATAACGGGTGATGGCACGGGCCTGTTCCACAGGGCCCTTTTAAAGTCAGGGGTGCCAAAGGGCAAAATTAGATTACTTTGGATGCGGGGAGCTGAAAGTATTTTCAAGACATGCATTGACGAGGCCGCTGAGAAGAATTTTGTTTTCTGCGGCGGCAATATAAAGGGTAGAGGACTCGAGATGATAAATTATCTGGAGGGGATGGGTTCCTTGTCAAAATAGAGAAAGGATGCTTTTCATATGGAGGGAATACTCTATTTATCGATAGCGATAGGACTTTTGATAAACCTTTTATCGGTGGATCTATTTGGCGTGCTTTTGGGAGGGTTTGTCGTCCCCGGGTATCTGGCAGTCGGGATAACAAAACCGCTATACGTCGGACAGGTCTTTGTCTTGGCGATAGTGACGGTTCTTATCGTAAAGGCGTTGAGCAACATCATGATAATATACGGAAGAAAGATGCTGGTGATGTCAGTGCTTATCGGCTATCTCTTGAACTGGATGCTGTATTCTCTAGACTTAGGCTTTGGCCGCGGGCCGGGCACGGAATATTTTGGGATGATCATACCGGGGCTCATGGCGTACTGGATGCAGAGGCAGGGCGTAATTATCACATTCGCATTATCAGTCATAGGAGCCATAATCATCAGACTGATCCTTGTCGTGATAACGGGAGGCGCGGTCGCGTTATGATAATTTCCAAGAGGGTCAATAACTGGACGATAATAGCGATATGTTTTTTTGCCGTTTTAGCGATGGCGCTGGCTCATAATGCGCCCCAGTATAACAAGTGGTATTTTTATAAGAAAGAAGCCGCCAAACTGATGTACGGATCCGAGCTGGCTATTGCCCGGAGGGCGGAGGAGATGGGCATACGCGTAGATGAGGATCTGATAAAAAAGAAAAGCCGTTTGGACATCGCAACCAATAGATTAAAGGTGATAGGTTACCTTATCGGGGAGGAAGATTCGCCGCTTGTTTCCGCGGAAGGCGCACTCTATTCAAAGATCGCCTGCACTGACCCTAATTTTGCCGCGGTCATCGTCGAATTTTTGAGGGAAGCGGGGGTACGGGAGGGGGATACTATAGCTGTCTCCCTTAGCGGTTCTTTGCCCGGAGCGGGGATAGCAGTTTTTTCCGCCTCAAAGGCCATGGACCTGAATCCTATCATCATTTCGTCTTTAGGGGCTTCCTCATGGGGGGCCACTAAACCGGAACTTACGCTGCTTGACATGGAAAGGATCCTGTATGAAGAGGGGGTGTTTAGCTTCCGTTCTCAGGCGGCATCGATGGGCGGATTCTGGGATATCCAGAAGAAAAAAAGCGACTCGGAAAAAATACAGCTTGCGGAGATAGTGAAAAGAAACGATCTCTTCCTGATATACGAAGATGACGTGACCAAAAATACCGAGCAGAGGATGGAGATTTATACTGAATATGCCGGGAAAAACCCCATTAAGGCTTTTGTGAATGTCGGCGGGGATTCTGCTGTGGTGGGCAGGAAAAAATACAGAAAGTACATACCTACGGGACTCTTCTTTGAACTGCCGCTTGATAAGTTCCCGCGTAAAGGCGTGACCATGTATATGGTCGAGAAGGGTGTACCCGTGGTGAACATTAAGAACATAAAACGCTTTGTGAGGCTTTATGATCTTGATCCCGTCTCCGCGCGCTTCCCGGCGATAGGCAGGGGAGAAGTGTACCGCGACAGAAGGTATGATGCCGCTACGGGTGCAGCAGCCCTGCTTTCTGTAATCGTCGTTTGCGGTGTGCTTATCTGGGTTGATGTTTATTTTCTGCCGTGGTTTCGCAGAAAAGTTGCCTCTAAAAGACCTTTTTAAACAAGAGAATATCGTTTTTTACTTTTCTTCGTAGATGCCGATGACATCACCCGTTTCCGGGTCCATGAATACCCACGTGTCGGCTATGGGTGAACTTTCCGCAAAGTCAAAGTACACTACCTGGTATTTCTTTTTTGTAAGGATGCCATGCGGAAGGATCCCGTGATTCTGGGTGTTGTCGGTTTCCAGAAAAGCCATTCTTTCCTGCCAGAAAGTGTTGCCGTCATCGTAGATGATATTAACTCCCACCAGATTCACCCCGCCTGCCTGCAGAGCATCTTTAGCGTTGGCGATCATCTTTTCTTTTGTGGCCTTCGCAGCTTCACAGTCTGAAGAGGCCAAAAAGAAAGCCACAACAAGCGCTGCCATCAGTAAAACAGTTATTTTTTTCATTTTCCCCTCCTTAAGAGATTTGGCATTCTTCCTGTGTAGGCAAGTATATCATATATTTAGGCGTTTCGCACAACTTTCATTCGTAAAAAACGGATTCTATGCTATAATTAACAACAAATAGATCTGGCACTAGCAGCGTTTTCCAAGTACCTTTAAAACAGAATTTTTGTTTATGCGCATATTGCGTTCATTTCACGATCGGGGATTTGCGGATAGATGCGGGGATTTCCAAAACCGCCAGCAGTATAAATTTTTTTTTGCTTGCATCTGTCTGATTTTAATAACAAGTTTTTTTATGGCCCCGCTGCTGGGATGCGCTCAGAAAGAGTCTAGCGAGCCGGGGGTTGTCGAGTACATGGTGGGTGCCGAGCAGCTTAAAGCGTACAAAAGGGCGGAATCAGAGCTCAAAGAAGTAGACAGCACTTTAGAAAAACGATACCGTGAGATGGAGGAGTGATTTCTCCGGTTATAGAGAAAGTGCGATCAGGTATTTACATATTTGCGTTGGGAGGGGAAGCCCTTGCCACTTAAGCATGTTCGAATTAAAATTGTTTTTGATTTGAATGGGCATGGTTTTAACAGCAAAAAGGAGGGTGAAGATGTCAAAGAGGTTCGTGTGCGCAGTTTTAACGGTTCTTTTTATCGCGTGTTTTGGTCTGGGCCAGGCATACGGGGATTGGGAGACTTACCAGGCCCAGCTGGATAAGCTGGTCCAGCAGATCAAAGAGGCGAGAGACACTTACAAGCAGCAGATCCGAGAGGTAGACCAGTCGATAGCAGACGAGATGAAATTGCTTGTTCGCGGCGACAGGGTAGGACGGAGAGCACTTTTTGACAAGAGAACGGAAGAAAGAAAAAAGGTCACGAATGCATACAAAGAGGTACACGCGGCGCTCCAAGAGCAGGTAAGGCAGCTTAAAGCAGACAACAGGGGCGCGGTAAGCTCAAAAAAAGGTTCCAAACCGGGACAGCCTGAATAATCCGGCGTCGCTAGTTTTCTTTGTAAAATACAGTTTATGGTTCGGTACGCTTCGTTTGCTCACCATGAACCTGTAATGTAACGAAGAGGTGACTGGGGCATGAAACACCACGGGCGTGAAGGTGCATCTTAAGAAGTTGTGGCGTCAACAGGCGAAAAAGGTGAAAGGGCGGACGTAAGTCCGTGGAGATTCATTTTCAAGGGGGGAAAATGAACAGTTATTTGATCATTGGAATTGTGATTTTTGTCGGTTTTGTGCTGGGGCAGGAATTTCGAAAACGGAATCTGCCCAAAATAATCGGGTATCTACTGGCAGGGATCCTGCTTAATCCGAACATATGCAGCTTTGTGCCGAAAGATATCACCGGCCGCACGGACGTCATCGAGAATATAGCCATAGCTTTCATATCCTTTGCGATAGGGGGGACGATGGTGTTCTCCGAGATAAAAAAACTCGGCAAAGGCATCCTTTACATCACGCTTTTTGAAGCAGAGGTTACGTTCCTGGTGATCACGTTCGGTTTCCTTGCGACGCTCCCCTTTGTGGCGCATATCCCGCAAGCCACGACATGGGTTGCGACGTTTCTTCCCGTAAGCCTTCTTTTGGGATGTTTCGGATCTCCCACGGATCCGTCGGTTGCCCTGGCAGTCACCCACCAGTACAGTGCGAAAGGGGATGTCACATCCACCATGCTTAATGTCGCCGGTTTTGATGACATACTCGGGATAATAAACTTCAGCGTGGCGATAGTGATAGCAAAAAACCTGATCTCGCACGAGACCCTGAGCGTCTTCAGCGCGCTGGTGGTGCCTTTCTTTGTCATCATAGGGTCGATAGTGCTGGGTACAGCTATGGGGTTTGTTTTTAACAACATCTCAGAGCGGCTCGAGAGCCAGAGTGAGGGTGTACTGTTTGTTCTCTTGCTCAGTTTTCTTACCTTGTGCTGGGGGCTTGCAAATTTCATCCACGTTGAGGAGATACTTTCCATAATGACGATGGGTATAATCGTCACAAATTTTAATTCGGAGAAACAGAGGGTGTTCCAGATGCTTGAGAGGTATTCCGAAGAGCTTATAATGCTTCTATTTTTCACGCTAAGCGGAATGCATCTCGACTTCAAGGTGATGGCGACGGCAACCGCGGTTATTCTGCTGGTGTTTTTTATCATATACCGTATACTCGGCAAGTTTATCGGCACCTTTATCGGCGCAAATCTTGCCCGCTCGTCCGTCAAAGTCAAAAAGTACACGGCCAGTGGGCTTATACCCTTTGGGGGCATCGTTATCGGTCTTGCTCTTATCATGCAGCAGGACCCTGCCTTCGGCAAGATAGGCAGCTTCATGGTAAGCACCGTGATCGGAGCGTCGGTAGTAAACGAGTTTATAGGCCCCTTTTTCGTGAAAAAATCGCTTATCTCCGCCAAGGAGATATCAGAATAACCGGTACAATCAAGGAGCTGTCATGAAAAAGATGTTTTTCGCCCTTTTGTTCCTCTTCCTGTTTGCTCTCCTGGCCGGATGTACTCAGGCAAAAGATATCGTTATAGACATGAAGGGGGACGAAGCGCT
Organism: uncultured Planctomycetia bacterium; assembly: GCA_964527555.1. Taxonomy (GTDB): domain Bacteria; phylum Omnitrophota; class Gorgyraeia; order Tantalellales; family Tantalellaceae; genus CAZGOG01. The sequence continues at coordinate 12,419 of CAZGOG010000025.1, read as the reverse complement.
GACTGTAAAGGCAGGCAGCCCCTTCAAGATCAGACTTGAGGAAAACCCCACTACGGGATATTCGTGGCAGGTCGTACAGTCCGAAGGTGGCGGAGTTGTCGAGTTGACTGGTAAGGATGAATTCATCAGGAACTCCGACCGCATAGGAGCAGGGGGCGTGCGCGTCTTTGAATTCACCGCAGTCAAGTCCGGAAAGGAAGATATAGCGTTTGAGTACCTGCGTCCATGGGAAACGGGCAAACCGCCCATCCGAAGGTACGTCTTAAGCGTAAAAGTGCTGTGATATCAGGGTTTTTGCGTTTTTATCGCCAGCTCTGGCTGAATTCGAGGGGCATAAGATCATGTTTAGAACTATATTTGTCTTGTTGGTGTTTATCTGGCTGGTCGTGTGGTTCTTTTTTGTAAAGGACTTTAAAAAGATGGGCGGCAAGGTGCCTCTTTTATTGGGGCCTTTCACCATTCCGCGAATGCTGGATGAGTATATCGCGCTTTGCGAGACGAACAGGAGAAGACCCGTGTACAACCTGTTGATCTATTCGCTTTTTGGAGTTTTTGTCGCGCTGGTTATTACAGTGGTTGTCGTTCAAGGATAAATTTCCGGAAGTTTGATATAGATCTAGAGACAATGATAAAACGCAAAGATAAACTCTGGCTTACGATAATACTGCTGGGGATTCTTTCTCTCATCATTGAGAATTCAACAGTAAAAGGGTTCGGCCTCAGTTACATAAGCCATATCATCGACCTTGTGATATCTGTTGTTTTCGTATCGGATATTTTCATAAGGTTCATAAAAGCGCGGGGTAAAGTTTTTTTCGTCCGGCACCATCTTCTTGAGACGGTCTTTGCGCTTGCGTTCGTGGGTTTCTTTACGTTCGGTAAATACTATCATTTTTTCGTGGAAGAGTTCTGGGGCCACAGCATACCCGTTAAAGTCATAGTGGCCGTATCCGTCTTCAACATATTCAAGGCGGCTATGCGCATCAGCAAGATGAAGTTCTTCTTCAAGAACCTCACCACGCATCCGGCCCAGACCATCATGCTGAGTTTTTTTCTGGTTATACTCATCGGCACGATACTTTTGATGACGCCTATCGCAACGGTGGACCTTACAAGAATAGGGTTTATCAACGCTCTTTTTACCGCCACTTCCGCTACCTGCGTAACGGGTCTTATAGTGCTTGATACCGCTACCAGGTTTTCCGCGTTCGGTAAGACAGTGATAATGTGCCTCATACAGGTCGGCGGCTTGGGGATAATGATGCTCGGTTATTTTACGGCTTTTTTAGTGGGCATGAAGCTGACTTACCAGGATAAGATGACCATATCATATATGCTTGACGAGGTTGATACCACGAAGTTTGCGCGCGACCTTAGGGGTATAGTGCTTTTAACGTTTCTTATCGAGTCGGCGGGAGCGCTTATGCTTTACCCGGCTTTTCTGAAGAACCAGGGTTCATTTCTTGGCGGTGCGTTTTATTCGATTTTCCATGCCGTTTCCGCGTTCTGTAATGCCGGGTTTGCGCTTTTCACCGACAATCTCGCATCGTTTCATTCTTCGGCGCTCGTCTCGATGGTTATAGCGATTCTTGTCATCGCCGGAGGCATAAGCTTTGCTGTTCTTATCAATTCCTTTTCCTTTATGAAATCATCCTTTGAAAGGGGGGTTCTTAAACAGTCCAAACGGATAGTAAAAATGTCCCTTAACACCAAAGTCGTTCTTTCGGCGACGGCAATACTTCTGGTTGCCGGGACTCTATTCATATACAAAGTGGAGCACAAGCCCAGCCTCTTGAGTTACGATATAAAAACGCAGTATCTTATGGCATTCTTCCAGTCGGTAACTTTAAGGACAGCCGGGTTCAATACGATGGACATCTCAAGCCTCCATATCGCCACTTATACCCTTATGATACTCTTCATGTTTATAGGGGGGGCTTCCGGCTCGTGTGCCGGAGGCATAAAGGTGAATACCGTGGGTGTCATCTGGGCATACGTGAAGTCCATATTCAACAATAGGGACGATGTGGTGCTTTTCAGGCACTCTGTTTCGAAAGATCTTATTAACCAGGCGTTTATGGTGATGTTTCTTTCGCTTTGTGCCGTATTTACGGGAGCGCTTATATTATCGTTGACAGAAAACAAAAAGTTTATAAGAATAATGTTCGAAGTGACTTCAGCTTTCGGGACCGTTGGGCTTTCTACGGGTATAACTCAGGAGCTTACCGGTATCGGGAAGGTTGTAATAACAGTTCTCATGTTCATAGGCAGGCTTGGACCGCTTACGGTGATAGCCGCTCTTTCCCGTAAGACGGGACAGTATCCGGTTCAGTACCCGCAGGGGAAAATAAGCATAGGCTAGAAGGAGAATGATATGGTAAAGGAAAAAGACAGACTTTTCGCTGTATTCGGGTTGGGGATCTTTGGCCTCGAGATATGCAAGGTACTTTCGGAAAAGGGTTCAAAAGTCATAGCTGTGGATAAGGACCAAAAACTTATAGACAGGGCGAAGGACATCGTGGCTCAGGCCGTCCTCATCGACAGTACCGACGAAAACGCGCTCAGGAATGCGGGTCTTCAGGATGTGGACGTGGCCATAGTCGCGATAGGGGAAAGTATCGACGGCAGCATCCTGACGACGATACTGCTTAAGAATCTGGGGGTGCCGAACATAATAGCCCGCGCGGTGTCCGATGTGCATGCCCAGGTGCTTCAGAAGATAGGCGCTACGGAGGTCATAAACATATCGGTGGAGGAGGGGCGCAGGCTCGCCAAACGGATAATCTCCCCTGAGGTGGTGGATATGATGCCGATCTCCAAAGACCAGTCCATAACCGAGATGAGGATACCGGCCGAGTTCGCCGATAAGACGCTTCAGGAGATAAACCTCAGGAAAAAGTACCACGTCAACCTCGTCTCAGTAAAAAGGACGACCACCGCCATAGACGAGGTGGGAAACCCCGTTAAGAAAGAAGAAGTGTTCTCCCCGAAGCCGGACGAAGCTCTCAAGGCCAACGATATACTTGTAGTGCTCGGACGGGAAGACGATATAGAAAAACTCAAGGAGCTTTAAGTATGATACTCGTCAAAAAGAAGTATCTTGTGGCGCTGGTGATGGTCTGCTGCTTTCTGGTTGTTTTCGGGGAACTTAAGTTTTTCATGGCGATCCAGAGCATAAACGTCCAGGAGAACCTCCAGCTCAAATACGAGCTGGAAAACTTTATCTTTGCCTCTGTGGTTGTATTGCTTATCGTGTTTTTGTTTTTCGTAAGTTTCTTCCGAACCAGCGAGAACATTTTCAAGCGTCTGGACAAGATGATAGAGCTTTCCGAATACGGCAAGCATGATGTGAGTAGCCACCTCGAAAAACTCGGCCGGATAGGCAAAAAATTCAATTACCTTACGTATTACCTCAACAATCTTAACGCTCTGAGGGCTTTAAAGATCAGCTCGCTTTCCAATGTGGTGGATTTTCTGGTCAGCCGTTCAGAAGAGGCTTTATTTCTCACCGACTGCCAGGGCACCATACTCAACTGCACCGGGAAATTTGCGCAAGAGCTTAAGAAAGAAGAGAAAGACATAATCGGCAGGAGCTTGAACGAATTTTTAGCGGATGAAGATTTCGGGGGGATATTTTACGGCCTTGATACAAAACGCTCCGCTATCGAAAAGGAAAAACTGTCTCTAAAGGTGGATGAAAAGGAAAAGAAAAAAAGAGCTTTCTTCTATCCTGTAGTGAACTCCGCCAACCAGATATCCGATGTGATAGGCATTATCGAAGGCGGGGAGCATTTCGATTTTTTCAGAAAAAAATAAAGGTACTGTTGACTTAACGATAAAGTGCAGTATCTTTATAAAGAACGCACACGGTTGATATGCTGTATTTGTAATTAGCTTAGCTGGCAGGGGAAGAGAGGCTCCGGGGATAAATCCATGAAAGACTTTGAATTTACGGGCTGTATCGAGATAAAAGAGCTGTTGGGGGAGAAGGCGGATAATGAGCTTCAGCTGATGGAACAGCTGGAGGAAGTCGCGTTGGATTCCGTTTATTATCATACGCACAGCTACTTTTTGAGACATTTTTATCTTGCGGGGCAATATCCCAACGATTTTGCGAATTGGGCGGCGCTCCAGGTCAGGGACAGAGTTTTAGGAGAAAAACTCGGTATTGTCACGCCTTCGGGGGAGAAGTCTCTGGAGGACATAAGGTCGGAACTCTTGGATATAATCGATGCGCATCTTTCAAGCATAAAGATTATACCTTCAGTCGTATATGGCGAATCTTTTTACTTTATGAAGTCCAGGATAATAGAGATCAAAACCGGCGTTTCCGTGAAGGATCTTGCCGGATTCACGGATGCTTTGAAGGTCGTCCACGCCAGTGCGATATATAACCATATTTTCGAGGCACGGCTTAGGATAAGAAAAGGAAGAAGTGATTTTGCGACATGGCTGGAAGAATGTCTGGGGCTTGACAGCCTCGCGGAAAAACTTGAGAGGATAGACTGCTACATGTACAGTTTGGAAGATTTGAGGGCCAAGATAATAGATTTATGCCAGAAGGAGATTGCCGGATGAGCGGAAAAACCGCGACTATAGAATCATATAGGGATATCGCGCCTCCCGGTACGATCGATATAGTCTATAATCTTTCCAGGAGACTTAAAGGGAAGTCGTTTTTGCATGTGAATTCGACCCGTCTGGGAGGGGGTGTTGCGGAGATGCTGCTGCGCCTTGTGCCGATGTTTACGGAACTCGGCATAAATGCGCGCTGGGAAGTGATAACGGGGAACAGTCTTTTTTACAAGACCACAAAAGCTTTCCACAATGCCTTGCAGGGGGACAAAGAGCTGATAATGCCCGAGATGTACGAAGAATATAAGGCGGTCAACAAAAGCAATGCTTCAGATCTGTCTCTCGATTCGGATTTTGTGGTCATACACGATCCGCAGCCGGCGGCATTTATCGATTTCAAGCCGAAGAGAAAGAAATGGGTGTGGAGATGTCACATAGACATATCGAAACCCCAGCGGGGGGTATGGAACTTTTTGAAAAGCTACGTCTCCCGGTATGACGGGGCGATATTTTCATTGCCGAGCTTTGCCCAGAAACTCGCTATACCGCAGTTTTTAATATATCCCTCGATAGATCCATTAAGCGATAAGAACAAGGAGCTCAGCGCCGCGGAAATAGATTCCGAACTCAGTAAGTTCGGCATTTCAACTGATAGGCCCATAATATTACAGGTTTCACGCTTCGATAAATTCAAGGATCCGCTGGGGGTAATAGAAGCTTATCAGATGGTGAAAAAGTACAACGACTGTGTTCTTGTTCTGGCCGGAGGAGGGGCGGCTGACGACCCCGAGGGCGCACAGGTGCTCAGTGCCGTAAAAGAAATCGCCGGGAAAGATAAGGATATTTTCGTGCTTGATCTCGCGCCGGATGCGAATATCACGATTAATGCGTTGCAGAGAGCCGCGACTATCGTCGTGCAGAAATCGACGAAAGAAGGCTTCGGGTTGACTGTTGCCGAGGCGATGTGGAAGGCAAAGCCGGTGATAGGCGGCGCTGTCGGAGGGATAACCGTCCAGATCGTTTATGGCCGCACGGGTTATACTGTTAATTCCGTTGAGGGTTGTGCGTACAGGATCAGGTATCTTTTGAACAACCCTCACCTGGCTGAGAAGATCGGTGAAAACGGCCGTGACTATGCCAGGAAGAACTTTTTGATAACCAGGCATCTTTGTGACTACACTGCGCTTATGTCAGCCATGCTGACTGGCTAAAGGTAAGGGGATAAACCTTGCCATTAGATGATTGTCGGGATACAATAATCGTGCATTGAAACCGGGGAAAAAAGTATTTCGGTTCTTTCTGCAGACGTTAAAGATCGTTTTTTATTAACCAAGGGGGTGGAGGATGAAAAGCGTTATCCGGATTTGCAGTTTAATGCTGCTGGCGGCGTTTGTCGCCGCGTCTATCAATCCAGCAGCATGTTTTGCGAGGAAACTTCCGAAATATCAGGAGGAACTGTCAACTGACCCGAAGCTCGCGGAGGCAAATGAGCTTTATAAAAAAGCCATAGGGTATATCCACAGAGGCGACGGCGCTTTCTATAAGAGGCCCGGGGAAGCCGTACAGCTTTACTCTAACGGCGAATCGTACCTGAACGATACCGTCTTCACACTGAAAGAAATCGCATATAAAAGCAATATCGACGTCTCCAAAGAGATCGCGTTTTGCGAAGACCTGCGCAGGAAAACGCACGTAAAGACGAATAAAGCGAGAGCCCTGGCAAGACGGTAAACGCATGCTGTAAAGCGCATCGTCTTTGACGGTGACGCGCCTGTTGATTTATTTTAATTGAGTCCCGGTATATATTCCCGGGACTCAATTTTTTTGTTTTTTGGATACAGGGTTTTTAAAAAAAGTGTATGAAGAAATGAAAGCGCCAAAGATAGGGCGCAAGATGCAGACATAGTGTCGCCTTCCCGCTTTAAAACTGCCAGAATATTTTTTCATTTATTTTTGCCTTTTTGAAAACACCATATATACTTATTAAGAGACTGTTCATAAAATAGCAAGGGAGGGGAAGCATGAGTAAGATAATAGCGATAATGCTGGTTTTTGTCCTGGCCGCTTCAGGGATGGTGTATGCGCAGACAAGTACAACTGATAATAATCCCGCGACCAAGCTGGGAAGAGGCATACTGAATATTCTGGATGCTCTTATCGAGATACCCGGCACGATGATGAGAGAAAGCACAGAAAAAGGTGCAGCGGCAGGCATGACTACGGGCCTCTTTGCCGGTATAGTCAATACGGTGGTAAGGGCTATAGTCGGTGTTTATGAGGCGGGGACGTTTCCGCTGCCGATTCCATCGGGCTATGAGCCGATATTGGACGATCCGAAGTTTTTAAGCAGCAAATAATGCGGCTGTAGGCTTAGTGCAGATTAAAAAGGGAGAAGACGTTTAAAAATGTCTTCTCCCTTTTTTTATTTCGGATCAAATCGGAAAAACGGACTATTGGATGTTTATTTCCCTGTTGAAGCCAGCCATCATAAAAACTTTTTTTACGTTTGGCTGGGCGTTGGTGATCGAAAGGTTCTTTGTGCCGACTTCCTTGACGACCCTAAGGCACAGGCCGAGGAACGCCGAGGCGACGTAATCCACGTCTTCCAAGTTGAAAATAACGGGCAATTTTGTCTCCTGCACCTTTTTGACAACTTCATCCGAGATTTTCTGGCTGTTTACCGTATCCATCCGTTCCTGGAAAGTGCATACCAGGGCTTTTTCATCTGCAATATTTTCTTCTACATTGAACTTGACCACGGAATCCTCCTCTATTTTTAATAGTCTCTGTTAAATTTTTCCTCGATAGCTTCTGCGTCAAGCGACTCGTCGAAATATAAACTCTGGTCGAAGTGTTCCAGGCGGATGTTTGGCCGGCGCCTGGCGATACGCTGTATGTTCAAAAGATGCTTTGCCGTGATATTATCCGTTGTGATGTTCTTCCCGCCGGACCCGCAGCCCAGGGTAAAAGAAGGTTCGAGCTTGTTATATATGCCGCCGACAGCCCCCTGTGACGATGGCGTGTTCACGAGTATACGACCGGCATTCATGATAAAAGCGAATTCTTTTATCTTTTCCTCGTCGTTGGAGAAGATGCTGACGGTATGCCCCGTGCCTCCGTAAAAGTTAAGATCGATGCAGCGTTTGACCGCTTCATCAAAATTCCCTACCACATAAAAGGCGAGTATCGGTGCAAGGATCTCGGAGGAAAGAGGAGACTCTTTCCCTACGTGTTTCAGGGGGGCGATAAGGAGCTTTACGTCATCCGGAGCACCGAGAGCCGCCATGTCCGCTATTACTCGGGCGGATTTTCCGACGATTTCGGCGTTCATCAGGCCCTTTTCGGAGTTGAAAGCCGTTTTCTCGAGTTTTTTGACTTCATCACCTGAAAGGATATAGGCCTTCTGCTGACGGAAGTGGTCCAGTACTTTGTCCGCTATGGAGCGCTCAACGATAACGGCTTGTTCGCTTGCGCAGACGGTACCGTTGTCGAATGTCTTGGATATGATGATCTGTTCCACTGCGAAGGGGATATCGGCGCTGTTCTCGATAAATACGGGCACGTTACCCGGTCCGACACCTATGGCCGGCGTTCCCGAACTGTAAGCTGCGTGTACAAGCCCGGCGCCGCCGGTAGCCAGGACAAGCGCAAGATCTTTATGTGCCATGAGGGCGTGTGTCTCGTCCATGGACACTTGACTAAGCCACTGGATGCAGTCATCCGGGGCATCCTCTTTAAGGGCGGCCTCGTAAGAGATGCGTGCAGCTTCAGTGGAGCATTTTAACGCGCTGGGATGAGGCCCGATGATGATGGGGTTTCTGGTTTTCATCGCAATAAGGATCTTGAACATTACCGTTGATGTGGGGTTTGTCACCGGGATAAGCGCGAAAATAGGGCCTATAGGCTGCGCGATCTCGGTTATCCCGCGTTCTTTGTCATCGGAGACGATTCCTACTGACTTGAGGTTTTTGATATCTTCATACACAAACTGGGTAGCCACGACATTTTTTATCACCTTGTCTTCCCATTTGCCTTTTCCAGTCTCTTCATGGGCAAGTTTAGCCAGTCGTACGCGTTTGTTGAAAGCTGCTTCATATACCGCCTTTGTTATCCGGTCGGTATGTTCTTGAGAGAGCTGGCTGAAAATGGCCGCGGCGGATTTCGCTTTTTGCATGATCATATCTGCGGTGTCGGTTTTAATATCAACCATTTCTTATTCCTCCTTGGTTTAATAGGCGTAAAAAACGCTTTAGATTAAGTCCAATTTTATCAATTGCGGGGCAAAAAGTCAAAGCACTTGTGCGAAAGAGGGGCCGTTGTAACATCTTGTAATAATTTACATATCGCGATACAATATGAACTATGATTTTTACATTTCGCAATAGAGGCATAGCTTTTAAACTCGCGTTTTTTATTCTCACCAGCTCAAGTATCATTTTTGCGCTTATTTTCAGTTATAACTATGGCGTTTACCGCGGGATGATCATCGAAAAGATCGAGGACGTTGCCAGGAACCTCATCTCCGGGGTTGCGAGCAAGATCGAGACGACACTGCTTCCCGTTGAAAAAGTGACCAGGCAGCTCGGTCTTATTCTGGGGGAGTCTTCGCCCAGCAAGGAAGAACTGGAAAATATGCTGCTTTCGATGATAAAGGAAAATCCGGAGATATACGGCTCCACCATAGCATTCGAGCCCTATGCGCTTGAAAAGGACTCTTATTATTACGCGCCGTATTTTTACAGGAAGGGTGAGGAGATAACTTTTGCGGATCTCGGGACCGATTCATACGCTTATTTTAACTGGGACTGGTATAAGGTGCCGAAGAAACTCGACCGCCCCGTGTGGAGCGAACCATACTACGACAGGGGCGGGGGTGATATCCTTATGGTCACCTATTCGGTGCCTTTCTACAGGGAAGTCGGAGGTGAGAAAAAGTTCACGGGGATCGTTACCGCGGACATCTCCTTATCAGATCTCAAGCAGCTGGTCTCATCCATCAGGGTGGGTAAGACAGGTTACGGGTTCCTGGTATCAAAAAAAGGCAAGATGATAACACACCCCGACAAAAGCCTCATAATGAATAAATCATTTTTCGATATTACCGGGACCATCGGAGGGGCTGAGCTTCAGAAGGTCGGGGAAGAGATGGCAGAAGGTAAGATCGGGTTCGTTGCCGTCAAAGACGCAACTACAAGAAGGAAAATATGGATAGCATATGCCCCGATCACTACTACGGGGTGGTCTCTGGCCGTTGTTTTTCCCAAAGGGGAACTCATGGCGAGTCTTTACAAGCTTAACAGGGAGGTTTTTACCCTGGGGTTTCTGGGGATTATCTTCCTGGCAGTAGTGATCATCCTTTTTTCAAGCTCTATAACCAGGCCCCTTAGGGTCTTGGCCCTTAAGGTGAGAGACATCGCCAGAGGAAACCTGGAATTTGAACTTCCGAGCGTCAAATCAGGGGATGAAGTCGGGACTCTTACCGAAGCGCTGAAATATATGAAGACGGAACTGGTATCCTACATAAAAAAGCTTACAAAAACCACTGCGGAAAAGGAAAGAATAGAGAGTGAGCTTAAGATAGCCAGCGGGATACAGCTCGGAATATTGCCCAAGGTCGCGCCTCCCTTTACGGACAGGGATGAATTTGACATCTATGCCGCCATGAAACCGGCCAAGGAAGTCGGCGGGGATTTCTATGACTTTTATTTTATCGACGACAAACATCTCTGCTTCGTCATCGGTGATGTGGCCGGTAAAGGCGTTCCCGCGGCGATATTCATGGCTATAGTGAAGACTTTTATCAAGTCGGCGGCGGTAGTCATCAAAGACCCCAAAGGTATTTTTTACAGGATAAACAGGGAGCTTGCCCGTGATAACGATTCCGCCATGTTCGTCACTGTCTTTTGCGGGATTCTGAACATAGAAACCGGTGAAATCCTTTATTCAAATGCCGGGCATAACAGGCCCCTCGTTATACGTAAAGGGAAGGAAGAGCCTGAGTTCCTGGAAGGCGGCGCCAGTATCGTACTGGGCGCGTTTGAAGACGTGTTCTTTGAGGAGGAAAGACTGGTGCTGGATCCCGGAGATGCGCTATACATGTATACCGACGGGGTTACAGAAGCCGTGAATACGGATGGCGAATTATTCTCGGATGAGAGGCTCAAGGCACAGATGTCCCTCCATAAGGATGATCCCACCAAAAAGCTGGGTGAAATCATATTTAAAGACATAGAATATTATTCTGAAGGTATGCCCCAGGCGGACGATATTACGGTACTTGTTTTAAGGTATCTGGAAAACGGCAGAAATCCCGGCGGGTCCGGCGGGGAAGGGAGGCGATTTGTCATCAAGAACGATCCTTCCGAAGTCAGAAGGATTTTGGAAGCGCTTGCGGAGTTCGGCAGGGAAAACGGGTTTTCCGATGGTTCCATAAAGGATGTGGCGCTTGCGGTGGATGAGCTGGTGCACAATATCATTGCATACGGCTTTCCGGATAGCGCCGAACACGAGATTGATATCCGGATGAAAATGGAAAACGGGAAGTTGTTCGTAGAAATCACAGACGACGGCAAGCCCTTTAATCCTTTGGAGGCGCCGGTGCCTGACGTCAGCAAACCTCTTATCGAAAGAGAAGAAGGAGGACTGGGAATTCACCTTGCCCGTAACTTGGTGGATGATCTAGCGTATAAAAGAGAAAACGATAGGAATATATTGACGCTGAAAAAGAACAAGAACAAATAAAGGAGGCAGGAATGTCGCGGGTTCTAGTGGTTTTCTTTGTTATCTGTTTGGCAGCAAGTTTTTGCTCGGCTATAGCACATGCGGAACTCTTTGAAGCTCAGCCGGCAACTCCGGATGTTTCCATCAGTATTTTAGAGGCGGGATTGAGCGAACATTTACCCCCGGAAATGATAGACGCTGATATGACGCTTCCTCCTGCCGGAAAGCTCCCCATAAATTCAATCCAAGAAGATTTCAGGCTGGCTGCCGAAGAAGTGCAGAAATCCGTATAAGGAAACAGCGTCAGGCAAAGGTCAAAAGAGAAGAGGGTAAAGGATGGTTTAAATGAAAAAATACTGGATTTTACTCGTCGCGGCAATTCTAATGTTTATTACTCTTATAATATTAAGCGCGTCAATTCTGTTTAGTAGCCGTTATACCGCCGCAAACGGCGTTAAGATCGATACCCTTACCGGGAAGGCATGGGCGCTGCGTAATAAACCGATACGTTGGGAAGAAGTCAGGGAGAATGTGCCGGAAGAAGAAATAGAAGGAAAAAAATACCGCTAGGTTGCTGACCCCGCCATTTTGCCGGAAGAAAGAGAGAAAAAGAATCGAGCTTATCAACATAAACGATCAGATATTCCTCAGCTGCGAGTTTGGGGATGATGCCGTCAGGGGCATTAAAGAGGAGGGTTTTGACGCGGTCATAGACTTAAGAGCTGAAGCTTTTGATAATGAGAGTCTCATCAGAGAATGCGGGATGGAGTTTTTTCATGCAAGTATAGTCGACCACGGGAATCCCACGCTTGATTGCCTTGAAAGCATATTCGGTTTTGTAGACCCGTTTCTTGATGCCGGCAAGAAAATCCTTATCCATTGTAAGAACGGTACCGGCCGGGCGCCGCTTGTCGCGATAGCGGTTCTTGCGCACAGGTCTGCCGCGCTAAGTGCGGCGGTAGCTCTTGTCGAGGCGCAGCATCCGGATATCGGTTTTTCGGAGGTTCAAAAGCGCTTTATAGAACATAAACTGGCGCGCTTTTTGAGGTCAGGCAGATAAAAAACACGGATTTACCCATGCACCAGAAGGCCACGCCCGTAAGGGCGTGGATGAATGGCCTTCG
>CAZGOG010000024.1:0-29939 GCA_964527555.1 uncultured Planctomycetia bacterium | reverse complement strand
TATATATTCCAAAGCACTATACCCGGAAATTTGTTAATGCTATAAAAAGAAATTTAAAAACTGCTATACGAAAACTTTTCTCAGGGTTATTTTCGGTCAAAATATAACATTTTATTAGATAACGATTTTTTCTTGTTCTTCCTGTAATTTTTATTGACTAAACCCAAGTAAGCTCATAGAATAATATTTCGCTACGATAAAATCATGCGGTGAGCGTAGCTCAGCTGGTAGAGCGCCTGACTGTGGCTCAGGTGGTCGTGGGTTCAATCCCCATCGCTCACCCCAGTTTCCGCCCTAGTTAAATAGCAGCGAAAACGTCCGACGAATGCCTGAAAAATATTTAAGTGAAGCGAGAAGATTTTTCAGGCGTTTATGAGCCAGGCAAAATAAAAAGCCCTATTGGTAATAGGGCTTTTTATTTTGCCTCTACCTTTACCTCTTGCTGTCTATCGGTTATAATAAGCACATGTCTATCAAAAATAACGGTCAATTTGCCTGCGAGATAGAAAAATGCCTTACAAGAAAACTGCCGATAAAGCTCGGTATAAACAAGAAAAACGAACTTGTCAGATTGATCTATGAAATATGCCGCGCCAAAGGACTTTCCATCCGGGATGTTATCGCTAAAGCCGGGATAGAAAAAATGGCTGAAAACGGAAAAGGGGGCCTCTTTAAGAAGTGTAAAGGGGCGCTTCTTGAGATGAGGTATCCTTCTTTAACCCCCGGGGACGATCCCCATATCATGCCTTTTGATGCTGCTTCTTTAGGTGAGGCAAGTCCTATCTGGGATTTTGATTTACGTCCAAAAAGGATATTTATCGAAAAAGGGGTGAAAGATTTAAGGTGGACATGTGAGTTTCTGGAAAATTTTCCTCAAGCGGAACATCTGGTGATAGAAGATGTTAAGAACGCCCTTAAGGGAATAAGGGATGCCGATGTTACAGATGTGTATAACTTTCGCCGTGAGAACCTGTTTCTGGTGAAGAATAAATCCGCGTTTATTAAGATATGTCCCTGCACGAAAGGATGCGTAAGGTGCGGTTATTGGATATTAAATATCGGGTTTGGTTGTCCGATTGACTGCGCGTATTGCTATCTGCAGATGTATAGCAATGCCCCGGGTATAATCTTACCGGCAAATATTGAAGATTATTACCCGTACATTGAAGAGTTTGGCAGAAAAGTTTCCGGCAGGGTAAGGATAGGGACGGGAGAGTTTACCGATTCTCTTGCTCTTGATAAATACACCAAATATTCCTCGTACCTTATACCGTTTTTCCGTGATAAAAAGAACCTGGTTTTTGAACTTAAGACCAAATCCGCAAATATCGATAATGTCTTGAAGAAAGAGCCGCATGACAGTATCGTTATTTCCTGGTCCATGAATACGCTGCAAGTGGCAGAAAGATACGAAAAAGGCGGGTCCTCCATCAAAGGAAGAATAAACGCTGCAAGGAAAGCGGCAGGTGAGGGGTATAAAATCGGGTTTCATTTTGACCCCATAGTATATTATCCGAAATGGGAAAGTGACTATAAGGAGACTGTGGAGGAGATGTTTTCTTATGACGAGATAAGAAAAAACACTGTTTGGATAAGTTTGGGAACGCTTCGTTACACGCCGGGCTTGAAACAGGCGGCAGAGAAGCGGTTTGAGGAAAACCTCATGTTTTATCAGGGTGAGTTTTTCACGGATATTGACGGCAAACTCAGGTATTCGCGCCGGGTGCGTATAGATATGTACAACAGGATGGTTGAGTGGATCAGGTCTTTTAATACCTCACTCTGGGTGTATCTTTGCATGGAACCGGAAGATATCTGGAAGAAAACTATACTTGATAAAAAGAGTTATGTGTATAATTGATTTAGGGAAACATATACGTTTTTATGAGGAGGGTAATGGCTTTTAGGGTTTTATTAACATGTATCGTGATCATGTTATTTATCCATATCGAAAGATGTACGGCCGAGGAAATAACATTGCCGAAGCCCAAGACGAGCGGGGGTATTTCCGTTGAAGAGGCTATTGCCGGACGGAGGTCCGTAAGGAAATTCACAAATGATGCGCTTACGCTCGGCGAAGTATCACAAATACTCTGGGCAAGCGGGGGAGCGACTGTTGACGGGGTAACCGGGCCTACGCGGGCATATCCTTCCGCCGGAGCTCTTTACCCTCTGGAGATATATCTGGTTGCCGGATCTGTCAAGGATTTGGAGCCTGGTGTTTACAAATATGACTGGCGGAGGCACACTCTTGCCTCTATTAAAAAAGGAGACGTGCGTTCCGGCTTAGCGGGGGCATCGCTTGGCCAGGGGATGATACAGGAAGCTCCCATAACGATTGTCGTAACGGTATTTCCTGAAAAGGTTAAGAGCAGGTACGGTGAGCGCGGAGTCACAAGGTACGTTTCTATGGACGCGGGGCATCTCGGTCAAAATGTACACCTCGAGGCAGAGAGTATGGGGCTTGGCACCGTGATGGTAGGCGCGTTTATGGATGAAGACGTCAAAAAAGTGCTCGGGGTAGAAGACGAGACGCCCATTTATATCATGCCTGTGGGAAGACCCGAAAGATAAGAGTATCAAAGGGCTAAAGATGGATCTAAATGAAGTTGACAGAAAACTAAGCGAGATCTCAAAAGAAATTAATTTTTATTCATTTCTTACTCCTCTTAACGGGGAAGAAGAGAAAGATAAGTTTTTCTCGTCTTTGCGGAAAGAAGAGGCGTATAATCCGGTGTTTTCCTATAAAGAAAGGGGACTGGGCGATAAGAAAAGCGAGCTGAATAGTATGCGCTCCCTTCTCGATGAAAAAAAAGAATTGCATAGACTTTTTATCAGAAAGATAGATTTTGTGATCCGGAGCCTGGAGCTTCTTGAGGCGGATGATACGGGATTCGGTGATATTGCCAGAAACCTTCATGGCGTACCGAATGCTGAATGTTTAAAGTTTGCTAAAAATATACTCGTAGAGACTAAAAAAGAGGCCTATGCGTTTCCGGAAGAAGAGGTGACTCCGGATGAGATGGCTTCAATACTACGAAAGGTTCTCGAAGATAAAGGCATTGACTGGAAGTGCGTGATAAGCGGTAAGATAGTCCCTAAGATAACTGTCTCAGGCGAGAATAAGACTGTCTATGTGAATTCAAGAATAAATTATACTCGCGAAGAGGTCGAAAGATTAAAAGTGCATGAAGTAGAAGTGCATATTTATCGCGGCGCTAACGGCGCGAGACAGCCTTATCGCGTATTTGCCGAAGGACTTGCCGATTATGATGAGACCGAAGAGGGGCTGGCTATAGTAGCTGAAGAGATCACAGGATCCCTTAAGCTGGACAGGCGCCAGATGAAACTTTATGCCGGCAGGGCCTTTTGTGTGGATTTGTGCATGGGGGGTACCTTTTATGAGACGTTTATGGCTTTACGTGAATTTTTTCCCGATTATCTTGCTTATAGACTTACTGAAAGAGGCAAGAGGGGGCTAAAGGATACTTCTAATAAGGGGGGGCTGACCAAAGGGTTTCATTATATAAGCGGATTTCTGAAGATGAGAGAGTATATTAGAGAAGGCGGCGACCTAAAAGTATTATATGTCGGTAAAATAGGTATAGAGGATGTCGGGTCCGTCAGACATCTACTCAGTGAAGGTATTTTGAGTCCGCCTGAATATCTGCCTGATTTTATATAGCGGCTGAATTATGGAAAAAATAATAAACTATCTGCGCAATGAATATGGCCCCTGGGGATGGATGGGGCAGCGTGCGCATGATGCTCTCGGAATAAACAGAGTACTACCTCTAGACTTCATCATAAGCTGTGATTACGGATCGGAGATCCCGTATTATTTCCGGGAAACCGATGTTTTTTCCGTTGAGAAGATGTACGGAGTCCGCAAGGACTGGTCCAACGAGGATCTAAATGCCAGTTTTGATGGCGCTTTGGGACGTGAGATTTTCAGCAGATGGAATAGCTATAAAAAGAAAGCGAGTCTTATCTGCTATCGTTCCGTGAGGCGTCTTGAGTCGGATATACCCAAGCTGAAGCGGAAACCCAGGATTTTCGCGCCTTCTCAGGCCTTAAAAAAACGGTTTGATAACAAGATCTTGCTTTATAGGAATCTGGCCAAGCTTAATCTTCCAAGGATCCCGGGTAAAGTGGATAAGCTTGGCAGCTGTACCTTTGAAAGTCTACGTAAAGAGTTTTCGCTGCCGTTTGTCGTGCAGTTCCCGTATGGATCAAGCGGGAACTTCACCTTTATAATACGGGAGGAAAAAGAATATACCAGGCTGCGCAGGAAATACCCGGATTCATTAACCGTTATGAGAAGATATATTAAAGGTTTTTCTCTCAATGTCAATGCGATAACCGTCTCTTCGGAAACCGGTCCCAGGACTTTCTGCACGTTTCCGTCCGTACAGATCACCGGGGCGCCTGAATGCAGTAATTTTCCTTCGGCTTTTTGCGGGAACGATTATACGGCAGCAATAGATCTCGATCCCCCCGTGATCAAACAGGTTGAAAAATATATGGATACTGTCGGGACGTGGATGGCGCACGCGGGATTTCGTGGTATATTCGGCATGGATTTTGTGACAAAAGATGGAGCCGTGTACCCCGTTGAAATAAACCCGAGGTTTCAGAATTCGACCTCACTTTATAATGTCTTGAATAAAAGATCGAAGTCCTCGAGCGGCATGCTTTTTCTCCTGCATATAGCGGAATTTCTGCAAGATGAAGATGAGGTCATGAGAAGGTATGTACGCCGGTTTCCGGGAGAAGAACTTATGCGTCCTGTTAGAGGATGCCAGGTCATACTGCATAACCGCATGACCAGAAACATTGTAACGGGGAAGCTTGAGGCAGGGGTATACCGGTTGAAGGGTGAAAAGTTAGAGTTTGTGCGCAGCGGCGCATCGCTTGAGGAGTGCAGGAACCGGAGCGAAGTAATGGTGACATGCGGCGTTCCCGCGCCGGATATTCCGCTTGAGGCCAATGCCCCTATCTGCAAGGTCCAGATGCTTAGAAGCGCCTTAGATCCGCAAAATAAAAGGAAACTGTCAGCGGAAGCGAGTAAAATCATACTAGACGTTTACCGCAGGCTTATGCTAAAAGAACAGAATAAGATAAATATGGTTAAAGCGGTCTAATCAAAAGTTTTTTTAGAATAAATAGTTATAAGGTAAATGAAAAATGATAGAACGTGACCCAAAATATTATACGACGGGATATACGGGTGAGGATCCCTACAGGGCGCCGTTTTACCTGAGGTCTTTAGTATTTGACAACGAAGGCGGGGATCTTAACACGCAGCTTGTCGATGAGTTTAACAGGCTGCTACAAAAAAATAAAAGATTTCAGAAGAAACGATTAATGCTGGATGAAAGAATATCGGGCAGGCTCCCGGAGCGGATAATCGTTATAAACGCTTCTCATGACAATCTTCCGACTTCGTACGAGACGGCACGTATTTTCGAAGATTATTGCGGAGAAAAAGGATACTTAATACCCGCAAAAGTCGTTAACCGTAAAGAAGAGCTGGAGAAGGAACTGGAGGCAAGTCCCGAAAAGACGCTCTTAATAAGCCAGTGTGTTGACAAGAATGTCTACAATTCCAGGATGGCGGAAGAACTTGAGAGGCGCGGGACGGTGATCGTCCCGGGCAAGATCACCGCACCCGGAAGCATATTTTCGGATAAAGACAGCACTTATAGGCTTCTCTCGGATGGAGGCAGGGACTGGAGCAAGGTCGCCAGGTACAGAAAGATATCCGCTGAGGATAAAGAGATCGCGGATGTTGTTGATGGGATTTTTCAGGCAGTGGCTGAACTTGAAAACGAGACTGGGAAAAACACTTTTTTTGTGAAACCGCATGAAGGCGGCGGCGGGCTGGGGGGCTTCCGTATAACCAAGACGGGAAAAGGGTATATCATACCGGATCTTTCTAAGGTTTCAGGAAGGGTTTCAGAGATCCATCCTACGTTCATTGACTTTGATGTTACCAAGAGAGCCAAACTACGCGAGCTTCTTTGGGTATACAGACTTTTTAAGGCGGATGAGAAGATGACAGCGAATTATCTGAAGGTAGATTTACCTGTTTCTGCTAGTGATGAAGAAGCCATGGATGTACTTAGGGACTATATTTTAAACAGCAAGGAAAAAAGGGACCGAAAATTAGCAGGCATGGTGCTGGATGAGAAAGAGGCACGCGGGCAGCTGGTTGAAGCGATCGGCATATTCGAGAAGAAGTTCGCCAGAAAGTACATCCCCCTGGTAAATGAGCATATAGATTTCGGCCTGTGGGGACTCAGGGCCCACTATAGACTTTCCGGGAGAGGGCCGGTTCTGGAGACGATATATCACAGGGTGTTTCAGCTTGCCTTTACGGAAGAGGGTCTGGGGTATCTCGGCTCTGACAATATTTCCAACAAGCAGACCGGCGACCTTGAGATAACACGGCTGGGTCCCGTAAACGAGATAATGCTTGAATCTATCGGAGGGAAGGAAGCACTTTTCTCCATTCTTCTTGAAGGAGCTGAAGCTTTAGTGTCTTTGGCGGAGCTTTCTGCCGAGGAGGAGAGGTACTATATACCTTTACGTCTCCAGCTTGACCTTGCAGCCATATCACGGCGTATCGGCGAAGGTAACGCCGATACGGCCCGCGGGTTATGTCTTGCTTCACGATGGACGGAATTCGTACGGAACGCCCGCGAGTGGCTCAAAGACAGCCTCCGGTACTATGCCTGGAAAAAGGAGCGGGGATGAATTCTGTCTGGATAGTTCTTACATCGATTATATTATTCAGTCTCGCATACAGGTTTTACGGGACTTTCATAGCAAAGAAGGTTTTTCATTCAAATCCGAATAATCCTGTTCCCAGTGAGGAGCTCAGGGATGATATCGATTATATCCCGACAAACAAAGAAGTTCTTTTCGGCCATCATTTTGCTTCTATCGCGGGTACCGGGCCCATAGTAGGGCCGGCCATCGCGATCATCTGGGGATGGCTGCCTGCTTTGGCCTGGATAATTTTCGGCTCGATTTTTGCCGGTGCCGTGCACGATTATGCGTCTTTACTTATCTCAACAAGAAAAAGAGGAGTCTCTATCGGTGAACTGTCAAAAGATGTCATTAATCCCAGGGTAAGGGTGCTTTTTCTTTTTGTTATAGTTTTTACGCTGTGGATAGTAGTCGCGATTTTTGGCATGGTTATTGCTGTGATATTCCAGATGTATCCCCAGTCGGTTTTTCCTGTATGGATCCAGATACCCATAGCTGTCGCTGTAGGATGGCTGGCATATAGAAAAAATCTCAATATAACGACGATGTCGATAATAGCTGTTGTCTTGATGTATTTGTCGATTTATGTCGGCGTGCGTATGCCGATAATTATGCCCGCTATCTTTGGACTGAACCCCATGTCGATTTGGATCATCCTTCTATTCACCTATGCTTATGTCGCATCGGTGCTTCCTGTATGGAGTCTTCTTCAGCCGCGTGATTATATCAATTCACATCAGCTTATTGTAGGGCTAGGGTTACTTATCCTTGGTGTTGTGGTAGCCAGGCCCGTAATGGTGGCTCCCATGTTTCAATTAGCTCCCAGGGGCGCGCCCCCGATATTACCGTTTCTGTTTATAACTATAGCATGCGGAGCGATATCGGGTTTTCATTCACTTGTAAGTTCCGGCACAAGTTCCAAACAGCTTAAAAACGAGAAGGACGTGAAGTTTATCGGTTACGGTGGGATGCTAACCGAGGGGCTTCTGGCAGTTCTTGTCATAGTAGCGGTCGGAGCAGGCATAGGAATGTATGAATTGCATAGTCCCAGAGGCGTTCTAACCGGGATAGAAGCCTGGAGTGAGCATTATTCCAGCTGGCTAGTGGCAGAGGGGCTTACGGCTAAAGTAACGGCGTTTGTCAACGGCTCGGCCAATATGCTTAAAGCATGCGGCATACCGATTAAATATGGCCAGGCTATTATCGGCGTGCTTATCGCTTCTTTTGCGGGGACCACGCTCGACACTGCGACGCGTATACAACGATATGTTGTAATGGAGCTTGCTTCGGATTATAATATTAAGTTCTTACGGGAAAGGTATACCGCAACTGCTGTTACGGTTATCGCTGCCGTTCTTTTGGCGTTTTCGCAGGGCGGCGGCAAAGGAGCACTTATGCTCTGGCCGCTTTTCGGTACAAGCAACCAGCTGCTTGCCGGGCTTGTGCTTTTAGTGGCGTCAGTTTACATTTTTAAGCACAAGAGCAAGATATGGGTGACGGCAGTTCCGATGGTGATTATGATGGTCACTTCCACTTGGGCTATGTTGGATAATATCGTAAGGTTTTATAATGCGGGACGGTTTCATCTTGTGATCATCGGGATTTTTTTACTGTGTCTTGAAGGATGGATGATTTTTGAGGCAATAAAATGCGTCAAAAAAGAGAAAAAGCGCGCCCGTAGCTCAGCCGGATAGAGCAACTGGCTTCGAACCAGTAGGTTGCAGGTTCGAGTCCTGCCGGGCGCGCCAATCCTTAGTTGCCCCGCTTTTTACCACTACGCCGAAAGGTTTAGTGTAGGTAAATGAAAGACTTCTGTCTGTAAGATAGAAGTTCGAGCCGACAATTTTCAGGAAATCTCTCAAGAGCGGGGGATTTTCTTGCCAAGCGGCAGAACCTATTCTGTTGCAGGTACTTACGAAATCTTTGGCATGTTCGAGCCATCCGCCGCTTGCTTTCTCTATCTGGCCAATTTTTTCCTTTAATTCTTGTTTTTCATTTAGCAGCTTGACCTTTAATTTCTGGTATTCTTCCTCGGTTATATCCTGTGAAATGTATAAGTCTATGAGCTTCTCTATCTTTCCGTCTATTTCTTTTATTTTCTTTGCTAATTGGCCAGATAGAGAAAGGGAGGCTTTGCTTTCCTTCGCGGCGTAACCATCGAGCCTCTTTAAGATATTCTCTTTCGTCTTATCGTCTATATAGATCTTTTTTAAAGCGTCCTGAATCTGGGAAAGCAAAGCCTCCTCTCTAAGAAACTTTTGTGTGCATTTCGTACCTTTCTTCGTACACCGGTAGTACGTATGGCCTCGCTGGTACTCGGCGGTGATCATGCGGCCACACTCGCCGCAACGTATGAGACCCGTATATTCAAACTTGATTCTACCCCGCACTTGCGGGTGCCTGTTCTCGGATAGTATGTCTTGTATAGTGTCGAAAAGTTTCTTAGAGATAAGCGGCGGATGGCTCCCCTCATAGAGTTCGCCCTTGAAACGAATGACGCCGTAATAAAATGGATTGCGCAGCATTTGCGCCATGACCTCGTGGCAGACAGGCTTGCCCGACTTCCCTCTAAGACCCCATTTAGTCACTTCCTTGCATAGTTGTGATACCGAAACATCGCCTTTGGCAAACACTTCGAACATCTTTTTAATAAACGGAGCTTTTTCCTCGTCCACGATAATTTTCTTATCCTTGTAATCATTCAGGTATCCAAGCGGCGCCCAGCCAGGCCACTCGCCGCGGCGCAGTTTCTCACGTATGCCACGTTTCACGTTCTCAGATAAATTGTCAATGTAGTACTTACTCTGGCCAAAGGCGATGTTCAGCATGAACTTGCCTTGCGCCGTGTTGTCAAAGCGGTAGGTGGGGAAGCGAAGGTCCGTCAACAATCCCTTGTCGACTAGGTAAATTATCTTACCACCGTCAACGGAGTTTCGGGCAAGCCTGTCCGGATGCCATGCTATGATCCCATCGGCGTCATTTGTTTCAATACGGCGAAGCATGTAGTTGAAGAAGCGCCTTCCCGGTTGCTTCGCCGTTTTCGCTTCAACGAACTCTTCGACGATTTCCAAGTTTTGAAGCTTGGCGAACTCTCGTAGCTCGTTAAGTTGTGAATCGAGGGAGAGTATCTGACGGTCTTCTTCATCCGTGGATTTGCGTGCGTAAAGAAAGTACTTATTCATCGTGACCTCCGGTAGGTTCTGTCGCTTGGCAAAGGAAAAATTTTGAGATAATTATTAATCTCAAAAACTTTTATTACACGCGAAGCGTGAAAGAAAATCCCCCGCTCTTGAGAGATTTCCTGAAAATTGTCGGCTCGAACTTCTATCTTACAGACAGAAGTCTTTCATTTACCTACACTAAACCTTTCGGCGTAGTGGTAAAAAGCGGGGCAACTAAGGATTGGCGCTGCGTTGCCGCAGAGATTCGAACATACTTCAAGGGTTCCCTTGAAGTATGACTTTTTTTGACGATTCGAGGGACTCGTCGCGGTCGCAGGTCGCCCGCACCCGACCTGTGGCCGCGTGCGTCCTCGCTCAAACAGTTTTTAGTATATAAGGGTTGCTCGTCCGTCTCTGGCCTGCGCTACTTTATAGCGGTGGATAGCCAGAGTACCGAGCCCCTTTACTCGAAACGCACTCCCAAAAATGCCCAATTTGCCGCCGCCCAAATTTTACCTTTTTGCATCAAAGAACAATTCCTTAGAAACAGGCATAGGTACTTTCAATCAGAAATGAAATTTTATTTTTAATAAATAAGTTTCTATGATAAAATGTACTTTTATTGGTAGTTATGTAAAAAATATTATAAAAATAATACCATTAAAATAACATAATATCAAGGAGAAATATGCTAGCACGCAAACTTAAAGAACTTCGTAAGCAAAAAGGCTGGTCACAGCAAAAATTAGCGGAAAAAACAGGTTTAGCTTTTAATACAATTACAAAAATAGAGCAAGGACTTGCAGAGCATCCAAATTTAAAAACGATACTTAAAATTGCAGATACTTTTGGTGTTAGCATAGACGAACTTTTAGGAAGAAAGTAACTATATAATATATCATTCAGGAAAGTTATGGCTAGAGTCAGCAAAACATATAATTTAAAAGTTATAAATCCGGCCCTTGCTAAAGAATGGCATCCTACCAAAAATGGTAAACTGCTTCCTAGCGATGTTACGCCTAATACTCATAAAAAAGCTTGGTGGTTGTGTAGTAGTGGACACGAATGGCAAGCACATATCAGCAATAGAAACAAGGGGAGAGGGTGTCCCTATTGTGTTGGCAAATTAGTTTGTAAAGACAATTGTTTGCAAACAATTGATCCGAAACTTTCAAAGGAATGGCATCCAACAAAAAATGGAAAACTGACGCCTAACAATATAACGCCTGGTTCTAATAAAAAAGTTTGGTGGCAATGCAAAAGAGGACATGAATGGCAAACAACCGTTGCCAATAGAAGTGTAGGACGGGGTTGTCCTTACTGCCATTCTCAGACGTCAATAATGGAACTGAGGCTTTATTCAGAAATGAGTTATTTATTTAAAAAAATTAAACATAGGGATAAACAGTTTGGGGTAGAATGTGATATTTATATCCCAGATTTAAAGTTTGCCGTAGAAGTAGATGGTGGTTATTGGCATAGAGATAAATATAAAATCGACGTACTCAAGACGAAAAAAATTAATTATAACGGTATTCGTATTTTGCGACTGAGAGAACAAGGACTAAAGAAGATAAGCAAAGATGATATAATTTTTTCGAGAAAAGATGAACATTTGGATATTGTTAAAAAGGTGGTAAATATTATTTTAAAAAACGTCAAGATAACAAATAATGGTTTGAGAAACAGACTCAAAACTTATTTGCATACTACTACTTTTTCTAATGAGAATGAGTTTAATAGACTGCGAGATATGTTGCCATCTCCTTTGCCTGGCACTAGTTTAGCGGAGACTCATAAATCTCTTGCTAAAGAATGGCATTCTACTAGAAACGAAAACTTAACCCCAAAAGATGTTGCATATGGATCTGAGTTAAAGGTATGGTGGCAGTGTAAAGCAGGGCATGAATGGCAAACTACCGTTAATGCAAGAACAATGGGACGCGGCTGTCCATATTGTAGCGGGCAAGCGGTTAATAAAGATAATTGCCTCCAAACCGTTAACCCCGCCCTTTCTAAAGAATGGCATCCCGTTAAGAACGGCAGTCTTTCACCGAAAGATGTGACTAAGGGATATATAAAAAAAGTTTGGTGGAAATGTAAAAAAGGACATGAATGGCAAGCCTCACCTAACACTAGAAGCCAGGGGCATGGTTGTCCTTACTGTAGCGGTAATTTTGCATATAAGGATACTTGCTTGCAAACTATTAATCCTTCTCTTGTCAAAGAGTGGCATCCAACAAAGAATGGTAACTTAACACCTCGAAATGTTATGCCGAATTCTGGCAGAAAAGCATGGTGGAAATGTAAGGAAGGGCACGAATGGGAAGCAGTAATTGCACATAGAACTAGAGGAAGTGGATGTCCATTTTGCAGTGGGCAGGCAGTCTGTAAGGATAATTGCCTCCAAACTATTAATCCCGCACTTGCCAAAGAATGGCATCCAACGAAGAATGGCAACTTAACACCCAAAGATGTTACAGCAAACTCTGGTCAGAAAGTATGGTGGATTTGCAGAAAAAATCATATTTGGATAGCAAGTATCTATAGTAGAAATCAAGGACGTGGCTGCCCCTATTGCAGCGGGAAGATGGTATCGCAGGATAACTGCTTAGCAAGTAGAAATCCGAAATTAGCCAAAGAATGGCACCCAATTAAAAACGGAAAACTGACTCCAAAGAACGTCACTTTTGGATCTAACAAAAAAGTTTGGTGGAAATGTAAAAAAGGACATGAATGGCAAGCATCGGTTGGGAATAGGAATAGAGGACGTGGCTGTCCTTATTGTGCGAGATTACACAGAGAAAATTGAGAGAATAAAAATAATAGAACTATAATGAAAACAGTTGAAAAAAAATTGGGTCCATTAAAAATAATCTATAAGCAAGAGGACAACAGCCTTTACTTAGAAGATCTGATATTGCAAGTAAATAATGTAGTAATCAAAACAAACGAATATTTAGGAACTGGCTGGAAATTTAAAGAAGGCGGCGGCTACTGGACGAATTATCAAAATTCAATTATCTATATTTGCCTACAGGAACCACTTGTGAAAGATGATCAACGACTTCATATAATTAGTATTTTTCACGAGATAGCGCATAGCAAAATACATCTAGCCGGAAGAAGTGATGAAATAAAGCATAATAATTATAAACGCTTAATTACTGAATTAGAGGCATGGACAGAATCATTAAAGATGTTAGAAAATTTCAATTCTGTTCTTCCAGAAGCTAAAATAATAAATAAGCACGTCTTTGATTCAATTAAATCGCAGATTGACAAAACGACAATGGAATGTTAACTTGACCTATGCCTGTTTCTAAGGAATTGTTCTTTGATGCAAAAAGGTAAAATTTGGGCGGCGGCAAATTGGGCATTTTTGGGAGTGCGTTTCGAGTAAAGGGGCTCGGTACTCTGGCTATCCACCGCTATAAAGTAGCGCAGGCCAGAGA
Organism: uncultured Planctomycetia bacterium; assembly: GCA_964527555.1. Lineage (GTDB taxonomy): Bacteria > Omnitrophota > Gorgyraeia > Tantalellales > Tantalellaceae > CAZGOG01. The sequence continues at coordinate 16,549 of CAZGOG010000024.1, read as the reverse complement.
CGGACGAGCAACCCTTATATACTAAAAACTGTTTGAGCGAGGACGCACGCGGCCACAGGTCGGGTGCGGGCGACCTGCGACCGCGACGAGTCCCTCGAATCGTCAAAAAAAGTCATACTTCAAGGGTTCCCTTGAAGTATGTTCGAATCTCTGCGGCAACGCAGCGCCATTCTTCACTTCGCTCAGAATGGCTGAACAAATCTGAAGCGAAGAGTAGCTTGACTGAAGATTTGTTTATGCCTTCATTCGTTTTGAATATTAAAATGCGATTTTATACCCAAAACTCATTACGGCATTGCGCTCAGCAGGGCCCCTTCATTAGCGCTGGGGGTTGCGCACACGGTGTCCTGCCGGGCGCGCCACTATCATGAACTTAAGGAGAAGCTATGGAGACACTGGACTTTAAGATTCCACAGAAAAAAATCGGGACAGTTTATAATGCGCTTGTTCGGGGCATTCGTGATTACATGAAAAAACATGATTTTACAAAGGCCATTGTCGGTCTTTCCGGAGGGGTGGATTCAGCGGTTACATGCGCGCTGGCAAAAGAAGCTGCCGGCGCCGACAATGTCTTAGCTTTATCGATGCCGTCGGCCTATTCTACGGGGGAAAGCGAAAAGTATGCACGCATCTTGGCAAAAAATCTTGGCATAGAGTTTAAAGTCATGCCTATATCCGGGATATACGATTCATACGTTGAGACACTTAAAAAGGATCTGGATATCGATGAGGAGGAAGGGGTGACGGTTCCCCTTCAGAATATACAGGCCAGAATCCGCGGTAATATTCTCATGGCGTTTTCAAATAGGTTTGGTCATCTAGTGCTTGTCACGGGAAATAAAAGCGAAGGCGCGGTTGGTTACTGCACTTTATACGGGGATACCGCCGGCGGACTTGCCGTTATTTCGGATCTTTTAAAAACATGGGTATATCAACTGGCGGACTATATTAACCGGGATGGAGAGGTTATCCCTTACCATACAATAAAGCGGGTACCCTCAGCGGAACTTAAACCGGGACAGATCGATCAGGACACGCTGCCTCACTATGATATCCTTGACGGGATATTATATTATCATCTGGAGGAAGGGTATTCGGAGAAAGATCTCGAGAAAAAAGGCTTTAAACCGGAAACCATTAAATGGGTAATGGAAGCGATGGCGAAAAGTGAATATAAACGGCGCCAGTGCCCTCCCGGGATAAAACTTGATATCAAGACCTTCCTGAGGAAAAAATAAAAAGGTTACATTTAACAGGTTATTGCAATTCTAAGGGTTTCAGTGTATTATTATGGGACAATCTGATATACATAAATAAAAGCGAGGTGGAGTATGGCAAATGAAACAGTTTTTAAACGGTATAAAGCAAACCCTATTATTACTGCTCAAGCGGTGCCACGCGCCAACAGTATACATAACAGCGCCATAGTACCCTTTGAAAGCGGTTATGCCGGCATATTCCGGGTTGACGAAATAGATTTTAACTTCACGATGCATGTAGGCTTCAGCAAGGACGGTATAAAATGGGATATAGACCCCGAAGTGCTGAAAATGGAATGCAGCGATGAATACCTCCGGATAAAAGAGAGGACTTATGACCCGCGTCTTACGAAAATAGACGATACTTACTATTTTACATGGTGTCTGGATTCTCCCCAGGGGCCCCTTATCGGATTGGCTACGACAAGGGATTTTAAAACCTTCAAGCAGCAGGAAAATATCACCCTGCCGGCGAACAGGAACGGTGTTATCTTCCCGCGCAAAATAAACGGCCAATTTGCCATGTATTCTAGGCCCAGCGACATGGGGCATACGCCTTTCGGGGCCATGTTTTATTCCACAAGTCCGGACATGGTCCACTGGGGGAACCATCGGTTTGTATTTGAACCCGTAAGAAGCAGCTGGCAGTCGACAAAAATAGGGCCCGGCCCGCACCCGATCGAGATTGACGAAGGCTGGCTTCTCATCTATCACGGCGTGTGGACCAGCTGCAATGGATATCTTTACTATACGGGGGCCTCTATTCTTGAGAAGGATAAACCATGGAAGGTACTTTACCGTACGAAGGATTATCTCTTGGCGCCGACTGAAATCTATGAACGGGTAGGTGATGTGCCAAACGTCGTTTTTCCAAGTTCTGCCATATTGCATGACGGCAAGATACGCCTCTATTACGGATGTGCCGATACCTGTATTTCCATGGCTGAGGCAAGACTAAGCGATGTGATCGAATTCACCAAAAAGCACAGCTTCTAGAACAAAAATCAGGTATATTTGCAGTATTAAAATAAAAATCTGGATTTTTCCTGCACATAGCTACATATTATATCCTTGAAATGATTTTAATATTCATGATATAATACGCTCCGAAACTCGGTGCCCGCATAGCTCAGCTGGTAGAGCAACTGACTCTTAATCAGTGGGTCCAAGGTTCGAGCCCTTGTGCGGGTACCATTAAGTCAAAGTATAGAGCGGGTGTAGCTCAGTTGGTAGAGCATCACGTTGCCAACGTGATTGTCGTCGGTTCGAGCCCGATCACCCGCTCCATTTTTGTAAGGTGCCGGGGATAAACAGTTCACCAAAACAAGCGAAAAAAGGAATACTATGAATATTGTTGACTTGCTGGGTAAAGATGCCGTATCAACTGAGTTAAAAGCGCGTGAAAAGGATGCTGTGATCTCAGAGTTAGTGGACCTTTTAGTCTCATCCGGTGGCGTGAAAAGGAGCGAAAAGGATGAGATACTTAAGAAAATACAGGAAAGAGAAACCCTGGGCTCCACCGGTATCGGCAAGGGTGTTGCCATCCCGCATGCCAAGTGCCCCAAAGTCAAGAAGATGATCGCGGCTTTTGGGACGTCGAAATCCGGGCTTGATTTCAAGTCGCTTGACGGGGAGCCTACGTATATATTCTTTCTTTTGATTGCACCCGGTGAAACTCCGGGCCCGCATCTTAAAGCTTTGGCCAAGATATCTCGTCTTTTGGATGATAAATTTGTTAGAGACAGATTACGCGCGGCAAAAAGTGCCCAAGACATTATAAAAATTATCAAGGAAGAGGAACAGAAAAAAATCCGGTGACGCGCTCAAACAGAGCTCTCCGGTCGGAGGTTTCTGCAAGCGTGTTCTATTCTGGAATGCCGGTATTTTTAAAAAACAAGGACATACGCTTTTATGAAAAGATTAAAATGGTTATATCCGGGGATGCTGATCAAAAGGTGGATATCACTTGCGGTTTTCGGGATTCTGATGATTTCCATGGGTTTTGTTATAGTCATCTCCGAACCTAATCCCGAGAATAAGGCTATAGCGGGTGTCGTAATAATCATCGGTATCCTTTGCGTGATAATTGCGGTTAAAAGGATACTCCAGTCGTTTATAACTGTCTTTATGCCAGAGCCGGAAAGATCCAAGAACATGCTGGTGGACAAGATATATGAGAAACGCATATTAAATAAGGGGCCCAAAATAGTCGTGATCGGCGGGGGTACGGGACTCTCCACGCTTCTTACGGGGCTAAAGCAAAAAACAAGTAATATCACCGCGATAGTCACAGTCGCTGATGATGGAGGCTCTTCCGGAAGGCTCCGGGAAGAGTTCGGGGTACTTCCCCCCGGGGATATACGTAACTGTCTGGTGGCTCTGGCGGATTCGGAGGACCTGTTGGGCGCGCTTTTTCAATTCCGTTTTCAGGAAGGCAAGGAGCTGCATGGTCATAATTTCGGTAATCTTTTTATAACGGCGCTGTCACAGATTACCGGGGATTTTGCAAAGGCGATAAGGGAATCCAGCAAGGTTCTTGCTATACGAGGGAATGTTTTTCCCGCGACACTGCAGAAAGTGAAATTAGTGGCTAAAAAAGAAGACGGGAAAGAGACGGTCGGCGAATGCCTTATACGTGAGGATAAAGAAAGCCCGATAGCCAGACTTTCCCTTATGCCGGGTGATTGTGAAGCTACACGGGAATCTGTGGAAGCCATACGCGAGGCGGATGCGATCATCCTGGGTCCGGGAAGCCTTTATACCAGTGTTATGCCTAACCTTCTTATAGGGGGCATACAGAAAGAGATCATTAAATCCAAAGCGGCTAAAATTTATATCTGTAACGTCATGACCGAGTCAGGCGAGACGGACGATTATTCGGTCAGTGATCATGTCAGGGCCATTATAAAGCATACGCATCCGAAAATAATAAATTATTGCATTGCAAACATATCGCGCATACCTACTCCTCTTTATGAAAAATATAAAAATGAGGAAAACAAGTTTCCCGTAAGACTCGATGAGACTGATGCCAGGTGGTTTAAACGGGAAAGAATAATGCTGGTCAGGGCGCGTATCGCCGACACTAAAGAGTTTGTAAGGCACGATTCCGCGAAGCTCAGTGACGTGATTATGGATATCTTGAATGAAAACAGAAAAAGGTGAGGGCCTTAAGTGGATGAGGCGAAGTTTGCGATGGCGTTTCACTGCAATCAGCCTGTTTTCAATTTTGAAGATAAGATCGAAGAAGCTTACAAAAACGCGTACTTGCCTCTGCTGGAAACCCTGGAGGAGTTTTCCGGGATCAAGGTTTCGTTTCATTATTCGGGTAACATGCTGGAATGGTTTAAAGAAAAGCATCCGGAGTATATAGAGAAAGTAAGTTTTCTTGTAAGGCGCGGGCAGATTGAACTCATAAGCGGCGGGTGTTTCGACCCGGTTATGGTGCTTATCCCGGAGCGGGACAGGCGGGGACAATTAAGGATGAACGGGGAACTGATCGAGGAGATCTTCGCCGTTAAACCGAAAGGCGCCTGGATAGCCGAGAGGGTATGGGAGCCGAGTTTAGTCGACACTTTAAGTGATGCCGGAATAAAGTATACCATTGTCGATGACTGTCACATATTAAAGGCCGGGGCAGGTGAAGAGAGACTTTTCACGCCCTGTCTTACGCAAGGAAAGGATAGTTCGGTAATACTTTTTCCGTCACTGAGGATCCTTAGGTACTTTATTCCGTTTCGCATGCCGCAGGTCACGCTGGACTACGTGAAAGAAGTGGCGGGGAAAAGGAACGGCAAAAATACATGTTTCTTTTTTGCTGATGACGGTGAGAAGTTCGGAGTATGGCCGCATACTCACCGTTGGGTTTATAAACGGGGGTGGCTGAGGAGTTTTTTTCGATTGCTGGAAGAAAACGCCCGGTGGTTTAAAACCGTCACATATTCTGAAATAGTCGATACCGTCCCCGCGGAAAGAATAGAAGAAGTGCCTGCAGCCAGTTATGCGGAGATGATGGAGTGGAGCGGGGGGAATTTTAAGAATTTCCTTGAAAAATATCCGGAAGCTGACCGTATGCATAAAAGAATGATATCAGTCAGCGATGCGGTAGAAGAGATGAGAATGAAAAACAGCCGTTTTGGTGAAAACAGTCGTATAGACGAAGCAAAAAAGGAATTATTTAAAGCACAGTCAAGCTGTGCGTATTGGCATGGCGCTTTTGGCGGGGTCTATCTCCCTCATCTTAGGTCAGGAGTATACAGCCATCTCATAAAGGCGGGGGAGATAATCGAGAAGCTTCAGCAAGACCGGAAAAGCGGCGTCAGATCCATGGAATGCGATCTGGGCCGGAAGGGTCGGGAAATCATAACAAGTAACAGGTTTATCGATATTTTTATAAAGTCTTTTGCCGGGGCGGCTGTAAGCGAGCTGGATTATAAACCGCTGGGGCTTAACCTTGCGAACACCATTTCGCGCGTAAGGGAGGCTTATCACAGTAAACTTGATAGGACCTGTTCTGAAAGGGCCAAACAGATAAAGGAGATTATAACCAAAAGGAGCCCGGTAAACATACATGATCTTTTAGGTCTCGGGGAGAGAGGGCTGCGACGGGTACTGGGGTATGATGATTACCAGCGCGGCGTTTTCCTGACACATATTTATCCGGAGAAAAAAGCGTGGAGAAAAATGGATCTCGCAGGAAAAAGTCACGACGGATTTTTAAAAGGTTCATATGAAGCGGTTACCGAGACGGAAGACGAGGCCATTACTCATGCTTTTTCAAGAAGGGAGAGGGCCTTCTCATCTTGCGGTAGCCAGTTCGATCTTGAAATAGAGAAAAAAATAACACTTGGACTAGAGGCGGCTATTCACTTTTCACATAAGATAAAGTGTTATTACGGCCGGGGGATTCTGCGGTATGCGCTTGAATTCAACTTTCTGGTATGGGACAGTGCGGTTATTCCGGGGCCGAGATTTTTAAATGTAGAACATTTTGCATTGAAAGATAAATATTCGGGTCTTGGTTTAAGTTTTTCTCTCGGGGAAAAGCGCCCTGTTTTTATGTATCCGGTATACACGGTCAATGAGACCGAATGCGGATTAAAAAAGACATTTCAGGGAGTATCTGTTCTTATAGGAGGGGAATGTGACTTTGATGATGCATGCGCGAGTGATGAACTTAAAGTCACGGTGACGATCGGGTAATATATGGTAACGAGAAAAGACATCATTGTAAAAAACCGGACGGGTCTACATGCCAGACCCGCGGCTCTTTTTGTTCAGATAGCTAACAAGTATGAGAGTGATATAACGATAATAAAAGACGATCAGAAAGTTAACGGTAAGTCGATAATGGGGATACTTATGCTTGCCGCCGAAAAAGGCGCCAAGATCGCTATTATTGCGGATGGAGATGACGCCGAAAAAGCCGCGGAAGAGTTATCAGAACTCTTATTGCATGATATCGAGGGTTAAAACACTGGAGAGATAGATGAAGAAAAATAGAAAAGATCCTTCTCTAAAAAGAAAACAGATTCAGCTAAAGGGGATTCCTGCCGCGCCCGGGATCGAGATAGGCAAGGCACATGTTTACGGGACAGAGGACACCATACCTGTCAGGCGCAGCATCTCCGAGAAGGAAGTACCCATTGAAGTCGAAAGGTTCAGAGAGGCACTGAAACAGACCAGGAAAGAAATCCTCGAGATAGAGAAAAAAATATCCAAGGAGATGGGCGTCGAGCATGGAAGGATCTTCAGTGCTCATCTTCTTGTTTTGGAAGACAGCGTTCTCGTCCATGAGGTTATTACAAGACTTAAGAAAAAGAAATACAACATAGAAGTCATATTCCTCGAGGTGCTTAATAAGTATATAAACGTGCTTTCCGAGGCCAAGGACGAATATCTGCGCGACCGTATAAGCGATATAACAGATGTAGGCAAGAGGATACTCAGAAACCTGATAGGCACGGAAGAGACTTCATTGGCGAGTCTCGATGAAAAAGCAATTATAATCGCTTATGATTTATCCCCCTCCGATACGGCGATGATGCATAGGGGTCGCGTGTTGGGTTTTGCGACAGATATAGGAGGAAGGACGTCACACACGGCCATCATGGCAAAATCCCTGGAAATACCCGCTGTAGTGGGTCTTGAAAGTGTAACAGATATAATTAAAAGCGGCGACCAGGTGATCCTGGACGGAATACACGGGATAGTAGTCATAAACCCGAACAAGAAGACTCTTGCGAAGTACCAGAGAGAGAAAAAGAAATACGAAAAGTTGGAGCAAGAGCTTATTGAGCTGAAATTGTTGCCCAGTGAAACGCTTGACGGCAAGAAAGTTGTCGTGGCGGGCAACATAGAGCTTCCGGAGGATGTGGCGAGCGTGATATCGCATGGTGCGGAAGGAATAGGACTTTACAGGACCGAGTATTTTTATATGAACAGGCGCGACCTCCCGAACGAGGAAGAGCAGTTTAATGCATACAGGTCTGTTGCGGCGAGGATAAGCCCCAACTGTGTGATAATAAGGACTATGGACCTCGGCGGCGATAAATTTCTTTCCCAGCTTGATGTGCCGAGAGAGATGAACCCGTTTTTGGGGTGGCGTGCCATACGGTTCTGTTTGGCAAGGCCTGACATATTTAAAGCTCAGCTCAGGGCGATACTGCGCGCTTCGGCTTTCGGAAATCTAAAACTGATGTATCCCATGATCTCGGGTGTGGGGGAATTAAGGCAGGCGAATGAAATGCTCGAGGAGGTAAAAAAAGAGCTCAGGAAAGAAGGCCATAAATTTAACGAGGATATCCCGGTGGGGGCCATGATCGAGGTCCCTTCAGCCGCTATTACAAGTGACATTATAGCGAAGGAAGTTGCGTTTTTCAGTATCGGGACTAATGATCTTATCCAGTATTCTTTGGCGGTGGACAGGGTAAACGAAAAGATCGCTTATCTCTACGAGCCCGCGCATCCGGCGGTATTAAACCTTATCAAGATGGTCATAGATAACGGCCATAAGGAAAAAATACCGGTGGCACTGTGCGGTGAGATGGCCGGGGACATATCACTAACCATGATCCTGCTCGGACTGGGGCTGGATGAATTCAGTACTTCCCCGATAGCAGTGCCTGAGATAAAGAAGATAGTGCGTTCGATCAATTATTCCGACGCGAGAAAAATCGCGGAAGAAGCATGTACTTTTAATACCGGCAAAGAGGTGCAGGATTTCGCCAGGGAAAAATTACGGGAAATGGTTCCGGATATAGCGATCGAACTAATGGAATAGGAGGAAAGGATTAAAATGAAAGGATTGATATTAGCAGCTGGTTACGGCACCAGATTATACCCGCTGACACTTGATCGGCCCAAACCTTTAGTGAAAGTTGCGGGACAGACTATTCTGGAGCGCCTGCTCAGGAAACTTGAGAAGCTTGAATTTTGTGATGCGGCGTATATAGTGACAAATGACAAATTTTACGAGATGATTCTTAAATGGGTAAGAGGACGGAGTTTTTCCATAAACCTGAAAGTTCTTAACGACCTGACCACCTCGAACGAGGACAGGCTTGGCGCTATAGGTGATATCAACCTGGTTTTGGAGAAAGAAAAACCCCAGGACGATATTTTGATAATCGCCGGAGACAATCTTTTTGAGTTTGATATACTGGATTTTGTGAATTTCGCGAAGAAAAAGAACAAGTTCAGCGTCGCATTATATGATGTCAAAGACCGCAAACTTGCGCAGAAATACGGGATTGTTTCACTTGATAAGAACTTCAAAATAAGCGAGTTTCAGGAAAAACCGGAAAGCCCGAAAAGCACGCTTGCTTCAACGGGTATATACTACCTGCCCAAAGCGCAGTTAAATATGATGGCGGAGTACATGAAAACGGGTTTTGCGAAAGACGCCCCCGGTCATTTTGTCAAATGGGTTTCGGATAACGACAATGTTTTCGGATATGTCTTTTCTGAAGGGTGGTACGATATAGGGGATAAAAAGTCTCTTGAAAAAGCTGATATTGAATACCGCAGAAGAGAACTGTAGGCTGTTTGCTGCCGGGGTTACATAGGTCAAGAACTAAACAGAAGGAGAGAATGGATGAGAAAGAGTAAAAATAAATATTTATTTACCTCTGAAAGCGTAACAGAGGGGCACCCCGACAAGGTGTGCGACCAGATATCCGATGCGATACTTGATGAGATAATGAAAGACGATCCTTCCGGCCGGGTTGCCTGTGAGACCATGGTGACCACGGGGATGGCGCTGGTGGCTGGCGAGATAACGACTTCCTGTTATGTTGATATACCTAAGATAGTGAGGAGGACAATTCGCGATATAGGGTATACCAGCGCGAATTACGGTTTTGATTATCTTACCTGTGGTGTAATCACCTCCATACAGGGCCAGTCTCCGGATATAGCTCTTGGAGTCGATGTGGGAGGAGCAGGAGACCAGGGCATGATGTTCGGGTACGCTACTAACGAGACAAGAGAGTTCATGCCGCTTTCGATTTCTTTGGCGCATGCCCTTACAAGGCGGCTTGCAAAAATCAGAAAAGAGAGGATTGTCAATTACTTAAGGCCCGACGGCAAGAGTCAGGTTACTGTCGAGTATCATGACGGCCAGCCTAAAAGGGTCGAGGCGATTGTTGTAAGCGCTCACCATGACCATAAAGCCAAGATGACCGAGATCAAGCGGGACATTAAGAACCTTGTGATTAAGGAAGTTATCCCAGAGGAGCTTATGGATAAAAAGACGAAGATATTCATCAACCCCACGGGAAGGTTTGAAGTGGGAGGGCCTCAAGGGGACACCGGCGTTACCGGAAGAAAGATAATAGTCGACACCTACGGCGGTGTCGGAAGTCACGGCGGCGGGTGTTTTAGCGGAAAAGACCCTACAAAAGTCGACCGGTCCGCTTCTTACATGGCCCGTTACGTCGCCAAGAACATTGTTGCCGCGAAAATCGCGTCTAAATGCGAGATCCAGTTTGCTTACGCTATAGGCGTGCCGGAGCCGGTAAGCGTCATGGTGGACACATTCGGTACCGCAGAAATAGCTGAGGAAAAAATAGTCAAACTTGTGAGAGAAAACTTTGATCTTACTCCAGCAGGCATCATAGAAAAACTTAAGCTCAGGCGCCCCATCTACAAACGCACCGCTGCGTACGGACATTTCGGCCGGGACGAAGAAGGGTTTACATGGGAAGAGCTTGATGCGTCAAATATTCTGAAGAAAAAAGCAAGATAGACCAAAAGAAGGAGCGTATAGTGAAGAGGTGTCACATAAAGGACAAAAAACTCGCCAGGGGAGGGAAACTCAAGATAGAGTGGGCGGCGAAGAACATGCCTGTAGTCAAGATCATTGAGAAGAGGTTCAAGGAGAAAAAACCCCTTAAAGGCGTACATGTAGGTGCGTGTCTGCATGTTACTAGCGAAACGGCCAATCTCATGCTTGCGCTTAAAGCGGGCGGTGCGCGGGTGGAACTGTGTGCGTCCAATCCGCTTAGCACGCAGGATGATGTCGCTGCCTCTTTAGTCCAAGATTACGGGATATCTGTCTTTGCCGTTAGGGGGGAGAATAACGCCACGTATTACAGCCATATAAACAGCGTTTTGGATATCAAACCTCATGTTACCATGGATGACGGGGCGGATCTGATTTCAACGATTCATTCCAAGCGCAGGGAACTTATTAGCACTATTTTCGGCGGCACCGAAGAGACCACCACCGGTGTTATACGCCTCAGAAGTCTTGAGGAGAGGAATCTTCTTAAGTTTCCCGTAATAGCCGTAAATGATGCCGAGACTAAATATCTTTTTGATAACAGATACGGCACGGGCCAGTCGACCATAGACGGTGTTTTAAGAGCCACGAATCATCTTCTTGCCGGCAGCAATGTTGTCATTGCCGGATATGGGTGGTGCGGCAGGGGCGTGGCCATGCGCGCACGCGGAATGGGTGCCCGCGTAACAGTCACGGAAGTGAACCCTTTCCGGTCTTTGGAAGCCGTCATGGACGGGTTTACCGTTATGCCCATGAGGGAAGCCGCCAAGTGGGGGGATATTTTTATAACACTTACAGGGAATATAAATGTCATACGACGTGAACATTTTCTCTCCATGAAAGACGGTGCGATAGTCGCCAATTCCGGACACTTTAACGTAGAAATCGACATTCCGACGCTTAAAAAGATGTCCAAATCTTCTCGTGATATCAGGCACTGTGTGCGGGAATACACCCTTAAAAACGGGAAGAAGATAGTGCTTCTTGGGGAAGGCAGGCTGATAAACCTGGCATCGGCAGAAGGACATCCTTCTATAGTCATGGATATGAGTTTCGCCAACCAGGCGCTTTCATGTGAATACATGGTCAAAAACCACAGAAAGCTGGAGAACAAAGTCTATAAAGTCCCGGAAAAAATAGATAAAAAAATCGCAGAATTAAAACTGCATGCCACGGGTATAGGTATAGATAAACTTACCGGGGAACAGGAGATATATCTCAAGAGCTGGGACATGGGGACTTAAGATTGTGCTTCAAGGTGAACCCATCTCCAGGCGGGTGGGATATGTTTTGAGAAGTTTTTTATGAGGAGAAAGATACATGGAAAGGAAAGTTAATCGGATAGGGGTGCTTACTTCCGGAGGAGATGCTCCCGGCATGAACGCGGCTATACGAAGCGTTGTCCGTAAAGCTGTAATAGAGGGTCTTGAAGTTAGAGGTATTTTAAGGGGGTATGAGGGCCTTATTAACGGAGAGATCATAGAGATGAATTCCCGCAGCGTAAGCAACATTCTTTCCCGTGGCGGTACTATCCTCAAAACCGCCAGATCCAAGGAATTTATGACGAAAGAAGGCCAGGCAAAAGCCGTTAAAGTCCTCGAGAATAACGGGATAGATGCGCTTGTCATTATAGGCGGTAACGGTTCCCTGCAGGGTGCTATAGCTCTTGAGAAAGACTGGGGCGTTTTAAGCGTAGGTATACCGGGCACTATCGATAATGACCTGGGGCATACCGATTATACGATAGGGGCGCATACCTCTGTGGATACGGTTCTGGATGCGGTCGACAAGATACGCGACACGGTATCGAGCATGGAACGCATTTATGTTATCGAGGTGATGGGCCGCGAAGAGCCTTACATAGCAGTTATGGCAGGTTTAGCCGGAGGCGCTGAAGAAGTGTTATATCCCGGCTCCAGCATAAGTATAGAAAAAATCGCTTCAGAGATCGAAAAAGCGGAAGAAACAGGTAAAAGAAGCTGGATCATTATCGTCTCTGAGGGTTTTGCCACCGCTCAATCTCTGTCAAAAAAGATCACGGCGAAGACCGGACGTGAAGTGAGGGGCATAACATTGGGACATGTACAAAGGGGGGGGTCTCCCAATGCGCCGGACAGGGTCCTTGCGTCGATAATGGGCGCTTATGCCGTTGATGCTCTAGTGAAAGGCCATTTCGGGAAAATGGTGGGGATAAAAGGACAGACGCTGCAGATGGTTCCTTATGGGAGTGCCTGTTTTGACAGGAGTAAGGATGGAGAACTTCACCAAAAGCTATATGACCTTACTAAATTACTCGCCTCATAACCTTTTGTATTATGAGAATCATAAATAGATACATGCTCAAGGAACTCGGAGGTCCGTTCCTGGCGTCGCTGCTTGTAACGACGTTTATACTGGCAGCGGGCAATATTATTCAGACCGTGGATATGGTTATGAATAAAGGCGTGGAGCTGCTGCAAGTAGTAAAAATATTTTTCTTATTCCTTCCCTATGTGCTTATTTTCACTATTCCTATTTCTGTCCTTGCGGCGGTGCTTCTGGGTTTTGGCAGGCTTTCAGGGGACAATGAGGTCACTGCCCTGAGGACAAGCGGGGTAAGTATCTATAAAGTCGTCTTGCCTGTTGTGATCTCTGGTTTCATAATAAGTCTCATAAGCGTGCCTTTAAACGACAAGATACTCCCGCAGTCGGAATTTGCGGCCCGTAAACTGCTTAAAAGGATCGGGATAAAGAACCCGACGGCTATGCTGGAGCCGGGAGTGTTCGTTAAGGGTTTTAAAGATTACGTTATTTTTATATATAATGTTAAAGGTAATATGCTCGAGGACATACGCATTTACCAGCCGCAGGAGGGCAAGCCCACCCGTACGATAGTGGCAAAAAGAGGTGAGGTAATTCCGCTGCCTGAAGAGAACAGCGTAAAACTGAAGCTTTCCGACGGTACCGCCGATGAGATCTCCTCAGAGAAACCGGATGAATTTTATAAGCTCTCGTTTAAAAACTATTATATGACGCTTAATCTGGACGAGGCGGTGGATACAGCTACTATTCAGAAAAAAGCCAGGGAAAAAAGCATTAAGGAGATTCTCCTGGACATAAAAAACTTAAGCGAAGAAACCATAGCCGTAATCCCCTTGAGCATCGAACTGCATAAAAAGTTAGCGCTTGCGTTTTCCAGCCTCGTTTTTGTCCTTGTCGGTATACCCCTTGCGATAACTACACACCGGCGGGAAAGGTTTGTCGGTTTTGGGCTGGCCATAGTGCTTTTTCTGATATATTGGGGCATCATGCTTACCGGTATAGCTTTTGCTATAAGGGGGATCATCCCGCCTTGGCTGGGGGTATGGTCTGCCGATATTCTTCTTTTTGGAACGGGAGTGGTGATGTTCTACCGGATCGCCGGAAGATAAGCGTTTCGCTTTTACCCATGCACCAGAAGGCCGCGCCCGTAAGGGCGTGGATGAATGACCTTCGGTGCAGGGTTCCGCTTGACGGAAAGACTGAAACTGTGGATGTCATGGGCGTTAGCCCATGGAGCTTCACCGGAAGACGAAAAACCATGCGGATACTTGAAAAATACGTAGTCAAAAGTTTTATCGTAGCGTTTCTCTTTTGTATAACTCTGCTTATAGTCCTGGGTATTATCGGCGATATACTGGGGTTTCTTGACGATATTTTCAAGCACAATATACCGCTTATGAGCATACTGTCGTTTTATTTTTATCTAGCGCCGTTTGCATTCGTCAACATGATCCCGTTTGCAGCTTTGCTGGCCGCGGTATATATATTCAACACTCTCAGTAAGAATCAGGAAGTGACTGCCGTTATTGCCAGCGGGATAAGCCTCTGGAAACTCTTAAGACCCGTTCTTCTGGCGACCTTTATATTGTGTCTTATCGCCTTCATAGTGAATGACAGGTTCGTTCCCTCGGCTATGGAGAAGGCGAACCGCATAAAACAGGAGGAGCTTTCCCAGAAGAAGGGCGAAAAAGGGTTTATGATAAAGGACCTTGCGGTATACGGCAAGGGTGACCAGATAATCTACGCGAAGTCTTTCACGCCGTCTACCGCCACTTTCAGCAATATGATAATACACCGGCACGGGAAGGATCATCAGGTAACCGAGAAGATGAGCATCCGTCTTGTGAAATGGCGGGAGGAGGGATACTGGGTGGGTGAGGATGTTATTGTTTTTAAGGTTGATCCCGAAGGCAAGTTTACCGGAGAGCCGGAAATATACAAAGAAAAAAAGATCGCCATAAGCGAAACCCCCGCGGATTTTATCGATAACCAGTGGGACCCGCGGTTCATGAGCTATGGACAGCTCAGGCGGTATCTTAACATTTTCAAGGTAGCTTCACCGCTTACGGTAAAACGCCTCCTTGTCGATCTTAATTACAAATTAGCTTTTCCTTTTACCGCGCTTATTACGGTACTTGTGGGAGTCCCCTTCAGTATAGAGACGGGCAGGGCAAGCGCTCTTATAGGTATGGCTAGAGGCATTTTAGTGGCGATGATGTATCTGCCGGTAATGGCGATCAGCCTTGCTTTGGGTAAAGGCGGCGTCCTGCCGCCTGTCGTAGCAGCGTGGATGAGTAATATCGTGTTCGCCATTCTAGGGATATACTTTGTAAATAAGAAGAGTTAGGTCTTGTTTTATAAGGTCCTTGCCAGGGTAAAAGCTTTTACTGACTTTGCGCCGGAATTCAAGAGCTCACGGCTGCAGCTTTCAAGTGTTACCCCCGTTGTCATAACGTCATCTACAAGGATTATTGCTTTGCCTGCAAGGCTTAGCCTGTCAATGACGGCGAAAGAGTTTTTCAGGTTATTTACGCGCATTTTCCTGGGGAGGGCCATTTGACTGGCGGTGTTCCTGGTTTTGATAAGCGCGCGGGAAGAGATCGGCAGAGAAAGGCATCCGGATAATATTCTTGCGATGAGTTCTGACTGGTTGAATCCCCGTATGTGGCGTTTTTGAGGGTGGATAGGCACCGGGATGATTAGATCTGAGGAGCGCAGGTCCGGTGCGTGCGCACGGGGTGGATCCGGATTATCGCAAGAGCTTGTACTTCCGACAAACTGAGAGATTATCTCTTCGAAAAGGGAAAGCAGCTGCCGGTTACCGTGGTATTTGAACTCTTTAATGCATTTTCTGAACGCTCTTTTATAAAAACGGCAAGAGTATATTCCTTCAAGTGTCTCCCGGGAAGATATAGAAGGAGGTTTTTCCGCCAGGATCAGGTTTTTGCACCTCTTGCATATGGGAAGAGGGTAAAAGGATGCATTTTTGCCGCAAATGGCACAGTCCGTCGGCAAGAGCACGCTTATACAACAGTTTAGTATTTCCTGAATCGGCATATGAAGTGGCCTCTCCTTTTTTTAGTCTCTAATAATATAGACACTAAAAGTAAGGGAATTCTTTCATTTTTTTAAAAGAAATTTCTGAAATAGCTTGATTTTATATAGCATTCGGCTAAAATAACTGAGGTTAAGGGATAAAGCTGCACGAAACAACTTCTTAAACGGAGCGGATTCTTATGAAAAATGAAAACCTTTTAGATCTTTCATTATTTATCCTGCGGGCTATTATAGGCGTAATTTTTATTTTCCACGGAGCCCAGAAGCTATTCGGCATGTTCGATGGCATCGGGCTTGCCGGGACGGAAAAAATGGTGGAAGGGATGGGGCTCGCTTATCCGCATATACTTGCGGCAGCGTGGGCCTCTATTGAATTTGTAGGAGGCATTTTCCTCATGCTGGGGGTGATGGCACGCTGGGCCGCGGCGGCTATAGTTTTTACCGTGCTTATTCACCTCTGGAAAGTAAATCTCATGTACGGCTTTTTCATACAGAACGGGGGGATAGAATATCACCTCCTTATAATCGGAGCGTGTGTGCCTATTATACTTCTGGGCAGCGGTAGCTGGTCCCTCTGGGACGTCTAAATATACACGATAGTGTAACATATTGTGGGCACTTTCGATGGTGATTTGAAAGAAGTTCTTTG
>CAZGOG010000023.1:0-31755 GCA_964527555.1 uncultured Planctomycetia bacterium | reverse complement strand
GTTATTTAAGAAAATTTAGTAACCGTGCTTGACAAAGCACTATTCATGGGAGGTTGTTATGAGAAAGATATTAATATGTGTTTTGGCTGCGTTTGTATTTTTGACCTTTACGGTAACGGCTCACGCTGCTTCAGATAACGTCTTTAGCGGTATGGGGAACAAATTATGGAGGGGTATAGTCAATACCACTACCGGGTGGATAGAGTTTCCCGCCCAGACAATGAAGGGGTACAAAAACGGATATTTGGGAAATCCAAACCACAAAGTCGGGGGAGTGTTGCTGGGCATGGTCACGGGTGTTTTTCATACCGCGGGAAGGACGCTTTCAGGGATGTTCGAGATAGCGGGATTTTGGGCAGCCGATCACGAAGATAATGATGGAGTGGGGCTTCCGCTTGATGCTGAGTACGCATGGGAAGAGGGTACCCCGTATGATCATTTTTCGCCAAATTTTGAAAAGGCTACTCTTGGCCCCATGAGCAATAAACTTATGAGGGGGCTGGGTGACGGGTTGGGAGGGTTTATTGAGTTCCCCGGACAGATAATGAAAGGCGTCAAGAATAAGTCTTGGGACATCGGTATATTTAAAGGTCTATGGTATTGGTACAGCAGGGAAATAGACGGCATTTCGGATCTTTGTACTTTTCCTCTGCCGAATCCGCAGGACACCAAGGGCGCCGCTTTCGATGAGAAATGGCCCTGGAGCGCATTTAGCGATACCATGAAGAAGTAGAAAGGCGGTTTGAATCTTGTCAAGGCGATGCCTGATAGGTCTTGCGCATGGTGCAAGAGAGAGAATCATAATATACGCGTTCTCGTTTTTGTTTGTCCCCATGCTTTTTCTGACGGCAGGCTGCGGGAGTCTTAAAGCCCCTAAAAAGAGCGATGAGTTCTGGGTGCCGCCGAAATGGGAGAAGACCACAAAAAAGCCTGACGACGTATGGCTCGCACTGCGCGCTAAGAAAATAGATTCCTCTAAAGAGTTTGATTTACTGGAGCTGGTCAATATCGCTCTTCGTAATAACCCCGCAATTCTCCAAGCCTGGTATGACGCCCGTTCTGCCTATGCTAAACTCAAACAGGCGGAAAGCACCTGGTACCCCCAGGTAAGCGTCTCCGGGGACTGGACAGGGGACAAAAAAGTCGCTAACCAGCAATCCGGCAGTATAAAGAGCTCAAGTTACGGCGGAAGTGCCGATGCCAGCATGCTTGCTTTTGATTTCGGGGGCAGATCCGGGGCAATCAGGCAAGCTTATAACGACCTTATCGCGGCGAATTTTACGTTTAACCAGATCATCCAGGATACCATTCTTCAGGTCGAAAGTGAATACTTCGCGCTGTACAGCGCCAAGGCAAATAGACTTGCGGCAGAGGCGGATGTTGCCGATGCCGAAAAGACCCTGTTCGCAGCCGAGGAAAAATATAAGACCGGTATAGGCGTCCAGCTGGATGTGCTGCAGGCCAGGGCCAATTACGACGAGACCCGGTATGCCCTTGAGGAGACGAAAGGCAGCCTCGAGAGCGCAAAGGCGTCGCTTGCTACTAGCCTGGGGTTTCCCGCTGATACCAAGCTTGCGATAACTGATCCCTCATGGGAAGTGCCGGAAGACATGACGAGGCAGGATGTCATGGTTCTCATAGAGGAGGGCCTTAGAAGCCGTCCGGATATAGCGTCTTCTAAGGCGATCTTGCGTTCAAAGGAAGCCGCGGCAGCAATTGCCGGTTCACTTCTATGGCCTACACTGGACGTGGGGGGCTCTATCGAAAAAAGATGGGTGCAGACTTTCGGGGACAATAAGTCTTATAACCACGATTATGAGTATACGGGTTTTTTAAAGGCCTCCTGGGATGTTTTCGACGGGTTCAACAATTATGCCGGAATGAAAGAAGCGCGGGCCGAAAGGGATGCCCAGCGCAGGCAGCTGGAGCAGGATGAGCTTGCGGCAAGCGCGGATGTCTGGACAAAATATTACAATCTGAAGACGGCTATCAGCAAGCTAAAATACGGCGAGTCCTTTTTTAAGAACGCCGAGAGTTCCTTTGAACTTACGCTCGACAGTTATCGCGCCGGTCTTAAAAGCGTCCTGGACATCCTATATGCCAATAGCCAGCTGGCCGAGGCGAGAAGCAATCTTGTGCAGTCTAAAAACGATATGTATACGGCGTTTGTTGAACTGTTGCATGCTACCGGGTCCATTAGCGTAGAAAACGTACCCGGTTATGCCGGCCAGCTTTCCAGTAGCCAGGATCAGCAAAAGGAAGATAGAAAGGGAGGGCCGAAATAAATGTTAAGTATAAAGAAAATCCAGGATATCTTGAGGAGTTTGCTGGAGAGAATCAAAAAACTCAAGTTTAAAGAGCTTTTCCGGGACAAGAGATTGATAAGAAGGACGATTCTGATACTCGTATGCGTCTTTTTGATGCTTCATGTCCGCAGCTGCCTCTTGGAGAAGAAGAAAAAAGAGATCCCGCCGCGACCCGTCCAGACGGCATTAGCCGTCCAGAAGGATGTTCCGGTGTACATAACTTCTTTCGGGACGCTTGACGCCGATACCAGCGTGGACATAAAAAGTCAGGTCACCGGAAAGATAAAGGAGATCCATTTCAAAGAGGGCGATGACGTTAAAGAAGGAGACCTGCTTTTTGTGATCGACCCGGATCCCTATAAGGCGGCGCTTGATAAGGCGGAAGCTTCCCTAGCGCAGGCCAAAGTCGACCACAAACTTAAAAAAGACACGCTCCAGAGGAATAAACTTCTTTTTGAGAAGGAACTTATTTCCCAGCAGGATTTCGAACAGTATCAGACTGACGCGGATGCGGCAGAAGCGGAAGTAAAACTTGACGAAGCGAACGTCGAGACCGCTAAGATAAACCTCGATTATTGTTATATCCATTCGCCCCTGGACGGCGTCACCGGCAGGAAAGACGGGGACGTAGGGGACCTTGTGACAGCCAATTCCGATCAGGTGCTTGTAAGCGTCAAGGATATAGACCTCATCGACGTCGATTTCACCGTCCCGGAAAGGAATTTCCCGCAGGTGATGAAAGCCGGTAAAAACGGAAAGCTGAAGATCGAGGTGATCGTCGAAGGGGATGACGGCACAAGTTACACGGGAGAGCTCAGCTATTATGATAATACCGTCGATGAGACCACGGGGACGGTATTCCTGGAAGGGATAGTGGCAAACCCCGAGAGAAAACTCTGGCCCGGGCAGTTCGTTACGGTGAGTCTCCTGGTCGATACGGTAGAGGGCGCGACGGTGGTGCCTTACGAATCGGTCCAGCTCGGCAAACAGGGCAGCTACCTTTTCGTTGTGACTGACGAGAATAAAGCGGATTTAAGGATAGTCAAAGCCGGAGCAAAAGACGGTAACGATCTGGTGATCGAGAAGGGCGTCGAAGTGGGGGAAAAAGTGGTTACAACAGGACAGATGGGTCTTAGTCCCGGTATTCCCGTTGTGGACGCCTCCGGGAAACAAGAGAAAAAGAAAAGCTCCGTTTGGGATCTAAACTGGTTAAAGGAGGCTGAAAAGAGGGTCAAGCAATGGTTTTCTCCGAAGTCTTCATAAAAAAGCCCATTATGACCACGCTCATAATGATGGCTGCGCTCATATTTGGAGTAGCGGCGTATTTCCAGCTGCCTATAAGCGATTTACCGTCAGTAGATTACCCTGTTATAACCGTGACTGTCGCTTATCCGGGTGCGAGCCCCGCTACGATGGCCTCGACTGTGGCTTCGCCTCTGGAGGACCAGGTCATGGAGATACCGGGACTTCAGACTGTCATCTCAAACAACACGGAAGGCCAGACGCAGATCATACTCACCTTTGATCTTAACCGCAATATTGACCTGGTGGCTCCGGACGTGCAGGCTGCTATTTCACGCGCTATGGGGAATTTGCCTACGGATCTTCCCGAGCCGCCTACGTATACAAAGACCAACCCGTCTGATGCCCCGATCGTGTATACCATGCTGACTTCGGATACCATGACTCCGGGTCAGTTGTATGATTATGGTAACAGGGCCATAGGGCAGAGGATAAGCATGATCGGAGGCGTTTCACAGGTATCTGTCTGGGGGGCGAAGACAGCGGTCAGGGTCCAGGTAGACCCCAACAAGCTCGCCTCGTATGGGATAGGCATTGATGAGGTGGCGAAAGCCATCCAGAACGGTACTGTCACCATCCCCGGCGGGAGCCTGAACGGGACCTTCCGCACTTTTTCAATTGAGCCGCAAGGCCAGCTCTTTAAGGCGGAGGACTATGATAAACTTATCATCGCTTACAGGAACAATGCCCCGGTAAGGCTGGAAGACATAGCCAGGTGTGTAGACAGTCTCGATAATGACGTTGTGAACGTCGACTACGGAACTTCGGGAAAGGATATAAGCTCAGGAGCGGTAATCGTCGCTGCCTACCGTCAGGGAGGGGCAAACACCGTGGCGGTAAGCAAAAAGATAAGGGATACCATAGATGCGATCAAAGATGAAGTCCCCGGCTCTATCGATCTCGACATATTTTACGATAGGTCCATACAGATAGTAGAGTCGGTTACCGATGTAAAAAACACCGTCTTTATCGCGTTATGCCTGGTCGTTCTTGTTATATTCCTTTTTATAGGAAGGATCTCTGATACCGTCATCCCCGGGATAACACTTCCGTTTACGCTTGTCTCAACATTTATCTTTATGCTTGCGGCGGGATTCAGCCTGGACAACCTCTCCCTCATGGGTCTTACGCTTTCGGTGGGGTTTTTGGTGGATGACGCGATCGTCGTTCTTGAGAATACCGTCCGCCATGTTGAAGGCGGCATGAAACCTTTCCAGGCCGCCATAAAGAGCATGCGGGAGATAACGGGCACTGTCATCTCGACAAGTGCGGCTCTTATAACCGTTTTTATACCGCTTGTATTCATGAGCGGTGTCGTCGGCAGGAATTTCAACGAATTTGCCCTTACCGTAGTCGCCGCTATTATCGCGTCGACAATTATCGCCTTGACACTCGCGCCGATGATGTGCGCCCGCACGCTAAAGCCTAAAAAAGCGGAAAAGACAAAGGTGGAACAGTTTACCGGGAAGTTTGTCGGCAATTTAAACAAAAAATATGCGGGCGCTCTCAGCTGGATCCTGCATCACCGGTACGTCTCCGTTATTGCGTGGGCGCTTTGCATAGCGGGGACGCTGTGGCTTTTTACGATACTTCCGAAGACTTTTTTGCCCGATGGGGATTCCGGTGCCGTCGAGGGACAGATTCTTGTGTCCCAGGGGACATCCACCGAACAGGTTAGGAAATTCCAACACGCTATTGACGAGGTGCTCAGGACAGATCCGGCGGTAGAAAAAACAATATCGGTTACGGGACTCCAGCCCGGGGCTGACCAGAGCACGGGCCCGTTCTTTGCGGTTTTAAAGCCGCCGGGCAAAAGAGATCCTATGGAAAAAGTAGTGGCAAGACTGAGGCAAAAGATGGCCAGGATACCCCTGGGGCTTGCCTTTATAAAACCTATCCCGTCGCTGGAGATGAGTACCGGCGGAGAAGCCACGGCTGCCGGAAGCCAGTATTCCTACACCTTAAACGGAAGCGACAGGGACACGCTTTATGATATTGCGCTTGATCTGGAGAAGAAGATGCGCGCGATGCCGGAGTTTGTCGATGTGCAGAACAGCGTCAAGCTCGATATGCCCCAGCTTAATATCACAATACTGCGTGACCGCGCCTCCACCCTGGGTATTACCGCTGAGGATATAGAATATGCCCTCACACTTGCCTACGCGGGCGGCAAGGTCACTACATATGAGACGGATGTCGACCAGTATGACGTAATCGTCGAGCTTGACAAGAAGTACCAGAGGGATCCGGTTGACCTTTCCACGATATACGTGCGGGCGCAGGCTACGGGAGAGCTGGTGCCTCTGGGCGTTGTCGCCCAGTGGAATGTAGGCGTAGGACCCCAGAACGTGCCGCACTATGATCAGCTTAATTCAGCGACTATTTCTTTTAATGTGAGAGGCGGTGTGCCTCTGGGCAAAGCCACAAAAATTCTGCAGGATACCGCCACAGGCATGATGCCTCCGGGAGTAAGCGGCACCTTCCAGGGCGAGGCTCAGGAATTTGAAGAATCCGTCAAAAGCCTGGGGGCGCTTCTTCTGATATCGGTTATCATAATGTATATCATCCTCGGCATCCTCTACGAAAGCTACATTCATCCCTTTACGATACTTACGACCCTGCCGGTAGCGACTTTCGGCGGGCTGGCTACGCTTCTATTATTCAGGTCGGAACTTTCACTTTACGCATATATAGGGATGTTCATGCTTCTGGGGATAGTCTCCAAAAACGGTATCATAATGGTCGATTTCGCCAACCAGAACCTGGAAGAGGAAAATATGAACGATTTTGACGCTATTTACAACGCCTGCCTTGTGCGTTTTCGCCCCATACTTATGACCGGTGCTTCGACCATAATAGGGGCCGTGCCGATAGCCCTTGGTTTTGGCGCGGACGGCGCATCGAGAAGGCCTCTCGGGCTTATTGTGGTAGGGGGGCTCATGTTCGCCCAGGTAGTAACCCTTTTTGTCACCCCAGCTATATTCCTTTATATGCAAGAGATCCAGGAAAAATTCCTTGATAAATTTGAACTGACGCGTTCGGGTGCGTCGCGGAAAGACGAATAAGCTTGCACTTTTTTTATGTCGATAGATACAAATCCATGGAACGGGAGGGGCTATGAAAAAAATTTTGGTCTTGGTTTGCGTCATTTTGCTGTGCGGCTGCAACAGCCCGTTAAGTATCGCCGAGAAGGACGTCTCTTTTTCAGCTGATAAGCTGAGCCAGAAAGTCGTCATATACAATAATGTGACGTTCATCGAGGACAGCCGGATTATCGCGATCGAGACGGATTCCGGGGAGATAATCATAAAACGGATACCCGCTACTATTATCCCGGATAGCGTTTATGTCGAATTAGAGGAAGGCGGGGACGGCTTCTCAATAATATCACAGGAATTCGACAGCAAGATCGTTTCAAAAGACGCTCTTTTAAAGGAATATCTGGGAAAACAGGTATCCATCATAAATTTTAACGAATATCAGGACAGAAAAGAGGTCGTCGAAGCGGAGCTGCTTAGCGGCGAGAACGGGGGCATATACAGAATAAATGATGAGGTTTATCTGGGGTATCCCGGCTACGTCATCCTCTCTTCCGTTCCCGAAGGCTATATAAGCGAACCGCAGCTTAAGTGGGATTACCTGAGCAAGAGTTTGGGCGAGAAAAAAATAAAATTATCGTATCTTTCAACCGGGCTTAGCTGGTCAGCTGCCTATGTCATGAAAATCGATACTTCCGGCAAAACTATGGATCTTGCATGCTGGGCTAATATCAGCAACAATTCAGGTGCGACTTTTAACGATGCGGATGTGAGACTCGTTGCGGGAGAACTTAATACCATACCTCAGCCTAAGGCGGCGGCGTTTCTGCGATCCAGCATGGCCGGCGCCGAGGCCGGTTCCTTACCGAGCGAAGAAGTTTTTGAGTACCATATGTATACTATCCCGCACAAGGTAACTTTAGGCGACAGATCGGTAAAACAGGTTATGCTCATGGAAGCTGGAAGCGTGAGTGTCGATAAAAGATATGTCGTAAAGATTGTAAGGAATTATTATCAGAGATATGATGACGTTTACACTGACGTGCCCGTTAAGGCTGTTATCAAAACAGAAAATTCTAAAGATATGGGCCTGGGTGAAGCTTTGCCGTCAGGGAAGGTGAGGCTCTACGAAAGAAACGAAAACGGCGAGGTGTTCTTTATAGGCGAGGATACGCTGAGGGACACCCCTTTAGACGAAGAGATAGAACTGGAAGCCGGCAACGTTTTTGATGTTATATGCAAGACCAGGCAGATTGATTTTTCGCAGATTTCCAAGAACCTGAAAGAGCTTTCCTGGGAGATAAAAGCGATCAACCATAAAAATGAAAGCGTAAGCGTCGATGTCATTGAGACGATAACGGGTAACTGGGAGATAATCAGCAACGATCACGATTATGAAAAGATCAGCGCGACTAAGATAAAATTTAAACTTGACCTTAAAGCGGGAGAGGAGAAGGTCATAACTTATACCGTAAGAGTGGGCATTTAGAGAATATCATAGGCAAAAGCTAAACTTGTTACAGCCAATACGTCGCTGGTTGCCCTGGCAATCGGGGTAATGGCGCATTTCAGAAAGACCTGCAAGTTTTCCCTTAACATTACAATAGAAAGTCTGATCAAACTTATCATAGAGCCCCTGTAAGGTTTCTTTAAACCGTTATGGTATCCTCTATAGACGAAAAAGGAACTTTTCTGGTGAAAATTTTGTCTAATAAAATAGAAGGCGGAGGTATGCCGGTTTTTAATAAGGGGGTGTATCATGAAGAAGATATTTATAGGCGTTTTCATAATGGTGTTTGTAATGTCTATCGTCGTATCGTCTCCGGCACAGACGACATCATCCGATATTTTAAAGGCGGGACTTTTAGGCGCAGGTGCAGGCGCTCTTGGCGGAGCCGCCTCCGGCGCTAAGGGTAGAGACGTCTGGAAAGGTGCTCTTGCCGGTGCGGGGCTCAACATTATTGGCGGTGCGCTTCTTGATTCCATCAGCGGAGAAAGAGTCCAGACCACGACCCAGGTGAGGAGGATGGAGCCGCGGGACGCGTACAGCGAAGGCTATCAGGCCGGCTTCCTCAACGGGTATAAGGCCGGGTATGCCGAGGGGTTAAGGGACGGCATGAGGGAATATATTTCTGGAAATTAGACACCGGCGGTTATTGCGGATCCTTGAAGCTGCTTTCTACAGGAAGAGCTCTTCATCAAGGTTTTTTGTTGTTCTTTTTGCTTCTTCGATCCCGGAAGCGATTCGCTTGTCGATTTCATCAAGCGACAATGTAGTGAAATCCTCGACATTATGAAACAGATGCTTCAAAGCATCCTGGAAGAGCAGTACGTCGCGTTTTTCAAATACCAGTAAGATCAGCGAGTCTGTGATAAGGCTTGACGGAATGGAAGAGGTGATTCCCGATTCCCAGAATTTCGACTCGTTATTATTTTTGGCATACCTTATATTGTTCACCAGGACAGCATGCTGCTCTTCAGCGGCCTTTGCTTTATCCCGCTCGCGTTCATGGAAACATCTCCCATATTCGGTCATTCTTTGGTTTATGATCTCTATGAGGTTTTTCTGCTCCAGGTGCTTTCCCAGGTCTTCTTTTAATCTGTGTATAATGGAGCTGACAAGTTCATGCCGTACAGAACGGTCTTGGCTGTATTTAAAAAGTGATGTATCAAGGCGGGACAATAGGTATACGCATAATTCAAAGAGGGTGCTATATCCGTACTCTCCGGTATCCGTTTCGGGGGTTTTGGGGGCGTTCTTTTTTGATTTGGCTAAAGCGGTCTTTAAAGAATTATATCCACGTGTGGCGATAACGAGTAAAAGATCGTATATTTTCTGGAACTTCCTGTTTGTATTATTATTCAACTTCTCCACCGGCACTCTCCTAATTCAATAAGGGATTAATATTAATAGAATATCAGATTTTTAGCGTTTATGCAATGTTTTGATACATGCGGATTTTATGCGGTAAATTTTTATCAGGATAGGAAACCAGCCTGTTTTTGCGGCTTTTCTATCTTACAATAAAGTCGCCAATTAACGCTTAAAAAAACCGCATAAATTGCTTGAAAAATATTCAAATATATAGAATAATAACGAGCAATCTTGTAGAAGAGAAGACCAGCTCGTTTTTTATTGCATGAAATAGTAGGGAGGGAGAATGCCAAGACGCAATGATATCAAAAAAATTCTTATTATTGGTTCCGGACCGATTATTATCGGACAAGCCTGTGAGTTTGATTATTCGGGTACTCAAGCCTGTAAGGCCCTGAAAGAAGAAGGATATGAAGTGGTGCTGGTCAATTCAAACCCGGCAACGATAATGACGGACCCGGGCACTGCCGATAAGACCTATATAGAACCGCTTACTGTCGAGAGCCTGGAAGCGATCATCGAGAAAGAACGGCCCGACGGTCTTCTGCCTAATCTGGGAGGGCAGACCGGGCTTAATCTCTCTTCGAGTCTTTACAAATCGGGGGTTCTTGAAAAATACGGCGTGGAGATCATCGGTGTCAAAGCCGACGCTATTGAACGCGGTGAGGACCGCATTGCCTTTAAGGATACGATGAACAAACTGGGTATACCGATGCCGAAATCCGAACCGTCTCATTCGGTTGAAGAAGCCGAAGAGATCGCGGATAAACTGGGCTACCCGGTCGTCTTAAGGCCGGCCTATACTCTGGGAGGAACAGGCGGAGGGATAGCCTATAATATAGAGGAGCTCAGGACGATCGTTTCTCGCGGCCTGGCGGCGAGTCTCGTCCATCAGGTACTTGTCGAGGAATCCGTGATAGGGTGGGAAGAGCTGGAGCTTGAGGTCGTAAGGGACCAGAAGGACCAGAAGATCACGGTCTGTTTTATCGAGAACATCGATGCGATGGGGGTTCACACCGGAGACAGTTTCTGCTGCGCTCCCATGCTGACGGTCCCGGAGGCTCTGCAGAAACGCATGCAGGACCTTTGTTACAAGATCGTTGACGCGATCGGTGTCGTCGGGGGGACGAATATCCAGTTTGCCCATAACCTGGCAGATGACCGGCTGGTGGTCATCGAGATCAATCCCAGGACGTCGCGTTCTTCGGCTCTTGCTTCGAAAGCGACGGGTTTTCCCATAGCCCGCATTTCCACAAAACTCGCGGCGGGGCTTACTATGGACGAGATACCGTACTGGAAGGAAGGCACGCTCGAGAAGTATAAACCCAGCGGGGATTATGTTGTGATCAAGTTTGCACGGTGGGCTTTTGAGAAGTTCCCTCAGGCCAAGGACGTCATCGGCACCCAGATGAAGGCCGTAGGCGAGGTCATGAGTATAGGGAAGACATTTAAAGAAGCGTTTCAGAAGGCTATCCGTTCTCTTGAGATAAAACGTTACGGTCTGGGCGGGGCGAAAGATTTCAAGGAACTTTCGCCGGATGAGCTCAGGCGCCGGCTTGCCTTCCCTTCGAGTGAACGGGTTTTTCTTATGTACGAGGCTTTGCGTAAGGGCATCGGCATAGAAGAGCTCCACGGTCTGACACATATAGGACGCTGGTTTATCGGCGAGATGAAGGAGCTGGTTGATTTTGAGGAGGAGATAACAAAATATGGATGGGGTGACCTTCCGCCTGAGAAGCTGATAAAGGCGAAGGAGTGGGGGTTCTCCGACAAGTATCTTGCGAGCCTGTTCAGGGCCCCTGAAAGCGAGGTGCGCCGCAAAAGAATATCCATCGGCAAGACGGCGCGTTACGAAGCCGTTCCCGTAAGCGGGGTGAAAAACGCCGCGTATTACTATTCTACCTACAAGGATATCAAGGACGAGGTTCCCGTCAGCAAGAAAAAGAAAATCATGATTCTGGGGGGAGGCCCGAACAGGATAGGTCAGGGTATAGAGTTTGATTATACCTGCGTGCATGCCGCATTTGCTTTGCGTGACGAGGGTTATGAATCCATAATGGTCAACTGCAACCCGGAAACGGTATCCACGGACTATGATACTTCGAACAAGCTCTATTTCGAGCCGCTTACAGTTGAGGACGTTTTGGCCATCTATGAAAAGGAAAAACCCGAAGGTGTTATCGTGCAGTTCGGCGGGCAGACGCCGCTCAATATCGCCCAGGAGCTGAAGGATAACGGCGTCAAGATCTTCGGGACTTCGCCTGAGAGCATCCATTTCGCGGAGGACAGGGAACGTTTCCGCGAAAAGATGATAGAGCTGGGTATACCGCAGCCGGAAGGCGGCATTGCCAGGAGCCTGGAAGAGGCCATTGAGACAGCCAAGAAAATAGGGTTTCCGCTCATGGTAAGGCCTTCTTATGTTCTGGGCGGGCGAGGCATGGAGATCATTTATGATGAAGCTTCTCTGAAGAAGTATGCGCTGGAAGCCATCAACGTGAGCCCGGAGCACCCGATGCTTATAGACAGGTTCCTGGAGGAGGCGACTGAAGCCGAAGTCGACGCGATTTCTGACGGCAAAGAGACGTTCATCGCTTCGGTGATGGAGCATATCGAGCTTGCCGGGGTGCATTCGGGAGATTCGGCATGCTCGATACCGAGCCGGACCATCAAGAAGGAACATCTCAACAAAATAGAGGAATACACCGTGGCGATCGCCAAAGCGCTTAACGTTGTGGGGCTGATGAATATCCAGTATGCGATCTGTGACGATACTGTTTACATACTTGAAGCCAATCCGCGAGCTTCGCGTACTGTCCCGCTTGTCTCGAAAGTAACGAGCGCGCCGATAGCCAGGATCGCAACGCAGCTCATGATCGGTAAAAAACTGAGCGATTTCCCCCAGCTTAAGAATCTCAAGATTCCTTTCGTGGGCGTGAAAGAAGCCGTTTTTCCGTTCAACATGTTCCCTGAGGTCGATCCCCTGCTTGGTCCCGAGATGAAGGCGACCGGTGAAGTAATGGGTGCGGCTGATTCTTTTGCGCTTGCTTTTTATAAGGCGCAGGAAGCGGCTGGAGCAAAGCTTCCCGTCGAAGGAAACGTCCTAGTCACGGTTGCCGACAAGGACAAGTTGCCGCTGCTTGCAATCGCAAAGAAGTTCAAGGATCTGGGTTTCAACATCTATGCCACAAGCGGGACGAGCGGTTTTCTGAACGAAAACAAAATAGTGAACACTGAAGTCAAAAAACTGCATGAAGGCCGGCCCAATATCGCCGACATGATCAAGAACAAGGACCTTCATCTCATAATCAATACGCCTGTGGGAAAAGACAGCAAGTATGACGACAGTTACATCCGTATGATGGCGATACAGCAGAAGACCCCGTATGTCACGTCTATGGCGGCGGCCGAGGCCACCGTTGCCGGGATCGAAGCGCTAAAGACCAACAAAAAGATAGTGCCCAAAGCGCTGCAGGAATATCATAGCTGAAGGGATAGGTGTAATGAAAAAGAAACAAGGTTTTGACAACGAGAAGTACCTGAAGGAACAGTCGCAAGCGATACTCGAGAGGGTTAAGCAGTTCGGCGACAAGCTTTATCTCGAGTTCGGAGGCAAGATCGTCTATGATTTTCATGCATCAAGGGTCCTGCCAGGATTCGCCCCTGACGTCAAGATGCAGCTATTGCAGAAGCTTGCCGACAAAGCTGAAATAATACTGTGCCTGTATGCCGGAGACATCGAGAGAAAGAAGATGAGGGCGGATTTCGGGATCACCTATGATTCCGACTCTCTCAGGATGATAGACGAGCTGAGGGAGAGGGGTTTGAAGATAGCGGGACTAGTCATCACCCGTTTCGAGAACCAGCCTTCGGCAAAGATCTTCAAGAACAAGCTCCAGAGGCGCGGCATCAGGGTCTATACACACCGCTATACCAAAGGATACCCGACTGATATTGACCTTATAGTGAGCGATGAAGGGTATGGGGCTAACGAGTATATCGAAACTACCAGACCCCTTGTCATCATCACGGGTCCCGGCCCGGGCAGCGGGAAACTCGCTACCAGTCTTTCACAGGTATACCACGAGCACAAAAGAGGCGTAAATGCCGGGTATGCCAAGTTCGAGACTTTTCCCATATGGAACATACCGCTTAAGCATCCGGTGAATGTGGCGTATGAGTCTGCGACGGCAGATTTAAGAGACTTTAACATGATAGACCCGTTTCATCTCGAGGCTTACGGTAAAACTGCCATAAATTACAACCGTGACGTTGATGCGTTTCCCCTGCTTAAGAGGATACTCATGAAGATAATGGGGGAGGATACCATCTACAAGTCGCCGACTGATATGGGTGTAAACCGTGCCGGATTCGGCATAGTGAACGATGGGATCGTACAAGATACCGCCCGCCAGGAGATAATAAGAAGATATTTCCGGTACGCCTGTGAGTATGCGATGGGATTCGCGGATAAAGAGACGGTTGAGCGTGCGCAGCTTCTGGTCGAAGAAGTGGGGATGAAACCCGAAGACCGTCCGGTGGTCGAACCGGCCCGTGAAGCGATGCGGGAGGCGCAAGAGAAAGGAAAAGGGCATGAAGGGATATTCTGCGGCGCGGCTATACGTCTTGCGGACGGAAGAATAGTGAAGGGTAAGAACTCCCCGATACTCCACGCCTCCGCAAGTCTTGTCCTAAATGCGGTAAAGACGATAGCGGGGATGTCCGATGACATACATTTATTGTCGCCGGCTACAATCGACTCTATTGCAAAGTTCAAGGAAGAGATATCGAGAAGCAAAAGCATAAGCCTTGATCTTGAAGAGACGCTTATAGCGCTTAGCATAAGCGCGGCCACGGACCCCTCCGCCCGGTCAGCCATGGAGAAATTAAAAGAGCTTCGGGGCCGTGACGTGCACCTCACGCATATGCCTACTCCTGGAGATGAAGCGGGCCTGCGCAAGCTCGGAGTAAACCTTACAAGCGAACCGAACTTTGCCACAAAAAGCCTTTTTGTGCTGTAGGGGAGCCGTTAGAGTCTCTTCGCGGTTGACACTACTATACTACAACAAACACATAGCACTGCGCCGTTTCTATGATATAATAATACAAAGTTTTTATAGAAAGGGACATTACAAGTGCCGCATTTCACAGAGAGTCCGTCCTATCCCGTCAAGGGTTTTCATTTTATGGCAAAACCCGCCGGTCCTGCCTGTAATCTGAACTGCCGTTATTGCTTTTATACGGAAAAAAACGCGCTTTACCGCGGCAAGAATAATTACAGGATGTCCGAGGAAGTGCTGGAGACATTTATCCGGAAATATATATCCGAACAACCCGTTGACGAGGTGGAGTTTGTCTGGCAGGGAGGAGAACCCACTCTTTTAGGGGTGGATTTCTACCGCAGGGTAGTGCGATTACAAAAGCAATACAGCCAGGGAAAACACATAAAGAATTCCCTGCAGACTAACGGGACGCTTTTAAACGACGGGTGGTGTAAGTTTCTTAAAGAGCATAACTTTCTGGTGGGGTTAAGCCTCGATGGACCCGCACAGATCCATGACCGTTACCGTGTCGATCATGCGGGTAAACCTACTTTTGATGCGGTGATACGGGGGCTGCGTCTTCTCAAGAAACATGATGTTGATTTTAATATTATGGCATGTGTCGCGAAAGAGACGGCGTACAAGTTCTTGCAAGTATACCGGTTTTTCAGAGACGAAGGCGTAAGATTCATCCAGTTCATGCCGATAATAGAACGCGTGGCGGACGCGCATGGCAAAGAACGGGGCTTCCGCCTTGCCAGCCCTGCGGTCCTTGACAGGGAAGAAACCAATACAGAAGTTACCCCGTGGAGCGTCAGTCCCGAAGCCTACGGGACATTCCTTAGCGGCGTCTTTGATGAATGGGTAAAACATGACGTGGGCAGCATATTTGTGATGAACTTCGAATGGGCGCTTAATTCGTGGATCGGTAACCCCTCGCCTGTATGTGTATATGCAAACCAGTGCGGCCGCTCGGTTGTAATAGAGCATGACGGGGATGTATATGCGTGTGACCACTGCGTATATCCCGGGTACAAGCTGGGTAACATCCTGACCGACGGCCCGTTAGAGATGATCGGTAAATCTCTTTCCTCCGGGTTCGGCACTAACAAAGAAACAGCTTTGCCCCAGTGTTGCAGGGATTGCGAGGTGCTGAATCTCTGCCGAGGGGGTTGCCCCAAACACCGTTTTACGTCGTCTTATAACGGCGAGCCGGGTCTCCAGTATCTTTGCGTGGGATATAAGAAATTTTTCCTTCACATCCGTAAATATCTGAGGGTTATGACTCAGCTTTTGGAAAACGGCCTTCCGGTCTCGCATATAATGAAAGCTTTGGAAGGGCCATTGGTCGTGAAACTAAACCAGTAATATAATATTAAAAAAGGGGGTATTTATGAAGACGAAACTGGTATCAGTTTTATCCTTGCCGCCGATCTTGTCGCTTTTTTTCGGGGTCGGTACGGCACAGGCGGAGGAAGCAGCAGCTAAAGGAATCACCCGCGGAGCTTCAACGGGGCAGACCACAGCCAAGGGGTACAGCCATCCCAACCAGTACCTTCACGTGCAGCCTACGCAGCTTGCAGATAACATGGAACCGGTAGTCCAACATCCGCAGGAAGAAAAGCAGGCTCGCCAGAAACTGGATGCGATGGAGAAGCGTTTTGGCAAGAAGCCGAACATACTTATCTTTATTCTGGATGATGTGGGATGGATGGACCCGGGGTTTAACGGCGGCGGAGAATCTGTGGGTAACCCGACTCCAAACTTGGACCGCCTGGCCCAGCAGGGGCTTATCCTGACCTCGGCCTACTCGACGCCGAGCAGTACCCCGACACGCGCTACGATACATACCGGGCAGAACCCGTTACACCATGGCCTATTGCGTCCGCCCATGTACGGCGAGCCCGGCGGGCTTGACGGCGTGATAACGCTGCCCGGCCTCCTCCAGAAGCAGGGTTACCTGACTCAGGGTGTCGGCAAATGGCACATGGGAGAGAACGAGGGGTCGCTGCCCCAGAATGTGGGATACGATGATTATTACGGTTTTCTGGGCGTCTCCGACATGTATACCGAATGGCGTGATGAGTACTTTAATCCGGAAGTCGCGCTCAGCCCTGAACGTTACGCGCTGATGGAAAAACTCGGGTTCAATCACAATAACGTTCACTGCGTTAAAGGCAAAAAGGGGGTCGAGGACGTATACGAGATCAACCTCTCGACCATCAAAGACCTGGACCAGGACTGGGCAGATTACAGCGATAAGTTCATCCGCAAGATGGCCAAGAGCAAGAAGCCGTGGTTTCTTTATCACGCTACACGCGCCTGTCATTTCGACAACTATCCGAACGATGAGTATGCCGGCAAGTCTCCCGCACGAACGGTTTTCAGCGACGGTATGGTCGAAGCGGATGATATTTTCGGCCGGCTTGTAAAAGCGCTGGAGGAGACAGGACAGCTTGAGAACACGATCATTTTCTTCACTTCAGACAACGGTCCGGAAGGCGAGATACCGCCGCATGGCCGGTCCCCGTTCCGCGGACACAAAGGCTCGGCGTGGGAAGGCGGCGTGCGTGTCCCGACTTTTGTCTATTGGAAGGGCGTGATCGGGCCGCGCAAATCAGACGGGCTTTTCGATCTGGCGGACCTGTTTAATACCTGTTTGTCGATCGCCGGGATGCCGGGAGCCGAAGTCGCAGCAAACCTGCCGAAGGACCGTTATGTGGACGGTGTCGACCAGACGCCGTTTCTTATCGCCGACAATGGACAGTCCTCGCGGCGCAGCCGTATTTATACGCTGAACCAGTACTTTTCGGGCGTCCGTGTTGATGAGTTTAAATCCATCTTTACGGTGGAATTGGAGGATGCGATTTTTCCGAGGGGCTATAACGCGGGTTTCAGCGGAGCGATCGTGACGGAGACGGGCGGCGCGACCATGGTTAATCTCTATACCGACCCGCAGGAAGACATAAATATAGGCGTACGACACATCCCGATGGGTGTTGTCTTGTTGTCGGAAGTGGAGCGTTACCAGAACGTATTGAAGAAATACCCGCCACAGACCAAAGTTGGTTTCACGGGTAATTGATAGGGTGAGTGAAGCTCCATGGGCTAACGCCCATGGCATCCACATTTTCAGTCTTTCCGTCAAGCGGAACCCTGCACCGAAGGCCATTCATCCACGCCCTTACGGGCGTGGCCTTCTGGTGCATGGGTAAAAAGCGCCGGGGGTTGGAGTAAAGGAGACACAAGTGAAAAGGATTATAGTGGCGGCAGTGCTGTCTTTGCTGATCGCTTCTTTTGTGCATGCCGAAGGGACGAATGCATCGTTCCAGACGCTTAAGGGCAGATGGCTTCGCCCGGATGGCGGGTATATAATAGAGATAAAGGCTGTATCTGCCGACGGGGCATTGGATGCGGCGTATTTCAATCCGAGGCCTATAAATGTCGAACGGGCAAGCGCAAAGGAGGAGGCTGGCGCTATAAAAGTCTTTATCGTACTGCGTGGTGCCGGTTACCCCGGTTCTACGTATGACCTTATCTATGATGCAGAGCGGGACCAGCTTGCAGGCACATATTACCAGGCCGTGATGCGGGAGACATTCGATATCTATTTTAAACGTGTCAAATAAGAGGAGGCTAGAGCCATGAAGCACAAAGCGTTCGTCGCTCCTATAGGTCTGGCAATAAGCAGCATGCTTGCGTTGCCGGCAAATTCACAGGATGTCCTGCCGCGGCCGGAGCCTAAATTTGAAGGCAAGATTGAACGCAACGCCAAAGATTCCGTTGAAGATTTCCCTAAACCGTTTCAGCCTCCGGCAGGAGCGCCGAACATCCTCTTGATCCTTACCGACGACGTCGGTTTTGGCGCTTCAAGCACCTTTGGCGGACCGATCTCGACACCGACGTTTGACCGGCTCGCGGAAAAAGGACTGCGGTACAACTCGTTCCATACGACCGCTCTTTCGTCGCCGACACGCGCGGCGTTAATAACGGGGCGGAACCATCACGCATGCTCCACGGGCGTGATCATGGAATTCGCCACGGGTTATCCCGGATATGATTCGCTAATGTCCAAGAGCTGCGGGACTGTAGCGGAAATACTCAAGCAATACGGTTACAACACGTCATGGTACGGCAAGAACCATAACGTCCCTGACTGGCAGACCAGCCAGGACGGTCCGTTCGACCTTTGGCCGACGGGACTGGGGTTCCAATACTTTTATGGCTTTCTGGGGGGTGATACCGACCAGTGGAATCCGAATCTCTTCGAAAACACGCGGCCGGTCGAGCTTCCTTCAGACGACCCCACCTATATCCTGGACCGCGATCTGGCCGACCATGCCATTTCATGGATCCACACGCAGAAAGCTTTGGCCCCAGAGAAGCCGTTCTTCGTTTATTATTCCACGGGTACCGCGCACGCCCCGCATCATGCTCCGAAAGAGTGGATAGACAAATATAAGGGCAAGTTTGACCAGGGCTGGGATAATGTCCGCGAAGAGACTTTCCAGCGGCAGAAAAAACTGGGCGTTATACCACAGGACGCAAAATTGACTGAGCGTCCTAAAGAGATCCCCGCATGGGATCCGTTATCCAGCGACCAGAAACGCCTTTTTGCGCGGATGATGGAGGTGTACGCCGGAGCCCTTTCCCACTGCGATTACCAGATCGGTCGGGTCGTCGATGCCATAGAAGAACTGGGTGAACTTGACAACACGCTTATCATTTACATCATGGGTGACAACGGAGCCAGCGGTGAAGGTACTCTTCAGGGGCTCACTAACGAGATCGCCGCGCTGCAGGGTAGCCCCGTAAAAGAAGACCTATCGTATTTACTGTCAATGTACGACAAGCTCGGCGGCCCCGAGGTCTACGGCCATTACCCTGTCGGGTGGGCACATGCCATGGATACGCCGTTCCAGTGGACAAAACAGATAGCTTCGCATTTTGGCGGTACACGTAACGGTATGGTCATGTCATGGCCAAAGCGCATAAAAGCCAGAGGCGAAGTACGTCCGCAGTTCCACCACGTAATCGACATCACGCCGACGATACTCGAGGTTGTGGGGGCCAAAGCCCCCGTGGTACTCAACGGCGTCCCCCAAAAACCCCTGGAGGGGGTTAGCATGGTCTATACTTTTGATGACGCTAATGCCAAGACGCGTCACAACAGGCAATATTTCGAGATGCTCGCTAACCGTGCGCTTTACAATGACGGATGGATTGCCTCCACTACACCCAAACGGCTCCCATGGGTTATGGTGGGTTTTGGCAGTGACAACCCCTCTGACGATTATGAGTGGGAATTATACAATGTCGATGAGGATTTCAGTCAGGCCGTTAACCTTGTTAAGGATAATCCCGATAAACTCCGCGAACTCCAGGACCTCTGGTGGGTAGAAGCTGCCAAGTATAACGTGCTGCCGCTTGACGACCGTTTTACCAATAGAGTCGGCCCGGCTACACATCCGAGCCTGGCAAGCGGCCGCACAGTGTTTACTTATTATCCTGACACTGTCCCCATTCCGGAGGGCGCCGCTTTTTACCTCAAGGACAGTTCCTTCCGCATCAGCGCTGACGTGGAAATACCCCAAGAGGGGGCAAGCGGTGTCTTGGCCACGCAAGGCGGGCGTTTCGGGGGGTGGGCACTGCTTCTTTTTGACTCTAAACCCATGTTTGCATACGCCGTAACAAACCAGCCGCAGTATATATACCGCTTTGCTTCGAAGGACAAACTCAAGCCCGGAAAGCATATCGTCGCGTTCGATTTCAAATATGATGGCGGAGGCCGGGGCAAAGGAGGAGACGGTGCGCTTTTAGTAGACGGCAAACGCGTCGCAAAAGGTCGGATAGACGTGACGGTGCCCTTGCGCTTTTCGGTCACTGAGACGTTTGACGTAGGCAAGGATACCGCAACACCCGTAATCGATGATTATAAGGTGCCGTTTAAGTTCACCGGCAAGCTGGAGAAGGTAGTAGTTGATGTTGCACCGGAAAAACTGTAAATGGTTTTTGAAGGACGGTAAAAATATGAGTGCATTTAAACCCGGAAGACAGTTAAAGCCGTTTTTTATCGGGCTCGTCGCCTTTTTGTTTCTTTTGAAAAGTACCGGTGAGGCTCGGGCGGGAGGCTTTCTGTCGCTGGATCAGGGGCAGCCTTCCACGGGGACCGCTGAGGCAGGACAGGCGGCACTGGCAGAGGATGCTTCTACCGTATATTTCAATCCGGCAGGCATGACAAGGCTGGAAAAGTCCGAAGTCCTCATGGGCAGCCAGCTGTCAGTATTATCGGTCGATTTCCATTCCGACGGGAACAACACTTTCCGGGGTAGTGACGGAGGCGCGGCGGGAGGTATTTATCCCGGAGGCGGATTTTACTTAGTCCAGAAACTCGCCCCATGGATAGATGTGGGTCTAAGTATTAACGCGCCGGCAGGTCTTGGCAGCGATTATGATGACGACTGGAAAGGGCGATATTTTATCCAGAACAGTTTTCTGGCCATTCTTGACATAGACCCTGCGATAGCGTTCCGGCTGACGGACTGGTTAAGCGTAGGCGGCGGGGTAGACGTATATTACGCGTTCATGAACCAGGAGATGGCCCTCTGTAATCCGCGGATACTTTTACCGAACGAGCCTGACGGGAAGATAAAATTGAAAAGATTAGGCGACTGGTCTTTGGGGTGGAACGCGGGGATACTCCTTGAGCCCTCGGAGGAGACGCGGATCGGCGTAATGTACCGTTCCGGAGTGGATTTTGAGTTAGAAGGGGATATCGATTTCGATAATATCGGTACCATCTGGAGCTTTCTGGGGCTTAAAGATACTTATGGCAAGACGAGCCTTACTCTTCCGATGAGCTTAAACGCCAGTCTCTATCATGAGGTTACGGATAAGTTCGCCATCCTTTTGGACGCAGGTTGGCAGGACTGGAGCAGCATGAAAAAGACCGCGATAACTACACAGACCGGAAGAGCTGTCTCGATAAACAGGAACTGGCATGATACCTGGAGGGCCGGCCTTGGAGTGCATTACCGCGTTACCGAACCTCTGCTTTTAAAGGCGGGTGTATCGTATGACAGTAATCCCGTTGATAAAGAGGATAGGCTCCCGGACATCGCCGTTGACCGGCAGTGGAAATACGCTT
This sequence comes from uncultured Planctomycetia bacterium, assembly GCA_964527555.1. Lineage (GTDB taxonomy): Bacteria > Omnitrophota > Gorgyraeia > Tantalellales > Tantalellaceae > CAZGOG01. Next base: position 10,048 of record CAZGOG010000023.1, on the reverse strand, counting down.
TAGGCTTGGAGTATGGCATAAACAAAGACATGACGTTAGGCGTGAACGGGGTTTTTGTAGATCTCGGGAAGGCGCTTATCGATAAAACAGTCGCGGGCGATTTAAGAAGGCTCTCCGGGTCTTACGACCAGTTTGCAACCGTCATCGGGTTTTTCTTTATATGGCGTTTTGGAAAATAAGCCTGTTTTGTGTCCCCGAAAGGCACGCTTTTGAAATTATCGATAAAATATGTTGACATATAAGAAAATTGTTGTAAAATACCCCTTGCATAATATGGCAAATGGGGAGTAGGGGTCTTAAACCACAAGGTTGAAAGATATACGCCTTGTGGTTTTTTATAACTTAAGCTATTTGTCGTAAGTTTATTAATGAAAGGAGGTGAAAAGTAATGGAAAAAGGAACAGTAAAGTGGTTCAATAACCAAAAAGGTTATGGATTTATTACTCCGGAATCGGGCAAAGATGTATTCGTGCATCATAGCGCGATTCAAGGCGAGGGCTACAAGTCTTTAGACGAAGGTCAGGCTGTTGAGTTCGAGATCAAGCAAGGTCCTAAAGGCCCGGAAGCTACAAACGTAGTAAAACTATAATAAATGAGTATGGTCTGGTAATATTTTGCCAGGTCTTGTTTTTTCAGGTGATGGACAACCTATCATCTTGATAGGGTTATGTACAAGCTGTCCCCATCTTGTTTCACCGCGGGGACAGTTCTGGAAGCTAAGCCTACCTTATCCCCGAATGAAAAAAAGGACTTTCTGCATAATATTGATCTCAGCCTTTTCTGCCATGCTTGGCATAGGGATAATCTCACCCTTCCTTCCGGAATTTGCAGAGCAGCACGGAGCAAACGGTTTCTGGATAGGGATGATCTTTGCCGGATTCGGGATATCCCGCGGCTTTATCATGCCCATAGTCGGCAGTGTCTCTGATAAGACAGGCAGGAAGGTCTTCGTCGCATCGGGACTATTCCTCTTTGCGGTCATATCCCAGTTCTATCCTCTTGCTGACAGCATTATCACGCTTACCATTGTAAGGATGGTGCACGGTCTTGCAGCGGGTATGATCATGCCTATGGTGATGGCCTATACGGCGGAACTTGCGGAGAAGGGCAAAGTGGGGCTTACCACAGGCACGCTTAACATGGTGTTCTACCTGGGCCTGGCAGCAGGGCCGTTTTTAGGCGGGTTTATGAGCCAGAACTACGGGTTCGATTCAGTGTTCCACGCCATGTCCGCATTGGGGCTGATCTCGTTTTTTCTTGTAGTATTTTTCCTGCCGGAGTCAAAAGGAAAAGAACCTCCCGCCCGCGATGAAGTGCTGACCTTTATAACGCTCATAAAATACAGTTATGTGAAAGCCGTTCTCATAGGCGCTGTTGCTATAACCCTTATGATAGCCGTTTTCATGTCTTTTCTGCCGTCTTTTGCCGCCAGGATCAATATGGACCCGGATCACGTCGGGATAATAATCTCAATCGGGATTTTTCTGGCGGGAGTGCTCCAGGTGCCGTTCGGAAAGCTTTCTGACAGGCACAGCACTCTCGGGAAGCTCCTACAGGTAGCAACAGGCACATCCATAGGCATGTTTGCCTTATTCGTAATACCGATGTGTCCGGATTTTAAAGCGCTTCTTGCAGCCGGGGCCTTTCTTGGACTGGGTGCGGCGGTCTCTGCTCCGGCTCTAATAAATCTTTCAGTCGGGATCGGAGAGAGGGTCGGCATGGGTTCATGGATGGGTATTTTTAATGCGGCCATGAGTGTCGGTTTCGTCGTTACTCCGCTTCTTTCAGGCGTTATAATGGACCATTTCGGTATAGATGCGGTATTTTACCTCTTCGGCATCTTTCTGTTTTTGGGGATCCTCTGGGCAGCGTACTACATCCACAAGAGGGCTTTGGGCTATAAGCAAGCGTAAAATCCGCCTCCTGCACTTATTAACGCGTCTAATTTTGCTGGCACAATAATTATATGGTATATTAGAGTTTAAGGGGCAGGTTTTTAGCGGCCGAAACAAAAAAGGTGCGTTTTTTGCAATAATAAACAAGGAGGGAGATTATGGACAGAAAGATATTTGCGGGGATAATGGTATTGGTTTTAGTAGGGGCATTCTGCCTTCCCGCTTATGCGCAAAAAAGTTCTTCGGATCTTTTAAAACAAGGTCTTTTGGGGGCCGGTGCAGGGGCTGTTGGAGGGGCTGCCTCCGGGGCTAAAGGCGGAGACCTTTGGAAAGGGGCGCTTGCCGGTGCCGGGGTAAACGTCGTAGGCGGCGCGCTTCTTGATTCCATAAGCGGCGAACCGGTAACAAAAGAAAGCAGTGTGCAGAAGATGGACTCGCAGGGCGCTTATTCAGCCGGGTACCAGGACGGTTATACCAACGGCTACAAGGTCGGCTACACTGAAGGCTACAGAGAAGGTCTGCGTGAAAACATGGGAGCCAGATAAAGCCAGATATGTCACCGGTAGAAAGAGGAGAAAACTTAAGTGTACTTCCCGACGAGGATTATCGAAAGGCGTACGAGAATGCCATCGCGCTTCTGCGCAGCTTGCATGCGGGTGAAGAGTACAATTCAATAGGGTTTCTTGCCACGCGTTTCCCGAGGGATAATTACAGGCGCCTTTTCGCGCGGGATGCCTTCTGGATGATCTTCGCCGATATTCTTACCGATGACAACGTGCTTATAGAGGGCACGAGAAACAGCATAGCGACTCTGGCAAAGCACCAGAGGGAAGACGGCGCCATCCCGAGCAACGTCTCACCCGAAGGGGCTGTGAGTTACGGGGTGATAAACCCGAGGATAGACCCCACGAGCCTTTATATAATAGGATGCGGAAGGTTTGCCAAGCGGCATCCCGGGGAGGGGATAATAGAGAGGTATCTTGCCTCTCTGGGAAAGGCTGTTTCGTATCTTGAGAAGAAGTGGGAAAACGCCGAGTGTGGACTTCTCTATATACCCCGGGCGGGCAACTGGGCGGACGAATATCTCCAGCAGGGGTTTGTCCTTTATGATGAGGTGCTGTGGCACATGGCGCTCAGGGAGTATGCCGACATGCTGGAAGCTTCCGGCGGCAGAGAGGGTGAGTCTTACAGGGCTAAAGCCGAGAAGGTAAAAAGGGTGATACTGGATAAGTTCTGGGCCAGCAGGCTGGAAGGCACTAATGAAAACATATACACCAGGCTCAAAAAGAAGTTCGACCTTGATAAAACGGGATATTTCATCCATTTTTATTTTTCATCCGGCGTAGAGGAGTCTTCTTTCCGGCATCCCTGCGGCATATTTGACGCCTTCGGCAATATCCTGGCGATACTTTGCGGGGTTGCTTCAGATGAAGAGGCCCCCAAGATAATAGAATTTATAGACGAGATTTCTCTCAACAAATATCCCCTTGTCCCGGCACATTATCCTTTTTTTCCGGAAGAGGTCTTCAGGTCCGCGCGGCTCTATCAGTACCGTTTCAAGCAGTTCGTGGGACATTTCCATAATGGCGGCCTGTGGGCATGGTATACGGGGCCTTACGTGGCGGCGCTGGTCAAGTGCGGTTACAGGGAAAAAGCTTTGAAATTTCTTACCGGTATATTGAAAGCCAACTATGAAAAAAAAGACGAGATGGATTTTTACGAATACCACACGGGTAAAAGGGCGATAGCATATCTGAAAGTGGTACATCTGCGCGGGATTGATTTTTATCCCTCTAAAGCTGTCTCGGATTTTGTCAGCTCCAAAAAATCTATGGTTCTTGTCCATTTCGGCAAAGAAAAGGTGGATGCCGAAAGCGACATACTCTTAAGGGCTCTTAACGTGAAGAAAAACGAGAAGATCAAAGTTACGGCGGTCGGTCCGGACTCAGAGGAGGTCTTGACCGGCATTAGCGGGCTTGTTGATTCCAGCGGGCGGAAACTCTTCAGACTTCAGGACATGTTCCTCATGGGCAGTACCCCGGGCGGGACGCCTTATCTGGGGGTAAGTGCGGCGGCCTACATAATAGCTTACGAGGCGCTATTCAACAATAAGATTTTGTTTGATAAAAATTTTTAAAAAAAGATATTAAGAGGCGTAAATCAGCGCACGGCAGGCTCGTTTATTATGACTTTGCGCTTGTCAGCGTCTATCGTGACTGAAACGCCCAGGGGCAGTGTTATATTAAGCTCGCCCGCGATCCTGTGGCCGGACGGAAATCCGTAAATGATGGGTATATCCATATCCCCGAGAATATCGCTTAGAACGTCCTTTATGGAGTAACTGGATCCGGAGAAATCTATACAGTCTTTCATCTTGCCGAAGATTATACCGTTAACCTTGCTCAGTTTACCGGCCAGTTTAAGATGCATGAGGCAGCTGTCTATGCCTTCAAGGCTTTCCCCCACATCTTCCAGAAAGAGAATCTTTCTGTCGGTTTTTAAATCGTAGCGGGTGCCTATAGTGCTCATGATAAGCGTGAGATTGCCGCCTATAAGCTGGCCGGTGGCTTTGCCGGGTCTTACGCACTTGATGGAGGGCGAGGATATCTCCCCGAAGGGTCTGGGCTGCGAGATGATATTAAAGAGGGAGCTCAGCGTCTTTGGGTTCGTCTTCTCGTGTATCTCGCCTGAGACGACCGGGCCGTGGAACACCACCATTTTCGCCGTTTTGTGCAGGTAATAGAGAAGCACGGTTATATCGCTATAGCCCACGAATATCTTGGGGTTTCTGGCAATTATCCAGCGGTCGAGGTGTGGTATGGTCCTTATGGAGCCGTACCCGGCATCCGCGCAGAATATGGCTTTTACGGTTCTGTCGGCGAACATCCGGTTTATCTGCTTCGCCCGGCTGGCGTCCTTGCCCGCTAATGTCCAGTATTTTTTAAATATAATGGGGTCGTATTTGACGATATAGCCCAGTTCCTTAAGATACCGTATGCCTTTGCGGAAATTCTGGGGATCGAAATGGCACGCCGGCGCGACAATGCCTATAGTGTCGCCCTTTTTGAGCCGTTGCGGGTGTATTTTCCTGTACATAATACTAAAGTATATCCTAGAGCGGGGTGATTGTAAATCAAGTTCTAAAAGATTATTTTGACACTCGCCGGAGGATGCATTTATTTCTTTTCAAATTGTGCAATATCGCTATAATAGAAAATATTCAGAGGAGGTGTAAGGTGAGTAAGTTTCTTTTCGTATCGCTCGATGGCCTGATCAGTGACACTGCGTGGCAAGTTGTCAAAGAAGGGCACGAGGTAAAATATTTCATAAAAACCGCGGCGGATAAAGACATAGCGGACGGTTTTGTCCCCAAGACCGAGAACTGGGAACAGGAAGTTGACTGGGCGGACATAGTAGTTTTTGATGACGTTTTGGGACAGGGAAAGATCGCGCAACGCCTCCGGCAGAAGGGAAAACGCGTCATCGGCGGCACTGAGTATACCGACCGCCTGGAAGATGACCGGGCATTCGGGCAGGAAGAGCTGAAAAGGATGGGAGTGAACATCATACCTTACAGTTATTACAGTTCTTTTGACGAGGCCATCGAATATGTGAGGGCAAACCCGAACAGGTATGTTATAAAACCAAGCGGTGAGGCTCAGAACCTCAAACGCATGCTTTTCGTGGGGGAGGAAGAAGACGGCAAAGATGTCATCCAGGTCCTGGAAGCTTATAAAAACATATTAAAGCGTAAGACGATCGATTTCCAGCTGCAGAAGAGGATATCCGGGGTGGAAGTGGCAGTCGGGGCCTTTTTTAACGGGTCACAGTTCGTTTATCCCATAAACATCAATTTCGAACATAAGAAACTCTTCCCCGGCAATATCGGGCCTTCCACGGGCGAAATGGGCACCTCCATGTACTGGAGCGGGTCGAACAAGATTTTTAACGCGACATTGCAAAAATTAGAAGCCAAGCTGAGAGAAGAGGGGTATGTGGGCTATATCGACATAAATTGTATAGTGAATTATAACGGCATTTATCCCCTTGAATTCACGGCACGTTTCGGCTACCCGACGATATGTATACAGCAGGAAGGTATTTTGATGCCCATGGGTGAATTTTTGCTGAAACTGGCGGAAGGCCAGATGACCGAATTCAAAGCCAAAAAGGGTTTTCAGGTGGGCGTAAGGATAGTCGTCTCCCCGTATCCGTTTAACGACAAGGAGACTTTTGAAGGTTATTCCAAGAACACAGCCATCCTTTTTAAAAAGATTGACCTGAACGGCATCCATATTGAGGACACAAAGATAGTGGACGGCCAGTGGCTCATCGCCGGCACTTCCGGAGTTGTACTCGTCGTTGTGGGAACGGGTCAGACGATGCGACAGGCCCAGGCCCAGGTATACACGCGCATAAAAAACATTATGATACCGAATATGTATTTCAGGACGGATATCGGTGACAGGTGGTTCGAGGATTGCGATAAGCTTCATACATGGGGATATCTGAGGGAGACCTAACAGAAGAGGAGAGATGGTAAAAACTTACGATTTTGCGCTAAGCTGGGATAAGAACAAATGTTTTTTTACCGATACATTGGTCTCTGTCTGCAAGAAGAAGAACCTTTCCTTTTTGTGGGTCACTTACGGCAAGGTGAGGGATATCATCAGGAAACTGGAAACAAACCAGATGAGGATAAAGGTCATTCTTGATACGGAGGCGACCTACGATATACCGGGCGACCTTTATTCAAGGCTCAATTATGCGGTGAAAGACGCGGGCGGTGTGGTCATAAACGATCCGGACAGGACCCGCATGGCTGTTGACAAGTCGGTTATGTACTATGAGCTTAAGGATACCGATATAATCACTCCGTATACGGTAGTCGTGCGCAACTGGGAACCTTCGGTTTTTAAGCTGACACAGGAGGAAAGAGACAAGCTGGGAGTGCCGTTTATCATCAAACCGGGTTGCGGCTGGGGGCATAGAGGCATTATATATAATGCCAAGGGGACTATAAGAGAGATCGCCGAGGCGCGGGATTTCGACCGGGGAGACAATTTTTTGCTCCAGGAGAAGATCTTCCCCATCAACCTGGGTGAGAGAAGAGCGTGGTTCCGCGTATTCCATATATTCGACAAGATCATTCCATGCTGGTGGGACGACAGGACCTCCTGGTACGAACATATGACGGGGGAAGAATTCCAGAAGTATAAACTTTCACCCCTTGTAAAGATCGTAACGAAGATCGCGAGCATTACGAAGATGGCCTGGTTTTCCACCGAGATCGCGATTGACAGAAAAGCCGGCCAGCAGAGGTTTGTCTCGATCGACCATGTAAACGATCAATGCGATATGGAGGCAAAAAGCGAAAGCAAGGACGGCGTGCCGGACCAGATCGTGAGGTTTACCGCTTATTCGATCGTGCATGCGGCAAAGGAAATAATCGACAGGAAGAAAAAAGGCCCGAAGGAATATACGATCCTGCTTCGCAGAAAATGGTGGCAAAGGATGCGAGGCCTGGGGTATGCCCCCACACTTTTGGTGCAGGATAATATTAAGGGTTAAAAGTGGCAAGACTTGCAGAGGTAGACTCTTTTAGTAAGATCCATCCGGTGGCAGCATATAATTATTATAATTTTTTGACAAAAATCCGCATGTAGATAAAAAAGAGGGAAAAACTTCATATGATTATAGTTGCTTTGGTTTTAGCTGCATTTTTTGCAACGAACATGGGCGGTAGCGGCATGTCCCCCGCTTTCGCCGCTGCGTACGGTGCGGGAGTGACGGGCCAGAAAAGGGCGGCTTTGTTGTTTGGTTTTTTTGTCCTTCTGGGAGCGTTTATGGCGGGCGGAAAAGTCGTGACAACGATCAGTAGCGGCATCGTCCCTCAGGATCTCATAGATATAAAGGTGACGTTTATTATTCTGCTTTCGGCAGCGTTAAGTCTTTTTATAGCCAATATTCTAAGAGTCTCTGTTTCCACCTCCTCCGTTACGGTCTTTTCCCTGATCGGCGTAGGGATATATTTTAAACAGCTCTACTTTCCGACACTAGTGCGCGTCTTTGCTTTCTGGCTTGTTTTGCCTTTTTTGGCATATTTTCTTACATATATATTAGGCAAAATTATTATCCCACTGGAGGAGCGCGACTGGGTCAGAAAACACGGATATCTATTAAAAATCTTTGTCCTTGTGACGGGATGCTATGTCGCGTTTTCTATCGGCTCCAACAATGTCGCCAACGCTGTCGGACCGCTGGTTGCCTCCGGTATATTGAACAAACAGCTGGGGTTTCTTTTGATAGCGCCTTTTTTCGGTCTTGGGGGGCTGCTTTTCAGGAAGATCCTGGAGACCGTCGGCAAAGAGATAACGGGTCTGGGGATACTGGGGGCGACTATCAACGGTCTGGTTATCGGGACGCTGCTTCTTCTCTCGTCGCTTTGTGGCATGCCGGAACCCATGGTCATGTTAGGCGCCACCTCAGTCATGGGAATAGGGAGCGTTAATAACGGGCATAGATTTATCATAACCCATCAGGTGGTCAAGAAGATCCTCTCCCTTTGGGTCATCAGCCCGCTGATCTCTTTGGCGGTTACTTATTTACTGCTGGTACTGGTGAGATGAGTTTTAAAATCTATCCTCAACAGATTAAATATGGGAAAAAGTAAATTACATCCTCAGGCATCTGAATTTTTAAAAATGGCCGCCGATTGGCCTCCTGTAAACGAAATGTCGGTGGAAGAGGCTCGCAGGCAAAGCGAGGCAAACATACCCCTCATCAATATCCCCATAAAGAAAACAGAGGACATTAATATCCCCGGGCCGCCAGGGGAGATACCCCTGCGCGTTTACACGCCCTCGCAGGAGAGAGGCGTGCCGGTTATTATTTATTATCACGGCGGCGGGTGGATATTCGGCAGTCTGGACGGCTACGACCATGTCTGCAGGAGTCTTGCGAATAATACGGGGTTCATTGTGGTCTCGGTGGGGTACAGGCTGGCACCGGAAAACCCATTTCCTGCGGCTTTGCTTGACTCATATGAAACGCTGAAATGGGTCAGGGAAAATGCCGGTAAGTTCGGATGGGATCCCGAGCGTATAGTGGTTGCGGGCGACTCGGCGGGAGGGAACCTTGCTGCTGTTATGGCTCTTAAGGCCAGGGATGAGAAAGGCCCCCGCATAAGTTATCAGGTGCTGCTCTTTCCGGCGACGGACCTCTCCAGGCAGGATACCGAATCGTATAAGCTTTTCGCGGAAGGGTACCTGCTTACAAAAGAGGCGATGAGTTATTGCCGCGGGCTGTACGCACCCGATAAGGCTTCCTGGGCAGAACCGTATCTCTCGCCGCTGCTTCATAAAGACCATAGCCTTCTGCCGCCGGCCTTGGTGGTGACGGCCGAGTTTGACGTCTTACGCGATGAAGGCGAGGCCTATGCGGAGAGACTTACGGCTTCGGGCGTGCCTGCGAGGCGCATTAGGTACTCTGGCATGATACACGACTTTATAATCCTGCCGCAGATAAAGGCCTCCGCGGATTCTTTGAAGGAAGTAGCAGAAATCATTAAATCGGAAGTAGCCGCGCGATAAGTGTGGCATCTCCTGACTGCAAAACTGATCAAATAGATAAGATGTTTGTGTGTAAAGCATAAAAAAGCCCTTATTTTTCATAAGGGCTTTTTTAAGACAGTGCTATAGAAAAATCTAATCGTTTTCTTTGTCTTCTTTTGTTTTTGCAAAATTGTTCGATCCTAATGGCTCGATCAGGTTCTGGATCCTTGTCCTCTCCGCCAGTAAGGGCGTCATGGTTTTGTTGTAATTAGTGAGAGATTTTGCTTCCCGATCCTTTCTTCTCGCAATGTAGTCCGCGCGGTCCTTGTGGTACTGCTTTTTAAGATCGTACAGTTCGCTGTCGCTCTGTTTTCTTATTGCGGCCTGTTCCTCCTTGTACGCTTTGTTGACGTCTGAGATCTCTTGCTGCAGTTTCGCAAGCTGCATTTTTAGCGCATCAACATTTTCCTCTGAAAACGCGATAGAAGAGCTAAGAATCGCGACGACAACAATACTCAGCAAACCGCATAAAATTTTTTTCCCCATGATTTACCTCCTTGTGAAAGAGAATTGTAACATAATTCGACGATAAAAGCAACG
>CAZGOG010000022.1:0-31950 GCA_964527555.1 uncultured Planctomycetia bacterium | reverse complement strand
ACTTTATCCAAGCAATATGTAAATTTACTCCTAGAAATGCTATAATTACAGAAGCGCTGTAACATTTTTACCGGCTTAGGGCAGAACATGATGAAATCCATCAAAGATTTTACATTGGAGGAGTTAAAAAAGGAGTTTAGCGGGATAGATGAACCGCTTTACAGGGCGGAGCAGGTCTTCTCCTGGCTTTACCGTAAAGGCGCGTCTCGTTTTGAAGACATGACGGACCTCTCTAAAGGGCTTATAGATAAACTCGGAAAAAAATATTTTATAAGTGCGCTGGAACTTTCGGAGCGTCAAAAGTCCGGTGAGGGGACCGAAAAATTCCTCTTTAAGCTGCGTGACGGCAGTTTCATAGAGACGGTGCTTATACCTGCAAAAGGGAGAAAGACCCTCTGTCTTTCAACCCAGGTGGGCTGCAGGTTCGCTTGCCCCTTCTGCGCAAGCGGTGAGAGAGGTTTCATGAGGAACCTCACCCCAGGCGAAATAACCAGCCAGATACTTTTCTTAAAATACAATGGGGCCCACGCGATCACCAACTATGTTTTTATGGGCATGGGAGAACCCCTTGACAATTTTGAAAACCTGAGAGCCGCGCTTAAGATCATGACTAGTCCCAAAGGAATGGATATAGGAGCGAGGAGGATCACCGTCTCTACATGCGGGATAATACCGGGGATCAAAAAACTGGCGGATCTTTCCATGCAGATAAATCTATCGGTATCACTGCATGCCGCGGACGATGAACTTCGGGACCAGCTGGTGCCGGTTAATAGAAGATATCCGCTGGAGAAGCTTATAAAAGCCTGCGAGGAGTATGCTACTAAAACAAACCGTCTCATCACTCTCGAGTATGTCCTTATAAAGGGTGAGAACGATTTGCGACTGGATGCCGAGAGGCTCGCCGCAGTTGCCCGGAGACTCAGGGCAAAGGTCAACCTGATCGCCTGTAGCGGCACGTTCAGACAGAAGTTTCAGCCGCCTTCCCAGAAAGCCGTAGATGCTTTCCTGGGAAGCTTGGTCAGGAAAAAAGTGAATGTGACTCTGCGAAAGTCCAGGGGAAGTGATATACAGGCTGCCTGCGGACAGCTTGCCGGAAGAGGCAAAAGTGAAGTATAAACTTATTATTTTTGATATCGACGGCACCATAGCCAGGCATATAAGTTCGTGGAGGTATATACACGAAGAGCTGGGGCTCTGGGACGCGCTTGCCTTCAAGTATCAGAGCCAGTTTCTGGCGGGCAGGATAAGCTACAGAAAATTCTGCCAGCTTGACGCGGCGCACTGGAAGGGCCTGGAGGAAAGAAGGATAATAAACCTTTTCAAGAAAGCCCCTTACGCCAGGAATGCGGTGCGGTATATAAAACAGCTCAAGAAGCTCGGTTTTAAACTTGCCGCGGTCTCGACAGGGCTCCAGTACATGGCAGAGAGGATAAAAGAAGAACTTGATTTTGACTATGTTATTTATAACAAACTGCTCTCGAGGAAGGGCCTGCTTACAGGCGGGGTCAAAATAAACATAACACACGGGGCGAAGGGGAAGGTTTTTAAGAGAATCGTCAAGAGATTCCGTTTAAAGCCTCATACGGTCATAAGCGTCGGGGACAGCGAAGGGGACGTGCCGCTTGTGAGAAGCGCGGGTTACTCTATAGCGTTTAACTCATCCAGCAGGAAGCTCTCGCGCCTGGTGGATTATGAGTGCAGGACGAAGGATTTCAGGGAAGTCTTTAAAGAGATCTTGCGCGTAAATTCCGCGTAATTTGAATCTCCAAGGACTCACGTCCTTGGGTTTCATCCCTTTGCGACCTTCGGCCGATATAGTTCTGTATCCACGTATTAACATCCATGGTGTTCCTTCGTTCTGATGGCAGAATATCTTTCATCAGAGATTCATGGTGAGCGAACGAAGTGAGTCGAACCATAAACTGATACTTAACCAGAAAGAAAACCATTGGCGAAACCTAAAAAAGCGCATCTTACCGAGGGTCCGGTCGCAAAGACCCTTCGTGATCTTACAATACCGATGATGTTCGGACTTGTGGGGATAGTCTCGTTCAACCTGGTGGACACCTTCTTTGTCGCGAGGCTCGGCACGACGGAACTGGCGGCGCTCAGTTTTACGTTTCCGGTTGTAATGATCATCGGCAGTTTTACCCTTGGCCTCGGCGTAGGGGTTTCCGCCGTCATATCGCGCGCCATAGGAGAAGGCAATCACCACAAAGTCCAGGAGTTAACCACGGACAGCCTGATCCTGGCCGTCATACTGGGGATAATGTTTGTCATAACGGGGTTTCTGACTATAGAGCCTGTTTTCAGGTTGCTTGGCGCGAGCCAAACGCTTCTTCCGCTAATAAAAGAGTATATGGTGGTCTGGTACGCTGGTATTATATTCATAGTCATACCCATGATAGGCAATAACGCCATACGCGCAACGGGTGACATGAAGACGCCGGCTTCGATCATGCTGATGTCGGTTGTCCTTAATATGGTGCTTGACCCGCTCTTCATCTTCGGTTTGGGGCCTTTTCCGAGATGCGGACTCTGGGGGGCGGCTATAGCAACGGTTATCGCCCGGTCTATTACTCTCATTTTTGCCATGTATGTACTTGCTTTCCGGGACGATATGCTCACATTCATCGCGCGGCCGGTGAGAAAGATCCTTGATTCCTGGAAACTTGTCCTTTATCTCGGGGTGCCTACGGCGGGCACAAGGCTTATCATGCCGCTGGCTACCGCGATAATTATACGGCTCGTCTCGTCTTATGGCCCTGAAGCGGTGGCAGGGTTCGGTGTAGCATCGCGTGTTGAGTTCTTTGCCTTGACGGTTATTGTCGCTCTGGCGACGGTGCTGGGTCCTTTTGTAGGCCAGAATTGGGGAGCCGGGATGAACGGCAGGGTCCTTTCTGGGATAGGGCTATGTAAACTTTTTTCCCTGGGGTGGGGGATAATAATGCTCATTTTCCTGGCCGTTCTCGCCAGGCCCATTGCTCATATCTTTAATGCCAATCCGGTAGTAATATCAACTATTGTGATGTACCTAAGGATAGTGCCGGTCGGTTACGGGCTATTCGGTATTCTTATAATCTCGGCCATGACGCTTACTGTACTACACAAACCCCTTTACGCAACAGCACTTATGATTGTTCAGGTATTTGTTTTATACCTGCCGTTTGCCTTTTTAGGAGCATATTTCTTCGGCCTGGCGGGGATATTCGGGGCGCTTGCCGCTGCCTATATAATCGCGGGAATCCTGGCTAATTTCGTGCTTGGGCGTGTTCTTAGAAAGAGATTAACGTAAAGTCAGACGTCTCTATGTTAATATAAATAATATTTAGTTAAGAGCTTGCTTTTTGTAATTTAATAATATACACTATAATTGAGTATTATTTTGAAAGGCAAACCATTCGAAAGGATGGGGCGCAAAGCTAAAGGGCCTATCGCGCAAGCTAAGGCAGCCAGTTGCCGGCTGAAAGAGCCGTAAAAGCTTTGCGAAACCCAACCTTTTGAAGGTTGGGTTTTTTAATGAGCACATGATTTACGAACACGATAGTGTGAGTAAATCATAGGTGCGAATTATCCCGAGCGAAGCGAGAGGGCGAGCACATGATTTACGAACACGACAGTGCGAGTAAATCATAGGTGCGAATTATCCCGAACGAAGCGAGAGGATGACTGAAAAGATGAGGACATTAAAAATTCTCCTTATAATAATGGGAATAATGATAATTACCTGCCATATGGCTTTTTCTGCCGACTATGAAATATACGATTGGAATGATTTAGATAATGTTCGCAACGATTTAAGTGGTAATTATACTCTTAAAGCGGATTTATCTGCATCTGGTGCACCCGCCAATTGGGTTCCTATTGGAACGACTTTTAGCGGTACTTTTGATGGTGGCGGTCATACGATAAGCGGTCTTACCATGAACTACTCTGGACAAGACTATATTGCACTTTTTGGTCATATTGGTGGGAGTGCGGTTGTAAAAAATGTTGGCCTTGTAGATGTTGATATCACCTCAGCCCCTAATTCTAATCAAGGTCATGTTGCTGCTTTGGTTGGGTACATGGCCAATACCGCTAGTGTTGAAAACTGCTTTTCTACGGGAACTATAGCAGTGACCGTTCCTGCCAGTGGCGCCATAAGATTCATCGGTGGTTTGGTTGGTCGCGAGTATAACGGTACTTCAATATTAAATAGTTATTCCACCGCAGACATAAGCGTTGCTGAGAATGGTTTGACATATGTATACTTTGTTGCTGGTCTAGCAGGGGAATCTCGCAGTGCTGATGTTGATGACAGTTATTCTATCGGAAGTATAACTATCACCAACCCTAGAGGTAGCACAGCAAATTACAAAGCTGGGTTTGTTGGTGTAGATACGTCACAAAATGGAACCAGCAATTGGTCTGAGAACGGCTGGTATGACGTATCAGGCGACTATGTAAGCTCGGCTGTAAAGCCTGCTACCCCTGCTGCAGGAGCTGTGCCATACGATAATTTAGGTGGTAGTGATCCTGATGAGCCTAATAACTGGAACAATAAGCTGGCGTGGATCGTCGGTTTGGATGCGCTCGGGCTGTACTATTTCCCGTCTCAGATAGATTTACTAGTTGCTCTCGGTGATGGCGAGTCGTTAACGATAGACGGGACAGAGTGGACATATTTCAGCGGCAATCCCGGTGGGGAGGGACATGACATAGGAACAACGTGGAATACAGGCGGATATGATTATATACAGCTTGCGACCAGCCAAGGAAGAGGAGGCGCCGGCGGCGGCGCTATCCCGGAACCTGCGACTGTGATTTCGTTTATGCTCGGAGGAGCGGGTCTGGCGGCGAAAAGATTCTTCATGAAGAAATAATATATTCTTCAAGTGGAGTGAAAGGCTATGAAAATATTTAAAATTCTTATCATTATTGTCGCGCTAATTGCTGTAGGATATTCCTGTTCCTACGCGATAGACATTACTAGCTGGGAGGATCTTGCCAAGATAGGCAATGATGGAGAATATCCTTTAAACGGCAGTTATACTCTTACCGCCAACTTAAGTTCGAGCACTCCCGGCTACGACACTTATGCGGGGCCTAGCGCAAATAGCGGTCAAGGTTGGGTGCCTATTGCAAGCGGTACGGTGTTTTCCGGGACTATTGATGGAAATTATCACACAATAAGCGATCTCTATATATCACGCAGTGCTGCCAACCAAGCTTTAATTTACAAGACGGATTACGCCGGAAGCTATCCTAGTATAAGCAATCTTGGGTTGGTAAATGTTGATATAACGAATACAAATTTCTCCTTAGGATATACTTCCACCCTGATTGGTTGGGCTGAGTCTACCACCATTCAAAACGTTTTTGTCACAGGTACACTTGAAGCGACCGGGGGAGGGGCGGGTATTGGCGGTATGGTTGCCGTGAATTATTATAGCACCGTTATAGAGAACTCTTATACTGCAGTAGATATAACTGGCAATGGTAACAATACCCGTGTGGGAGGTATCGCAGGTTATTCGTACCAGTATGCCCCTGAAATAACCGACACCTACGCTATCGGAGAAATAAACAGTGTTAGCACTGCTTATGTCGGCGGTTTTGTCGGGTATAATAGTGGTACGGTATTTTCGGAAGACGGATGGTACGACAGACCCGGGGATGTTCCTACTCAAGCAATAGACGGGTCCCCGTATGACGTTGAGTACAGTAACGCAAACGATCCTCCTGATGTGAATAATAAACTAGCATGGATTGTGGGGTTGGATACTCTGGGTTTATCATATTTTCCATCTGATATTGACCTGTTGGTCGCGCTTAGTGACGGTGAGTCAGTAACAATCGACGGAACGCAGTGGTTTTATTATAGCGGCACTCCTCCCGGAGGGCCATATGACCCGGGATATGCCTTTTCGGACGGTGGTCAGGATTATATACAACTGGCAACGAGTTACGGAACAACAGGTGGCAGTGGCCCCTCAGCTGTCCCGGAACCGGCGACAGTGATTTCGTTTATATTAGGTGGAGCAGGGCTTGCGGTGAAACGATTCTTTATGAAGAAATAACCCTACCGAGTTTTATGGTTCGGCTCGCTTCGCTTGCTCACCATGAATCTCTAATGTAATGAAAATGTGCTTGAGGTAAGGAACACACGGGTGTGAAGGCGCATCTCGAGAAGTTGTGACGCCAACAGGCAAAAAAGATGAAAGGGCGGACGTAAGTCCGTGGAGATTCATCCGGGTAGAATTCTATTCTTATGGCGCGAAAGTTTTTTTGATATTAAGTATACAGGTATTCCTGTCATTGTTAAAGCTATTCCCAGAAAAGACTCCGCGGGGTAATGTATTATAATATTGGCGACAAGCCATAACGAGGCCAGGACAAAAATAACCGGCGTTATGGGGTATCCCCAGACCTTGAAGGGTCTTTCCATATCGGGATGCTTTATCCTCAAAACAAGCACCCCCGCTACGATCATCGCGAAGAATATCCAGACAAGGAGCCCCGTGAAGAAAAGGAGCCTGGTAAAAGTGCCCCAGAGAAGAAGCAGTATGCTCCAGAAGCCGTTTACCCCTATGGAAAAGGCGGGAGAGCGGAATCTTTTCTGCACCAGGCCCATAAAGCGGAAAAGGCGGTTGTCCCTGCCCATGGCGTAATTGATCCTGGCGGAGGTGATGATGGTGCCGTTCAGCGCCCCGAAAGCCGAGACCATGATAAGAGCTTCCAGTGCTTTTTTCGCGCTCCTGCCGAAAAGAAGGCTCATTATGTCAGAGACTATGAGAGGGCTTTCCTTCATCTTATCCACGGGGATAAGATAGATATAAACGGCGTTCATGGACATATAGAGCAGGGTTATTAGCCCCACGCTTAAAAGAAGTGCTTTGGGCAGTACCCGGCGGGCATCCAGAGTCTCTCCCGTGACAAAGGTGTTTTCATGCCAGCCGCCGTAGGTCCATAGTACAGGAACAAGAGCCAGCGCCATAAGATTTATGATGTTCTCGCCTTGCGGGGGAGTGAAAGTGCTCCTAAAATTTGCGAAAGCTCCTCTGGCGGAGAGCGCCCCCAAAAACATTATGAGAACGAGCGCGAACACTTTCGCGATGACGGAGACGTTCTGGAGAAGCTTTCCTTCCTTGAGGCCTATGATATTTACCAGCGACAGGAAGAGTATTATGAGCACCGCGACAGTTTTGACCATTGAAGAGGGCAGCTCAAAAAAAGAGACGAAATATTCCGCGAATATGAAAGAAATAGCGGCTATTACGCCTGTACGCACGACCAGTATCCCTGACCAACCGTATAGAAAAGCCGCCCAGCCGCCGTAGGACTTTTTAAGGTAAACATAATCTCCGCCCGTCTCGGGAAAGGAAGAGGCAAGTTCCGCGTAACATGCCGCGCCGAGTAAAGAGAAAGCGCCTCCTATGAGCCACGCCAGGAGTATAAGCCAGCCAGAGGAGAGATGCCTGGCGATTTCAGAAGGGACCCTGAAGATCCCTACGCCGATAACTATCCCGACAGAAAGGGCAACAGAATCCCAGAGCCCCAGGACTTTTAAAAGCCCGTTTTTATTTTCCGGATCGTTTGAACTTGCGTGTTTTCTATCCATCTATGCAAGTATACCATAACTAATCAACCGGACAATACCGCAAGCAGTCTACACTTGATTTCAAGAGTACTCCTATGGTATAAAACGTAAAAGAAGAAAGGGGGGTAGAGATGAAAGCTTTAGGGATTTTAGCGGGGCCGAGGAAAGGCTATACAAATGATAAATTGCTGGATGCAGCGCTTGAAGGGCTAAAAGCCAGGAGCGCAGAGGTCGAAAAACTCTCGCTCTATGGCCTCGATATAAAGCACTGTACAGGATGCAATATGTGCGAGAAGACAAGAAAATGCGTGATCGATGATGATCACCAGATGGTCCTGGATAAGATGGCGGCATCTGACGCAATCGTCTTTGCCTCCCCGACGTACTGGAGCAACGTGACAGGTATGGCCAAAGCTTTTTTCGACAGGAGTCCCAGGTTTTTTGATATCACGAAGCTCGGCCCGAAGAGACTTGCTGAAAAGCCAAGTAAGATAATCCTTATCACTAGCTGCGGGATGCCGTATCCCCTGTCTCACTTATTCGGGATGGCTACCGGTTGCATGCGCGCCATGAAGGTATTCTTCGGTTACATGGCAAAGGCAAAGAAAAAATGTCTCATCGCCAGCGGCATGGTGGATTACCAGAAGAGCGAACCTTCCAAAAGACTTCTTAAAAAAGCCTACAATTTAGGCAAGAATATCTAGCAGCCGACCCCTTGGAGTCGCATTAATGCCGCCAGAGCATTGAATCGGGCACCGGGGAATGGGCAAAAAAAAACAAAACCGTTCTTGGCAGGAGTTAAACATTGGACAGGAATTGCCTTATCTGGTCATGATTTCCTATTAGGATGGCAATACATTTATCTTTCTCACGGCGTATTACAATGCGCAAACTCTTTTCTATTCCGGTTTCAAAATAAGGGCGGCGCAATTGCTTGTAGAAAAACCCGGGGGTCATATTTTTAGCTTTTTCCAGATTGCAGTTACTGGAATAATAAACCTGCAAGGTTTCAAGGATAGATCCAACGATCTTTTTCTGGTCCGGCCCCAGCAATTTGAGGCTACGCGCGAAGGATGGACGGTAAAAAAGTAATAGGGGCAATTTTATCTGCCTTCTTTCAGATCTTTAATAAACTTTTCTGTAACTTTCTTTTCCTGACCTTTTTCCCGGGCTGAAAGCGCGCCCAATGCCTTGTATTCCTTTTCTGTAAAAACCTTTTCCGTGGGCTCAAGCGGAACCAGCTCTATGCGGTTCTTTCGGATCTTCACCTTGAAAAGAGAGCCTTTTCCCAGCCCCATTGCGGTCACGATCTCCTGTGGTATAGTTACCTGGTTTTTAGCGGTCATTGTAATAGTCATTTTACTCACCTCCTCTTCTTAAATTTTAACATAATATAGGGCATTCGTCAAGTAAGGAAGTAAGGAATATAACTCAACCAAAAATTCTGTTCAATTTATGGCTTCTCCACAAAACTATATAGAGACAACATTTCTGCTCGAATTCTTTCAATTTTTTTAAATTTTTACGATCTTTTCAGCCTAATAATGGTAAGAAAATTGTAAAATAAAAAAAAGATAGATATTTTGCTTGTGAAGTTCCTCTCTTTATGATAACATAATTAGGACAAAAAAAAGGTAGATGTAAGATATTAGTTTTACCCCAAAACGAAAGGGGTTTTTTGTATCTATCAAAGTAAAGATGTTTAAAAAGTTATTGGGGGGTACGGGGTTTTTAGGGGAACGGCTATGAACATGTTACATAATTATAACACTCATTTAGGATTCAAGATACTTTGCGTTTTTGTGTCTATTGCCTTCCTCTTTACAACTTTGGATATAGCATCTGCTCTTTCCCCGCCACTTAATTGCATGCGAGAAGGATTTGATCCGGCTTTTCATATCAAATATTGTCTTAAAAAAACTCAAGAACTAATAAATTATATTGAAACCGGGCACGTCATGACGGAAGCCACCCTGAAGGAAGTAGCAGAATGGGAGACGCTTCCTTCGCGCGAGATAACTGATCTTGATTTCAGCATGAATGAGGGTGAAATACTTATCAATATCGCTAACGGGCTTATTTTTCGGTATTACGATCCTTTATTAAAACGGTCACCGCCAGAAGGTACTGTATCGGCTTCTTATTGGCAGATGGACAGAAAATTCAGCGATCGTCTGGCACGGGAACTTCTCTACCGTGAAGAGGTCCTCTCTGAGATTGCCTCCGGCAAGAAGGAATCGGGGGAAGAAGACGCCAGGCGTATAGAAGCTGTTAAAGCTCTTGAAAGAGAAATCGAGCGCATGAGAGTGGCTGCCGCATCTGGCACCGAAGAAAAATTCACAAATAAGGAAGAGCCTCAAAAAGAAGAGGTGCAGGAAGGTGAGCACAGGTTTACTTCAATACTTAGGCTTGCAAAGGGGCTCTTCCTTATTCTTCCGCTGGTTTTCCTTACAGGCTGTTCCGGGGCAGAGATTACGAATGGCGCTCTTTTATCTTTTGCGATCGTATCTTTAGCGGTGATATCCTGGGTAATCGCTTATGCTATGACTCCCGGGAAAACTCCGCATAAAAAATATCTTCCCCTCAGGTTTGAGGCGCTGGAGGGGCGTCAGATGATGAGCGCCTTGACCGCTCTTGAGAATAATATTTACTCTCAGGCATCGCCCGTTACCGCTAGCGATATGTATGATTATGAAGAACAGGCTCCAGAGCCGCTTACGAGCCAGGAAGAAGTATCTGCTCCCCCCTACGCGACTATTGACCTGGGTGAGTATGCTGGCGAGATCGATCCGGGACTAAATGCTTCGTTTGTCGATTGGATCCATTCATTCCTGGCGACGCAAGCTGAAACGTACCACACCGATTTTAAAGGTACCACTTGGTCAGTAATTTCGGTAGAAAGAGGCGAATTAGGCCGCATTGAAAAAGTCAGTATAACGATGGACCGGCCTATTGAGAGTGAAAGATGGTGGACGGAGACGTTCCATGAAACATATAAACAGACTTGGGGGATAATATTCAGTATTAAGGACGAATCTTTTTACAGCCACTCCTCCGGCAGGATCGAATATGTTGAGGCTATGCATGATCTGGAAGAGACTACCGATTATGACACGACAGACGGCAAGATAGACAGCGTTAAATACTATACCGAATATGAAGCCAGACACATCACACATTACTGGCAAGACAGCGATGTGGTAAAAATCGAAAGAAAAACCGGCTGGCACCTGTGGCGCCACTTAGAGTCGATGCAAGAGGGTGAAGACATCAGGACCATCGAAGAGAGAGGCTATGGATTCGTTGAGATCGAGCATTATGCCTCGGGTAATGTCTCTTCTGTTAAAAACGTTGGGCTGCAGCTGGGGACTATTTATACCTATTATGGAGATGCTTATTCTGATGAAGCGGTCTATGATGTGGGCATCCCTTTCAAGCAGAGAGGAATCGAACTGGGGGCCGAGGATATCTCCGGAGTCATGACGCAAGAGGCCATAGACAGAATAATAAATCTGCTTAAGGGGCACCTGCCGGGAGCAGAGTGGCAGCTTGATAGTACAGCCGTATATGATCCCAGACTGGGATCTCCTCTACCGGTGAGCGTTAAGCTGCACGCATCGGGAAGAGTGAAGAACATATATTTTATAGCCACGGGAGGCACCGGATACGAAAGCACCAGACATTACGTAGAGGTCACACTGCGGGATGAAAACTTTTATGATAATGGGGACGGTAATTACGCAGTAGACGGCTCGGGAAGAATGGTCTCCTACAAGTGTCAATGTGAAGATCCTTTTATATTCGGCAAGTACGGCGATGGTCTCGTCTTAGAGTACTGGCCGGGCACGGACAATGTCAAAAAAGATATGTTCCTTAACCCGAGAGATGATTGCAAACTGACCCTTAGAGAACACTATCCCTCGGGGAACCTTTATAGTACGGTGATAGATAAATATGACGGCACGGCTCCGAAAGGTGAAATATATTCGGATAACGCTGTTTTTGAGGAAGGCACCATAGCCTCGCATGGCCTGGGTCTTGGATCTTTGGATGTGGTCTCTGATGGGCCTCTCGCTTACCCTGTTACAGTAAATATCATGGAAACGCTTCTAAGATGGTTGCCGTTTGCAGCCGATGATGAGCTAGTTTCCCTTAGAATAGAAAGTTTCGATCGGTATCCTTCCGGCCTCATTAAGAGTTTGCAATTCACTGACGGAGCCTCCAGGCGTCTTGTTTACGAACTGGAAGACAATCCCTATTACGATAATCACAAGTTTGACAGCGATCCGTGGAGCGCTGGAAACAGAGAATATTTTGAGTTTTTCGGCAGGATAGTAAAGACCCGGTATTATGAGTCCGGCGAACTCAAACTGGAAATAGACGCGCAGGAGTACTGGCCGGGCACCGATAAGCTAAAGAAAGAAAAAGAGATTCGTCCCGGCGCGGGGGAGGTAGTCGAATATTCTCATCGCGTATCCGGCCGGCTCTTAAGCAAGACGGTTAAAGACCTTGACGGGAACATAATACAGAAAGAGGGGTACACTGATGAGGCGGTATTTAATGTGCTATCCATCAGAGAACGCGGGTTAGCCGAATCCGATCCTGAGAATATCCCGGTAGTATCCATAGACCCGGGTAATTATGCGGGCGAGATTGACCCGGCTTTTATCGGTTTGGCGCAAAAATGGATCCATGCGCTCTTAAAGGGCTGGGCAGAAGGAAGTTCCTGGAAGATAACTCAAGTGGAGAGGGACAGCCGGAACAATATAACGGGTATTCGGGTTATAGCTTCCGACTTTATGAGGGGGTATGACCCCGAAATATACACTCCATTAGGCTATACGGCCATTTTCCATTTGGCGGATGACGCGTTTTATGCAGATGATTGCGGAAGAATACAAAGCGTGCATATCGATCAACAGATGCAGTATACGGATTTTGACGACACGAAATACGAGCGCACCCATTATTTCGAAACCGAGATTAAAGAATACTGGGCGGGGACTGACGTGGTAAGGGTTGAGAAGTATCGGACGGACGTTTATTACCAGGGTTATATCATTTATGAACATTACCAGTCGGGTAACATTTATTCAGTCAGGCAGGTAAAACCCTACGGACGCGGTCGGCCTACGGCAGAACTTTTTGAATACTCCAGCATATACGCGGTCTCTGATGAGCCGGCCACCGACGTGGAAATACCTTTTAGAGGGAAGGGTGTGGCGATAAAGGCAGCGGAACCCGCGGCGGTTATATCGCAAGATCTGGTCGATCGATTAGTCGATGAGTGGGGCTCATTATATGTGACTCTTGAGGAGCTTGATATGGACTGGGAAGTTATAGATGTCGAACTCTACGGATCCGGCAGGCTTCATCGCCTGCGGCTTCACCCGCGAGACATATACCGCCCCTTACCTCCGCACCTGTCATTTATTTTTGAGGATGAAAGTTTCTACGATACAGGGATAACGGGAGTCATAAGGCCCGATTACGGACGGATCGTCAATGTCTACGCTACTGTCCCCAGCGGTACTTCTATGAATAACTATACCCACGCCGTGACAATTAAGGAGTATTGGCCGGGTACGGATACGATCAAGGAAGAGGTCGAAGTTGTGAATCCTTACTACAGCGCGTTTATGTTTAAACATTATCCCTCAGGGAACCTGTACAGCTGCGTGCAGCTAGGCGATGAGCGGGCAGAAAATGTCACTATTAAAGGCATGAGGTATTCGGACCATGCTCTTAATCTTAGAGGAAGCGCCAGAAGTTACGGGCAGATCTACAGAACCTTGAGCCAGGAATGGGGGAATAATAGTCCTGGCGCTATCCAGCTTCCGATGATGGAGGAGATGATGAGGTGGCTGCCCTTCGCGATCGCAGAAGACGAACTGGAATGGCTTACATTAAAATGCCAGCAAGTCATTAGATCCCCTTCCAACCGGATCCGAGAAGTCATCTGGAAGAATATAAGGGGCGTAAACGAAGGGCATGAACTTAGATATGGTTTTTCGGATCAAGAACAGATAGAGACCATACGTTATTATGTCGATGGAGTGATGCTAGCGGACCTGGAGGTTACGGAGTACTGGCCGGATACCGGCAAGGTAAAGAGAGAACTGGAAAGGGATCCTGTAACCGGGGAGGTCACGGAATACGAACATTATGAAAACGAACGGCTAAAGACGAAGACCGTTAAGTCCGCCGGCGGGGAAATTATCTCCACGGAAGAGTATACCGACGAAACTGTTTTTGATGCTTTCACGGTAAGGGAACGCGGGTTTACGGTAGGCGAGCCTCCTGATGTGCCCAGTGAAGATGAATCCCTCAGCCAGCTTATAAGACATGTATTCGTAGAAACCCTGCAAGAAGCAAGGGACCTCTTCCCGGCACATGTGAGCGTTGAGATCCCTGACCTTGATTCTACGGGCATTACTATGGATTTTAGCCGTTTCAATATAGACGCGGTCTTCCCCGTAAGAATAAACGGCGAAGACGCTTTTCTTAAAATATCCTTCGATTCGAGGACCATGGGAACGACAAAGATGCTGTTTCAGGCCAGCCTTGATGAGGAAACAGGCGTTGGCCTTATAAAAATGCAGGAGGAAGGAACAGGGAGGCTTCAGCAACATCTTGTCGGAAAAGTCAAAGATATAATCGAGGTAAATAAAGGCGTTATAGGGCATATGGAAAAAACCGAAGCGCAAGATCTGATATATGAGATGTGGGAAGAACTTAAAGCGGGTAATGATTTGCTCAGGTTTTCCTACAGTAACATCGCTCATGTGGGGCCGTTCACGGTAGCAGGCAATGTACCGGATTGGGTCATGTTTATTGCTACGACAGCATTAAGCGAGCTTATGCGTGATATCGATCCCGGGGTACTCGAAAGAGCCTATGAATTTTCCAGGGAAAAAGTGCTGCGGATGATCATAACGAATGACACAGAGATAAGGAATATACCCGAATTTGAGGGGTATTATCTGCCGCCCTCAGTACTGGGTGTCGCCTGGGTAGGGGGCAAGCTTAAAGGTTTGGCGGCGGGACGCTACTGGATGCCAAGGGAACTGGATTACTATTTAGCCTCACAAATCAGATTTGATGCGCTCGGTGATATTATTCGCGATTTATTTCATACTGTAACCCACGAGGCAACGCATCTCCTTCATTGGACTTCCTTTACCGAAGAAGCCCTTGAAAGGTCATTTGAGGTAGCGGTGGACGCGGTTATTACAAGAGGCCTTTACGCGCGGACCTATGCGGCAAGCGCATGGTACGAATGGGTCGCTGAAGTGGTGACTTCTTATGTGGGGGGCGCGACAATAACGTATGAGAATTATCCGGCTACACGGGCGCAGCTTGTAAAGTATGACGAGCCGTCTATGGCGTTCCTGGGGGAATTTTTCGGTTATTCCCTGGAAGACCCGACACATCCCGATCTAAATCCGGATCTGATTGAAGTGGATGACATCATGACGCTTCTTGAGGTTTCTTTTGAGGAAGGCAATGTCAGGAAGGATATCACTTTTAAAATCAAAGAAGATGAACTTTTTATGGAGAGGCCATGGGATTACCCTTACTCAATAGAATCGCGGTATAATCCGACGTGCGCGACTTTGGAAGTATACGTCGACGATGAATACAAAGATGACTGGCTGGTTACTTCCAGGAGAATTGACAGCGCAACCGAAGGCGAAGGGCATGAACTTATTATCACAAACGGTTCTGAAAGAGTGCGTATTTTCAGGGGATTTCTTCCGGGCTCGGACGAGCTTACGTTTGCGTTTGAAATAACCGGGAACGAAAAGCGCACCAACATATTTTCCATTGCCAATGACAGGCTTCGCACCATGACTCTGGGCGAGATACTCCGAGATGTATTCTTCGCGGAATATGGACAAGAGGCGCCGCCGGTTGATGAAGAATATCAAAGAGAAGCAGCTGCAGGCTACGGAATCCTCCGGGACCTCACGTTTATACATTCACCCGCGGCAGGCCTCAATATTATCGGGCGTGATGTTTCGTCTTTTTATTTAGACGATGATCCCAATAAGACTTCAGCGCCTTTTAAGATACTGAACAAAAATGCTTACGGAATAGTTTCAGAAATTCCTGAAGCTTTTCGTTCTTACAATAACATCTATAATGGGAAGAAGCCCAAAACATTTGAGGAACTTAAAAAAGATTATATTAAAGTATTGGAACAGTTGCGCGATTCCGGTGTCTTTAACACCTTACTGGGTATGGTACCGGGTCCGATTTTAGACGGCAAGGCAGTGACTGATCCCGGCAAAATTTTAGAGTATTTGATTTCTCGCGAGAAAAAGACATATGAAGATACGATGGGCGCGGATAAACCCGGAGCTCTGGATGAAGAAGAGACGAGAGAAGATGGGCCAGCGGAGAAGGAAAGTTCCCCTAGAGAGACTGAAAAAGCAGATACTGAAGCCGGAGAAACTGCTGAAACGCCTCAGAGAGTGGAAAAACCCGCAGAAAAGGGGGAAGAGGCGGTACCTCCAGATGATGCTAAGGTTCCTGTAGAAAGCGAAGAAGAGGAAGTGTCTGCTCCTGAAATAGGCGCGGGACTTGCCCTGGTGATGGCGGCAACGGCCACACGATTGGAAAAAACGGGCAATAAGAAAACGCAAAGTCCGGCACTTAAACTCGTAAAGCTCCTCTTGCTTGTTTCGCCTCTGGTCCTTTTTACGGGTTGTTCCGGCGCGGAGATCGGGGATATCGACCCCTTGACTTTTGCGCTCTTATCTTCAGTGGCGGTATTTTCGGGTATCTTTTATTATATCACCCGGTCAAAACCTTCCCGTGACCGGTTAAAGACGTTCACCAGGAAATTGATCTTTGAGGTATTGGCTGGGCGCGAGATGCTGAGCGGGATACCGGTAATGTCACCAGCCGACGATGAGTCGATACTGAACGGCGCACCCGCCATAATAGGTCTTATCAATGAGGACGCTTACGCGACGCAGGATATTTTGACTCTAGCGAGTGCGGAGGAAAGGATCCGGGAATTAACCGCTTCTTTCCATAGCCGGATATCAGGCGTCTATCCCGAGATCTCCCCGGACGGCGAGAACGATCCCGCTACGGCCGTGGGGGATGATAGAGCCATTTACAGTGACTATATATTCGAAAATGACCTGCTTTGGCAGGAAACCTCCCCGCTAGCCCAAGAAAGCGCCGCATCCGGCGCCAGGAGCGAGACGAGGCCGGACTTTGCAAGTCTTATCACTTATAGCCGGGAGAATGAACCCACTCGGTTTGACATCTCATCCCTCCGGAGCGAAGATGTCCTCGCGTACGACCATTATGAAAGCGGTCATCTTAACTGGGTCATTTTTAGAAGTGCCGATGAAAACGGCAATATCTATTATAAGTTTGACGACGAGGACTTTGAGGGGCGCGGATTCGGCCGCATACTGGTAGAGGTAAGGGCTGAAGCCGAGGCACAGGACGGGGGCGCTATCGCTCATGCATTTGTGTATTACGGGGGTACCGACAGACTGTGGGGGAAGAGCTGGAATGGCTCCTGCGACTTTACAACCGATCCCGCTAACCCGGAACTTGGCGGAGCAATCAAGGTGGAAAGATACTATGCGAGCGGCGCCGTTTATATGAGGGAGACGTGCGCACCTGACGGAACGGCGGATCTCTTTGAAATATATGAGTATTGGGATTCCGGAAGGATTTATACCCATTGGGTGTTTCACCGCAGTGGCCATCCTGCTACTTATATGGGCGGGTTATGCGACCTCAAGGTATACCAGGATGAGCCGTTCCCGTTCTATGCGGACGGACACGGCAGGCTGTATTTGGCGGCCGTAAAAGATATGGCGGATGTAATGGGGATGTGGACATATCACGCATACAGATACTACGACAGCAGCGAGGACGTCAAAGAGGACAAACATTTTTATTCCACGAGGTGGCCTTGGACAGACGTGCATGAATTCGATCGGGAAGGGTTCAAGATAAAAACGACAAGGAAATACGGCGAATATGACTATTACGTAGAGAACTACTATCCCGGCACAGATAGAGTGCGGGACCGGACCATGAAGAGGGTGGAGATGTTTTCCGATGTGTGTGACGCGAAAGGCCCGGACGGGTTCGTTTATTATCATTTCAACGAGGAAGGTCTTGAGGACGTGCTGGTGCGCCCCGAGGCCGTTGACGGGGCTATAGCCTACTCGCTTGAGTATGATGAGCATACTGGAAGGCTCTTCAGGGTCACTTCATACGCCTCTTGTGATTATTCCGACAGTGCTGAGCCGCGTTTAAGCGATCCGGTGGAAGTGCGCGAGTGGCGGCTGGGCGAGGACGGCTTTTATGACCTGGGGCTCGCAGCGCCAGTGGAAAAAGATTTTCTTTTGCCGAACATGATAGAGGACCTCCCGATAATGTTTATTAAAAAAGCCACCGGCGGCGAAGTGGAAGTGGTAAGGCGTTATGACCCCGATAGTGTTGAGATGCCGCGCCCCAAGGGCATTTTACAGGTCACGCTTGAGGACGGCACGCAGCGCCGGATCGAGTATATGTTCAATCTGGTGCCGGAACACCCTGTATACCTGCCATATTATGAAATGTATTTTTTCCAGCCGCTTGACTCCGACGGTCTTTGGTATGAACTGGGGGAATACCAGGGAGGGTACCAGCTGCGTATAGCGTACCAGATAAAAGACGGTCTTGCCGTGCCGAAAATAATGCAAAGAGCGATGTACGGTGGACCTGCAGTTTCCGGATATAGTAATCAGACATTTGACCTCTTGCAAAGGACCGACGGAGAGAGAGAAGAGCTGGCCAAAGCCCTGGCGCTTGAGATGCTGGATCTTCCGCTGGAGCATTTTAACTATTACGGTGACGGCCTTATCAAAAGGGCTGCTCCCCGCGGAGTGGAGCTCGGCGAAGTATGCGTTCTGGATGAAGAGGGGGCCGAGATACCTCTTCGCGTGAATGGTATAGAATCCGTTATCGAAATTACAAGGAGCGATGAAAGCATTGTTTTCCGCGACCCGAGCACGGGGAGAACGGGTAAAATTAAAAACAACCTTACACTGGTGTTTCCAGTAAGCGGCGAGACTAATATAGCCAAGGCGTTTCCCGAAACTCAGGATTATTGTTTGAAAGTTTTCTTCTCGGAACTTCTTGGCGTGCCCTCTGGCGAAGAAGTGCCCGAAACCATGACTCAAAACGTCTATGACTGTGTGCTGCCGCATCTTAAGAGGCTCCTTCCCGCTGAATGCATTCCCTCTGTAAACACCGTGACGGCTTCTTCCGGGCATATCGACATGCCTAACAATGTCGTGAGCTTTTCGATACCGCTGGTTATAAACGGCAGGGAGGCGCGCATGGAACTAAAGGCGGGGCTACTTGAGACTTATGACTTTAAAGAGATAAAGGTCTTTTATGACGACACTTCCGGCGTCCGTCTCGGGTATTACGACACTATAGCGGGTTTCAAGGACGGTCAGGACCAGGCGGTCTTAAGGTACGACAGGCTTTCTGCGGCTAAGACACGGGACTTTTTCGATACCGTCTGGAGAATGCTGGAGAGCGGTGAGAGCCTGGAGGAATTCAGCTTCGATGAACCGGCTATAACGGATGATACTATCCTGAACCGTTCGGGGCGGCTGGAAGACCTGGTTTGCATGAGCGGAGTGAGGACAGTCGATGAAATATTCGAAGTTCTTAGGAGGCAACTGGCTCTGGCGTCGGGTTATGAAGTAGATCTTGAAAGCCGGAATAGCTATACAAGTATTTATACCTATAAGATTATGCGCCAGCTGCGATATTGGGAGGTCATTCCGTTCCGGGAAAATACCAGTTGCAAAATGTATCTACACCGGCCGGACGGCACCTTGCAGCTAGTTACTGTCCGTCTCGGGATCCCGGGCGATGCGGATTATCCGGATGATATGGCGGCGGGGCTTGCGGAGACAGCCGTCACGGAATTCACTCATGAATTTTTCTTTGATTCCCAACCAAGCTGCACTCCCGGAATCCATTCGCCTGACACGTGCCCAGACAGTTATTGCCTTAAGGTCAAATATAGGGTAGAAGCTGAAAGAGCCGTTCCTGTCTCTATCACGGATGGGATAAGGACTATCGATCTTGAAGGCATGCCGGAGGAGGAAAGAGACGAGCTCTTTGCCGGACTGGTGAAAGAGGGCGTGAACCCACATATTGCCTGTTTCAGGAATCCGTTTGATCTTATTGTAAAGGGTCTGGAACAAGCGGAGGATGTTACTGTAAACCAGGATGACCTGGAAGCGGTCTTGAGGGGAGAATGGATATCAAGTCTCCGCGTAACAGTCGATGGGGAGGAAGGCATAGTCAATTTACGGCAATTCCAGAATAGAGACAAAGTCGTGATAGTTTTCAGCTGTGAAATAAACGATAGAACAATCGAGGCTGAGGTAACTATCAACCGCTCAGGTAGTAAGATATTGGTCTTTCCCGACGGAACTACTATAGACCTCTACTGCATGCTTCCGGCGGAGAAGAACATGTTTGTTGAGTCCTTTATGAGGCAGCTCCTCGGCGTGGAAGTGGACATGGCTTCTCGCGGGGTTGAAAGGCTCAGTTACTTTTTCGAGGAATATCTCGGAAAGGCTGGCGAGATATTCGCGCCTGATGTCTCAGTCAATGTCGCGCCGATTTCCTCGCCGGAGAGAGTTTGCCGCATCGACCCGGAAGAAGGGACGATAAGCCTCGTTTTGCCGGCAGAGGTGAATGGCGAAAGAGCCTATTTTGAGATTTCCATTGATATGCGGACCCTGGATCTTGAAAAAGCTGTTTTTACGACAGAAAGCGACCGTGCTACCGGGGTTGGTTTCGCAAAGTGTCTTCACATGAAATGGAGCTGGATACCCTCGGCGTGTCTTTTTTTCTATAATAGTGTCAATAGTTACGAAGCGTTGCATCTCGTAGGTTTGAGAAGAGGCGTTTGTGAGGCGGATTTCGGTGAACTGTCAGAGATGGATACGGGCCAGGTGCATGCAAGCGCAGGCGAGGCCTGGCAAAAGGTCAAAGAAGAGGGGGATCTTTTGGACTATACGTATGACATCGTCCGCCAGGTCGGACCGTTCACGCTGGCGGGGATGGGGCTTCCTCCTTATCTGGTTGACTGGGCAGAAATATCCCTCAGGGAGCTGATGCGTGACATGGACCAGGAGGTGATGGACCGCATTTACGAATTCGCCGAGAACAACCAGGTCCGCATGATCCTTGTCAATGACTGGGTGATGAAAGGCGTCCCGGAACTGCGGGGGTATATCTTCGGGAACCAGATACTGGGGATAGCTTACAATGCGGGAAAGAATGTCGGTGTAGCCGTCTCACGGATGTATCTCCCCGAGAAAGAACTCGACGAATATTTTAATACCGGAGACGAATATTATCTTGTTAAGGATCTTTTGCGGATATCGGATGTCGTGGCCCAATTTATGTACGTGATCATGCATGAAGCTACGCATGTTACACATCGTACGGGACTTACCCCCGAACAGGACCAGGAGCTGTACAATGTCGGATATGATGCGGTTGTTACCAGGGGTCTATACAGCGGAGCCTATATGTCGACGAACTATGCGGAGTTCTTCGCCGAAGGTACTTCTGCCCTTATGGGACTCGCCCAGCCGAGGGGGGATGACAATTACCTCTATCCATTTACGCGTCCCGAACTTTCAGGATACGATGAGCAAACGGCCGCCTTTTTAGCATCGGTCTTTGCCAGCTCTCTTCGGGAGGCGACTTATCCGGATCTCAGGCCCGAGATCCTCAAGGTTGAGGATATAGCCAGGCTTATCGACATCTCCTTGCAAGAGTACGCCGGCGGCGAAGACGATATCGATATCGTAATTGATGAGGTTGAGCCACGCCAGAACCGCGGATGGGGTTACCGCTATGAAGGTTTTTACCTGGATACCGAAGACAACGAAACATACGGCACGCTGGACGTGATTGTAAACGGCCAGATACTCGATAAATGGCGGGTTTCATCGAGATGGGTCGCAGAAGCGGCGAGAGAAGGGCACGAGCTTGTTGTATCCAGCGGTTCTGAAACGGTAAGCATATTCCAGGGGTTCATGCGCAGGGAAGGAGAGCTTGTTATATCCTTCCATATACAGGGCGAGGAGACAAGAAGCAGCATCTACCCGCTCGGCAACGATATTGAACGCGCGGCAAGTTTTGGCGAAGCCCTGACAAGGGTGCTCTTGAGCACTATTTTTACCGGAAGAGACCCGGAAGAATATGTTGGCCCGCCGGTGGAACCGGGAGATCATGGGTTTTCAGGTGCTACCGTACGAGACCCCGTTATGTTTGAAGCCGCTATAGACTTTTTAAGTGAAGAGGCGCTCAGCAAACTGCGGAAAAGCGCAACCGAGATGGATAAGCTTCTGGGTAAGAGAGGACAAAATATAACAAGCGGAGTTTTCGATACCGAGCCCCTAAAACCGGCGGTACCGGAGGTGGGAACTTATCTCGAACGTTTTGCTAACAAGCACCTGAATAAACTATTCTTTCTGGCAGCCAAAGAACCCGGAAGACTCCCCGGCGTATGGCGCATTATATCCCCGGATGCAAAGGCAGAGATAGATTCACTCATCAAAAAAGGCTTTACCTGTGAAGTCAGACAATCCTTACAAGGCAAGGAATCTGTAATCTCGATCAGAAACGGTGAAGGTAACGAAGTGGCCTGTATCACGGTAAATAATGAGACGGGTGAGGTTACCCGGATCGACGGCGAGGACGTAAAGGGGCAAGGCATGCCCGTGAAAAGGGCGCTTCTTAACAAACAGCTCGAAAGAGTCATTGAGGCGGAAAAGAAATGCGTGGGAAAAGCCGAAGTCATGGATGAAGAAAAACGAACGGGTGAAAAACAAGGAGGAGAAATAATCCCGGATGAAAGCGAAAAGGTGGATACGGAGCTTCGAGAAGCTGCAAAAGAGCCGCAGGTAGAAGAAGCCGCGCCTGCCGAAGAAGCCAAAAAAGAAACTAAAGCGCATCCCGCTGAAATCGGCAAGAAATACGAGGCCCTTCGGGATAGCGTGGAACTACTCAGTATAAGCGCTATTATAGCGTTTGCTCTGGCTGAAGCGGCTCTTCAAGCAAAAAAAGAAAAAGAGCTGCCAGAGGAAATAGTAAAAGCTACCGGTAAATATATAGCTGAAAATAAAAAGTTTATCGGTAGTATGATAGGGGAGAATAAGCGTCCCATACTGGTAAGGGTCCCGGTAAAAGTGTTTGAAAATCCTGAGAATAGAATAGCCTTAGGCTGGCTTTGTAGCCTAAATAATACCCCCGGCAGTAACATTTATTTAGAACTTTATAATATGGAGAAACCTGATGATGTCATAAGCGAAAATGTTTATTCCGATTACAGTATCGCCAGAAGAGATTTCACCGATGAGAGGTCCAAGGAAAACGTAATAAGCATTATCGGCGCAGACCGCGGAATAACATCTGCCGAATACAAAAAAGCGCTACAGGGAACACTGCAGCACAGCGAAACGCTGAAAAACTCCGTAATAGTCCCGATGGGGTTAAAAGATGACCCGATAGGTATTATTAGGTCGACTTTCTTCGGCATGAGGCTCATTCATATTGTACGTAACGGCGATGATACAGAATTTATTACAGAGACTATAGCCTCATATAATAAACTTATCGATCCGTATAACCTGAAAGCTAAAAACCTCACCCCCGGTGATATCACGGCGCTCGTTACAGGGGAATATAATATTAATGATCTTGTAAAAACTCTTATAAAAATAATTGAGATGCTGCCTATGGAGCGTCTCAGCCTTGAAGAAATAAGAGCGCTTAAGGAGCAGGCTGATCTGGTTTCAATGGCCGCATAATACTACGTTTTTATGGGGGTAGGGTACAACAAACCGTTGCCGGCTCATTTTTTACCCTTAAATTCTCTTCGGACTCGCTGAAATTCCTCTTTTAACTTGTTCTCATCCGGAAGTTGCAGTTTGTATTCGGAGGCAAGGACCTTATTCTTTAATCCTCCCAGAGCATAGTGGACCACCGTGTCGTTGCGTGCAGCGCATAAAATAATCCCGACCGGCGGGTTTTCCTCGGGTAATGCCATGCGTTCTTTCGCGTAATTCAAATACAGGTTCATTTGGCCGGCGTCCGCATGTGTGAATTTACCTGTCTTAAGGTCAATGAGTACCAAGCACCTCAATTTACGATGAAATAATACGAGATCTATGCGGTACCATTCATCGCCTATGCGCAGGCGTTTCTGTCTGGCAACAAACGTAAATCCACAGCCCAGTTCCAACAGGAAATCCTCCAGTCTGTGGATAAGAGCGTCTTCCATTTCTGATTCTGAATACTCATCTTTGAGATCCAGGAATTCCAGAACTGTCGGATCTTTTATCTCCTCTTCGGCGGATATAACCTCATTTTCTCTCGGGATTTGCCCCTTCCTAAGCATTTCGGCCTTATTCTTTGAAAGTAAAGTTCTTTCATAAAACTGGGTACTAATTTGCCGGTCTAATTGCCTTACGGACCAACCACCCCTTATAGCTTCATCCTCATAAAAATCACGGGCGTCTTTGGATTTTACAGTCACCAATCGTCTATAGTGGCACCAAGGCAAAACGGCACACACTGTGTGCCGCTTTGCATAAGTCTCTGGATTATAATCACTTAAGTTTTTAGGGGATGCAATGTTCTTCTGTAAATACAATTTTGGCCATAACATATATACTTGTCGCATATTACGTAAATTCCGTTCATTAAAGCCTCTTCCAAATCTTTCTTTCAAATCCGTTTCAAGACGTTTAATCAATTTATCTCCGTAATCCGCTCGCGTTTTCCCACACTGCTCGAATTCCACGATCCTGCGGCCGATTTCCCAATAGGTCGCCGTGAGAATCGAATTAATGGATTTTACAGCGCTTTTGCGCGCTTCTGTGAGGATCCCTGAAATACCCGATAAGAGATCCGCATAGCCCTTTAACGCAACTTTTTTGCTACTTTCCATCTTTTACCTCCTTATGTTGTTGGTTCGGTTTTCCGGGCCTTTAGTATATAGACAACTTTCCTGCTGAAATTCTTTCAATTTTTTTTAAGTTTTTTTCAGGACCGCGGCTTCGCCATTATGTGGGGGCGGGGGAGTGCTGGGTTTTTTAGAGGGTGGGGAGTGGGGTTTCTTGCATAGTTTTAATTTGTCATGTATGTTTTGTAGTGGTTTTGGTTTTTATACGGGCGCAAGATAAAGGATGATGGTGATGATATGAATCCCGATATTTTTGAAGTAATTATGCTTATTTGTTTTGGAATGGCATGGCCTTTTTCGATCTTTAAGATGCTGAAATCAAGAAAGTCAGACGGCAAAAGCGTGCACTTTCTTGTGATTATTCTCTTAGGGTATATATCCGGCATATTCTTCGAGTATTTTGGGGAGCGAAACGCCGTTATATTTTTGTATCTCTTGAACACTTTTATGGTTGGACTAGACATCACGCTGACAGTAAAATACCGTACGCGGATATAATTTAATGCCTATTCCT
Source organism: uncultured Planctomycetia bacterium (assembly GCA_964527555.1). GTDB lineage: Bacteria > Omnitrophota > Gorgyraeia > Tantalellales > Tantalellaceae > CAZGOG01. The sequence continues at coordinate 6,816 of CAZGOG010000022.1, read as the reverse complement.
GGAATTTTTCAAAACTGAAAGGAGAACGAATTTATGGGCATAAAGGCACTCGAGCACGCCTTACCGCCTATAATACAACGGCATACGTGAATATATACGTCTTGCCAGTCTCTTCCTGCAGAATGCCTAATAAATAGAAGTTTGTTTTAGATTGCCCAAGTATTAGCGAGCCTTCCCCTTGAGAGGGCACGTTTTTAACATTGGGTGGCGCTTGCAGAGGGGAATTATGTGTTTTTTAGGGGTGTTTCTGGTGGGGGAGTGGGATTTCATGGGCATTTTATACTGTAATGTAGATTCTGGGTGTTTTAGGCTTTTTGTGGAGCCTCGGCATTGACTTTACCGGTGTAGTATGTTACACTTATCGGTGTAAAAGGAGTTTGAAATGATTTCACTTCGTTCAAAACTAACCAGAAAATTATTAAATTATTTTTTTATCAATCCTCAAGAGAGCATATATGTAAATGAAATATCTAGAAAACTTCATGTCGATAAAAGAAATCTTGTTAAAAAACTTAGAGAGTTAGAGGAAGAAGGGATTTTACAGAGTCAAAGTCAAGGGAACTTGAAATTGTATTCAATAGATAAAAGGTATCCTTTGTATAAAGAGTATGAAAAAATTGTGTTAAAAACGGTAGGGCTGGAATATCGGTTAAAAAATGCTATTAGGGAAGTCGAGGGCGTTAAGGATGCGTACATATACGGTTCTTATGCGAACAACGAGATGGATACACACAGTGATATAGATCTGTTGGTTGTGGGGAATCATAGTGTTTTGTCATTGCAGAGGAAAATAAATAATATACAAAAAGAAATAGACAGAGAAATAAATGTTGTTAATATGGATAAAAAGGAATTAAAAAAACGAATTACCGGAAAAGACCCTTTTATTAGGACTTTATTCAAGCAAAAACATATTAAAATAATCTAATGAAATTCGAAGACAGGTACTTCAAAAAATTCAATTTTACCAAAGAACAAATCATTAAAAATATTGATAACGCAATCCGTGATTTGGATATTGCCAAGACAGATACGATATTAGATGTTAAGTTTAATTATGCTTATACGGCCATGATTAAAGCAGGTATTGCCTTATTAAGTTTTCATCGCCAGAAAGTTAAAAGCGCTCCTGGCCACCATATAAAGATTATTGAAAAACTTGCTCAGATTCTTAAAGATGAGAGCATTGCTGATTTTGGGAATCTTATACGATCAAAAAGAAATCTGGATCTCTATGATGGAGGTATTGAAGTAACCAAGAAAGAATGTTTAGAATATATAGATTTTGTAGAAAGTGTTATCAGCAGGGTAAGAAATATTATCCTCAAGCAAGAACAGTAAGAAGCTGCGTGATGTCCGCACCACAAGATAACCTCCTTATATTTCTGTTAAAAGACCGCGTTTTTCTGCTTTTCAAATCTGTGAGTTTTAGGATGTTTTAGCGTTTACGGGGATTTTTCTTTGCAGAGTATTTCTTCTGGAGTCAATTCAATTATTGTGTTTGAATACTTGCCAATGAAGCGATTAGATGGTATAATGCTTCATAGAATGAAGCAATTAGGAGGCGTAAATGAGCTATATTTGGCAACGGAAAAACTGGCCTGATTTTACCTGGCAAACTGATAAACTTATCGATGCCCTCGGCAGGGCACGCTTAGCGCAGGGGAAACTTCTAAGCAAAGTAAATGCTTTGGGTATGGGGATGAGCGAAGAATCGAGGTCCGAGATACTTGTAGAAGAAACCATCAAAACGGCCGCTATCGAAGGACAGAAGCTTGAAGCGGATGCTGTGAGATCATCAGTTGCCAGACGGTTGGGACTGCCGACAAGCGGAGTAAAAAAAGAAGATAGAAATGCCGAAGGTATGATCGATGTTATTATGGGCGCTACGGTGAATTATAAAAAACCGTTAACAACGAGTAGATTGAAATCATGGCAAGCGGCGTTATTCCCGACCGGATATTCAGGACTGAGAAGAATACATGTGGGAAAATGGAGGAGCGGGGGACCCATGCAGATTGTTTCGGGTCCGATGGGCCGGGAAAAAGTTCATTTCGAGGCTCCTCCCGAGAAGCGTATTGACGCTGAAATGAAAGCGTTTATTGACTGGTGGGAAAAACGGTCTAAAAAGATAGATGGTTTGTTGCGGTCCGGTGTGGCTCATTTGTATTTTGTTATAATTCATCCTTTTGAGGATGGTAACGGCAGAATAGCACGAGCGCTAACGGATATGGCATTAGCGCAGGATGAATCCTCGCCTAAGAGATATTATTCATTATCCTCCAGGATAATGAAGGAAAGAGCCTCTTATTACGATATTTTGGAAAAGACTTCAAAAGGGCCATTGGACATAACCAATTGGCTGTTGTGGTTTCTTGAGTGTTACCTACGGGCGCTTGAAGATTCGGAAGAGACGATTTCCAAAGTTTTAAAGAAGGCCGAGTTCTGGAGGGTGCACGCTGAAACGGAACTGAATAGAAATCAAAGAAAAGTCATAAACCGCTTACTTGGAGCTGGGGCGGAAGGGTTTGAGGGCGGTCTTACCACAAGAAAATACGTTTCAATGACAAAAACAAGCAGGGCTACCGCCTATAGGGATATCGCAGATATGTTAAATAAGGATATCCTGGTCCAAAACAAGGGAAAAGGGCGTAGCGTATCCTACCGTTTGAAATAAACCTAAAATTCTATCCCCAAAAATAAATATAAGCTTGTTTTAGATTGCCCAAGTATTAGCGAGCCTTCCCCTTGCGAAGGGCCACGTTTTTAACATTAGGTGGCTTGCAGAGGGGAATTATGTGTTTTTTAGGGGGTAGGGTGGGGAACATTAAATTTTTTCTTGACAATTGTATGCAATATGTATACAATTGTATGCGTATAGCATATGGAGTAAAACATGAGGGAACTTACCAAAAACAGGGCTGCACTACTGAGGCTTCTTTTTACCAATCCTGAGAAGTCGTTTTATATGCATGAAATAGGGCGGATCCTGGGTAAAAAGCCGGGGACTTTTCAACGAACCCTCAATTCCATGGAAAAAGAGGGCATTGTTGCGAGTGAATACAAAGCAAATGCAAGGTACTTTAGAGTGAATAAAAAATACCCGCTTTACAAAGAATTAAAAAGCATTGTTTTTAAGACTGTTGGCGTAGCGGGAACCATTGAAGAGTCTTTACGCAAGTTAGGCAACGTTAAATATGCCTTTATTTACGGTTCTTATGCAAAAGCAAAAGAAAACTATCTTTCCGATATAGACCTTATAGTGATCGGCAATTGCCAGGAAGACATGCTTATCAAAAAGCTGGACGCTCTGGAAGAACTATTGAAGCGGGAGATTAATTTTAAAATGTATAAGGCAGATGATTTCAGGCAGGAGATTACGCAAGGCGATCCTTTCCTAGGGAATATTTTGAAGGATAAAAAAATCATGCTTATAGGGGATGAAAATGAGTTGCGAAAAATTTCTAAGAAATAAACTTATAAAACGTCAAAAACCGGATTTTAATCAAATTGAATATCAGTTAAAACGGTCATTAAAAGACCTTAAAACCGCTGAAGCTAATTTGGGCATAGATCTGACATGGTCAATAGCAATAGCATACCATGCTATGATAAGAGCCGGCAAAGCTCTTATGTATTCAAAAGGATATCTACCAACGACAAAAAGGTCACATAAGACAATAGTCGAGTTTACAAAGGTGTTGCTCGGGCATGATTACGATAACTTAGTCAGCAGATTCAATAGATTAAGAAGAAAAAGACACGATTTTATTTATGATTCCAAGAATTATATAACTCGTCCTGAAGCAAAATCGTCTCTTGAAACCGCTAAAAAACTGATAGATCGGATCATTGTTTTAGTCAAAGAAGAAGGTCCTGAGAAAGATCTGTTTTCATAAAAAATCAGGATACAATAAAGGCATAAGGTTTATATTTTTTACCTTTCAAAATATCCCGCGAACCAACCCCGGCTAAAAAGAACCTGTTATAAACAAAAAGAACACTTAGAGTTATCAAACCATATATTTTAACCCAAAAATCAGCCGTTTAAGAGGCGATCTTGAAACAAAAGGGTAAAAAGTTTATGACTTTTGGCAGCATATAGACAAAATACAGTGCAAAATTTGATAAAAAAGAATTCTCAGGGTATAATGTAAATGACCCAATAGACGTTATAACAAAAGGGATAAAATATATGTTTCTTTATGAGGAAATATTTTGTGAATTTAAAAAGCAAAAGGTAAAATATCTTATTGTCGGCGGAATGGCAGTGAATTTGCTCGGATCCTTAAGGAGTACTGCAGATCTGGATATACTCGTTGAAATGACTGATCAAAATCTGGCAAAAATTGTCAAAATCTTGAAAAAAAAGAAGTACAATGTGAAAATACCGATCGATCCGATAGAGTTTGTTAAGGCGAAAACTAGAAAAGATTTGGTTAAAAATAAACATTTAAAAGCATTGAATTTTTATAAACATGATGAGTTAAAAGAAGTTGATATTATCATTGATTCACCGATTTCATATGAGGCAGCCATGGAGCACTGTGTATATGTAAAAATAGGAAATCTTGCAGTGCCTGTTATCTCAATAGATGATTTGATTAAGATTAAAAGAAAGACTGGTCGTAGTGTAGATAAATTTGACGTTGAAGAATTAAAAAGGGTCAAAAAGTTAAAAAATACGACGAAAAAATATGAATAAAAGTTTGAATTATAGATGGGAAACTGAAGAAGGAAAAACACTCCGTTTTATGAAGATTCCCCCGATCAAGAAACTGGAATGGCTTCAGCAAATACATGTATTGTTTTCCAAACATACCTCAAATAAGCTTAAAAGAAAAATACGCCGTGTACGGGAATTAAGGTAGCAACAATGTTAAGTGAAAAAGAAAAAAGGGAAATGCTTGAGGATGCCCAAAATGACGCAATCCGACGAGATTTCCAAATTTCAAGGGAGAAATGCAGAGCTTTGGAAAAGCCAATGACCCTGGATGAATATATCGATTTTCTCCAAGGAATCCAAGAGGTGTTTGGGCCATTCGAAATATCCCGCAAACCAACCCCGACTAAAAAGAACCTGCTATAGATCATAAGTTTTCGCAGGTAAAAAAGGAGTTTTGAATGTATCAACCTTTGGAGGAGCTAAAAAAACTGCACGAATTCTACAGGTATGGCCGATATTCAAAACTGGGTATTTCAATTGCCCTTGGCGTCGATAGGCGCACAATCAGACGCTGGTTCCAGGGGAAGAACCCGCCGTCAGAAAAACATTTGAAGCTGATTAAAGAGTTGGTAGAAGACCTTAAAAAACCTGCCTAAAAGTTCCGAACCCACCAAAGAGTATCATATAAAATCCCCCTAATTACCTTCAGAATAAATGTCCCTTTAAGACGTGATAATGTATCTTATGTTAACTTGTTGAATAGGAGAAATGCCAGTGGAGGTCTGCCCCCGTATTTGGACCCGTTTGGGTTTTTAGGTGTGAAACTATGCGTGCAGGTTCACATTTTATTTCGGGGATATCAGATAATTCGGCCTGTTCCACCTTATCTTGGATTTATTCACGCCGACAGTCTGGAAATACTTAGAGGTCGCAACCTCAACGACGACAATGTGGTAATTACCGCCCGAATCCGTCTTTATGTTGGAGATATTGCCTCCTCCTTCGCTCTTTATAAAACGCGCGTCAGAAGAGGCAGCCCCGTAAGGATCTCACAATGCCTACCCGGACCCGGGTCAACAAATTGCGCACTAGATACCGGCGCTCCTTCCGGTGTGGTTATCTTGCCGAGTACATGCACGCGGTTCGGCTCAGCGGTCTGAGAGGACGCTAGTTTCCGCCCGCGTCTTATTTCTTTTCCTGAGTTAAGGGTTTCGCAAGAAAATCCACACCGGTTATATGGATCTCTCTCGTCTTTGGTATGGCTTCAAAATCCAGGTTCTTGAAGGTGACCTCCCGCACGGGAAGACACAACCGGTAAAATCAACGTTCTTTATCTCGATATTCCGGGCTTTCGGAATACCGATAAAATCGACGTTCCTGATGGTTATATTCTGTGCCTGGTTCTGCACCTGGACTTGCGCGTACAGTGTGGCAATATGAGCGAAAAGTAGGGTAAAACAGATAACCGTGAAACAAATAAGGAGTCTTTTGTCATAGGGCATAAAGACATTTTATTTATATATTTCTCTTCTGTGCCCGATATCCAATACATATACAGTTAATATTTTTTTCTCAATTGTGTAAATTATCCTATAAACTCCCACCCTAAAAGACCATTTTCCTTTTAGCGATAATTTTAATGGTTTGCCTTGTGTAGGATCTTTCGAAAGAGATATCAATGCATTCCTTACTCTTGTGAAGATCGATTCATTGGTTTTATAAAGATATTTATATTCCTTCTTCGCTGTATTAGTTAAAATAACTTTATACAATTCCTAACTCCTTGTCGATTTCATCCAAGGACCGGATATTCCCCTTTTTGATATCTTCTTCTGCAGCTTTGATCTTCTTCCTGAGCCCAGCATTGGAAAGGATGTCAAGCGTTTCGAGTAGGCTCTCATAATCCTCTATTGACATTATAAGAGCAGCGGGCTTGCCCCTCTTCGTTATGATAAAACGTGTCATTTTAGAGTCTATCTCCTTTATGACTTTAGGAAGATTTGGTCTTAATTTTTTCAATGTTATATTTTTAGTCATTTCACACCCCCAAAATAAGTATACATTATAGTGTATACTTTGTCAAGCAAAAATAAACTCATATATCGTAATATAGCGTATCGGGACACTTCCTAAAATAAACCCAGACCTGT
>CAZGOG010000021.1:0-32375 GCA_964527555.1 uncultured Planctomycetia bacterium | reverse complement strand
ATAATTTATTGCATTTTTATAGTAGGGTTTTACTTTTTGTGTCAAAATCCACTTTTTGAATAGCAATGACCACTGCTATCATAAACCACATCAAACCACCTAACTGAAGCGAATAGATGCTTGTGTCGACAAAACTATGCGCTAAAAACGCAAAAAGCCCGGCTAAGATACCCATCAAAAAGGTCGCGTAAAACCTGTTATCAATTTTTTTAAGATTAGCCAGAGATTTTTTAAATAGAGTAACCAAAATCCAGGTAAAGGCTCCTAAACCCAAAAGTCCCGATTCAGCCGCCATTCGAAGATAAGAACTATGCGGATAGAACCCGGTTGTCTCAGTAATCCTGTATCCCGGCGCAACTGTCGCATATGTATTCAATCCGCACCCGAAAAAAGGATGATCCTTAATAATACCTATAGCCTCCTGCCATAATTTAATCCGTACGCTGACTCCCTGGTTCCCTGCTTTAAGTATATATTCCAGGGTTTCTTTAGAAGTTTCGGGAAGAATGATAAACAAAAAAATTATTACAATCACAAAACAAACCAAAATACCCGTTACTAAAAGACGCGCCTTTTTTGCTTTTAAAATATACAGGAAGAATACCGAGAGCAGAAAAGCAATCCATGCCCCCCTTGAATATGTGAAAAAAAGACACGCCACCAGTAAAATAGCAGTACCATAAAGAATCAAACGCATATTTGCCGCCAAAGATGTAAACCGTCCGACTACATTAAGCCAATCTTTTTCCTGCAAATACGCACAACTCAGAATAACAGGGATAATGAGTAGGAGCCATCCCGCCAAATCGTTGGAATTAGTAAACGGACCTTGAATAATGTACTGGCCGATTCTTGCTTGCCCGCGCAAAAGATCAAAACCTGTCAGGGATTGACCGACGATATCAATTATCAAAATAGCAATCGGCAGGAAAAGAACAAAAAAAAGCTTTTTTATCCTGTGTCGAGAATTAAAAAACTCAACTGTAATAAAAAAGATCAGTATTAATTCAAAAAGTTTTAAAAATAATCCTTCAAGACTTAAAGCTTTTGATACGCTTAAGAATGTAGAAATAATTCCTGTCAGTAAAAAAATACCGATAGGCAAATTTAAGAAAGTGCTGCAAGGAGCAAACGCCTGGATCGGAGAAAGCGAATAAACTCTCCACTGAACAATTCGCCTTACAAACCACATCAAGAGAACAACAATAACAGAAAACTCAACCAGCGTCTTTGAAAAAGGTAAGGCTAACACCAAATAATAAAGAAAAAACACAGCTGTTTTCTCCAGCCATGACATTACTTTTTCGTTTTTTCTCATATCTAAAATATTTTTCGATTTACAATCTAAATGTCTTTTTTGACGGGACGGAATTCTGCGACTATTTCCTGGATCTTCTCGACTATCTTCTCACCTTCCATCAGAGTAGCTAACCTTTCGAGTGTTTTTATGTCTTTTCTAAGCTTCTGGGTATCAAACTTATCCGGTTGGGCGATAAAAATCTTATCATTTTTGGTTGCTTCATCGTGCTCCCTGTCAAGAAGCATCTCTTCATGCATCTTCTCACCCGGCCTCAGCCCGATATATTTTATCTCTATATCCTCGCCTGGCTCTAATCCCGATAATGTAATAAGATTTTTTGCAAGATCCGCTATCTTTATCTGTTCTCCCATATCAAGAACAAAAATCTCGCCGCCATTACCGATAGCACCCGCCTGGATCACGAGCTGCGCCGCTTCACTTGCGGTCATAAAAAAGCGTTTAACATCTGGATGAGTTACTGTCACGGGCCCTCCCTTTTCTATCTGCTGTTTAAAGATCGGGACGACACTACCGCTGGATCCCAGGACATTGCCAAACCGTACAGCCATGAATTTCGTGCGTGCTGTCTGTGCTTTCGCCTGGATTATCATCTCGGCGATACGCTTTGATGCGCCCATCACGCTTGCGGGGTTGACCGCTTTATCGGTTGAGATCATAACAAAACGTTCTACTTTATAGTGCTCGGCAGCATACATAAAATTGCGAGTGCCGATAATGTTGTTCTTAACGGCTGCTGCCGGATTTTCTTCCATGAGAGGTACGTGTTTATGCGCCGCGGAATGAAATACAATCTGCGGTTTGTACTTTGTAAAAGTATTTTTTAAAAGCCCTATATCCTTGATGTCACCTATGACCGTCGTAAAACGTGAGCTGGGATATTTTTCGGCAAGTTCAAGTTCAAGAAAATATGTATCATTTTCTGCATGATCAAATAAAATGAGCATCCGGGGATCGAACTTCATTATCTGCCGGCAAAGCTCCGACCCGATACTGCCGCCGGCACCGGTGACAAGAACTACCTTTTCCTTAAGAAAATTGCTCACATCTTCGCTGCTGATCTGGACCGTTTCCCTTCCCAATAGATCACTTAGCTTAACATCACGGATCTGTTTTATGGCTGTCTCTCCTGTCAGAATATCATGAAAGCCGGGTGCGATCTTTATCTTAACTTCCGGTTTCTCACACTTCGATACTATTTCCCTTATTTTATTACCGCTTGCCGATGGTATCGCTATTATTATCTCTTCAATATTATACTCTTCCACTATATTTGTTATGTCGCCTGTTGCCCCAAGAACCATCCTGCCATGCATCCTGTGATGTAACTTTAGCGGATTGTCATCAATAAAGCCTACAGGTTCATAAATCCTGTTTTTTACGTTCAACAGTTCCCTAGCGACCATCTCCCCGCTGGAACCCGCACCGACAATAAGAACCTTTATTAAATCTTTGTGCCGGCCTTGGCGGAATTTTATAAGCACCCTTGGTAAAAACCGTGAAGTTGTAATCAGAAAAATATAGATAAGGTAATCTATCAAAAGTACCGAACGGCCTATATGCGTACTTTGGGTAAAAAAGGCAACTGCTATCAAAAGAAGGCTTCCAAAAGTAACGGCTTTAAAAAGATTCATTGCTTCACTGATACTGGCATAACGAAACGCCCACTGGTATATCCCGCAGGCACTTAACATCATGATCTTGATTATGCTTGCCGCTATCATGAAGAATATACAGGCATTTACCAAAGGCTGAGACAACTGCCAGTCAAACCTGATCATAAAGGCGAGAAACATCGACAGGTTTATTAAAACCAAGTCTATTATTACTGATATTAGGTTTCTTAAGGTGACCAGCATATTATTTTTCCTTTTTTACCTTTTTTATCGCTTTGGCCAAATTTTTAAAAATATAATCGATCTCTTCACCGGTGATGTTATTAAAAAACGGTAAAGCAATAGTCCTCTCCGATATATATTCGGTTACCGGATGCATCCCTTTTTTAAATCCGTACAGCTTGCGGTAAAAAGGCTGAAGATGAATAGGGTGAAAATAGGTACTGCATCCGATATTTTTCGATTTCAAAAACTTTATAATACTATCCCTGCGCCGCCTATTGAAGGATTTTTTAAGTTTAATAACATACACAAACCAGCTCATCTTGACTTCAGGTGCAATATACGGCAGGTCTATCTCCTCTATGACTTTTAACTTATCATTATACATATCGGCAGCTTTGCCCCTTTTAGCGCGTATTTTATCGATCCTCCGGATCTGCCCGGAGCCAAGCACACAGTTGATCTCGCTTATCCTGTAGTTATATCCCAAGCGCACGTGGTTAAGCCAGGTACTTTTTTTGCCCCTACCCTGATTCCGCATGCTTCGTGCAAGATCCGCGATACGGCTATTATCAGTTACCACCATCCCGCCTTCACCTGTCGTGATCTGTTTGTTTGGATAAAAAGCAAAAGCTCCCGCATCACCGAAAGAGCCGCACCTTTTGCCTTTATATTCCGATCCTAGGGCTTCACAGCTGTCTTCTATAAGTTTCAAACCGTGTTTGCGCACGATTCTGCCTAAAGCTTCCCATTCAGCTGGATGGCCGAAAACATCCACCGCAAGTATCGCTTTTGTCTTCTTACTTATTCTCCTCTCTATTAAATCTACGTTTATATTCAGCGTATTTGGGTCTATATCCACAAAAACCGGATCTGCCCCCTCAAAAAGTATAGAGTTACTGGAAGCGATAAAGCTGAAAGGAGTGGTGATTACTTCATCCCCTCCCTTTATCCCGAGAGCGCGGACGATGAGATGCAAAGCCGATGTTCCGCTATTAACCGCAATCGCATACTTTACGCCGGCGTATTTCGCGGTTTTACTTTCAAATTCCACTAAGCGTGGTCCTAATGAAAGATACGGCGTCTTCAAGCTTTTTATAACCGATTGAATGTCTTTAGACGTAATTTCAGGCCTTGATAATGATATTTTCACTTTTTACTCTTCCTTTTTTACAACTACTGAAACTGAACAAATTAAATACATCATTAAATGCCCCAGTATCTCTAGTCAACTTCCTTTAAGCCAGTACCAGTTTTTCAAACCTTTAACCTTCTATAAATTGTTTGATAAATAGTGCTAATCTTTGTATAGTTGAATATTTACTCGGCTGTATATACCATTTCCAGAATAAGGAATAGCCAACAGCCTCATATAAAGAAACTTTTTTAAAAAGATAAGCTTTTGTAGGAATAACTTCCACATTAGCCCTGCACCCACCAAACCACCAAGCCATCTCAGAAAAAGTACTCAGAAAAGACACCTTCAGATCTTTGTTTTTCGACAATAATAATAATTCAACCAACGCATTCTTTATTCCCGCTTCACTGTTACGCTTTTTATTAAATCTATTTTCAGGATAGAACAAAATTCGTTTTCCATATCTATTAACTAACTTTTCTAAAATTTCCGGATTGTCATAAGCAACAAAAAAATTACGGTTTTCTATTTTATCTAAAAATTTATAAATTTTTTTTATATCAAATAACCCCTTTCGCCAGGATTCGTCTACCCCCTCATAGCACCAAGACCTGATATTAACCGATATCGTATTATCATTGAATTTTTTAGAAAAATTTTCGACTTCCTCAACTATATATTTTTTTGGAATTAATTTGTTTACATAAGTTAAAAAATCTTTTCTTAGCGGCAAAGGAATCCGATCGTATTCAAGATCAATATCTTTACCTCTATATGAGGGGTATTTCCGAGAAAAATTGTCCGGCAGTTCGTCCTCCAGCAAAAGCAGGAATCTCCATGTCTCAATTATCTTATATTTTTCATCCTTAGTAAATGTCTGGGGTCCTTTTGAATCTACTTCAGGTATTTTATTTTCAAATAAATCAGAAAATTTACAGCTACATTTTTCATCTACAGGCCAAAATAAAATAAGAGGCTTTGAATATCTTTCTGCCATTCTCATTGCAGAAATTAGACATTTCAACCTGTTGCCTAAACCTTCACGCGTAGCTGCTATAATATACTTTTTATCACAAATTAATTCACTCATAATAATTTAGGATATTTTTTCTTTATTTTCTTCTTATTACTTTTATCGGAATACCTATCGCAGTTACATTCGGAGGTACATCTCTGTTAACAAAACTAAAAGCTCCGATAACTGTGTTTTCCCCTATTTTCACTCCAGGCATTATAACACTATGACTGCCTATCTTGCAATTCTTTCTCAATATTACCGCGCCTTCTTTATTATCTATTGTCGAAACCGAATAAATCGAACAATGTGACCCTATCTGGACGTTATCTTCAATAGTAATACCGCACTTTGCGTTTATATACGTAAAAGCTCCTATATCAGTCATTTTACCTAATTTAAGGTTATTTTTGTGCTGAACCAGCCATTTATATTTAGTCAATTTCCCTTCCCTTATAACGGGCCTCTTCCACCTCTTAAACCTATTCATAATCAGCCACCTTTCCGTCTTTGCCGTATAATCCTTCCCTGGAGATGATTTTCCAGGGTGTAATAAATAAAATTTTGATATCAAGCCACCAAGACCAGTTGTCAATATACCATAAATCCAGGTTTATTCTTTCTTTCCAGGAGAGTAAGTTCCGCCCGTTAACCTGGGCCCAGCCCGTTAAGCCGGGTCTTACCTCAAGCCTTCTTAACTCCAAAGACGAATACTTCTCAACCTGATGCGGGAGCGCCGGTCTCGGCCCGACAAGACTCATCTGGCCTATTAGAACATTGATAAGCTGGGGGAGTTCATCAATACTCCAGTTCCTCAAGAATCTCCCTGCCCGTGTTATGCGCGGGTCCTTTTCTTCAGTCTCTACGCCCAATCCCATGCTTGCAGCGTTTTCAACCATCGATCGGAACTTATAAGCCATGAAGGTTTTTTTTCTGCAGCCTATTCGTTTAGCTTTAAAAAAAACAGGGCCTTTTGAATCAATCTTTATAGCAAGCGCTATGAATGCGAATGGAACGGCCAGTATAGCCAGAGAAATAAAAGAAATAACCGCATCCCCTAGTCTTTTTATCCCCCTCATGGCGTTATTAATTTTAAATGTCATACCCCTTATCCTTCCATAATTGCCTGTAAATGTCAAAAGTCTTTTCATTGATGCTTTTTACATCAAAATTGTCTTTGACAAAACACCTGGCTGTCTGGGACATCTTTTCTCTGAGCTTGGCGTCAAAAAGTTTCTGCAAACCCTCTGTAAAACTCTCCGGCAAATACGGTGATATTAAATAACCGGTTATACCGTCCTGAACGACTTCTTTTAACGGGGATATCCGTGTAGCAACAACCGGAACGCCGCAGGCCTGTGCTTCCGCGAAAACAACACCAAAACCTTCCCGCAAAGTCGGCAGAAAGAAGATATCAAAACTGTTTAAAAGCGGTACCACATCGTCTACATGGCCGGTAAAAATAAACTTATCACTAAGACCGTATTTCCTGACCTTCTCCTCAAAGCTTGGCCGGAGTTCACCATCACCGACTAGAACAAAAAGGGTATTCTTAATATCCTTCATTTTTCGCGCGCACTCTATAAACATCTCCACACCTTTATCTGGTACAAGCCTTGCTATAGATCCTATAATGATCTTTTGAGGGGTAATACCCATGGAATGCCTTATCTCTTCTTTCTTTTCCTGGCTGAAGGGAATAAAACGGCCCGAATCAATCCCCATATATACCTGGAAGAGTTTCCTGGCCGGGGCGATATTGAACTTGTGCCCATACTCCATGACCGCTTTTGTATCCACGATTATCGCATCACACCACTCAGCCGCCTTTCTTTCAAGGAAAAGATAAAAATACTTCTTGTACAGCGGCAAAAGTTCATGAAAAGACCAGTTATGCGCGGTATGCACAATGAGAGGCACACCGGCCGAATAAGCGGCGAGCCTGCCTACAAACCCGGCTTTAGAGGTCTGGGTATGTACAATATCAAACTTTTCCTCCTCCATAAGCCTCTTTAAGGATTTAAAGGCTTTAAAATCTAAAACCGGATTGATATTCCTTGGAATAGTGATTTCGTGATACGTAAATCCCTCTTTTTTGATAATACGAGATTCCGCGCCCGGCCCTGCTGCAGCATGGACTTCATAACCTTTATCACGCAGGTACTTCATAAAATCCAGGCTGAACGCCTTTAAACTCAGCGGTATCGTTGCAACAAGCAAAATCTTTTTCATCTAGATAAGCCCTCTATCAATATAATCCTGGATAGTTTCTCTTATACCGTTCCTATTCCCGAATAACAGATTAAAACCAACATATTTCTTTATTTGTTCGGCATTAAAAACAGTTTTATTTGTGAGTACTCTATAACGAGACATTGAAAAAGGAACTTTTACCCCAAAAACCCCTAAAGTTTCACTAAATAGTGCCCCTATATATGCAATATCTTTATTTAGAAAACTTGCGTCTTTACCCATACCTAAAACTGATCTTACCTCCTTGACAAAAACGCCCCATTCAATCGGGTCATTAATGTGGTACACCTTTTGAGCGGGAGAAGCGGACTTTCCGGCAAGGCATATCAGCGCCTCGACAACATCTTTCACATAGATTATATTATATACCGCTTTATCCGAACCGATATACCGAAAATATCTTTTTTTTATGGCTCTAATCAAAGATAAAAAACTATCAGTTTCTTCTCCTTTCCCGGGACCATATATAATGCTTGGCCTTAGGATAAAGGCATCGATGCCATTACGGGCAGTGTACTCAAAAACAAGTTTTTCAGCCACGAGTTTACTTTTTTCATAGGGATCTCGCGGGAAACACTGCGCCAGCTCATCATAATATCCTGCTCTTTGCGCCCCGATGACCCCAACGCTTGATAAATATATAAATTTCTTAATTCCCTTACTATTAGTACATTCTTCAAGGAGTTTTTTCGTCCCTTTGACATTCATGTCATAGAACTTATCATGTTCTTTTGTCTCTCCGGCGCAGTGAAAAACAATTTCAGCGCCGGCAGTAATATCGACTGCATCTTTTATTAGGTCTAGTTGGATGATCGTTACATTATCCGCAAAACCACTGGGAACTTTTTCTGCATCCCGCGTTATAACAGTCACTTGGGCGCCCGATGATAGAAGCCCGGGAACAAGATACCGCCCGACAAAACCAGTAGCCCCTGTGACAATTACTCTCCTGCCTGAGATATCACAAGCCATATGGTTTCCTAATTACTATCCACTGGATAAAGACTTTTTCCACGCTAAAAAAACACCTTTTACCGGGTCTAACGTTTTAAAAGATACTGACGAGACGATCGCATCAATAAAAATCCCCAGATTCCTCCACATAAACGCCAGCCTATTTAAGAAATTTTTCTCTACATGCTGTGAAAATATAAAAATGAAACCTAAACATTTATTCTCGAAAGCGCGTTTTAAACCCGAACGGCTTCGAGGTGAGACATTATGTAAAGCGCGTGCCGCCGGCGCGAGCGCGAACTGAAAAGAATCTTTCGCTTTTGAATAAAAATCCATATCCTCTATAGGAGAGGCTCCTATAAGATTATCGTCAAAACGTATTTTCTCAAAAACCTCCCTCCTTAAGGAGGAAAGCCCCCCTGAAAGAAGCCAGGTTCTTACGATCTCTTTATTACCTAAATACCCTGCCTGTATCATTGCGCGCATGTCTCTGAAAGGCCCTACCTGAAAAATAAGCGCTATTTTCCTGCGTAAGGCACTGGTCTTCCCCTCGGGGAGTCTTACGAGGCCTCCTACCCCACTCAGTTCGGGATACCTCTTATATACAGAACTCAATACCTCAAGGAAATTTTTATCAAGAACGATATCATCGTCTATAAAAAGCAGTACGTCGCTTGCAGCTATTTTAACTGCTTCGTTTTTCGCTGCAGTGAGTCCCGATAAGGCGGGATTGTATATATATTTCAGATCTATAAACCGATGCGTTTTTAAAAAATCTTTTATCTCCGCGTGAGCCTTATCCGTAGCGCTCTGATCCACGACAATTACCTCAAGTGGCAGATACGTTTGCTTCCGTACACTTTCAAGGGCACGGATTAAATCTTCATGCCGATTCTTTGTCGGAATGACCACGCCTATATTTATTTCTTTTGTCTTATCCGTCATAAAAGCACTTGTATCCTTAAACCCCTAGCCTTTTCCTGTTCAGAAGACCCTTAACCCGATTCTGCAAAAGTCTTTTATATATAACCCAAGCTAGCAAATAAAACTTTGCATGGCAGTCTCTCTTGTTTCGCATAAGTAGCGTTTAGCGTACTCTAAAGCACTTAGCTGCCTGCGGATGTACTCTTCATTCGTTAACGAATCGATCCCCCTTATAGCCGATATAAGTAATCCGGGGGAATCCACGCGCCACTTATATTCGTTAAAATCAAATAAGGGATCCGGATCCAGTGGATTCTGTACCCCCAGATTTATTACGGGAATTCCCCTCATTATGGATTCAATTGCCAAAGTGGAATGAACGTATAAAATAGCATCAGCCCAGCTGTAACACTCTTCCAGGCTTTCTTTATCGGCTTTATGAAACGTAAATCTGGGAGTACCTGTTATTTTAATAGCTTCCTCCAGAGAAAACACGGGATGCGGCCTTATCCACAATTCATATCCACTACTATCTATAGATGCTTCATTAAGAAAATCTATAACTTTAACATATTCCTCGATATTGGTCGCCAAAGCTACAAACAAATTCCTGATCTTTTCTTTTCTTTTTTTAGCCTTTCCGCTAAAAGGCGCTTGACGGAGGGCACACCCTACTTTGATTATCTCTTGAGGGAAATTACCCTTATTCATTAAAATGTCCTTGGTCGCCTCTCCCATTGTAATAATCGAATCCGGCAGTGGCGTAAAAGAACTTTCACTCCTACCAAGCAGAAAATTCGTATGCCGTAAGGAGATTGAGGCGTGCTGGTACCCCGTTATATGTGTTTCGGGTGACGCCTCTCTTAGCGCAAGGATAGCCATCTTTTCAAAGGGTCTATTTTCAAACGGATAAAAGAATCTTGCAATCCGCATTTTTCTAGCAAGTTTTTTTACGGCGAAATAGACCTTAAGATTGTCAAAGAAAAACGGTGTCATATAATCATATCTGATATTTTTTTTGATTAAGCGGGCGATATCGACCCCATCGATTTTCGTGCTTCCGCTTAGCCTTATCGGGGAAAAATATTTCGAAATCGATATAAAAAAACACCTTACAAGATCCCCTATCGTCAAGAACCGTTCAACCGGGAATATCGGTACATCTGAAACTTCTGTGCGCACTTTTTTAAGAAGTCTACGGTAAAACGCGGGTCTTACGGTAACAAGATTTATGAAATCGTATTTCTTCTCGCGAAGATATTCAATGAATCTGCCAAAATATACATCAGAATAGCTGCCGTCTTTTTTAAACGACTGGGGGCTTAGTATCGAAAATACAACGTTGCGCTTTTTGTCCGTTTTAAATTTCACCGGAAAATTAACTTTTGCATATACCGCGCAGAAGAACATCCTTAAAAACGCATATACACTTCCTGAGGGCGTATATTTAAGTAAAAAATGTCGAGCGCTGAATCTCCCCCATCCAATTGCATAAGTAACTTTTATGGACTTACCCCGGCTATATAGAAAAAACTGTTTAGCGATATCTCTATTTTTAGTGATAACTAAAAGTTTGTCTATTCCGCTTGCGCTTGCCGCCTTTACTATATTTAAAAGATGGAATGCTTCGCTGCAGAGGCTCGTCGAAATCGGATTTTTATTAGTAAAGTTTAAACACCACCAAAGCCAAGACTGGTTTTTCTCGTTTAGATCTGCTATAAAGTTCACAAATTTATCCTGAAAGCTGGTTTCACCGCTACCAGAGCTGTCCTGCTTCACTTCCAGGAAATTACTCCTCTCCTTCAAGAAACGCATCACTTTCGCGGTTTCGACAGAGTAATCCACCGGAAGATAATGGACTTTTCCTTTATCATCATTATCCCTGAGTATGGAACGCAAGGCTCCGACACTATTACAAAATATAACTTCCTTCATCACTCGATCACTTTACTGTATGTTGTTGAAAGCATCTTTACTCTCTCTTCAAGATCAAACTTCGAGTTATACACCATAACATCGGTTTTTACGGTGTTCCTCTGGTCACAGTTTTCACAGATTAAGCCGCTATCCTTGAAATCCCCCGTCTCATGATATTCCGCTATTTTGTTATATAAGGGGGATGAGAAGATTTCTTCCAGTGACTCTGTTTTTAAATCTCCAATTGTGAGTTTACCGTCAAAGTCGAAACAGCACATGTTGACAGTGCCGTCAACCTGGACCTGGAGGGGCCCGTTAAAGGGGCGTCCGCAGCTTTTTAGCATCTTCTTCTGGACGCTTCTATAGCTTCGGCCGTCTACCCAGTTGTGAGGACGCCACACCTCGATCAAGTCGACTTTCCCTTCCCAAAACCCGATCCAGTCCTTAAGAACCCGATCATTCTGGCCCTCGACAACGTTGTAAGTCAAAAAAAGCTGTGTGCTTTCCTTCCGCCTGCATATCTCCACAAGATTATCCCGTACTTCAGAAAACATATTTTCGTTCTTTATCCCGTGGATCCTTGAATAGGTACTAGCATCATTTCCATAAAAACTGACTCTTATGGAAGTGACGCCGAGACTTTCCAGCTTTTTAAACCTCTCCGGCGTAAGAAGAGACCCGTTACTAAGTAACAATATCTGCATATCTTTGCATTTTTCTTTTACGTAAGAGATCTTCTCATCAAGAGTCTCATCAAGTAGCGGCTCACCCATCCCCGGAAAGGTAAGAGTGCCATACTGGTCCACTTCGCCGGTGATCTTATCGAAGAGCTCGCAAAACATCTTAAGATTCATAGTCTCTTTTGTCCGCGTGAGCTTATCACGCGGACAAATGCTGCAGTTATAGTTGCATTTTGTGGTCACTTCAAAGCGCATGTCATTGTTTTTTGGTATCAAGTTTTCCCCCTTCGCTTGCTTCTTTATTTACTTCCAAAGACGGATACGTATAAATTTCAGTACTTTTATCATCGTCTGCCCTAAAAACCCTGCTGGCCTTAAAATAAGATAATACAAAGCCCCCATAAGCTGGCGCCTGGTCCAGCTCTGGCTGATTGGATAACCGTTTTCAACAAGCCACCTATGCGCTATTTGTTCTATCATGGCTGATTCATACCACTTAAGCGCACTTCGCCACTCGCCGGTCTTACCCGACTGTATATGGTTACTTTTCAGGAACGAATGTTCATCGGGAGCATTCCGGCGTTTATGTCTTCTGTATATGCTCTGGTAATCCAGATTCCTGATCCTTTCTTTTTGTTTCTCGATACTGTACTTATCGGCAATCGTATCCGCCATAGGCTTATCGATGGTAAGCCCCATGTGGTTTGCAATACGCATCACTTCCCCGCTTCTATCAAGCACCATATCTTCATAACGTGAAACTAATATCTTACCGCTTCCCTGCCACTGGCGATAAGACCGTAAGACCTTCTCTACCAACCTGCCCATAAGAAGACGTGTAAAACTCCTGTCGGTATGCTTCATCATTGAAACAACAACGTCCCTTATATCTCTATAGATATAGATCCCTTTCGCTTCTCCTTCTTTGATAAGTTCGCCGGCTTTGTCAAAAAACCAGTGGCATTTTATGACTGCCAAGTCACGAGTTTCTTTGTGACTTTTGAGGAGTGAATTAAAAATATTCTCATTCACGCCTCCCATCCGCCTGCCAACGGCCAGCTCCTCGACAAGCTCTGAAGCTATCTGATACTGAAGCGTTGAACCTGAACGTATCATCCCACAACAAAATATCCACATATATAATCACCTTTTTCTTTTTACGCCGCTCTTCTTTTAAAAAACGAAAACCACGGCATCGGATACACTTTCCCGCTAAAATACCATATAAGCACAAACCTGGCGAGAAACGTCAGAAACGTCGCCTGTGCCGCACCAATAGCGCCGTTTAATTTAATCAATGTATAATTAAACACCACGTTTAAAACAATCGTAACCACCGCGGTCAGACTTAAGAGGTGCGTCTTTTTCTCGTAAAATATGTAGTTCACGACCATCGTGTACATCCCATGAAGCGCATATCCAAAAGCAACCCACGCAAGATACTGCGATGCATCAAAGAAATTCTTTCCTACCATGACTTTTAAAAGCCCCGGGGAAATCAATACAAAAATGCCTGTAGCAGACAAAATAGCAAAGAAGTATATATAAGTCAGCTTAACCAGCTTCCTTTTAAGTTCTTCCGTGGGCCTCGCCAGTCTTTCATACAAAAACGGCATCCAGGCAAGATTAAACGATCCCACGAAGAAACCGATGATCGCCGCGACTGACGCTCCCACACTATAAAATCCGGTAGCGCTTAAACCCACTAGCCGGTTAAGAAAGAATTTTCCTGTCGCGACCACCACTACAAATCCGAGGGAATGGAACACGATCGGGATACCATAACGCAGAATAGCTTTTATATAAGTAGCACTTACCGAAATCCTGCAGAAATGCTTTTTAACTAATATATAAATACCTATAAATAAGAATACAACCTTAGTGAGAGACATCCCCACCACCCTACCAGGCCACCCCATACCTATAAAAACGACAAAAACTATCGACAGTAACACTTCCATAAACATATTAGATATTTGCAATACCCCGTAAGGAACGGGTTTCTTCTGGATAACGAGCATCTTAAAGGGGATCAGGTAGACCGCACTGCACAACCCTATAAGCGGTATGAGAAGCGACCATGAAAAAGGAAGAGACAGCTGCACGCTTATAACGGATTTTAACAGTACGACTGCTATATTGAGTAATAAAAAGACCCCGATATTAATAACAATCGCGTTAAACACAAACTCGGCGAAATCAAAGCCCTCTTTATGCTGATCAAAGTATCCCCGTGTAACCGCTTCAACACTTCCCATCGATGCGATAACATTAACGATCCCTACTATCGCGATAAATGTCGCCAAAAGCCCGTAGTCGCTCGGAGAAAGAACGCGCGTCAGTACCGGCAAAAGAAGAAACGGGATCGCCTTGGTCATAAGGTTCGCGGTCGTATAAAGCGTAAATGACTTTGCCACTTTTTTTATTAAAGCTGACTGTAAAATACTTTTCATGCTATAAAAATATCACCTTCTAACGCTATAAACAGGATGTTCGGTTTCTTCACTGTGCCCGCTGACTAGCAAATCCCTGAAACGGCTTATTGCTTTACTGTCAAGATGTGATTCCAGGGCTCTCTTGACATGTGTAGATAAAAATGTGTTATATTCTTCCTCAGATGTCTCCCACAGAAGACGATGAACCGTAACAAACAGCTGCCTATAATCATGGCAGACCAGATCCGGGATCTCATCATAAAAAGTGCCTCTAAACTTATCTGAAGCGTCATACCATAGTGCTCGTTCCCCGGCAGAAACTGCTTCAAACGAAGTCGAAGTATAAGGAAACGATATTGTTAGATCACTTAACGCTATCATCTCCGATGCATTCGTCCACTCATCCTCCGCTACTTTCACGCAAAAACAGTTGGGATGACTCTCTAATGCCGCATAAGTTTCAGCCACTTCCAAAGCTCTGGCTGACATCCTTTTATGCACATGCCGCGCTTTCTTTTCTTTTATGACTACGAAAATATCCGGCATCTCCTTTAGCAATCGCAGAATCCCTTTCAAAAACTGGATACCATCATCGTAAGTAGTCACTGACGCGTCATGAAAAGTGCTGTCAAAAACGCTCACGAGCTTTAAATCATCGCGGTATCCATACTCGGCTAATTTTTCTCTGAAACTCGATGAAATCCTGCCTTCCTTTATATCCCGGACGTGCTCAGCCCAGAAACAGCCGCAGTTAATATGCTCTTTTATCCGGCACTTGCAGTTTTTAAAATACTCTATGACTTTATCGTTCCACCCGACGAAATAGTCATAAAACAGAAAGCCGAAAAGATTATGCCGGTATTGGACCGTTTCGCTACCTGCGGGGGTAAAAAAACATCCGAAATTGGCAGAATCCATGTAATAAAAGGTCCGCGTCCCGCTACCACTAAGTACGATATTCCTGGCTATGGATTGCACGCCAAAATCAGCGTGTGTAATGAATCTTTTTATTTTAACTTCACGAGTAAAAGCCTTCCACCTTACGTAAAAATAAGCCGCTTTTAACGCTGAAGTCATCACTTCCTGCGTCGTTTTAAATCTGAATAAAAGTGACAGGCAAAAAGGGAAAACTTTTTTAACTTCTCCCCATGAAACAAACCTGTCGACATCATCTATATAGTTCAAACTATTATTCTCCAGGTACTCCTTGTGTCTTTTATTCAGGCGGTTATTAGCGACAAAAACTGCGTCTTTTTTCTTGATCAGGTCTTCGTCTATTAAAAAGTCTATCTTTTGAATATGGTTACCGAACTGCCTTATCGGCGAAGAGATCATAATGGCATATTTATATTCACCGCCTGCACGCGTTTTCGCCAGACCATTAAACATAGCGCGGCCAGAAGCCCATAGTAACAATGCAGAGATCTTAATCCGCGTTAACGCTTGGCGTAAAATCGCTTTATTATACGAAAGCGCCTTAGACAGAAAAGGAAACCGCACTTCTCCGGCATCAAAGAGACTTGCCCCTTTTTCTTTAGCGCGCTTCTCGAATCTGAAATAATCATAGACCTCGCACCCATCCGTCCTGTAAACATCAATACCGTTGGAAGGGGAAAAATAGATTCTTTTTTCTCCATAAATCTTACTTAACTCATGCATAAAATAATTAAGAAAGTAAAATCTCGACAGTTCCTTATGAAGATCTTTTTTATAGACGAGTTCGATATTACTATTTTCGTATAACTTTGCTGATCTTTTTATTACACTTTCGCTAGAGCCTCCTGCAAAATAATCTATATTATCGAAGGCCATATCATAATACATGCCGCTAAAAGTATTCTTATCATAAGTAAAATCGACCTTTTTCAGCCTTCCGCTGGCAATATTCCCTAAGATCCATTTGCTTTTTTTTACGGATGGATGCATCCTGAGAAAGCGGACTTCTCTGCCGCGTGACCAATGCCACCTGATAAGCCACCTGTAAAGTGGTGAGATTTCCTCAAATACGATAACTGTCATATTTTCCCCAAAAGGTCGTGGTCAAAATCATTATTAGTCTTTCCAAAGATCTTGACCTCTTTGAATCCACTGTCGTATCTAAACTTATCCTTGTATACACTTTGCGCAGAAAAACCGGCGCGTTCGAATAATTTAATGGATGCTGCGTTCTCAGTATATACTCCCGCTTCTATGTAATGCATATTCAGCTTGCAAAAGGCAAATTCAACAGTCCTTTTAAGCGCTTCTACAGCATAGCCCTTTCCCCAATAACTTCTATTAAAAAAGCATATCCCTATATTGCATAAATAATGAAATTCGGAGATACCGCTGATCCTGATAGTCCCGATAAGGGTATCCCCTTCCTTCAAAAAGACTCCCATCAATATATCTTGCTTTGATTTCAGATTCTGGGTTATAAACTCTCCTATAGTCTCTTTGGTCTGTTTCGTAAGCCGGGCGTTCACCAAAAACTTATTCACCAAAGGATCGTTGAGGCCATCTATATACTCATCCGTAATATCCGATAGCTGTAAAGTCCTGATAAGCAATCGATCTGTCTCGAGTTTTATTTTCTTATTCACATCGTCTCCTTAAAAGGGCTTGCAATCAAAAAATATCTCGCTAAGTTTCCTCACTCCGATTCCGGCAGAATACTCTGGCGTGTATTCGATTTTTCTGCCTTCATATAGATCCAGCCACCACTTGACGTCTTTAAACCCGAAATGATGCCTGATATATACCGTGCTTGAAAACCTGGGATTGACTTCAAACGGGATATATCCATCGGCTGTCTTTCTCAGCTGTACATTAAAAGACCCTTTTAACCCGGAAACTCTAGCTATTTTTTCAACAAGCCGGGTCAATTCTTTATCATGGACAAGACAGGCAACTTTTGAAAGACTTCCGTATCCAAGACGGCGCCGGAAAGTAATCGAATATATCTCCTCACCCGTAGAAAAAACCCCCGCAGTATACTCATCACCGTCATCACCGACCAGTTCCTGCACGATCATATCTGTCTCTCTTTTTTTAAAAAAATCCAGCTCTTCCGCATCCTGCGCCAGGATAAGGCCTTTTCTTCCATAACTTCTGCGCCTTTTCAGTAAAACCGGAAAACTTAGTTCGCCATTATATCTTTCAGCGGGATATGTGCGTGGATGCGGCACACCGTTATCCTCAAAAAACCGGATAGTCTCATATTTATCCAAATAGGTATCGACGATAAAAGGGCTGTTAATGATAATAAGAGTTTTTCCGCAAAAATAGTCTCTCCGACTGCTGAAAAAAGCTATCTCAGGTTCTGTCGTAGGGATTATATAATCCGGATGATTTTTCTTTATAACGCTATCTATAAAACCCAGATACTTATCCGCCAGAGCCGCTCTTGGAGCCGTTAAAAGAGTGTCCACTTCGCCTTTAGAAGCTGCATAGGCATCTATATCACAGCCTGTAAGATTGAGCTCGTATCCGGACTCTTTCAAACACTTGATGACACTCTGGCCTATGTCTCCCCCCGCTCCTGTCACTAATATATTCTTTTGTTTAGACACTTTTTTTGACCTTTCTTTGTAAGACTTCCGCGAGACGCGGATTTTTCTCTTTCCGCTTCTTGACCTCATTAATCATCAGATCCACATCATACTTAACACGCTTAAAAGTCACCGAATCACGATCCGTGTCTAAAACAGCGTAGCTGGGCTCATTATAATCACGCGGCTGACCGCATGAGCCGGGATTTATTATCCGTACACCTCCGATAGATACATCCATCGGATGATGCGTATGCCCCAATATCACGTACTTATACGATAGATCCGCAAACTTCTCAAACGACGAATCGGGATAAATATACTCGTTTAAGTGATCCCAGGGACTGCCGTGAAACGCAGCCAGTTCATCTTCTCCGGATACCCATTTGTCGGGCAATTGCTTTATCCACTCAAGACTAGAAAGCTTTATGCCGTTTTTCAGAAGACTGTGCGACCTGCCGTATTCTTCTTCGTATGCCATGGACAACGACGGATCCTTTAAAGTCTCCAGAAAGAACCTGTCATGATTACCCGCTATACACTTGAGGTTATCCATCTCCTTGAGAACATCGATCACTTCATCCTGATAGTAGTAATAACCGCAGATGTCGCCGCAAAAAAGGTACATATCAAGCTTTTCTTTTTTTAAGCTTTCCATGACTTTTTCAAAAGCAAAAATATTACCGTGAATATCAGCAAATACCCCTATCCTCATAATGTTATGGCTCCGGTTGCACGTAAAGTATGATGCTTCTGCCGATGTCGCCGGTATACAGACTCGAGTAAAATTTTGACACCAGGCCAGGATCATAATTTCGCAGGCTTTCTTCCATCTCGACCACCTTCTTGAAACTCTTTTTCCCGAGAGGAGGATCCTCCAAATAATCATCCCCCATCAGAAGGAACACTTCCATCGGGAAAGACGATTCCCCGTGGAGGACCTTCCAGCCCGTATTCTTCAATAAAGCCTCTAAACTCCTGCGGTTAAAATAATTTATATGGTCAGGTAGCGCTATCCAGTAGGGCGATATGCCTTTTTTCTTGAGGTAAGCAAACTGCAGAGAATTAAATTCGTTGGGCACCTCTATTATCACAATACCGTCTTTTTTTATGTTGCGTCTGATTCTCAAAAGGACCTCTTTCGGCGACGGGATATGCTCCAAAATATACGCAAGATTGATAACATCCCATTTCGTGTCACCGAAATTTTCAAAAAACTGCTGCATCGAAAGGTTATGCACCTCTATACCTTTAGAAGAAGCTGCTTTAGAAGCTTTTTTGTTTAACTCTATACCAGTACACTTCCATCCCTCTTTGATAAAATATTCAAGCTGAGTCCCCTCCCAGCATCCGATATCAAGCACAGCGCCTTTTCCTTTCCATTTTTTTACGTTATATACCTTCTCGTGCATAATGTGGCTCGGTGTGCTTTCCGAATAGACGTCTTTGTAGAAACTCTCAAGTTCTTCGGTGCTATACATCGGAAAGACATGCATATAACCGCATCTCTCGCAGTCGATTATTTTACGCCCGTCCTTCTCGGCAACTGTATTGCCATGGCACTTATTCCCACCCATTTATCTCACATCCTCTCTCATTATTATTTCGTTAGCTTTTTTGTTCCTTTTAAGCACCTTTCCCACAAGTTTCTCTTTTTCCATGGGATTAAAGTAATTACCGCTAAGACCGGTATTACGCAGGACAACGAGGTCTTTCGCCTTGATAACATGTCCCTTACCCAGGTCATTTTTCAAATAAAAACACCGCTTATAACGATAAAGTTCTTTCTCGCATTCCGCTAAGTGTCTCCTTCCTGGTCCCTTAAGCGCATCTTCAGTCCTCCGTATGGCTGAGACCATTTCTTTAAGTTCATCCGGCTCAAGCGCGAAAGCGTGATCCGGACCGGGAAGACTTTTGTCCAGCGTAAAATGCTTCTCTATCACTTTAGCTCCCAGCGCAACCGCCGCCGTAGGCGCAATAGTCGCATCAGCCGAATGATCCGAATAGCCTACCGGAACGCCGTATTTTTTTGCCAGACGCGGAAGCACCTTCAGATTTATCTCGTCTAACGGCGCCGGATATTTCGCGACACAGTGAAGAAGAACAGTCCTTTCCTTATAATCGGAAAGAGCCAGTGCGACCAAAAGATCTATCTCTTCCTCGTAAGAGCCTCCCGTTGAAATAAGTAAAGGTTTTTCTGTCTTTTTTACTGCATCGATCAGATCCAGGAACAAGGATTCATATGAAGCTATTTTAAAAACACTCACATATTTATCCAAAAGGCGTACCGATTTGATGTCAAAGGGCGTAGCCATAAACTCAATGCCTTTCCTCCGGCAATGGTCATAAAGTTGCTCGATCCAATCATAAGGCACTTCAAAATTCTTTATTATGCTGTAGAGATCCTGCTCGATACCGATATTTTTTAGATACTTGACCTTAATGGGTTTATTGGGATACATGGTCTTTGCCCTAAATATCTGGAATTTTATCGCATCGCACCCGCTAGACTTCGCAACATCGATCATCTTTTTTGCCTGCTGGAGTGAACCATTATGGTTGCTGCCCGCCTCGGCAATAATGAAACACTTATCCTTAAATCTGTCTTTCTTTGCCATACGAAATCACCTCATTTAAAATATTGATAGCACCTTTTCCATCAACAAGTTTTCTGCCGATATCCGACTTTTCTTGCCTTATAGCGGGATCTTCGTGCCTCTTCAAAAAGTCTTCCACTTTGGAAGAAAAACCGTCTTCTTCGCCTCTCATAAGATATTCCAAAAAACCGCTCTCTTGCCATGCCTTGACGTTTCTCACCTGGTTGTCCGCCACGCATAGAGCCAAAGTCGGCACTCCCGCCCTGGCCAGTTCCGCAAGAGTCTGCCCGCCGCCGGAAAACGCGACATCCGCGCTTTCCATGACTGATCTCATCTTTATCCCGCCAGGGTTAAAAATAAGCTCGGTGTTTTCATCGGATAAGGGTTTTATTTCATCGATGCTATCAAAAGTCTTCCCCACGAGCACTTTCTTCCGAAGCGAAGGAACTATCCTCTTTAGTATTGACACAAAAAGAGGAGTCATATTACCTTTATCGTTACCGCCGAAAGTAATCACCGCCTCTTCAATACGCTGGCGCACCTTTTTTCGAGGAGGGTTCCGGAACTCTTCCCTCATAGGTGCATACTTTAGACCCAAAAGATATTTACTTCCTTCCTTTTTAAGATAATCCAGCTCCGGAGCATAAATATTTCCGTTTACGATGACGCCTTGCGGATAATCAATCCGTTTATTGTCGTCGATAAAAACAGGTGTCCCTACCAAAGCGGAAACCTTCTCGTAAAAGCTTGGTGCGGCCAGATACGAATCGACTACGGCTATATCGTTTTTCTTTAATAAGTCATCTATCTCGGTTTCCCCTCGCACCCAATCCGTCAAAATATATTCTTCCCCAGCCAGTAACTCCCCGCTTGTCCTATCCCCGTTTACCATGAATTGGCAAAAAATGCCTTTTTTTCTAAAAGCCTGGGACAAAGCAAGGCACCTTGCGATATGTCCGAGTCCGGAAGAGCCGCCTCCTTCTGTAAAAATAATACACTTCATTTCATGCCTTCCTGAACACGGGTGTCACGGGCTCGCCTTCGATGCGTTTCTCCACATCACCCTTACCTATTGCATCTTTTAAGATATTAAGAACCGTCTTATAAACGCTTAGGGTATACTCAACATCTTTATCCGAATGGCTGAAACATATGTTATGACCCCCGGTAAAAAGCAGCCCCCTTCTCAGGCACTCCTGCTGAAACAGACTTTTCATTATAAGGTCATCCTCACCGCTTTCGTCTTTAAATGTTATGACCGTCCTGGGCGGGAAACCTATACACGAAGTGTATTTCTCTAAGCCGTATTCTTTCGCCAGGACATTGTAACCGTCCCTCACCTTGCGGCCTTCTTCCCATATATGGGAGAGGCAGTTACTCTCCCTTAACTCCTTTATAGTCGCAAGTGCTGCCGCAATCGAGACTATTTCCCCGCCAAAGGTAAAAGAATAGAAAATCTCATCAAACATCTTCATTACATCCTTCCTGCCGGTAACCGCTGCTATCGGAAACCCATTCGCCATAGCCTTCCCGTAGCAGGCCAGGTCCGGAGTAACCGAGAAATACTCCGAAGCCCCGCCGAGAGCGAAACGGAACCCGGTGACAACCTCGTCAAAAATAAGAAGTGCACCGTTTTTGTGCGTAATGGACTTTACCTCCTGGAGGAAACCCGCATCTGGCGGAACGACTCCTGCCGGTTCCATAATGACACAGGCGATCTGCTCTTTATTTTCAGTAAAAAGCCTCTCCAAAGTCTCGATCTTGTTATAGCTGAAAGTAAGGGTTAGGTCCTTTACGGAAGCGGGTATCCCCCTGTTCTTAGTGGTAGTCGCTATATACCAGTCCTGCCAGCCATGATACCCGGAGCACGCAATCTTCTCCCTGCCCGTAAAAGCACGTGCCACTCGGACCGCTCCGCTGGTAACGTCAGAACCGTTTTTACCGTATCTGACCATCTCCGCGCCGGGTACTATATCACACAACACTTCTGCAAGCTCCACTTCTAACCTGTGCGGCAGGCTGAAAGTCGTCCCCTTGTCCAGAATCTTCTCCACAAAAGAAGTGACCCGCGGATAATTATGTCCAAGAATAATCGGGCCGAGTGCCATCGCATAGTCTATATACTCATTACCGTCTACATCCCATACGTGGCTGCCTTCTCCCCTTTCCAGGAAAACCGGGGAGACGCCCTGCACAAACTGCGACGGCCCCTTGCTCGCTGTCTGACTGCAGCCCGGGATGATCTCTTCCGCCTTAACTTTAAGCGCCAGAGACTCCCTGATCTTTATCTTTTTCGCCTTTACATCCGCCACATTCAAAAAACTCTTGTAATATCCTTCGTTGACTATCTTCATCGAGTTTATCTTTTTAATACCCGGATCTTTTTTAAGTAGACCCAAAACGTCTTCCACCGAAAAGACCTCTCCCTCCTTGTAGAGACGCTTGTAAACTTCATTAACAAAATCCAGATCGTCTTTCGTATCGACTGACCATTTATACTCGTTTGGATCGACGGGGGTATCACTTTCCACGTTTTTTATCCTGAACCTCTTTGGATCGCGTATATAGGGAGTAACATGCTCTCTTGCCTTAGGGTCCTTACACTTGCTCCACGCCTTCTTTAGAGCCTCAAACGAAAAAACTTCCACGTCACAGCCTTCGGGGTATGTATATACCAGCGTGTTAGTGACATAGTCATATCCTCCTTTTAAATATTCTTTCACGACCTTATCGATCACATCGGGACTGCTTAGGGGGCAATCCGGGGTCACGCGGACGATTACATCCGCCTTTGACTCTTTGGCGGCCTTGTAAAACCTGTCAAGAACATCGTTTTCATCCCCCCGGAAAACGTCCACATCGTATCTTTTTGCAAAATCCAAAATCACTTTATCGTTATTCCTGCCTGTGGTAGCTATTATTATCTTATCGATACTGATAGACCTCTTCAGTCTTTCAAGTACATGCCATAAAAGTGGTTTATCCATAATAGGCATAAGCGTCTTACCCGCCAGTCTCGTCGACCCCATTCTCGCCTGAACTATTGCAGTGACCATATATAATCCCCCTTTTTCGTTTTCTATATTTTAATTAGTTTTCTTCTCTGCGATGATTCATGACAGGCCAAAGCGGTCTCAAGAACTCTTTTGGCCGCGGCTAAATCATTTATAGTCCCTTCGCCACGTTTTATACATCTGATAAAATGCTTTATTTCCTCGCCGTACGCCTCGCTATGAGTCTCCCCGATACTGCCCTGAAAAATTTTCCACTCGTTAGTCTTCTCCTCGTATAACCTAACGGTATGTTTTATATAATCCCATTCAATGATGCCCCTCTCCCCTATGAATTCATAAGAGCTTCTGTACGTGCGCTGCAGGTAGTCTAAATGAAGCTGCGCGAGCGTGCCTGTTGAAAACTTAAAAAAGATCTCGGCTATGTCTTCGGTGTCGATCTGGAGGCTACTCAGCTTACCGGAGAAACAAAAAACCTCCCGCACCCGGCCGAAGATCCAGCACAGGATATCAATATCATGAATATCATCAAAAATGACTCCACCGCCGAGGCTCTTTCTAGCGCTGTATTCCTTGCGATAATCCTCTTTAGGGTGCCAGTAAGGGAGGTAAAAACCGCGGCTTGCCCTGACTGAGAGTACCTTGCCGATCCTTCTACGGTCGATCAGATCCTTTGTTCTCTTCAGGCTCGGCAGGAACCTGGGATTACATCCTACAAAGGTGATGAGTCTTTTCCGTTTAGCTAGCGAGATGAGCTTCTCTACATCCTTCAGACTGTTTGAAAGCGGTTTTTCGATAAATAGATGGATCCCGCGCTCGGCAACTTTTAAAGCCATAGGAATGTGTAAACTGGTGGGAGTGCAGATAAACGCCGCATCATAAGTCTTTCTTAATGCTTTATCAAGCGTCGGAAAAACCTCTATATCGTACGATCTTGCCGCTTCACTCCTGCGCTCGCCGTCCTTTTCGCATCCCGCAACACTATGACCGGCATCCTTAAGATTTTTGATATGGCGTTTGCCTATAGAACCGCACCCAACAACTACAAATTTCATCTCTTTTACCTGCTTTCCGGATGTTTTAGTTTGTTCCAAGCATTCAGTTTCGTTATCATCTCTTCTTGAAGTGTAATCAGTTCTCCGTCAGAATAATCAGTAAAATTAATCCGAACCTTCTCGCCCTGTTCACCCAGTCCAAGCACATATTCTTCCTCATCCTTGATCTTGCCCTGCCTGAGAGCTATCTCATACAGCTCTGTGCCTGGATAAGGTGTCATGAAAAATATGACTTCCGGCGTCAGATCCAGTTCCCTGCAGAAATCAACCGTCGCCTGAAGGGTATCGCGGCTCTCCCCCGGATACCCTATCATAAAAGAACAATCCGCCCATCCTAGGTGCTTCTGCGTAAGACGCACGGCGCGCTTTGCCTCTTCCACGGTGACCTGTTTTTTCATAAAGTCGAGCATCTTCTGGCTACCGGACTCTATGCCGTAACCTATCGATACGCATCCGGCATCAGCCATAGCGGCAAGTAATTTCTCGTCCATTAGATTCACCCTCCCCGCACAGCCCCATGTAAAAGTAACGCCGCAGTTTCCGGAGAGCGCCTTTATCTTCCGGCAAAATTCAAATATAAAATCCTTTTTTAGGACGAATTCGTCATCGGTAAAATGAAAATAAGTCACCCCGTATTTTTTATAAAGAACTCCTAGCTCCATGATGATATTCTCAGGCGAACGCGTCCTGTATTTTACGCCCATAAAATCGTGATAACAGTAAATGCACTGGTAAGGGCATCCCCTTGTGCCGTTGACGTTCATCGACAAAGTGCTGTCATCCGCGCATCCGTCAGACCATTTGTTACGATTGGGAGCGCCTACGGGGTTTTTGACATAAATATCCATCGGGAAAAGATCCCATGCAGGTAGCGGAAGTTTGTCAAGATCAGAGATGGGTTCACGTACCGGCGTCCTATGGACACCTCCCTTTCCGTCCTTATAGCATATCCCTCTAACTTTAGAAAGATCACCACCCTCTTCAAGAGTTTTAACCAGTTCTTTCACGGTCTCTTCGCCTTCGCCCATACATACAATATCAACAGGGTTTTTCTCAAGCATAAGGGACGCGATAGAGGTGCCTACACTGCCGCCGACTATTATTTTTTTATCAGGGTGGCCCTTCCGGAGCACCATTACCAGCCACTTAACGTATTTATAAATGGTTACTATTCCGCCTATCCCTGCCACATCAAATTTAATAGAGTTGATAGTCTTCTCAACCTCTTCCTTACTTAAACGCAGGGCGTTAATATCAAGCACTTCGACCTCATGCCCCTCTTCCAGCAAAACCGCGGCAATATACCCGAGCCCCAAAGGAAACACGTTGGGCTTCGACCACTCTCTAATAGGCGGATTAATAAGAAGTACTTTCACTCTAGCTTCTCCTTGGTCCCTTGCGTGAGGTATTTATGATCAAAAGTATCTCATCAATAACCTTTTTTACATCAAACTCCGTCATCGTCGGATAAAGCGGTATCGAAAGACACTTTTTGTAATATTCTTCGGATCTGGGGCAGTCCCCCCAGCTTGTCCCGAAATTTTCCCTGTAATACGGCTGCAGGTGAACCGGTATATAGTGCACCTGGGTCTGGATGCCTTTTTCTTTAAGTTCCAGCATAAAGTAAGAGCGTTCGATCCCGAGCGCGGAAAAATCTATACCTAAAACGTATAGATGCCAGTTACTGACGCAGTCCGGCAATTCAGTGGGTACTTTGATGAAATCATTATCCATAAAAGCTTCATTATAGCGGGCCACTATCTCACGCCGCTTTTTCATAAAAGAAGGCAGCTTCTTAAGCTGAGACAGGCCAAGTGCGCACTGGATATCAGTGATCCGGTAATTAAACCCCAGATCCTGCTGCTCATAATACCAGGGGTTGACTGCGCCTGAAGACGAATACGCTTCCTCGGTATGTTTGAATTTACCAGGGTTCCCTATAATCCCATGGGATCGGAAACTCTTCAGTCTTTCAAAAAGATATTCATCGTTCGTAAGAGCGGCCCCACCCTCACCCGTTGTGATATGTTTAACAGGATGAAAACTCATCACCGTCATATCGGAATATACGCCTGAACCGACCTGGTTTTCCTTATAAGAAGAACCCAGGGCGTGACAGGCGTCTTCTATGATATATATTTTATGCCCGAATTCTTTCTCCTTGCATTCGGCAATACGTGCGATCTCATCCATGTTACAGCTCTGGCCGGCAAAGTGAACGGGAAGAACGCACTTTGTCCTTGAGGTGATTTTTTTCTCTATCTCGCCGGGGTCAATATTATACGTATCGGCGTCTATATCGGCAAAAAGAGGTCTTGCGCCGCAATATGCCGCGCAATTCGCTGAAGCTACAAAGGTATTGGGAGAAGTGACGACTTCATCACCTTCTTGCAGGCCTGTAGCCAGGCACGCCGCGTGCAGCGCGGAGGTGCCTGAGTTGAAGGCGACGGCGAACCGTGCGCCCGTATAATCACAAAGACTTTTCTCGAAACTCAGGATGCGCTCTCCCTGGGTCAGGTTAGATGACTTTAAAACGTCAACGACACCAGCCACGTCGTCATCATCAAGGTTTTGCCTGCCATAAGGAATACTGGATAGTTTAGGATAGTAGCGCGCCCCCGATTGCCTGCTTTTGATCTTATCCGGAAGACCCTCTTTATAATCACGGAAAAAAGCATCCAAAGATTCTTCAATCGTGGGAAGCTCTTTGCCTAAGATGCGGGAGAGTTTACTGCTGTCAAGCGACAGGTTCTTACCGCGTTTAGCCACAAATGGAAAATCGTCTATCTTTACCGGCTCTATCAAGCTTTTATCAAGACTGAACCGGTCCGCAACCCCGCACGCGAACTCATATTTTGACAAAGAGGTGCTACTGGCACAGTTATAAAGCCCTTTAAGGTCCCCGGCCAGCATTTCCTCAAGGATGCGGGCAAGTTCAAAAGTATAGATCGACGAGAAATATACGTCTTTAAACCCTTTAATGGAACGCTTCTTCATAAGCTGATGCACGATCCATTCAGCAATACTATCTTTTTTCTGGATATTCCAGCCGAATATGTTTGTTCTGAGAATAAGTGAGTTTTCTTTCTCCCGTACCGCTTCTTCCCCTTCATACTTACTCATGCCGTAGTAGTTACATGGACTGGCCGGGTCATCTTCCCTGAAATTGCCTTTACCCCCGTCATAGACTGAATCCGTCGATATATAAACGAATTTCATCTTCGGATCTTCGGAAGACCGGACCAGACGGCGCGTACTATCGCTATTCACAAGTTTAGTAAGCGATTTATGTCTCTGGCAGAAGTCGACATCCGTTAAAGACGCGCAGTGAATAATCACATCGGGAGAATATTCCCCGATGATTTCGCTGATAGCTTTTTCATAAACGATATCGACTTTTCGCGCTTTAACGCCCTCTACAGAGACCTTGTGTGATGAGTACCATCCCTCGATCTCGTATTTGTCTTTAAAGTAATGTGCCAGGTTATTGCCTAAAAGACCGCTTACACCGGTTATGATCATCCTTTTTTTGCGACTTTTCATAAAACTCACCTTTAATCAGGAACGCCTTCCTTCGACCAGCGCGACTTCTCGATCGTATAGTCATCGGCGATCCGCTCAACTATGTCCCTGAGATCCTTAACTGTCAGCCATTCATTATTGCCTCCGGAAGTATACTCGAAACCCTTAGGACAAAGTCTTCCCTCTTTGTCATAATTTATTATCTCGTTCTGATACTGCTGGTATGGTTTTACGATGTAAAACTTGTTGAACTCCATTGTGTTCTGCGCATCGTCCGAGCTTATCAGCACTTCGTGGATCTTCTCACCCGGACGGACACCGACAATCTCCTGCTTGCATTCCGGCGCTATAGCTTCGGCCAGATCGATTATTTTCATGGACGGTATCTTGGGCACAAACACCTCTCCGCCTTCCATATGCGCCAAAACAAACAGCACAAAATGGCTTGCCTGGTCCAGGGTGATCCAAAACCGCGTCATCGCCTCGTCGGTTATGGGAAGCACCCCCGTTTTTTTTCTTTCCTTAAAGAACGGCACTACCGACCCGCGGCTGCCTAAAACGTTGCCGTACCGGACAACTGCAAACCGGGTCTGGTGCGGCCCGCTGTAGGCATTGGCGGCTATAAATAACTTATCCGAGCATAATTTGGTGGCTCCGTACAGGTTGATGGGGTTACACGCTTTGTCGGTAGATAGAGCTATCACTTTTTTTACATTGTTTTCAATAGCCGCATCAATAACATTAGTCGCCCCCATGACATTGGTCTTGATAAATTCAACAGGATTATATTCCGCGGCCGGAACCTGTTTGAGCGCCGCGGCATGAATGACATAATCGACTTCTGCAAAAGCCCGCATTAAGCGGTCCCTGTCCCTTACGTCCCCCAGAAAATACCGAATAAAGGGGTATTTCCTTACGCTCCACCTCTGAGCCATTTCATACTGCTTGAGTTCATCCCGGCTCAGTATTATCAGCTTGTTGGGCTTATGTTCGTTCGCAATGACCTGCACGAGTTTTTTGCCCAAGGATCCCGTCCCGCCTGTAATCAAAACGTTTTTACCGTTTAACATCTCATCTTCCCCCTGTTTTTATTTGTTCGTTAAATTCTTCTCTTCACCAGCGCCCCGAAGGTTACCTTCCACCGAGCGCGTAATCTGATCGATCTCTTTCTTCAAAGTGATATACTCTTTTTCTTTGATCTGGAGAAAATGATGCGTAAGCTGAAGTTGCACGTGAAAGCCGTCTTTTGTCAGTACATACTTCATCTTTTTAATGCGCTCTCCTCCCCTGGCAAAATTCTGGATCTTTACAAGGCCGCCTTTTATGAGTTCTTTGATAAGGTAATTGGTCTTCCCCAGGGAAACCCCCAGATGGGCGGCAAGATCCCGCTGGGTTAAATCCCCTTTCGATGATAAGAGTCGTAAAATATTGAGGATATCTTCTTTTAAGGGTTGTTCATTCATTGAACATATTATAGTGCATACTCATAATATGTCAATATAATTCTTAATAAGGAAACTGGTGGGAGGTATTTAGGCTTTGTTTCGGATAAAAACGTAACTTATTTATTAAAAATATGTTACAATAAAAACCTTGCTTTAGATCTACCTTGTTTTCTGGGATGCCTCCCAGAAGTCCTGGAAAAATGCTATAAAAACCCCTGTAAAAATACCTAAAATAATGCCGATAGCCATATTTTGGACTTTTTTGGGCGCTACCGGTTTATCCGAAACCTCGGGTTCATGGGTCAAGTTAATATTACGTATGTTAGCCTTTTCCAGTTTTTTCTCTTCAATTTTGATCTGGAGGTTATCAATATCCTTGGCCATATTATCACTGTTAATCGATATGCTTTCTCTTTGGACCTTGAGATCTGTAAGCTGGTCACTCAGGCGATTGTAATCTCCTATGTTCTGCTGAATGACGTTTAAAAAAAGCAAGGAAGTGACATTGTCCGTCTGACTCTCACTGCTTAATAAAGCTTTTCTCTGGGCTAGCATCTTTTCGGAATTATCTTTTACCTCTTTGATCTCAGCAAGTAACGCATTTTCCCTGGCTTCAAGTATCTTGTTCTTTTCCGCGTTTAATTTTATTAAATTCTTCTTCCCTTCGATATCATTAGAGATAACAGCGATTTCCTGCTCCTTTAGCTTTTGATAATATTCTAATATCTCTTTATAACTACCGGATACTTCCACAAAGAGCTGCTTCAAGATCTTTAAACCCACATCCACCTTATCCTCTCTTAGGACAAGACTTACCTTTACCAGATCTGAATATTTAGGCTGTAAAACCTTAAATTTAAGGTTTGCCTCATCCGGCATAAGGTTCAAAGCCCGGATTATGCCGGGGTTAAAGACCTCGCTCATAATCTTTGCTTCTATACTTTTGGCTGAATCAAAAAACACATCTTTTCCCTGGGCTGTGAACTTAAGGGCACCCGGCTCCATGACCATCGACACTTCGTAAACTTTCGGCATCAGAAAGCTTATCCCGGCTGCAAGTGCTACTATAGCCAAAAAAACGGCTATAATGGTCTTCTTCCGCCTTATTATGACATCAATGAAATCCCGTAAGTCCATCTCTTTGTCAGTGATATTTTCCGGCATATTAGATCTCCTTCTGTAAACTTTTATACTGCCCTGGCAGTTTCTTTTATTTTGGATTTTTTGGACAAGCCCGACTTGGGACATTCGCCTGTCCAGCAATAAGTGCATAATTTCTCTTTCGGGAGCCCCACAGCTTCGATCATATCTTCAAGCGTTTGGTACCTCAAAGTAGTCACATCCAGATCGTCAGTAATCCACTTGATCATCTTCTGATATTTACTAGAGGTGTGGTCGATATACTCTGAGACGTCCTCTATATCATGCCCTTCCAGGCTGCGGATGGCTTTACGGGCAGCGAGTTCGTCTATACTGCGTGTCGAGAGACAGAACTTGCAGGGAAACATCAAGGGAGGACAGGCGGGCCTTACGTGGATCTCTTTCGCCCCGCAGTCCCATAATTTTTTAACAGTAAAATTTTTAAGCTGTGTGCCCCTTACTATGGAATCTTCACATATGACTATACTATTGCCGTTAATTATCTCCTTTATCGGGATAAGCTTCATAGTGGCGATCAAGTCCCGCGTCTCCTGTGACGGCGGAGTATAACTGCGGCCATAGCCGGGGGTATACTTTACCAGCGGCCTTCTCAAAGGCTTGCCCGACTCCATGGCATACCCCAGCGCATGGGCGACCCCCGAATCCGGAACCCCGGAGACCAAGTCCACTTTAATATCTTTATCATGCCGCGCTAAATACCTTCCGCATCTTTCTCTCACCGTCTCGGTATTTATGCCTTCATAATCCGATGCCGGGAAACCCGTATATATCCAGAGAAAGGTACATATCTGTTTATTCTTACTGCCTTCTTTCTTCTGGGCCATGCCCTCTTCGGTTATTAATACTATCTCGCCGGACTCTAGGTATTTAACGATTTCGAATCTATTGTTCGGGAAAGCGCTTGTCTCGGAAGTAACGGCCCAGGCATCTTCTCTTTTGCCCACAACCAAAGGAGTGTACCCCCACCTGTCTCTGGCGGCATACACGCCATCGGCGTTTAATAAGAGAAGCGAGCAGGATCCTTCTATGCTGCTAAACATATTTTCAATCCCGTCTACGATCGTCTCACCCTGGGTGATGAGTTTTGCGATAAGTTCGGTTACGTTAACTTCTCCATTACTCATCTCGCTGAAGGATATGCCTTTTTTAAGGAGACTTGCGGCCAGTTCCCTGGCGTTTTCTATCAGCCCGCTGGTCACGATGCAGAAAGGCCCGAATTTGGAATTAAGAAACATCGGCTGTTCATTACTATCGCTGATAACACCTATTCCCTTATTCCCGGACATACGCATGCAGTCTTCATAGAACTTAGACTTAAACTGGCTGCCGTTAATATTGTGGATGTGCCTCTGGAAATCCTCACCGAGTATCGCTATACCGCCGTATTCCGTGCCGAGATGCGAATGATAATCCGTGCCGTATAAAAGTACATCCGCGCAATTCCCTTTAGAGACCGTCCCAAAAATTCCGCTCATTATTAATAATCCTCCGTTTAAAAGTTATCATCTTGTCGTAAAAACCGCAAAAATAACTCAGTTATTTTACTACACTTTGCTGAAATTCACAATAAATCCGATTTCAG
>CAZGOG010000020.1:0-33463 GCA_964527555.1 uncultured Planctomycetia bacterium | reverse complement strand
AAATCTTTAACATTGATGTGATTAAATTTTTTGAAAAAGTTAGATAATTTAGTTTTAATTTGCTCCACTTATGTTATAATAGGCCAACATATTTAAGTAAATAATATTAAAAGGAGCTATTATATGTACAATCTTTCAAGAGGGATGCGGGGATTTTTTGTAATTATTTTATGTATTTCATTTCTTTCAACTGACACTTTCGCCCAGGAAGAGGCAGACAATAAACTGTTGGAGAAGGGTATATACCAGTTTCGTCAGGAAAATTACGATGAGGCGCTCCAGACGTTTAAAGATGTCGTGAAAGAAGAACCCGCCTCGTCTTTGGCCGTCTATTATCTTGGGCTTACATATAAGAGGATGGAAGATTATGTAAACGCGAAGAAGTATCTGGAAAGCTCTCTCAACATGACGCCCAAGATAAAAAACGCGCTTATCGAACTTATAGATCTATTGTACCGGCTTGGTGAGTATGACGAAGCGAAAAAATGGATAGATATAGCCGAGAAGGAAGAGGTGAGGCCCGCACAGTCAAAGTTCCTGAAGGGCCTTACTCTTCAGAAGACAGGCGAGTACGAACAGGCTATTACTGCGTTTGAAGAGGCGAAGTCGCTTGATGAGAGACTAGAGCAGTCCGCCAATTACCAGATAGGCGTCTCATATATCAAGATGAAAAAGTACAAAGACGCCAAAGACGCTCTTGAGAACGTCTATCTTCTTGACCCGTATTCGGAACTGGGGGATTATGCCAATAGATACGTCGATGCTCTGGAAGACAAACTCGAAAGGGACCGGCCTTTTCATTTTCTTGCAAGAGCCGCTTTTGAATATGATTCCAATGTCGTCCTTTCGCCGACTGATACCGCTCTTGTAGTGGGTGTGACGGATAAGGATGACACCCGCCAGGTATTTGATTTAAGGGGCGATTACACGTGGAAGACCGAGGACGGCTCCAAGAGTCTTAAAGCCGGTTACGGATTTCACTTGTCGCAGCAGAACGAGATCGGCATCTACAGCAATGTGGGTAACAGTTTCTACGCGCAGGGCAACCTCTCTTTCGAAAAGGTGCTTTTGACTTTTCCCTTCAACTACAATCATACGATAGTTGACGGCAAGAATTATCTCTGGAGCTTAAGCGGGGGAAATATCAGCAATTTCATGTTCGCGAAAAATCAGATGATACAGGCGGGCATAATATATGCCAACAAGAATTACATGAATTATATTTTTATACCCCAGGAAGACCGTTCCGGCAACGAACTGGTGGGTATCATCGGATGGTTCTGGTTCTTTGCGGATAACAAGGGGTTTGTGAACCTCAGGTACATAATCGATAAAGACTGGACGAAAGGCAGCGACTGGGAATACCTGGGGCACAAGGGCGGTATCACCGTGCTTTTCCCCTTCTGGGACAAGTTCAAGCTTACGCTGAGCGCCGACGCTTTTTTCCAGTATTTCGATAAAACAAACGTCATCTATAATATACAGCGCAATGACCAGACATATACGGGCGGGGCGCTGCTAACATACGAAATTATAAAAAATGTGGAGCTTCAGTTCAGATACACCTATATAAACGAACAGTCCAATATAGATATTTATGATTATGACCGGCACATTGTAAGTAGTGCCATACAGTTTAAATATTAAAAACAAAATAAACCATACAAAACGGAGGGATATTTCATGAAAAAAATCAATTTTAT
This sequence comes from uncultured Planctomycetia bacterium, assembly GCA_964527555.1. Taxonomy (GTDB): domain Bacteria; phylum Omnitrophota; class Gorgyraeia; order Tantalellales; family Tantalellaceae; genus CAZGOG01. The sequence goes on along the minus strand of CAZGOG010000020.1, from coordinate 31,760 downwards.
GACTGTAATAGTGCTTTCAGTGTTTCTGGTCTTTCCGCCGAACGTGCTGGCTGAGGCGGTCGGGACAGTCACCTGTATAGAAGGGAGGGTGGATAGACTCGTCCCCGGGGAAGAGGCGTATTCTCCGCTTAAGATCGGGGAAGAGGTCTCTGTGGGGGACACTCTTAGGACCAAGAGCCATTCTAAAGCCACGGTTACTTTTATGGATGATTCGCGCCTTCAGCTCGGAGACAGCTCTCAGGTTGCGATCAAAGATTACAGAATAGGCGCCGCCGGTATGAGGGAAAGCGGCGTCATCGATCTTGACAGGGGCAAGATAAGGGCTGTTGTCTCAAAGACTAAGGATCTGGCGCCTTTTGATATCACCACTCCCAATGCCATGGGTACCGTCAAGGGCTCCGACATATTCGTTTCTTTCCAGCAGTCTTCAACGAACGTGCTTGTCGCTGACGGTACTTTCAATATGAAAAACCTGAATTTTCCCGATGAAGTCATCAGTATAAAGGAGGGGATGACTACGGTAGTGCCTTATAACGCTCCCCCTCAAGAGCCCCGCAAGTTTGCGGATGAAGAGAAGAATAGGTTCGAGGTGGTTACAAGCCCCACCGTGATGAAGATAGACGGCGTTTCGGCTAAGGCCGAGTTCACCAAAGCGGTGGTCGCAGATATCTCAGGCGCTGCGTTAGTCACACCCAAGGATGCGAACGCTCCGCATGCTCCGGTTAAGGGCGAGGTTTTGAATGCGGGGGACGCGATAGAGACTGGTAAGAACGGCAGCATGAAAATAGCCTGTGATAACGGACTCAGTATAGAATTAAGGCCCAATACGCAGCTTATAATCACTAAACTTACGCGTGACCCGGAAACCGGCGATTACAATAACGAGTTTGAATCCAAATACGGGATGATCATATCAAGGCTACAGAATAAACCGCAGGGCTCAACCTTCCAGATAAAGACTCCCAACGCCGCCTGCGGTATACGCGGGACTATAATGTATCTTGAAATACTTCCTAAAGCGACCAAGGGATACTTTGAAGGCGGAGGAGGCTATGTAACCGACCTTATTAACGGGATCGAACAGATTATAGGGGCGAACACTACCTTTACGGTCGATATTAATGGTGATATCATCCAGGTTCCTACATCAAGCAGAGACCGCATCAGGTTCAATAGCCAGTGGGGGGACGAAGGGCAAGGCGGCTATGATGCCGGAGATGATACCGGCGCGGGAGATCTGCCGGATGATGACACGGACTGGTACGAAGAACCCGACAAAAGGCAACCGTTTGATGAAGTCAAACCGCCCCCGAACGTCCAGAACAGGACGAAACTCGAGATGACCATTGACGCCAAGATGGGCAGCTACGGTTCTTTCAACGCGGATGGCGCAAGCTCCCTTACGGGGACTCTGGTATCGGATCCGCTGACGCCTCGCTGGAAAGGAATAGCTCTGGCTAACGGCGGCGGTGACTTTGTCAATCCTAACGGCAAGAATCTTTTCTTCGGCAGTGTAAGCGGTGTTGCTGAGGACGGCGGTTACATGTACGGACGCATACTCGGCTCGGGTCAGGACGATACCCAGGACTGGAGAGGCGTGTTAGCCGGGATTTATATCGATTCCGGGGGCGTTGCCGGGACTATGTTCGGAGGTTTTGGAGGGCAGCATACAGAAGGCGATAGCGGGACTTTTGGCGCACTGGGTAATATCTATTACGTGCCGGTTACTCCTACAGACATACCGCCGGAGGCTCTTGCGGATCCTGAATCGGTTCTCAATACCGAACCTGCGGATATGGCTTTAATATATCGCCCTGAAGTTTCGGATGACTTGTCACTTGATCTTTCCGGCAATGCGAATTTTATAAGCTTGATCGGTAAGGCCTGGGGTATATGGGAGGCGATATATGCCGGGAGATACGATAGGTCTGCCACTCAATCCAGCTGGCTTGCCTATCACGGCGAGGGTACGGCAATTTCCGGGGGTTTTACGGGAGGCGGAGAGCTTGTGCTGGGTGGTGAAACCATAGGCGGCGGAGGTGTCGATCTCGGCCCTGCGGATGAATATTATGCTTTTACGACTATTAGTGGCACGGATGACCTTGCCGGGAACCTCCGGCTGGATCTAGTGACTGCTTACATGGATCATTATGAGCTGGCAGCTGCTTTAGGCAGTGTCGTCGGCACTTATGAAGATGCCGCCTCCTATTATTTCGAGGGAGTTGGAGCGGGAATCTGGGACAGCAACCCGCTTACCTTTGTAAGCCGGTTAAATGCCGAGATGAGGGACGTTGACGTATATTTTTACGGCGGGTATGAGAACCGGATCGATCCCTATGCATATTATGACTACGAGTATAATTCTGAGAACACTTACGGTTATACATATCATTACAGGTCCACCCCTTATTGGTATACATATACTTATTACTATGAGGATGGCACTACCGAGACGTACGATTATTTTTCGGGTTATTCATACGGCACGTGGGATACTTCCACTCCGCTTAAAGGTATAGTCGATGATCCGCCTATCGGGTATGTAGAAGTGTATAATGACGTAGAGGGCGATTGGTATAATACAGGGGGTATTAGCGCTTTGATCGGCGGTACGACTCCTATATGGGGCGGCCCGACATCTTTTCTGGTCATGGGCGCGCTTTACGCCGAAGATAACGGTTACGGGCACATCTGGACTAATGAAGTTTACAGTTATAACTACGACAACGATACTTTTACCACTTATGACGGCGGTGCCTACAGGGGATATATAGGAGGGACATACACCAATCCTGTAGACGGTAAGATCATCGCCCTGTATATTGATCCTCTGGGTAATGCCGGATATTTAAAGGGCCAGTTCCTGGCACAATCTTTTGAGGATACAGGTTTTGTTTTCGGTGAAGGTCTCTTAGTCCCGACACAGATGGTCTCGGATATAGGGATAGCGCCGGAAGATCTTTATTTCTCAGTCGCCACTGCCGATCTTAGGGGCTCGTTATCAGGGGCGTTCGGAGCGGTGGGTACCGGCGAGATATACGCCGATGAAAGCCTTCACACTATGAGCATAGTCAATTACGATACCGGTGTCGCACAGACTTGGGGTATATATGGCCAGGATATGGGAGGCGGTTACTATAATCCTCTGGGTAGTGCCACATGGTCAGCTGTGATGGGTGGTATGGACCAGTTCGGGATAATAGATCCCTCTCTAGAGTATTGCGGCAATTACAATTATTTTGATGGGGGCGGAGGATCGGACGGATATTACGAATACTCCTATAACAATGATAAAGGCTACGGTGGGATATGTTACTACAGACCGGGAGCATACGACTACTATATAGAATATCATACGGATGGCACGTACGCCGGATATGATTATCATCTTGGTGAAAGCATATACGGTACATGGGATACCTCCGCGCCGATCGGGGATATCGTTTCAACTCCGCCGGATGAGGCAAACGCCGTTTTTGATTATGAGGAAATCTCTGGCGGGGGCATGCCGAATCCGGGAGTATGGCTTGCGGATATCACAAACGGCACATGGCAGAACGGGCGCGTTGCAGCAGGCCTGAACGGGACTATTCTTACGATGACATGGTTAGGCACGATAACGGGCGACATCTCGGGTCTTTATGACGAAGAAGGTTCTACCTGGATGGCTGTAGGCGGCGGCGTATGGCAGGCGGCAACCCCGCTTACTTTTAGCGGCATATGGGGCGGGATTGAAGCGGGAGGTGGTCCCAGCAGCGTTTATTACACTGACGGGGTAGAACTGTGGCATGCCGGTGACGATTTTGGTCTGATAGGGGCGACTGTTTCACCGTGGAACGGCGCTGCTTCTTTCCTGGCGAGGGGCGGGTTCAGTGAAGATGAGGTGGTCGATTCATCGACGCAGTCCTATGTATGGAACACTCCTCTTGCAAGCTATAACGTGTATCTTGACAATGGTACCACCATAGACGGCGGGGCTTTTTTCGGGTATTCTGCGGGTATACTGGAAGATGATACCCTTGACGGGAAGCTGCTTCTCTTGTATATCGATCCTGCCGGCAGGGCGGGTGTTTTGCGGGGGCTTGCTACCGGAGATGTTTATGAAGACCTGGGGATGTGGGAGCTTACGGGGACCCTTACACCGGAAGTGATAGATCCCGATCTGGGTATCGCGCCCGAAAAACTCGTTGATTTCAGAATAGGAGAGGTAGAAGCCGGAAGGCTTGCCGGCCAGTTTGAAAGCGGAGGGACCATTACTGGAGAGGATCAGTTTACCAGTCTCCAGATAGTGGATCACGAAAACGGCATCGCTTCCGGCTGGGGTATTTACAGCCATACCCTCTGGGGAGAGCTGGATAAGCCTTTACTTGACGTGAACTGGTCGGCTGCTATGGGCGGTATGGACAGTCTTGGGATAACAAATCCCCATGAATGCGTAGATGGCCAGTATTGTTACTATAATGAGATCGCCGCTAACGTCGGGACTTATTCGTTTAACTATAGTTCCGATAATAGTTATGGAAGCGCCAACTACTACTATTACGATGATGTCTACGGCACCGGCTACCATGAGTATTATGTAGAGTATTATGGCGACGGGACTTATTCGGGCTATGATTACGCGCTGACGACTCCTATAAGCGGCACCTGGGATCCGTCTTCGGAAGAGCTTTCTAATATCTTAGGTACACCGCCGGATTGCGGGGACCCTGACGCTGAGGTTGTTCTTGACTATACCAGCAGCTACGGAGAAGGCGATCCGGACATGGGCTATTGGGTGGCTAATATCGATGGCAGCGCTGTAGCCGGAGTTTTATCGGGAACGCTTACGGGCCGTTTTATCAGTCCCAATAAAATTGCGACTATGACCGGCGAGATTGACGGCAGGTATTTTCCGAGTCTGGGTACCGATATCTGGCAGGCTGTAGGGCTGGGCCAATGGCAGGCAGAGCCGCTTACGTTCGTAGGTCTTGCGGCGGTTTGTTTTACCTATGACGAGGGAGATATGTACGGCATATTCGGAAGCGCTCAGTCACTCTGGGAGGAGGATATAGTAAACGCTCTTTATATGGGTGAATATTTTGTGGATGGCGGACCCTCTATTCATACATGGAGTGCTATGCTTTCGAGCTATGATTATCTGAAGGAAACCCCCACCACGTATGACGGGGGAGCTTTTGTAGGGTACATGGCCGGGTATGTAAAGAATCCCGCGGCGGCTGTTGTAAGGGCGGTCTATGCGGACCCGGTGGATGGGTTCGGGATCATGGGGGGCACACTTTACGGCGAAAGTTATCCCGGGATAGAGATGTTTTCCATGGCTGGTCTCATAAAGACAGCCCCGATGCCGGGAGACTTTGGTATCACGCCTGAAGAACTTATAGAAAATATATACACTGATTCCATTGACGGCAGCGGTTATAACGATATCATGTATGGTGATATCATGATGGGTGAGATACTTTCGGTAGCTGATGCTGGATGGGGCATATGGGCTGCCAGCTTTGAAGGCGCCAGGGACGGTGCAGCCGCTCTGGACAGCTGGAGTATGCCTATATCAGGTGCGATCGCGATAGATGTGCCTTATCTTGCGGTCATGCATGGCGATGAATGGGTGAGCGATGGGCATATGGATGCCACAATTGAAGGTATCTGGGTCGTTCCCGAGTGGGCCGGAGAGGATCAGACCTGGGGAGTTATAAAAGGTGACGTTGTGATGAACAATGAGTATATAGAAGCCGGCGAGGAATTCGTATGGGCGGGAGCGGCTGCCGGTGAATGGGTCGAGGTGGAGGACCTTCTGGACCTTATGGATATTACCTCGAGCGTGGAAGAGATAATGAGTAATTTCAACGAAGTTATGATACCGATTACGGATACCCTTTCACACGATCAGGTTTTCGGACATATCCTTTCGGCCAACATGGATATTGCCCTGTACTCGTTTGATTCTACGAATATCTGGGCGTCGATTATAAACGGGACGTATGACCAGGGTGCTACCGTTGAGCCCGGCTGGGGCGCGGATCTGGCGAGCGCGGGCGGCTCTTCCGTAAGCTTGGAGGGCGTAGGCTGGGCGGATAACCAGTGGACGGCGAATGTGACAGGCGAGGTTGATGGTAACAGTATTAACGGTACTGCCGCAGGTACTTATGGCGGCGGCAGCTTCTCCGGCGCAGGTGCCGGGGAATGGGGCGCGGCAGAATAAGAAGGGTGGTTTAGAGATGAGAAAGAATGTGCTATTTAGCAGTATCGTGTTTTTTACGCTTTTTACTTTGGTCCTCGGCGGTTGCGGCAAAAAAGCGGAAGACCAGGGCAGGGTCATCGCGAAGGTTAATGGTGAGCCTGTTTACTCACAGGAGGTTAACCAGGTTATCGCGTGGAGTCTTAAGGTCAATCCGCAGTTTAAGATCACGCCGGAGGTTCTTGACGACCAGCTCAATGTTATAATAGACAGAAAAATACTCCTGCAGCAGGCGCTTAAGAAGAAACTCGACCAGACGGAAGAGTTCACCAAGGCGATGGAAGCATTCCGCGAACAGGCGCTTATAAGAGCTTTGGTGGACGCCAAGGGCAAGGAAGCGGAACCGTCGATTTCGGTCAGCGACAAGCAGGTTGAGGATTATTACAATGTGCTTACGCATAAGAAGACCTTCCAGACCATTAAGAGCAAGATCAAGACCTATATAACGGAGCTTTCCGCGAAGAATCCCGATGAGATAAAATGGGAAGACACGATAGGCCCGATAAGGTACGATCAGATACCTCCCGGGGTGCTTAAAAGCGCCTTTTCGATGCCCAAGGGAGAGATGAAGGTCTTTAAGGGGGCCAATGACATGTATTTCCTGATATATGTCAAAGATGACGTTGAGGAGTCCATCGGCTCTTTTGACGAAGTTAAAGATGCGGTACGGCAACGGCTCGTCAGCATGGAAAAACAGAAAAGATTCCAGGAATGGTTTACCGGTGTACGGGAGAAATCCAAGATAAAGATAAATAAGGACCTTCTTCAGAAAGAGACAGCTAAAGAGACAGGCAGATAGGCGGGAAGGCCGGGTAAAGAGATTTTATGGTTCGGCGCGCTTCGCTTGCTCACCATGAACCTCTAATGTATTGAAGAGGTGCTTGGGCAAGGAACACCACGGGTGTGAAGGCGTGGATGCGGAAGTTGTGACGCCAACAGGCGAAAAAGATGAAAAGGCGGACGTAAGTCCGTGGAGAATCATTGAGGGGAAGAACGTATGCAGGAAAGGAGATCTAGCATGAAAAAGCGGCTGTTTCGAGTTTGTGTCATGACGCTGGCTGTGGTATCGGTATTTTTTACTTCTTATGTTTTGTATGCCGAGCAGCTTTCATCAATGAAGATCAAAGAGATAGAAAAGGGCATCGAAAAACTGGAAGCCAAGGAAAGGGGCGTCCAGAGGAAAGGATACCGGCAGGTGAAAGCGCTTGGCGAGATATCGATCCCTTACCTCATAGAGGCGCTTAAAGACAAGACAGTGAATTTTGAGTCCAGGATCCTTATGTGTGACCTCTTGGGCGAGTGGAAGGCGAAAGACGCGGTGCCGGTATTACTCTATACTCTGGATAACACCTCTTACACTGTCAGGACCGCCGCGTGCAAGGCTCTGGGGAATATCGGCGATCCCGCGGCGACGGATTCGCTTCTTGAGATGCTCGGGGACTCATCCCCCCACGTAAGGGAAGCCGCTAGCAGGGCCCTGGTAGGCTTCAGTGACAAAAGAATAGCGCCAAGGGCGGCGAAACTCCTTAGTGACGATTCCGACTCTGTGCGTCTTGCGGCGATCACCCTTCTGGATGATCAGCTTGATCCTTCGACGGCTCCGGCTATACGTAAAGCGCTTGAAGATGACCCGGCAGCGGGCGTAAGAAGCGTAGCGGCCAAAGCGCTAGGAGGGCTGAAAGACGAAAAAGCGGTTGATCTTCTGATGAACTCGCTTATAGAGGACGGCGGTGAAGGCGTACGCAAAGAGTCCGCTACCGCTCTCGGCAAGATCGGGGATGAGAAAGCCGTACCCGCTTTGATAGAGGGGACCAATGACGGTTATAAGGACGTCCAGCTGTGTGCGGCATCTTCGCTCAAGGAACTTACCGGCGAGGATTTCGGCAGGAATTACAAGGAATGGAAAAGTTGGTATACCAGGACCCACGAATAAACGCCGGGTATTTAGGAACAATAACTTATGTTAGCGAAGATCATAAATTTCATTAAGGTCGATATCTGGAGGATCCAGTTAAAAAAGATCCCCAAGACAAAATCCATCCTCATAAAACAGCTGAGGGTCGTACTTTTATCTTTCAGGAAGTTTCTGGAGGATGAATGCCAGCAAAAGGCGTCTGCGCTGACGTTTTACTCGCTGCTTTCGATCGTACCGGTACTGGCCATGGCTTTTGGCATAGCCAAAGGCTTCGGGTTTGCCAAAGTGCTTGAAGTCCAGATTCTTGAGAAAGTGCCGGGCCAGGAAGAAGTTATCATGCAGGTCATAGACTTCGCCAATTCGCTTCTTGAGAATACGAAAGGCGGCCTCATCGCGGGTATCGGTGTGGTCCTTTTGTTCTGGACGGTTATAAAGGTCCTGGGCAATATCGAGAGGTCCTTTAACAGTATCTGGGGGATAAGAGAGCCGAGGACCATAGGACGCAAGTTCGGTGATTACCTTGCGATGATGCTGCTCTGTCCGGTTCTTATAATCACGTCGGGAAGCATTACCGTGTTTATAACCACACAGATCACCGAGATAACCCGGAAAGTGGCGCTATTGGGGTTTCTGAGCCAGGCCATCTTTACCATGCTTAAAATCCTGCCGTACTGCATGGTTTGGGTACTTTTCAGTTTCGTATATATCTTTATGCCCAACACCAAGGTCAGGGCCGCCTCGGCTATCCTGGCGGGGGTAGTAGCGGGGACTGTCTTTCAGCTCGTCCAGTGGGTGTATATTTATTTCCAGGTGGGGGTTGCCAGGTATAATGCGATTTATGGCAGTTTCGCGGCTTTGCCGCTCTTTTTAATGTGGCTTCAGCTCAGCTGGCTTATAGTTCTTTTCGGGGCGGAGATATCTTTCGCATACCAGAACGTGGATACCTATGAGTTTGAGCCGGACTGCCTGTCGGTGAGTCACTCCTTCAAGAAACTCTTTGCGCTTGAGATCATGCACCTTTTGGTAAAGAATTTTCATGAAGGGGAACCGCCTTTAACGGCGGCAGAGATTTCCCATAAGACGGAAGGCCCCATACGCCTGGTCCGCCAGATTCTTTTCGAGCTGGTTGAAAGCGGGGTTGTTTCCGAAGCAAAGACCGGGGAGTATAAAGAGTTTGCCTATCAACCCGCGCGTGATATAGACAGCATATCAATAAAATCCATCATCGATGCTTTAGACAGTCGCGGCAGCAGTGCCATACCGCTTTCCGGTTCAAAATCCATGGCTGGTCTCACTGAACGCTTAAAAGTTTTCAGCGATACGGTCAAAGCTTCTCCTGCAAATGCCCTTTTAAGGGATATTTAGGCCCGCTTAGGTGCATTAAAATTAATTTGAGGTAAAAATCCGCGAATGGTTATTATAGAACCGGTCATAAGACCTCCCTCTGAGGCGGGGAGTTTTCTTCTTCAGCTCACGTGCGGCTGTTCAGGTAATAGCTGCACGTTTTGTGCCGCCTATAAAGATAAACCTTTTAGATTGAAAGGACTGGAAGAGATTTTCTCCGATATAGATTCCGGGGCGATGCTTCTGCCCGGTACAAGACGCGTTTTCCTGATGGACGGAGATGCCATGGCGATGAAGAACGATATGCTTCTGGCGGTCTTAAATAAGCTCCGAAAAGCATTCCCCCGGCTTTCGCGGGTTTCGAGCTACGCCAACGGCTATAATATAACGGGCAGAAGCCGCGGTGAACTTGAGGAACTTTCGGATAGGAAACTGGCACTTATTTACCTGGGTCTTGAAAGCGGAAGCGAAGAGGTGCTCACGCGCCGCAAAAAAAGTTCAAGCGTCCGGGAGATGATAGAAGCGGTGGCTATGGCAAAAGAAGCCGGGATAAAATCTTCCGTTATAGTGCTTCTCGGTCTTGGAGGAAAAGAACTTTCATCTGAGCATGTCGCTTGTACAATCGAAGCCCTTAACAGGATGCAGCCCAGGTATCTTTCATTTTTGTCTGTTATGCTGGTCCCGGGTACGCCTCTCTACGAGGAGGGAAGAAGAGGAGAGTTTACTGAGCTAACAGCCATTGAACTTTTAAAAGAAGCGCATGATATTCTGGAGGGTCTTGATCTTGAAGGGACGGTTTTCCGCACGAACCATGCGTCTAATTATCTGCCGCTTGAGGGTAGGCTCCCCCACGATAAAGGGAGACTGCAAGAGGTACTTTCCTCCGCTATCGGAGGCGGATTGAAACTCCGCCAAGAGTGGATGCGGGGACTGTAGAAGAGGAAAAGTGTATTATATTGTTTAATTATTCAGTTAAAAAGTGTACAATAATATTTTAGTCATGTTAATCAAGGGAGAGTGTATTATGAAGCGGTTTATGCTTATGACAGCAATAACCTTGGCTACGGTTTCTTTTGCGACGTTTGGTATGGCCAAGGAAGAGATAAAGTTTAATTTTGAGTCCGGGATAGAAGGCTGGAATATCCCTTACTGGGCCATGGAGCAGTCGGATCATGTCGGCAGGTCCGTAGACGTCTCTTCCGAGGAGGCTTATAAGGGGAAGAACTCTCTTGCGGTTATGTGTGACTTTCCCGGCGATGTGTGGCGCGCGGCCTTAGTCCAAGTCGAAGGGGATATGGACCTTACCGGTTGTAGTGAGATCACCTGTTACATATATCTGCCGAAAGAAGCCAGAAACGATCTTATGTACGCCAGGATAATAGTGACTACGGGTCTCTGGCAGTTTATCGAGATGAGGCAGCCCGTCTATCTAAGACCCGGCAGGTGGACCAAAGTAACGGCAAAACTTAACCTCCCGGAAGACGAGGAGAAAGCATTCTGGAAGATCAAGAGGGATGAACCGGGGCTCCTTGCAAGTATGAACAATATCAAAAAAATAGCCGTAAGAATAGAGTATAACGCGAATCTTTCTCAGTCAGGCCCTCCTTATAAGGGTCCCGTCTATATCGATGAGGTAGTCATAAAGTGAAGCTCCATGGGCTAACGCCCATGGCATCCACAGTTTCAGTCTTTCCGTCAAGCGGAAAGACTGCACCGAAGGCCTTTCATCCACGCCCTTACGGGCGTGGTCTTCTGGTGCATGGGTAAAAATCCCAGTCTCTTCTGTGGGCTGATTTTTTGCTTCTTACTTATAGGGGCGTTTCGACGGGGCAAAAAAACCGTTTTCATTTACGATTTTACAGAAGGAAGAATCATGAACAAAATAGTAAGCATAATTATTATTTTGATGGCAGGGGTCTCTCTAACTTCTTTCGCAAAGGATGAGGAAGCGCTTGAGTACAAGGGCGTCAAGACGAGGAAGGCTGCCTGCGATATAGGCGTACTTTACGTGAAGACCGCCGGCGGCATGGATGTTACGGTCGCGGCCGTTGCCACCGGCAAAGGCGCCGAATACAGGGCGTGGGAGCCGACTGACATTAAACTGGACATAGATGGCGATATAATCCGTCCGGATACAAGTGACAAGTTTTATGGCACAAAAGAGTCTATTTTCAGGCTGCCGGCGGCGTTTGTATTTGCGGCGATAGGGTCCCAATACGAGATGTATGCTACGGATTGCACGAAGTACGGCGGCGTTTGTTTTGAAAGGGGTGCGGTTGCCGAAGCTGTCGACAAAACGGGTATGGCAGTAGGAATGGGGCTTTTGGTCTCCCAGGCAAAAGGGGAGATAACGGGTTTTAAAGGCACCTTTAAGCTGGATGACACCATGGCAAAGAAACTGTATGATAAAATGGGTGCCGTAAAAATAGTCATCGAGAACAGAGAAGAGCAGAAAAAGGAAAGGATAAAAGTCTCTCTTTCCGCGGCGTTCGATGAAGCGGTTAAGATCCCGGAGTAGATAAAAAAGTTTTTATGAGATTTGCTGCCCCTTGATCGGGATGCTATACTAGTACGGTAATGTAAATAGCACAGGGGGGTGCGTATGTGTAAGGGCTGCGTACTTACAATAAGACGAAGAAGAAAAAAACAGTGAAAAAAGCCAAGAAAACAAAAAAGAAATAGTCAGCGTAAAAGTAAAAATGTAGAATCCTGGTTTTAATATTATGCTGATTTTGCAAGGCGGGTTTATCAGTGGATGACAAGGTGAAACTTACCAAGGGTAGCCTCGCTGTTTTAAGGAGGCGGTATCTCTTAAAGGATAATGCCAGGCGCATCATCGAGACGCCGGAAGAACTTTTCCGGAGAGTCGCCTGCCACATCTCCAAGGCGGAAAGGAACTTTAAAGGCAGAAAAGCGGCGCTTCTTGTCGAAGAAAAGTTCTATTCGATGATGGCGTCTCTTGAATTCATGCCGAATTCCCCCACCCTTATGAACGCCGGTTCCTCCTTCGGGCAGCTCTCAGCCTGTTTTGTGCTTCCGGTAGCAGATTCCATAGATGAGATATTCCGTGCCGTGCACCATATGGCGAAAATACATCAGACCGGTGGCGGCACGGGTTTTGATTTTTCACATCTCAGGCCCAAAGGAGATCTTGTACTCTCCACGAAAGGCGAAGCCTCCGGACCGGTTTCTTTTATGGGGGTGTTCGACAAGGCGACGGAAGTTATCGTGCAGGGCGGCAGGCGGCGCGGAGCGAATATGGGGGTCTTGAGGTGTGACCACCCCGATATTGTCGAGTTCATCGAAGCGAAGAGGAAGAAGGATGTACTGGTCAATTTTAATATTTCCGTAGGCGTAACCGATAAGTTTATGGAGGAGGTAAAGAGGGGCGGGTCTATCAGTCTCGTGAACCCCAGAACCGGGAAAAGGGCGGGAAGCGTAAAGGCAAGGTTCTTATTTGACCTTATTGTAGACGCCTCATGGCGCAGCGGAGACCCGGGGCTTATATTTTTGGATGAGATAAACAGAAAAAACCCCGCTCCATTATGCGGGGAGATAGAAGCGACCAATCCTTGCGGGGAACTGCCGCTTTTGCCCTACGAGAGCTGTAATCTGGCGTCGATAAACCTCGCGAAGATGGTGAAGGAGAGGAAAGTAGACTGGCAGAAGCTCAAAGAACGCATCCTCTGGGGCATACGGTTCCTGGATGACGCGATTGAAGTGAACAAGTTTCCAATAAGGAGGATAACGGAAGTAACGCGTGCAACCAGGAAGATCGGTCTGGGCGTCATGGGGTTTGCCGATATGCTGATAAAGCTTGATATAGCGTATACCTCGAAAAGAGCGGTTGAGTTTGCTGAAGGGCTGATGCGTTTTGTGCACAGGGAGTCTATAAAATCTTCCGAAAGGCTGGCAAAAGAAAGAGGTGTCTTCCCTGACTTTAAAAAATCAGTATACGCCAAAAAGAATCTTAAGCTGCGCAACTCCACGGTAAACACCATTGCGCCTACCGGCACGATAAGCATCATTACGGGCTGCTCCTCCGGGATCGAACCGCTCTTTGCGGTGAGTTTCATGCGTAATATCCTCTCCGGCACAAGACTTTTTGAGATCAATCCCATGTTTGAAGAAGTCGCCAGGAAGAGGGGATTCTATTCCAGGAAGGTCTTAGATGAGATAGCTAGGTGGGGGTCGCTGCAGAAAGTCAAGGGAATCCCGGAAGACGTGAAAAAAGTGTTTGCCACCGCTTTTGACGTAAAACCGCAGCAGCACCTTAAAATCCAGGCGGCATTTCAGAAGTATACCGATAATTCCGTCTCCAAAACGATAAACCTTCCCAGCGGCGTGAAGCGCGAAGACATAAAGAAGATATATCTCGCGGCGCACAAGCTGAGGTGTAAAGGTATAACGGTTTATCGGTATGGCAGCAAGAAAGAACAGGTGCTTTCTTTCGGATACGGAAAAGAGCGCGGGAGGAAGCTTGCAGACCGTCCGGTTACCGTGGAGGCCGAGTATTCAGGAGGCTGCGTTTCCAGAAGGTGCCCTTTTTAGCGGCCAAAGCAATAAGGACGCAAGCGTACCGGATAAACTTCCAATTAAACATTAAAATTTTTCCCGAGATATGTTATTATATTAAATATCATTTTTCGGATAAATCGTAATATAATATAAATACCTGAATATAAATGGATAAAAGGGAGTGCTATGAAAGTTCATTTAGCTGGCTACAACGTTGACACGACAGTTCTTCGCGAGATGGAAGAGAAAACAGGCAGACGCGTTGACCTGACCCCGGAAGTCCTTTCTGCGGCATATGCCCGGATAAGCCGGGATCCCAGGCCGATAGACGAGATCCGCAAAGACGCCAGAAGTGAGGTGGAGAAGTCCAGGAAGTCCAACTCGACCATCATATTTAAAATGGGGCATCATTCCGTTGCGGAGCATGCGGTATTTAATCTGGATATCCTGGGAGTCTCACGTCTTGCTATGGAGGAGCTCGAGAAATTCAGGCTTTGCGCATATACAGAAAAATCCCAGAGGTATATCACCCTTGATAAGGATTTCGTCGTTCCCCGAGAGATCAAAGGCACGCCTTTTGAGGAAAGATTTACCAGCATGATCCACCGGCAGAACGAGGCATATTTCAAACTCTTTGAGAAGCTTAAGGAGCACCTTTTCAGAAAACATGCTGATTTGGCCGAAAATCCAAAAAAACACAGTCTCTTAGAAGGCTGGGCGAAGGAGGATGCGAGGTATATCACTGCCCTGGCGACAGAATCACAGGTAGGTGAAACGATCAATGCCCGTACGCTGGAACTCCTTTTAAGAAGGTTCGCTTCTCATCCTCTGGCTGAAGTGCAGGAGCTGGGGCGCATGCTTTATAGCGAGATAAGAGAGGTGGCTCCCTCCATCGTCATTTTCCATCAGGCAAACGAGAGGGACCTTAAGACATATCCCGAATTAAAGGAATTGGCCGGGTGTATTGTTGCTGAGAGTCCCCCTGTTAGTTTTGTCAGTAAGGGTGAAGAAGCGGAACTGGTTGAGTTTACCGATGAAGGCGATATTCTTATAGCCGCATCTCTTATCCACGCTTCATCAAACCTGCCGTATAACGAGTGTAAAGCCATTGTAAATAATATGCGCGAAGGACAAAGAAGCGAGGTCTTTAAAGCAAGCTGGCGCAACATGCAGTTTTACGATTCTATGGTAAGAGAATTCGAGTATGTCAATTTGACGTTCAATATAATTTTATCCGCTGCCTGTTTTGGGCAGCTTAAAAGGCACCGGATGACGACGATCACTTCCCAGGACTATGATCCCGCCTTGGGTGTCACGATTCCTGAATCTATTAAGGAGATCGGCATGGCCGCGTATTTCCAGGAGATTGTCGATAAGACGAACGAAGCATATGACGAGATAAAAGGAGAGAACCCCCTGGCGGCACCATATATCCTTACGAATGCTCACAGAAAAAGGGTGCTTGTACGGCTTAACGCGCGAGAGATGTATCATATATCGCGCTTAAGGGAAGACGCCCATGCCCAGTGGGACATCCAGAACATATCCCGTCGGATGAGCAAAGAAGCGAGAAGAGTAATGCCGCTTACCTTTGAGTTTATCGGGGGCAAAGATAGATACAATGAGATCTACCGGGATATTTTTGGAAAACTTCCGAAAGTGCAAGAAGCGGTTTTACCGGGAGCACGAAACATTAAATAAGCAAGAGGAGGCAAAATGAGGCAGCTGGCCGTAATTATAAGTGCAGGTATGGTTTTATGTGTTTTTCTTGCGGGGAGGGCCTTTCCGAAGACGTTAGAGGAGATCAAGGCCGAAGTCAGGGAGGAAGTAAAAAGAGAATTCGGCGTTCTCCCCTCACCAAAGCCGGCGCCCGTTCCGATCGTCCGGGATGTGAAGCCGTCCAAAACACCTGCCGGAGAAGAGACGGTCAGCCAAAAGCCTTTTTACGCCGAGATATTCGCAGGCGCTAGCCAGGAGACGGTCCTGATATCGGTTGTAAGCCTTCTTCTTCTTGCGTTTGTTCCCGCTACGATAGCAGCGCTTAAAGGGCGCAGTTTTCTCTTGTGGTGGATTATGGGAGTGCTCTTTTTTGTGATCACGCTTCCCGTTTCGGTCCTTATCAAGAACAAGGGCAAGAAAGTCTCAGCGCCCGGCAAGGAAGCGCCTACCCGGGATGAGAAGAAAGCCCCGGAGGCGCCAGAGGCTAAAAAAGTTAAGGCAGAGGGCTCTTCCGCGGTCGACATATACCGAGAGATCGAGAAACTTTCCGAGCTGAAAGAGAAGGGGATAATTTCCGAGGAAGAGTTTAGAACTAAGAAGAACCAGCTTTTGGACAGGATATAAAACGCCCGGTATCCATAAAAAGATGCGATGAGGAGGCTAAGCATGTTATCGATTAAGGATTTCAAGGATATACTGTCAAAATACCCGGAACTGATAGATCCTGCGCTGACTTTTAAAGCAAGGGACACCAATCTTTATGACCTGCCGGTTGACATACTCTTCGAAGACAAGTACAGAAAGAGACTGGTCGTGCAAGTTAAGACCGCTGTGATCGAGAAGGAACACCTGGGCGAGGTCCTTGCGTATAAAGAGGCGATACTGTCCGCAGAAGCCCCCAACGTGTCAGTCATGCTAGTGGCGAACAAGATCCCGCCGCACCTGCAAAAGACATGCGAACATAACGGCGTCGCATGGAAAGAGATAAACCTTTTTCAGATCGAGGAACATCTGGCGAAAAAGGGCGACATGAAGTTGCTCAAGTTACTGAAAAAATAAGGACTATTTTTCTCATGTCCGCTGCCAAGGCGAAGTAAGACTTGGAAAATAACGGGTTCTGAAAACGATGGGGAAAAAACTAGCGGTTTTTGGATGGGCTTTGTACGATTTTGCTAATACCATCTTTTCGATGAACGTAATATCTCTTTACTTCGTCTTATGGGTGACGGTGGATAATAGATGTGAAGACGTTGTGTACAGTATAGTCCTTTCCGGTTCACTTTTTCTGGCGGCAGTTGCCGAACCCCTTCTCGGGGCCGTCTCCGATATCTTCAAAAAGAGGATACCTTTCCTCGTGTTTTTTACTCTTCTTGCATGCGCCTTTACCGCCGTTTTAGGTATTGCAAAGACTCTTTTTATGGCTCTGGCGGTCTTTGTCCTGGCTAATTTCTGCTACCAGACGGCTACGGTCTTTTATAATGCGCTTCTCGCGAAAGTCGCCGGGGGAGAAGAAGTGGGAAGGGTCTCAGGACTGGGCGCGGGTCTGGGGTACCTTGGGGCGATCGTAGGGCTGATTGTTACCAGGCCCTTTGTTATGAAGTATGGGCATCAGGCGGCGTTTATCCCCACAGCGGTGCTTTTTTTTCTGTTTTCCCTGCCATGCTTTTTCCTGGTAAAAGAAGAAGGCGTTTTCTCATCCGGCGGGCGGCTTAAAATACAGCTAGGAAGTATTTTTCTCCGGATAAAAGAGACGTTTATGCATTCGGAAAAATATCCGGGTCTATTGCGTTTTCTTGTGGCGGCGTTCATATTCCTCAATGCGGTGAACACGGTGATTGTTTTTATGTCAGTGTATCTTAAGAAAGTGGGCCGCTTCTCTGACAGCGAGCTTATATCGCTGTATCTGGTCTCGACACTTATGGCTTTGGCCGGGGCTTTTGTTTTCGGAACAGTTGTCGATAGAGTCGGCGCCAAGAAGTCCCTGGTGCTCTCTTTGATGATATGGACTATTTCGCTTTTTGCGGGAGCGTTTGCCTTTTCCAGGATAATGTTCTGGATTGTGGCGCCTCTTATCGGGATAGCCCTGGGTTCAGTGTGGACGGCAAGCCGCGCATTGGTGGTAAAACTTACTCCTGAAGATAAACTGGGCGAAGTCTTCGGTCTTCTCGGTACGGTAGGCAAATCCTCCGCGATCATCGGCCCGCTTATCTGGGGAGGGACGATATTTCTTTTCGGCTTTTTAGGGGTTTCCAAGTACAGACTAGGGATCCTTATTCAGAGTTTATTTATTTTATCGGGATGGTTCATAGTAAGAAAGGTACCTGAAGAAAGAGAATAATGCGGAATTTAGCGGATAAATTTAAGGAAACTGCGCTAAAGTATCCTCAAAAAACTGCTATTAAGCATATGAAGGGCGACGAGTGGGTTTTTATCTCCTATGACACTCTTCTAGAGAGGGTAGAAAGTCTTACCGCCTTTTTGCACCGCCAAGGCATAAAAAGAGGAGACAGGGTCGCGATCCTGGCAGAGAACCGGCCCGAGTGGCCCGTTGTGTTTTTGGCTACTGTTTCATTGGCTGCGGTAAGCGTTCCGGTAAGCGCGCTCGCCACACCGAAAGAGGCGGAAAACATCTTAAAGGACGCGGGATGTAAAATTATCTTTACAGATGACCGCGCTATTTCCCTGGTTGAAGAGGCGCGTGAAAGATGTCCGGAACTTAGGAAGATCATTTCCATGGATTCTGATGAGTTCAGGGAAGAGTCCGGCGGAGAATCCGCCCTGATTGAAGGGGCAGATCTTGAAGACAGTGACCTGGCATGCATATTATATACCTCCGGTACCACCGCTGAGGCAAAGGGGGTGATGCTTACACACGGTAATCTTGCCTCCAACTGTACTTCTCAGTACAGCCTGCAGCTTATTACGCAAAAAGACAGCGTCGTTTCCATCCTTCCCCTTCATCATGCTTTCCCGCTTACTGCGACGATGCTGCTGCCGCTTCTCTACGGAGGCACCATTATTTATCTGGAAGGCATGCGTCCGGAGATGATCCTTAAAGCCGTCCAAGAGGCAAAAGCGAGCGTATTTATCGCCGTCCCTGAGATCTACTATTCTTTCCACAAGAGGATCGTGGAAGGGATGAAGAAGATACCTTTTCCGTTTAATCTTCTGGTCAACTCTACTATTGCGTTTCTGTACACGGCCAGGGAAAGAACCGGTATTAATCTCGCCCGTCACTTTCTCTTTGCCGTTCACAGGAAATTCGGCGTTTCCATGCGGTTTTTTATAAGCGGCGGGGCAAAACTTGACGAAGAAGTCGAGAGGGATCTCTTTAAATTCGGGTTTACGATACTGGAAGGCTACGGTCTCACGGAGACCTCACCGGTTCTAACGATTAACCCCTTAGCCAGACCCAAGATAGGTTCGGTGGGCATTGCTTTACCTCAAGTGGAACTAGAGGTCATTAATAAGAATAAAGAAGGCATAGGCGAAGTCATTGCGCGCGGTCCGAATATAATGAAAGGATATTATAAAAGAGAGGATTTAACCCAGGACGTTATTAAAGACGGGTGGTTTCATACGGGGGACCTGGGTTATATTGACGAAGACGGATATCTATTTCTGACTGGCAGGGTCAAGGAAGTGATCGTCCTGAGCTCGGGAGTCAATATATATCCCGAAGAAGTGGAAGAAGCGTATGCAAAGGATGCCCCCGTCAAGGAGATGTGCGTATTTGAAATCAGATCAAAACGCGGCATAAAAGAATCTCAAGCGCTCTGGGCGATCGTTGTGCCCGATCTTGAATTTTTCAGAAAATACGGGGAAGTCAACTTAAAAGCGGTTATCAAGGAGAGGTTTGACAATGTCTCAAGGATTCTTCCCAGCCATATGCGTCTTATGGGGTTTACCGTAACGGTTGAGGACCTGCCGCGGACCGTTCTGGGTAAAATCAAACGTTTTGAGGTTAAAGAGATTTACGCGGCTAAAGCGCCTGAAGAGGGGCGTGCGGCCCCGCCGAAAGAACTGTCCGAGGAAGACGCGCATCTTATGGATAAAGAGGTGAGCAGAAGGATAATAGATTACCTTAAGGGGCAGACGCAGGCTGATAGAAGCATTACGCCATCGGATCTCCTGGAGCTTGATCTGGGGATAGATTCGCTTGGGAGGATTGAACTGGCCTCAGGCCTTGAGGCTTTGTTCGGTGTAGAGATAAAGGACGAGATTATCGGGAAAGCCTTTACCGTAAGGGACCTGATCAGGGGAATAGAGCCGTTTGCCGAAGCCATGGGTGAAGCTTCTTTGACTTCTGGCGGAGGCTCAGGCTTTGCCTCGCCCCGGTGGAAAGAGACCCTGGAAGTCCCTCCCAAGAAAGAAAACCTCGATAAGATTGATCTGGAGCCCGGGTTTATTTCATGGCTTGGAGGGTTTATTTTTCTGTGTATAAATTTCGTGTTTTTTAAGATGTTCAGCCGTCTGAAAGTAGAAGGGGGCGAGAACCTGCCCAAGCAGGGCGCGTATGTGCTTTATGTGAACCATACGAGTTATTTTGACGGTCTTTTGATCGGCACGTCTATGCCGGGTTTCCCGGACCTTGATTTATTCTTCGTCGGGTTCAGGCCTTATTTCGATGTTCCGGTCATCCGCAACCTTATAAAAATAGGCAGGATAATCCCGCTTGATTTTTCTGCGCACCTGTTGGAAGCGCTTAGGAGTTCCTATTATGTGCTCAAAAAGGGTAAAAAGCTGTGTTTGTTTCCCGAGGGGCTGCGCAGCCTTGACGGTAAAATAGGCCCGTTCAAAAAAGGGTTTGGTATTTTGGTGAAAGAGGCGAACGCGAGGATCGTGCCGGCTGTTCTGGAAGGGGCGTACGACTCCTGGCCGCGGACATCGAGATTTCCAAGCCCGCATCCGATAAGGGTGAAGTTCGGCAAAGCCTTGGACCAGAAAAAAGTGGAAGAGGAAGGTTACCGGCTGGGCGCCAGAGACAGTTATGAGGCGATATGCATCGCCGCAAGGAACGCATTAATAGCGCTCAAGGAGGGAAGAGATGAGAAAGATCAAGATCAAAACGAATGATTCAAAGGTCGACCTGGATGTAGAATTTTTCGATAACCCCGCGGGTAAAAAGATTTTAAAATCCCTTCCTATAAGATCCGAAGCAAGGACATGGGGCGAGGAGATTTATTTTAACATCGGCACTTCTCTCCCGGATGAGGGGGCGACGATGCAAGTAGACATCGGAGACGTTGCATATTGGCCAGAGGGGAACTGTCTCTGTATATTTTTCGGGAAAACGCCTATAAGTTCCGGGGAAAAACCGGTTCCCGCCAGTGAAGTTGTTATTGTAGGCAAAGCGGCCATTGATACCGAGATGCTGCGGAAAGTAAAAAACGGTTCCAGCGTTATCATAGAATGAATGAGATAGATAAGTTTTTCACTAGAATCATGCTTTAGTTAAAGCTAAGTATTGGAATTAAACTTACAAAAAGCTAAAATAAATACGATAGTTAGATTACTATATTTATCCAGTTGATATTCCAGCCGAATCAAATCAGTACTAAAATCTTCAAAACTACTATTTAATCTATATAAATAAAGGAGTTACGGTATATTTCCTGCTATGTATACTTGACATCGTAAAATGTGAAATATTTTATGTGTAAAATTGACAAAACCTAGTTTTTGTGGCAAACTTAAAGTAGAGGGGTTTAAGTAAAAAATGGAATGCATTACAAATCATAGGTGTGCTATGAGAAAATGTGTAGTTATACTTATAGCTATTGCACTTGTGTTCGGAAGTGCGATCTGCTTAACTTCTATTGCGCAGACAGCTTTGATGGGCGCGCAGCCAGCAGTCAAGCATCATCGCTCTCATGAACAAGTATATCCCAGTCTGCGCGGAGTTTATGGAGTTCCGGATTATAAAATAAGAGGGGGTACTAATCGAATAAGCAGGTTTAGTAAAGCCCAGAGACAAAGTCGGTACCGTAAGCATTACGACCGTGGCTATAGCCGCATTGATCGGCAGTATCGCCATTATCCCAGTTATTGGCAGAGACGGGCAGGACGCATGCGGAAGTATGGTCTTACGGAAAGACCTACCGGTGCAGTTCGAATACGCAGACCAGATATAGTTGATCGGCCCGAACCACATTATCGGAGACGCCATGAGCCTTCTCACGGCAGAGACAGAGGTAGGGGTAGGCTGCATAGCTATCGGCCAAGCCGTCGGACCGGATGGACGCATAGTGGAAGGAGTGTGGTAGATAGACGGCGATCAACTAAAGCAGGAAGGGTCCGCTAATATTCAAAGTGTTAGTTCAAGAAGAAAGCGTTCAGAGCATTTTTCCGCAGTTTTAAATGTTAAGACATACCGTTTATAAATCTCCCCTAGTAAAACTTAGCAGCACAAAAAGCCATTTTAAAACATTGGAAAATCACGATTTACAGTTTATAATAAATTCAAGATGCATTTTTACCTTGCAGATCCTGGCGCGGAAATAATATTATGAAAAACGATAATATCTTCATTGCTAATGTTGAGAGGAACTACCCGGATTATCTACATGATGAGTCCCGCCTTATGGGCAGGGCCGATTCCATTTCTTTTCCGAAGACCGAGGAGGAAATCAAAGAACATTGCGAAGCGGCGCACAGGATGGGAAGGACGATCACAGTGCAGGGCGCGCGTACCGGCATAACCGGAGGAGCTGTCCCGGAAGGCGGGCATATACTTAACTTAAGCCGTATGAACAAGGCAGTAAATTTGCGCTGGGATGCTTCATCGGAAGAGTTTTTCCTTACTGTTCAGCCGGGAGTACTGCTTTCCCGGATCCAGGAGGCTCTCAAGAAAAAGGAATTTGATTGGGGTGAGGTGCGGGAAGAGAAGATCCTGCTCATGCGCGAAGAGGCGCTTAAAAAACTCCGGGAAAAAGGCGAATACTTTTTTCCGCCTGACGTCACAGAAAGTTCCGCTACCATAGGTGGCATGACCGCCTGTAATGCTTCAGGAGCGGAGTCGTTTTACTACGGGTCAACACGTAAGTACGTGGAAAGCCTTCGCATGGTGCTTGCCGATGGGGACGTGCTGCCTCTTAAACGCGTCTGCCAGAGAGCGAAAGGACGCTATTTTTCTCTCCAGACTTCCGGGGGGCGCCTAATAGAGGGGAAAGTGCCGTTATATGAAATGCCTATGGTAAAGAACGCTTCCGGTTACTTTGCCGAGGATGATATGGACCTCGTGGATCTTTTTGTGGGATCGGAAGGCACGCTTGCGGTTATTTCAGAGGTCGAGATACGGCTTGTCCCAGAGCCGCCGGCGAGATGGTCCCTGGTAACCTTTTTCCCGTCGGAAGAGGCGTCCCTTTCCTTCGTGAAAAAAGTCCGGGAGAGTGAAAATAGACCCGTTGCGATTGAGTTTTTCGACTCGCGCAGTCTGAAGCTTTTCAGGGACTATAAAAGAACCGTTCCGGCCTTCAGCGGAATCCCCGATATGCCGGAATGCGACAGTGCGATATATCTGGAGTTTCACGGGAAAAGTGAAGAAGCCGTAGAAAACGCCGCTATTGGAGCGTCGGAGATCGTGAGCATGTTAGGTGGAAATAGTGATGCAATCTGGCTTGCGTGCAGCGAAAAGGAAAGAACGAGGTTAAAAGATTTCCGGCACGCTGTTAGTGAAGCGGTAAACATGCTTATTGATGAGCGCCGCAGGTGCGAACCGGGGATCACTAAACTCGGCACCGACATGGCGGTGCCCGACGGTAAGCTGAGAGAAGTCATGGCGCTTTATCACCGGAGCCTTGGTGAAGCAAATCTGGAGTATGTGATCTTCGGGCATATCGGGAACAATCACCTTCACGTGAATATCATTCCCGCAAGTCTCGAAAAGTATCACCGCGGCAAAGAACTTTATCTAAAATGGGCGGACAAAGTCCTTAAGATGGGAGGTACTGTCTCCGCGGAGCATGGGATCGGGAAGATCAAGACAGCGTTTCTGCGCCGGATGTATGGTGAAGAAGATGTCCGCCAGATGCTTGAGGTGAAAAAACTTTTCGACCCCGAAAACATTCTAAATCCCGGCAATCTTTTTGGTAAGAGTTAACTGATCGCGGCAGTTTGTGGTATATTAATAATCAAGTGTGCGGCAGGGGGCTTTAAACATGATAATTTTTAAAGGAGGAAGTGGATCTTATGCAATGCAAAAGGTGTATATTGGATGACCGTTATCCGGCTATAAAGTTCAACGAAGACGGCATCTGCAGCGAGTGTCTGAACTTCGACAGGACCTGGGGGAAGCATGCTAAGGACCCGGACTTTTTAAAACAGGCTACAAATAAACTTGAGAGTATCCTATATGCTGCTAAAGAAGCGGGCGGCGAATACGACTGTACCGTTAATACCTGCGGCGGGATAGACAGCCTCTATGTCCTGTATCTGATTAAAACAAGGTATAAGATGAATCCACTGGTTATTACTGTGGATAACGGTTTTATCAATCCGCGGGCGAAAGAAAACCTGAAAAAAGTCGTGGGCCGCTTGGGCGTTAAACACGTTTATTACAATGCGGGGGACCTCAAGCCCTTATACCGGCAATTTTTAATGACGACGGGCATATTCTGTCATCTATGTTTTTATCTTATCGCTTTCCACTCTGTGAGGATCGCCCTGGAAAACGGTACACCTCTTCTGGTTACGGGAATGTCGAAAAGGTTTGATGTGTTCCTGCCATACGGGATCGAACCTTTCAGGCTGATGCACGTTATGAATGCCGGCAAGGATACTTTTTCTGAATATCCGTGGCTTAAGAAGAGAGCCCTCATTTCGCTCTTTAAGTACCTCCTTAAGAGCAGAGTGGTCTACCTGCCGGATTACGTTTCGTGGGATAAACGGGGGAATGAATCCTTTTTGGAGAAAGAATTTGATATAACTTTGGGCGGAGAGCATTACGACTGTTATATGCATGATTTTGCGGCGTATTTATCGCGCAAAAAATACGGTTTTAGCGGCGACACTTTGAACTGCTGCCAGATGATCAGAAACGGCGAGCTTGACAGGGAAGAGGCAGTAAAACTGGCTGCCATAGAAGAAAGCAAAACGCCCGAAAATATGGAGCAAATACTCGATTATTTTAAACTTGGCGAACGGGAAATAGACGATTGCATAGAAAGGTCCAGGATACTGGATTCAAGATTAACACCGAGAGCCGGGCAGTTCTTGAGGAAGATATATTTCCGGAGCCAGCTGTTTTAATGCACGGGAAAAAAGGAAAAGATAAGAGAAGCGGATTTTTATGGACAGGGAAATCGGCAGATTATTCATGGAGATGACGAAGTTCCAGAACATGAAACCGTCGGGCCAGATGAAGGGCGGTACCCCGCCGCCCTTACAAGAGGGATATGACGCATCGAGTCCCCTTATTGATCTATCGCCGCCAGAGGGAATAAAAGTAAAAGCCCTCAATCTTAGAGACGCCATCGAAATGAGGAGAAGCGCGCGCAGTTATTTGCCTCGTTCCATGACTTTGGAGGAGTTGTCTTTTCTCCTGTGGTGCACGCAAGGGGTAAAAGAGTTTGTTCCTGATTCTTATGTGCTGCGGACCGTTCCCTCGGCAGGTGCACGGCATGCTTTTGAGACATACCTTTTGATCAATAACGTTACGGGTCTTGAGCGGGGACTCTACAGGTTCCTGGCGATCGAGAATAAACTGATCAGAATGGGGGTAGATTCTGAGGTTTCCCGGAAGGTTAGAAGTGCCTGTCTTGATCAGGATAATGTCACCGGTGCCGCAGTAGTGTTCATATGGGTGGCAGTTGTCCGGAGGATGAACTGGCGTTATGGACAGAGAGGATACAGGTATCTTCACCTGGATGCGGGGCATGTCTGCGAGAACCTGTATCTGGCTTCTCAGGCCGTAGATAGCGGGGTTTGCGCGATCGGAGCCTTTCTGGACGATGATATGAACAGCATACTCGGCCTTGATGGCAAGAGAGAGTTTGTGATATATATTGCAACCGTGGGGAAAGTGAGATAAGATTTAGCTTACTATAGCCGCACCGCGGGATAAGCCTTGCAAAAGGAGCGATAGCTACAGGAGGAGTGATGACTACTTTTGAATACAGGAAGTTTTTCAGGGCTGATATTGTCGTACGGGTTAGGTACAAAACGACAAAGGGGCCGAGGTTAAGCGGCGTTGCGTTCTCGAAAAACCTGAGCCAAACCGGACTGTGTATTGTCACTGCGGATAAATTATTCAGAAACACGGAACTTGAATTAAAGATATATGTAGACGACCGGGGAAAACCTCTAACTGCCTCAGGTCTGGTAATATGGCAATCCGAATGTTCTTTTGTTCCGGAAAGTAAAAGAAAATATTATGTGACCGGCGTGCAGATCCGCGATATGTCCCCCGATGACGCGATAAAAGGATCAGATTTTGTCAGAGACTTTCTGATAAGAAAAAGCGAAGAGGAGAATAAAACGATAATAGAGAAACTGGAATCATTGAAGTAGAAAGACCCTTCTGTCGCAAGACTCCTAATGTCTTCTCAGGTCCGAAAAGATTGCCCCACGCGTGTTTCAAGAAACCAGGACGAACGAGATGTATGAGAACATAAATTCGGTGATAGAGAGGATAAGTTTTATTGTCTGGGGGCCGCCGCTTATCACGCTACTGTTGGGTGCGGGGATATATTTCACCATAAGGCTGAGGTTCATACAGATAAGAGAGTTTTTCCACGGTGTGCGTATAACTCTTGGTTTTTTTGAAAACCCCAAGCACAAGGGCGAGATAAGACATTTTCAGGCGCTTTCCACGGCTCTTGCAGCAACGGTAGGCACGGGCAATATCGCCGGTGTGGCGACGGCGATCGCCCTCGGGGGTCCCGGCGCGGTATTCTGGATGTGGCTTACGGGGTTTTTTGGCATGGCCTTAAAATACGCTTCCTGTGTGCTTTCGCTGAAGTACAGGGTCTTTGCAGAGGACGGTACGGTTGCAGGAGGGCCCATGTACTATCTTGAACGCGGCCTGGGAATAAAGTGGCTGGCTGTCTTCTTTGCGATCTGTACGGCGTTTACCGCTACCATAATCGGCAACATGGTGCAATCGAATTCAGTGGCTGACATATTCTATTCCTCGCTTAAAATCCCCCCGATACTTACCGGAACAATTATCGCCGTTTTAGTATGGCTTGTCATCGTAGGCGGTATAAAGAGGATAGCCAAAGTCACACAGGTCCTTGCGCCGCTTATGTGCATTGTTTATATCCTGGGGGCTTTGTATGTGATTTTATCTAACGCCGATAAAATCCTGCCGGGGGTATCGCTGATTATAAGGCATGCGTTTACACCTACTGCGGCAACGGGAGGGTTCGCCGGGTCAGTCGTTCTTTATACCATGAGGATGGGTGTTGCCCGCGGGATATTTTCCAATGAGGCGGGACTGGGTAGCGCGCCTATAGCTCATGCGGCGGCCAAAGAAGATGAGCCGGTGCGGGAGGGGCTGGTCGCCATGATGGGGCCGTTCATAGACACTGTCGTCATATGCACTCTGACAGCCCTTGTCATTGTGGTTTCGGGCGCGTGGTCGAGCGGCTTAAACGGCGCTTCCCTGACAGCCAGGGCGTTTAAGATCTCCATGCCTTTTGGCGGCGACTTTCTCGTCGGGTTCGGACTTATATTTTTTGCTTTATCCACCACGATAGCATGGTCCTACTACGGAGACAGGTGCATCTATTATTTGTTCGGAGCAAAGACAATAGTCCCGTATAAATGGGTCTATTGTCTTCTGATACCCTTGGGGGCGGTTGTGAGACTGGAACTTATATGGAATATCGCTGATATAGCGAATGCCTTTATGGCTTTACCTAATCTTGTTGCGGTTCTTGGGTTAAGCGCGGTTGTGATCAAACAGACGGACAGCTACAACAGAAAGCTGAGAATTGCCCGCAGGCTTCATAAAAAGAGATGGTTTTAATAACGGTTTGCATATTCGGTCTTTTGAGGGTATCCTTTTGTTAGGAAAGAAAGTAAGAATTCCCCGCAACTAAAGGAGGGAAGCATGGCTATTTTGGTCAAAATAATAGGTTTACTTATGATCGCTATGGGCATCGTTTATTTGATAAGCCCGCAGGCGATGAAGAAGACTTTTATTTTTTTATCCGAGGGCAAAAGATTTTATCTGGTGGCGCTTGTCAGGATCCTGCTCGGACTTGTGCTTTTAATAGCTGCTTCCCAGTGCAGGATCCCCTTGCTTGTAACGGTGATAGGTATACTGCCCCTCGTGGGCGGGGTTCTTATCCCTGCCCTTGGCCTGGCAAGATGCAAAGAAATGGTCAGGTGGTGGCAGGAAAAACCTGATAACGTTTTACGCCTGCTGAGTCTTGCCCCCGCGGGTATCGGTGTATTACTTTTTTATGCTGCGTAAGGCAAAAAGGTCATTGCGATTAACCGGGAGAGATTATGGACAGAGAAAACGCTGCGAACGAGTGGGGGGTCAAGATATGTCCCGTAAGAAATAAACAGTGTTTGGAAGCGCAGTGCGCCTGGTGGCTTGAGGAAGAAAGCATGTGCGCTGTCAAAAAGATAAAAATAAAAGACTGATGAAGCAAGCTTGCCCGGGGGACAGGAGGGCCTCTTAAGGGGCAGGTTTCCCTGATGTAAAATAAATTGATATTTTTTATTGACAAATGCTCGTATAGAAAATATACTCTT
Organism: uncultured Planctomycetia bacterium; assembly: GCA_964527555.1. Lineage (GTDB taxonomy): Bacteria > Omnitrophota > Gorgyraeia > Tantalellales > Tantalellaceae > CAZGOG01. The sequence continues at coordinate 3,312 of CAZGOG010000020.1, read as the reverse complement.
TTTTAAATAGTGGATTAAATTTACTGAGCTTGGCGTTTTTTTAAAGAAAAAAACTGTTTTATTGAAAAATTTTTTTTGTTAACCGGTAATGGAGGTTAAAATGACCAGATTAAAAGAAGGAACGTTTGGTCCACATTTAATGATGGATTTAAGAAAGTGCAAAAACGAAAAACTGAGCGACTACGACCTTGTGTTCAACGTTCTTAGTGATCTGCCTGAAAAGATAGGCATGACAAAAATCACACAGCCGTACGTCTTTCCTTATTCGGGACTTGTGCCCGAAGACAAGGGCATAACGGGCACTGTCATAATCGCCGAAAGCCATATTTCAGTACACACCTTCCAGGAAAAAGATTATTGTTTTGTAGACGTTTTTTCGTGTAAAGATTTTGACGTCGATTTCGCGGCCCAATATCTGATAAAAGCTTTTGAATCTAAGGATTATGACAAGTATGTGGTTAATAGGGGCAAAAATTTTATCAGATACCAATCTGCCATACCTTTAGCGGTCAGCTAAACTCCGGGAAGAAACATATCCATGAAAAGATGCAGAACCTTCGGAGATCTTGAGAAGTCCTTTACTGACTTGGATAAATCGAAAATAGCTATCCTGCCCGTGCCATACGACGAAACCAGTACATGGATGAAAGGCGCCGACAAGGCGCCATGCGCTATCATAGAAGCTTCGGCTGCGATGGAGCTTTACGATATCGAAACGCATAGTGAGGTATATAAACGGGGGATCCATACCTCTCCACCGTTAGAGTGCCGGAGGCACCCGGAAGAGATGGTCCGTGAGGTGGATGAGAAGGTGCGTGAGCTTATAGAAGCCGGTAAGTTTGTGGTTGTCCTGGGAGGCGAGCACTCGGTCACTATAGGTGCACTGAAAGCCCATGCGAATGCGTTTAAGAATTTATCGGTCCTACAGCTTGATGCGCATCTTGACATGAGGGACGAATATGAGGGCAGCCGCTATAATCATGCGTGTGTGATGGCGCGCGCCAGGGAAATATGCCCGGCTGTACAGGTAGGCATACGCAGCATGTCAGCCGAAGAAAAAGATAAAGCGCTCCGTGAAGACATATTTTTCGCCGCGGATATTGCAGGAAAGAACGACTGGCAGGCGAGGGCGGTAGAGAGGCTTTCCCGGGACGTATATATAAGCATAGATCTGGACGTTTTTGATCCGTCGGTGATGCCTTCAACGGGCACTCCCGAACCCGGCGGGCTCGGGTGGTACGAGGTCGTACGGTTTTTGCGCAGGGTAAGCGAAGAAAGAAGGGTTGCCGGATTCGATATTGTTGAACTTTGCCCGAACGTTTCGGATAAAGCGCCGGACTTTACCGCGGCTAAACTGGTATACAAGCTCCTCAGTTATGTTTTTATCCATGCACCAGAAGGCCACGCCCGTAAGGGCGTGGATGAATCGCCTTCGGTGCAGGGTTCCGCTTGACGGAAAGACTGAAACTGTGGATACCATGGGCGTTAGCCCATGGAGCTTCACTAACAATAAGAGGCCGAGATGAAAAAAAGTTCAAAGAAAAAATCGTTACTCAAAAATGCCGTCAAACATATCGACATAAAGAGTTTTGACAGCACCAAAATAATCGAATCTATGAGCGATATGTCGTTTACGGCACGGGATCTTGCGCGCGCTTCGAAAATATTCGATATGATGATGCGCGACAGGAATTGTACGGTTATTCTTTCTCTGGCGGGAAGCACCAGTGCCGCCGGATGCATGCAGGTATATGTGGATATGGTGAGGTGCAATATGATCGATGCCATTGTCGCTACGGGCGCCAGTATAGTGGACATGGATTTTTTTGAGGCCTTGGGGTTTAAGCACTATAAGGGTACGCAGTACGTTGACGATACGATGCTGCGGAGCCTTTTTATCGACAGGATATATGACACGTATATAGACGAGGAAGAGCTACAGGCCTGCGACAGGACGATTTCCTCCATAGCCGATTCGCTCCATAGGCGGCCGTATTCCTCGCGTGAATTTATACTGGAGATGGGCAGGTACCTGACTAAAAAAGCGAAAAAGAAGGATTCACTCGTCCAGACGGCTTATGAGAAGGATGTGCCTATTTTCTGCCCCGCCTTTTCGGATTCAAGCGCCGGATTCGGACTTGTCCTCCACCAGTGGAACAATAAAGACAATCATTTATCCATCGATTCGGTGAAAGATTTTCGCGAGCTTACGGAGATAAAAATAGCATCTAAGACCTCGGGTCTGCTTATAATCGGCGGGGGAGTGCCTAAGAATTTTGTCCAGGATACTGTAGTATGCGCGGAGGTCCTGGGTAAGAATGTCGATATGCACAAGTATGCTGTACAGATAACCGTTGCCGATGTCCGTGACGGTGCGTGTTCAAGCTCCACTCTTAAAGAGGCGAATTCATGGGGTAAAGTCGACTCCTCCTATGAACAGATGGTATATGCCGAGGCGACTTCTGCGCTGCCGCTCCTAGCAAGTTACGCCTATCATAAAGGCAGCTGGAAGAAGAGGAAGATGCGCAAGTTGAATAAGCTTTTCAGCGATTAAAAGTGAGACAGACGCTGCTGTCCGACAATCAGAGAGATATGACAAAGCCCGATACAGCGAGCAAGCTAAGCGCTATAAATATTTGCATAAACAGAAATTTATAGTATAATTACACAAATAAGTGTTTTGTCTATAAAAGATTTAAAACATAATCTAAGGAGGAAAGATGAAGAGATGTTTAACTGTTCTGGTAGTGATGGTTTTTGTTTTCGTGGCTGCTTCGCCGATGGTGCTAGCTGCGACCAAAGATCCCGTAAAAGAGACTGCACAGTATACCGGTAATGTCGTCACCGGTTCTGTGAATACAGTCGGAGAGGCTACCAAGGAGACCACGGAGACAGCAGTAAGTCCGCTGGTGGCTTTCTGGAGAGCTATAACCGGTCAGGGTAAAGCCCAGAATGTAGTAACCGATCCGCTTGAGAAGGGCGGCAAGACCGTGTATGATGCCACAGTAAACACGGGACAGACTGTCACTGGGCAGAAGAAGTAAAAGAACACTGCCTACAAAAAATGCATTTAAGGCCAGGCCTGTTTATTCGGGTCTGGCCTTTTTGTTTCCGGGTCGCTGTGTTGTATAAAAATTACTGGGAAACAGGACTAATGCTGTTAAAATAGTTTTGATTTTCATTAATATCGTATATAATATCTACAATTAAAAAAGAGATGAGCAATTATTTGGGCGATGGGGGGAAGAAATCAATTTAAAAGGGAGATACTATGAATAGTGCTACCCCCAGGGGATAATACGATATACTATC